>NZ_DASUSQ010000066.1:0-4274 GCF_036375055.1 Umezawaea sp.
AACGGCCGGTCCGAGGAGGTGGCCAACGCGACCGCGTCCTTGCGGAACTGCTCGGGGTACTTCGACTTGCCTGACACGGGGAACATCCTTCCCCAGATCGCTGTCTGGGATCAGGGTGCCCGATCCAAGGGGACAACCTCACCTTTCCCCTTTGTCAAGGCATCTTTCCCGCCTTGGCAAAGGGGAAAGGGTGTGGAGACGATTGTGCGAGCGGGGGATGGCTTTTGGTTCGTTGCAAGCCACCCGCCACCCCGTTCCCGCGATTGTCTCGACGCTTCGGTTTGTTTGTCAAGGCGGGAAAGATGCCTTGACAAACAAACCGAAGCGCGACGGCGGGAAGGACCGGGGCGGCGGGGGAGGTGGGGTTGGGAAGAGCAGTTGGCAACCGGGTCGGGTGGGTTTGGTCTGGTGCGGTTGCTCAGGGGCAAGAGCCGGGCTGGGAGTGCGGTGGTCCTGTTCAAGGCCGGCCGGGCCGGGAGTGCGGTGGTCCCGTTCAAGGCCGGCCGGGTTGCGGAGTGCTGGGGTCCCGTTCAAAACTGGCCGCGTTGCGGAGTGTTGTGGTCCCGTTCATGGCTGGCCTGGTTGCCGAGTGTTGTGGTCCCGTTCAGCGCTGGCTGGGGGGGCGGTGGTCCTGGCACCGCTTTTCCGGCCGCCCGCTCACCCCGCTCCTTCGTCCCTCTGACGCGCGAATCACCCCCGTCCTGGGGTAACGACGGGGGTGGTCCGCGCGTTGCACACTGCGGAACCGATCTCCCCCTACCCGAGGAGCGTTAACCCGATGTCCGCTGCGCCCGCGACCCTGACGATGTACTCCACCTCCTGGTGCGGCTTCTGCTACAGCCTCAAGAACCAGCTGAAGCGCGAAGGCATCGAGTACATCGAGGTGGACATCGAGCAGACCCCCGGTGCCGCCGACTTCGTGATGAGCGTCAACGGCGGGAACCAGACGGTGCCCACGCTGCACTTCCCCAACGGCGAGACCTTGACGAACCCCTCGATCGCCCAGGTCAAGGCGCAGTTGGGCTAGTGCCCGATCGCCGCGTCGGGTGCGGGGCTCCCTCCCCGCATCCCGGCACGGGTCGAGCCTAGGAAGCACCGGTGCGCGGTGGAAGTACCAGGATCGGCCCTGATGGACCGGGCCAATGACGACGAGGTCACGTGAACGCCCGGCGCATCCGCGCGAGGCCCTCGTCCAGGTCCTCGGTGGCGATGAGGCCGTAGCCGAACACGAATCCCTGCCTCGGGACGCGCTCGATCCCGCAGAGGGCCATGGAGTGCAGCGCGACGCCGTGCTCGCGCGCCCTGGCGATCACTGCCGCGTCCTCGCCCGGTCGGTCGGTGCGCAGCCACGCCGTGACGTGCAGGCCCGCCGCGCTGGTGATGGGTTCCAGCACGTCGGCGAAGTCCTGGTCGAACGCCATCGCCATCCGGTCCCGCCGCGCGCGGTAGACCCGCCGCATCCGCCGCAGGTGGCCCGCCAGCAAGCCGGAGTCGATGAACTGCGCCAACGCCCCCTGTACCGGGCCCGGCGAGTGCCAGTCGGCCAGGTGCTTCGCCTTGCGCAGCGCCGAGTGCAGCGGCGGGGGAGCGACGCAGAAGCCGACCCGCAGCGTCGGCAGCAGCACCTTCGAGAACGAGCTGACGTAGACGACGCGGCCGGTGCGGTCCAGCGCGTGCAGGGGTTCCACGGGGCGGCCGGTCCAGCGGAACTCGCTGTCGTAGTCGTCCTCCACGATCACCGCGTCCACGCGGTCCGCCCACGCCAGCAGCGCGAGCCGCCGCGACAGCGACAGGGCGTGGCCGAGCGGGAACTGGTGCGAGGGACTGGTGTAGACGAGCTTCGCGTCCTCCGGGAGCCGGTCCACCACCAGGCCCTCGGCGTCGACGGGAACGCCGACCAGCCGCATGCCCATGGCCTGGAACAGCCGCTTCACCGGCGGGTAGCAGGGGTCCTCCATGGCGACCACGTCGCCGGGCGCGAGCATGACCCGCGCGATCAGGTCCACGGCCTGCTGCACGCCGCCGGTGACCATGACGTCGGCCGCCGTCGTCCGGACGGCGCGGGAGACGCCGACGTGCCGGGCGATCGAGGCGCGCAGACCGGCGTGCCCCAGCGGTTCGCCGTACATCCCCAAGCCGGTGGCCGAGTCGCGCAGCTGGCCCGCCAGCAGCGCCCGCCACGTGGCGAACGGGAAGTGCCGCGCGTCCGGCATCCCCGGCCGGAAGTCGAACCTGTCGCCCATCGCCGACAGGTCCGGCGGGGCGGGCATGTCGTCCCACATCGGCCTCGGCCGCAGCGGCGACTCGGGCACCTCGGGTTCCACCGCCCCGCGGAACGGGAGGTCGCTGACGAACGTGCCGACGCCGACCCGGCTGGACAGGAACCCCTCCGCCGCGAGCTTCTCGTACGCGGCGTTGGCCGTGTTGCGGGACACCGAGAGCGCGGCGGCCAGCTCCCTGGTGGGCGGCAGGGCCTCGCCGGGCCGCAGCCGCCCGTCCAGGATGGCCGCGCGGACCTGCAGGTAGATCTGGGCGGTCAGCTCACGTCGTCCGTCCAGGCTCACGTGCAGGTCCACGCTCGGTCCACCTCTTCACGCCGGGGACCGCCCATCAGACCAGGGTGACGGCGTACACCTCCACACGGGGGTCGTCGGGCAGGGTGACCGACTGGAGAACCTTGGCCGGGTCGACGGGCAGCGACTGGCCGAACAGCCGCACCGGCGGTCCGTCCACGCCCTGGCCCGCCTTGATCCGGTGCGGCATGTCGAGCACGACCGAGGTGCCGGGCGGGGTCGAGCCCGCCCAGTCGCCGACGGTCACCGCGACCTGGGTGCTGGTGCCGTCCGCGTACCGCAGCGTCACCGCTCCGGTCACCGGACCGTTGTGGGCGGCCGAGACGAGCTTGACCGCGCTGTAGTTCCCCTGCGGCAGCAGCATCGCCTGGCCCCTGGTCTCGACGAAGTTGTTCGCCGTGCCGGTCGGGTCCGGGGTCGAGTACGTGACACCGCCCCACGACACCGTGCCCGCGGGGGGCAGGAGAGCGGCGTCGTAGCTCCAGCCTCCGCCGTCGAAGTTCCCCTGCGAGGACTCGGCCACCGTGGCGGCGCCGTCGTGGTTGCGCTCGCGGCCGAGGTCCACGGCGCACTGGCCGTCCACCACGGTCGCGCAGCTTCCCGCCGTCCTGATCTCGACCGACGCCGTGCGGGTGACCGTTCCGGCGGTCACCTTCACCTGGTAGGTGCCGGGCGCGGCGCCCGCCGGGACGGTGATCGGCAGCGTCACGGTCTTCTGCACCGGCAGCCGCTTCGACTCGATCAGCAGCGGAGCCCGTTGCAGCGTCGAACCCCACCCCGGCGGCACGACGGCCTTGAGCGGCACCGACAGCGTGCCGGGGGACTGGCCGAGCACGTCGAGGCTCAGCGTCAGGGTCTGCGCGGAGCCCTTGGTCGGCAGGATCGCCGACGCGGGCCGCACGGAGGCGTCCACGTGCTCGCGGCCGTCGGCCGGGGCCTTGTTGACCGACGGCGGTTCGGACCCGGTCTGCGTGCCCCAGTCCGACGGCGTCGCGCCGACCTGGTAGGCCAGCGTGCCGCCCCTCGCCATCGCCTTCCAGTCCAGCCACGTCCTGGTGTGGTTGGCACCGTTGAACTTCACCGTCCGCACGTACCGGTTGGCGTCGGTGACGCCGGGCGCGGTCACGGTGAGCGTGCCGCCCTGCTTCGAGCCGTACTGCCCGATCCGGACGGTCGCGGTCTCGAACTGCGGGCTGGACAGCGCCATGAAGTCGGCGCCGCTCATCGTCGGGTACATCCCGAGCGAGGAGAACACGTACCAGGCCGACATCGTGCCCAGGTCGTCGTTGCCGGGATAGCCGTCGGGCGAGGCGGCGAAGAGCTCGAGCAACGCCGCACGCACCGTCCTCTGCGTCTTCCACGGCTGACCGAGCCAGTCGTAGAGCCATGGCACGCCGAGCTCGGGCTCGTTGCCCAGGTAGGCGAAGGACGACAGCGGACCACGATTGAGCTCGCCGAGGTGGCGATCGAGCCGCTCCACCGCGACCTCCACGCCGCCCATCGCCTCGGCGAGCCCCGCGGGGTCGAAGGGGACCATCCACGTGTACTGCGCGGAGTTGCCCTCGACGAAGCCCTCGCCGGACTCGGGCGTGAAGCCGGGCTTGAAGGCGCCCGCGGCGTAGCGCGGCTCGACGTACCCGCTCGCCGGGTTGAACAGCGTCCGCCACGCGGCCGAGCGCCGCATGAAGGTGCGGTAGGTCT
>NZ_DASUSQ010000067.1:0-51517 GCF_036375055.1 Umezawaea sp.
TGCCGAGTGGGCACCACCACCGGGGGCGGGCGTGAACCCGCCCGGAGCCGGACCGGAGCCCACGGGAGCCGGACCGGAACCGATCGGAGCCGCGTGCGAGCCACCCGGAACCGGGCCGGAGCCGATCGGAGCGGCGTGCGAGCCACCCGGAACCGGGCCGGAGCCGATCGGGGCGGCGTGCGAGCCACCGGGAACGGGAGCGTGCGAACCGCCCGGAGCCGGACCGGAGCCGATCGGCGAGCCGCCGGGGACAGGGCCTGCCGGGGCGGCGTGCGAGCCACCGGGAGTGGGGCCTGCCGGAGCCGCGTGGAAGCCGCCGGGAGCGGGGCCGGTGCCGGCAGGGGAACCGCCGGGAGCCGGGCCGGTGCCTGCCGGGGAACCGCCGGGAGCGGGGCCGGTGCCTGCCGGGGAACCGCCGGGAGCTGGACCGGTGCTGCCGGGGGTCGGGCCGCTCGGAGCGGCGTGCGAGCCGCCCGGAGCAGGGCCACCGGGGGCAGGCGAACCACCAGGTGCGTGGGAACCGCCGGGCGTGGAGCCGCCGGGAGCGGGACCGCTGGCAGCGGGTGCGTGCGAACCGCCGGGAGCGGGGCCACCGGCACCGGGAGCGTGCGAGCCACCGGGAGTCGAGCCACCCGGAGCCGAGCCACCAGGGGTGGAGCCGCCACCGGACGTGGGCGAGCCGCCGGGAGTCGAGCCCGAGCCGGGGGTGTGCGAGCCGCCGGACGTCGAACCACCAGGGGTGGAGCCGCTGGGGGTCGAGCTGGGGCCGGGGGTGTGTGACGCGCCGGTGCTGGAGCCGCCCGGTGTGCCGCCGCCGAAGCCCGGTGCGGTCGGGGCGCCCAGCCTGCTGCTGACCGAGGACGGCGACGAGCCGCCCGCGGCCGACGGGGCCGGACCGCCCGCTGGAGCGCCGCCCGCCGGGGCGAAGGTCGGGGTCGGGTTGCCCGCGGGAGCGCGGTCGGGGCTGTTGCCGCCCGCCGTGCCGGGGGTCGGGGCGGGCACGGTCGGCGCGGGTGGTGCGGCGACCGTCGAGGCGTTGGTGGTGTCGGCGGTGGGGCGGGGCGCGGGAGGGGCGTCGGGGGAGCCGCCGCCCGTGGGGGCCGAGCCGGGGCCACCGGGAGGAGCGCCACCCGGCGCACCACCGGGAGAACCACCCGGCGCACCGCCAGGCGCGCCACCCGGCGGACCACCAGGAGCACCGGACGGGTTCGGACCGAGGTCGGGTTGGCCGCCGTTGGGACCGCCGGGGCTGGGCGGGCCGCCGTTGGGGCCGCCGGGGTTGACGTGCGGGGCGTCGACGGTGATGCCGTCCTTCGTGCCGCCGATGCCGCCGGACACCGCGCCGGACGTCGCACCGAGCAGCACGTCCTTCGCGCTGATGTCCTGGCCCATCGCCACGGACGTGCCGACGGTGCTGACCGCGCCCTCGACCGCGCCGCGGGTCGCGCCCACGGCGGCCTGGCCCGCCAGCCCGCCGCCCTCGAACTTCAGGCCGCCGGACACGCCGCCGACCAGACCCGAGACGGCACCGGACACGGCGGCCTCGCCGGTCTTGCCCCAGTCCCAGTCCTTGCGCTCGCCGGACAGCATCTGGATGCCCTGGATGGCCGCGTCGATGCCCACCGAGATCGCGACCTCCTTGAGGATCGCGATGATCAGCTGCCGGAACGTGAACTGCACGATGAGCCGCGTGGCCTGCTGGGCGATCGGGATGCCGGCGGAGGCCGTGCCGAAGGTGGCGAACGCGGCGGCGACGAGCGCGGCGATCTCGATGGCCAGCGCGATCAGCGAAGCGATGATCGACAGCTTCGTGTACTCGACCTCGAGCGCCGTGGCGTCGCAGCTCTCGCCCAGCTGCTCGCAGATCTTCTTCAGCTTGGGCAGGTAGGACTCGTCGCCGTCGGAGAACTTCTTCCAGTAGTCCTGGAAGGCGACGGCGGCCTCGCCGATCTGGCTGGCGACGACCGTGCTCGCGGCGCCGTTGCCCTGGTCGATCACGCCCTGCACGCCTTCGGCGGCGGTGCGGTACGCGTCGGCCATGCGACGCAGAGCGGTCTCGTCGCCTTCCGGCCAGCTCTGCCCGACCACGATCGGGAAGAGCCAGGTGACCTCGCTCGGGATCTCGATACCCACCAGGTGCCCCTCAGTACGTCTTGGAAATGCCCGCGGAGTTGCCCTGGTCAGAGCCCTCGTAGGTGTCGGCGGACTGGTCTACGCCCTTGCGGATGTCGCCGAGCGCCGTCGTCAGGTTCTTGAAGGCGTCGGCCGTGGCCTTGGCGTTCGGCACGTACTCCTTGGCGAACGCCTGGCCGGACTCGTCGCCGCCCCAGCAGTCGCCCTCGCCGCTCAGCGCCGAGTCCAGTGCCTTGAACACGCCGTCGAGCGCGTCGGCGGCCGAGCTGAACTGGGTACCGCCCCGGCGCATGCCCTGGACGTCCACCTCGAAGCCGGTCACCAGCTGCTCCTCTCCATCACGCTGCCGCCCTCGTCGTCGTCATCGCTCGGGCGCCTGCGCGGCGGCGGCGGGGTCGACGACGGCGGGGTGGGCACGGGTGGGGCGGGCGGGATCAGGTCGGCCAGCGACGGGACGCCCGGCAGCATCTCGGAGAGGTCGATGCTCGGCCCCTCCTGCGCGGTCGCGAGGACCTCGTTCAGCTCCGTGCGGGACTTCGCGATGGCCGCGATGACCGTCTCGGTGGCGACGCGCGCCAGCTTGTCCGGCGTGGTGCGCTCGAACGCGTTCGGCGAGAACTCCAGCGACGTCAGCGCGCCCGCCGAGTCGACGCTCGCCGTGACGCTGCCGTCCTTCGACGTGGCGGTCGCGGTGATGGCCAACGCCCTGGCCTGCGCCTCGCGCACCTCGGCGGTCTTGCGGTGCAGCTCCGACATGAGCGAGTCGACCTGCTCGCGCATGGCGGCGTTGCGCGCCTCCAGCTCAGCCCTACGTCCACCCGGTGCGGTCACGGCCGTCCCCTCGCTCAGGTCGTCTTTGGGTCCTGACGCTAAACGAGGGCTCCGGGTTCCCGTCCCGAGGTGGAAAATCGCGACCACTTCGCCGGGGGTCGGCGGCACAGTGGAGGGGTGCTGCGCCCCTACCGCCAACTCGCCGGTGTCCCCCACCTCGTCTCGCTGCTGCTGTGGTCGATGGTGGGGAGGGTGCACCTGACCGGCACACCGCTCGCGCTGTCGTTCCTGGTGGCGGGCTGGACGGGCTCGTACGCGCTGGCCGGTGTGGTCGGCGGGGCGCTCACGCTGGGGCTCGGGGTGGCGGGTCCGCTGCGCGGGCGGGCGGCGGACCGGGCACCGGCGAGCGGGTTGCTGCTGGTCACGGGCGGGTTGTACGCGACGGGCATCGGCGTGCTGGGGCTGCTGCCGTCGGTCCTGCCCGCGGGCGCGTGGCCGCTGGCCGTGCTGACGGCGTTCCTGACGGGCCTGTGCACGCCGCCGGTGACGCAGCTGACCAGGGCGAGCTACCCGCGGGTGGCGAAGGGCGCCGCGCAGCGGGCGCTGTACACGGTGGAGGCGTCGCTCCAGGAGTTCATGTACATCGTCGGGCCGATGCTGGCGGCCGTGCTGGTCGCGTTCGCGAGCCCGCGCACGGCGATCTGGGTGTGCGGGCTGCTCGCGCTGGCGGGCACGCTGGGGTTCCTGTTCGCGCTGCGCCGGGCGGGCCTGGACGAGCCGGTGCCGAGGTCGGTGGCGCCCGGCGGCCGGTCGCTGCTGGCGACCTCGGGCCTGGTGTCGGCGCTGGTCGTGGCGACGGCGTCGGTGATGTCGCTGGTCACCATCGACATGGTGATCATCGCCTGGGCGCGCGACCTCGGCCGTCCGGCCATGGCGGGCGTGCTGACGGCGGTCTGGGGCGTCGGGTCGGTGCTGGGCGGGCTGGTCGTGGGCGGGCTGCGCGGCGAACCCCGGTTCGCGCTGCGGGTCGGGCTGATGGCGGCGGGCGTGGCCGCGCTGGTCCCGGTGCTGCCGCCGGTCACGACGCCGTCGTCGCCGTGGCTGATCGGCGGGGTGCTGCTCGTCGGCGGGCTGGCCATCGCCCCGGCCATCGCGGCGAACAACGCCCGGATCGGCGGTCTGGCACCGGACGGCCGCAAGGCGGAGGCGTTCGGCTGGATGTCGATGGCGACGACGGCGGGCGCCGCGCTGGCGCTGCCCACGGCGGGGTGGCTGCTCGACCACGTCGGGCCCGCCGCGGCGGCCGGGTCGGCGGCCCTGGCGGGCGTGATCGGCACGGTCCTGGCCCTGCGCGTGCCCGCGGGCGCGTCCGAGGTCGCCGAGGCCGAGACCAGCGCGTGATGCGAGGATGGAGCCCGTGACGGCGACGATCCTCAATGGCAGGGCCACCCGAGACGCGATCTTCGAAGACCTGCGCGAGCGGGTCTCGGCGCTGGTCGAACGGGGTGTGACCCCCGGTCTGGCGACGGTTCTGGTCGGCGACGACCCCGGTTCGCACTCGTACGTGAAGGGCAAGCACACGGCGTGCGCGAAGGTCGGCGTCACGTCGATCCGCCGCGACCTGCCCGCCGGGACGACGCAGGCCGAGCTGGAGGCCGTCATCGACGAGCTGAACGCCGACCCGGCGTGCACCGCCTACATCGTGCAGCTGCCGCTGCCAGGGCACCTGGACGCGAACGCGATCCTGGCGCGGATCGACCCGGCCAAGGACGGCGACGGCCTGCACCCGACGAACCTGGGCAAGCTGGTGCTGGGCGAGGCCGCTCCCCTGCCCGCGACCCCGCGCGGCGTCGTGGAGCTGCTGCGCCGCTTCGACGTGCCGATCGCGGGCGCGAACGTGACCGTGGTCGGCCGCGGCGTCACCGTGGGCCGCCCGATCGGCCTGCTGCTGACCCGCCGCAGCGAGAACGCGACCGTGACCCTGTGCCACACGGGCACGAAGGACCTGGCCACCGAGGTGCGCCGCGCGGACATCGTGATCGCGGGCGCGGGCAGCCCCGGCCTCATCACGGCGGACATGGTCAAGCCCGGCGCGGCCGTGGTCGACGTCGGCATCACCCGCACCGAGGCCGGTCTGGTGGGCGACGTTCACCCGGACGTGGCCGAGATGGCGGGCTTCCTGGCCCCGATCCCCGGTGGCGCGGGCCCCATGACCATTGCGATGCTGCTCACCAACACGGTCGAAGCCGCCGAGCGCTCGCTCACGACGGCGTAGGGCGGGAGCGGTGGAACTGATGCCGGAGCAGCGCTGGCGGTCGGCGGCGGGTCAGCACCTGCCGTTCGCGCTGGTGCTGGGTGTGACGCTGCTGGGCCTGGTGCGGATCGCGCAGTACCACTGGCGGCAGGGCGTGGTGCTGATCGGCATCGCGCTGCTGCTCGCGGCGCTGCTGCGGGTGCTGGTGACCGATGAGCAGGCGGGCCTGATCGCGATCCGCGGCCGGGGTGTCGACGCGCTGCTCTACTCAGGACTGGGCGTGGCCGTGATCGTGGTGGCGATGACCATCACCGGTGGCCCCTTCAGCAGGTAGAGGACCATGAGGAACCTGACCTACTACGTGGCCACGACCCTGGACGGGTTCATCGCGGCCTCCGACGGCACGTTCGACGTCTTCCCCGTCGAGGGCGACCACATCGAGATGATCTTCAAGGAGTACCCGGACACGCTGCCCGGCGTGGGCAGGCGGATGCTCGGCATCGACCCGCCCAACACGAACTTCGACACGGTCCTCATGGGCAGGGCCACCTACGAGGTGCCGGGTGCTGGGCCCAGTCCGTACCCGCACCTCCGGCAGTACGTGGTGTCGAGCACCGTGCGGGACACGCCGCCGGACGTCGAGGTCGTCGCCGACGACGTGCTGGGGAAGGTCCGCGAGCTGAAGGCCGAGGACGGCCTGGGCATCTGGCTGTGCGGCGGCGGGAAGCTGGCCGCCTCGCTGCTGCCGGAGATCGACGAGCTGGTCTTGAAGGTCAACCCCGTCGTGCTGGGCCGCGGGATCCCGCTGTTCGACGGCGAGTTCCCGGCCGCGCGGTTCACGCTGGAGGGCACGCGGGTGTTCGAGAGCGGCGTGGCCGTGATGACCTACCGGAACAGCGCCGCGTAGCCGTCCAGCAGGCGCTGGAGGCCGAACTCGAACACGTCGTCGAGGTCGAAGTCGAACGGCCTGCTGACGACGCGGGCGAACGCCGGGAACGCGCCGGAGTCGATGGCGGGCCCGAACACCTGGTCGTTCTCGTCGACCCACTGGTCGGCGGACAGGCCCGTGTCGGCTTCGGCCTGCGCCTCCGGCTCGATGCTCAGCGCCGTGCCCCGCACGTAGCCGAACAGCGTGATGTGCGCGTGGAACACGACGGTCGGGCTCTGACCGTGGCCCTCCAGTGCGCGCATCACCCACTCGGCGTGGTGCAGCAGGTTCGGCATGGGCTGCGGGCGGGTCAGCGAGAGCAGCTTCGGCAGCCACGGGTGCGCGCGGTAGGCGGCCCACTGCGTCCGGGCCACCAGTTCCAGCTGCGCCCGCCAGGTCGGCGGCGGCACGGCGGGCAGCCGGTGCTGGGCGAACACCGCGTCGGCCATCAGCAGCGCCAACTCGTCGCGGCCTCGCACGTGCTTGTAGAGCGACATCGTCGGCACGCCCACCTCGGCGGCGACCGACCGCATCGACAACCCGTCGAAGCCCTGCTCGTCGGCGATGTCGATGGCCGCGTCCACCACCCGTGCGCGGGTCGGCCGGGCGGTCGAGTCGCGACGCGGGACCGAGCGCCTGCTCGGCGCGGGCGTGGCGACGACCGTGCCGACCCTCGGGACCGCGCGGACCAGGCCCTCGTCGCTCAACGCCGCCACGACCCTCGTGGCCGTGGCCATGGCGACGCCGAACTCGGCGGCGATGCCGCGCACCGACGGCACCCGGCTGCCCGGCGGCAGTTCCCCCTCCTGGATCCGGCGCTTCAGCTCGGCGGCGATCCTGAGGTACGGCGGATCCTCGGCCACGACTCCCCCTGCACTAGTGCAGAATCCCGGATTTCCCCGTGAGAACGGCATGTCTGCGACTTTGTACATCGTACTCAGCGAGCGACGTGGGGGTTTCGATGAAGGTGCTGATCTCGGGGGCGGGCATTGCGGGACCGGTGCTGGCCCACTGGCTGCGGCGCGGCGGCTCCACCCCGACCGTCGTGGAACGGGCGCCCGCGCCGCGCGTCGGCGGGCAGGCGATCGACGTGCGCGGTGTCGCGCTGGAGGTCGTGGACCGGATGGGGCTGCTGGACGACCTCCGCGCGGCGGCCACGGGCATGCGCGGCACGTCGTTCGTCGACGACGACGGCGTGGAGGTCGTGCGCAGCACCGAGGAGACGCTGACCGGCGGCGTGATCGACAGCCCCGACGTGGAGGTCCTGCGCGACGACCTGAGCGCACTCCTGTCGCGCGGCAACGAGGACAGCGTGGTGTTCGGCGAGTGGATCACCGCGCTGGACGAGCACGAGGACGGCGTGCGGGTCGCGTTCCGCAGCGGTCGCGTCGAGGACTTCGACCTCGTCGTCGGCGCGGACGGGCTGCACTCGTCGGTGCGGGCGCTGGTGTTCGGCGAGGAGTCCCGCCACCTGCACCACCTCGGCGTCTACCTGTCGGTGTTCACCACGCCGAACTTCCTCGACCTCGACCACTGGCAGGTGTTCCACCGCACCGAGGGCCGGATGTCCGGCGTCTACAGCGCGCGCGGCGGCACCGAGGCCCGTTCGATGCTCGGGTTCGAGTCGCCACCGCTGGACTTCGACCACCGCGACCTCGACCGGCAGCGGGAGCTGGTCGCCGAGCGGTACGAGGGCGTCGGCTGGGAGACGGAGCGGCTGCTGGCGTTCATGGACGAGGCGCCGGACTTCTACTTCGACTCGATGAGCCAGGTGCGGATGGAGCGCTGGTGGCACGGGCGGGTCGTGCTGGTCGGCGACGCGGGCTACTGCGGGTCACCGCTGTCCGGGCAGAGCACGAGCGCCGCGATCGTCGGCGCGTACGTGCTGGCGGCCGAGCTGAAGGCCGCGGGCGGCGACCACCGGACGGCGTTCCCGCGCTACCAGGAGGTGCTGCGGGAGTACGTGGCGCGCAACCAGGCGCTGGCCACGGACGCCCCCGGCGGGCAGGCGACGGCGGAGGCGCTGGCGTCCGCCGCGAACGCCCTGGTGCTGCCGGAGTGCTGACCTAGGCTGTGGATCATGCGTCCGCACCTGCCGCACGACGATCCGGGAACACCCGACGTGCGCGGGCCCGGCCGGTTCCTGTGGTGGCTGGTGGAGGCGCAGCGCGGACGGGTCGCGGTGGCGGTCGTGGTCAGCAGCACGTGGATGGCGCTGCTGACGCTGCCGCCGCTGATCATCTCGCGGGCCGTCGACGAGGGGCTCCAGCGCGGGGACGCGGGAACGGTGGCGCGGTGGGCGGTGGCGCTGCTGGGGATCGGGGCGGTCACGGCGGTGTGCGGGATGCTGCGGCACCGGCTGATGACGTTCATCCGGATCGACGCCCACTACCGGACCACGCAGCTCGTGCTGCGGCAGGTCGTGCGGCTGGGGGCGTCGCTGCCGCGCCGGGTGTCGGCGGGCGAGGTGGTGAACATCGGCAGCACGGACCTCCAGCAGATCACCCGCGTGATGACGATCAGCGGGCCCGGTGTCGGCTCGGTGGTCGCGTTCGCCCTGGTCGGCACGCTGCTGCTGCGGGTGTCGCCGCTGCTGGCGGCGGTGGTGCTGGTCGGGGTGCCGCTGCTGGTGGGGGTGCTCGTGCCGCTGCTGAACCGGTTGCAGGCCACCGAGACGGGCTACCGCGTCGAGCAGGCGGCGGTGACGGCCCGCGCGGGCGACATCGTGGCCGGGCTGCGGGTGCTGTGCGGGATCGGCGGCAAGGAGGTGTTCGCGGACCGGTACCGGACGGCGTCGCGGGCGTTGCAGGAGCAGGGGTACCGGGTCGGCGCGGTGACGAGCTGGATCCAGGGGCTGGGCGTCGGGTTGCCGTCGCTGTTCGTCGCGGGGGTCACGTGGCTCTCCGCGCGGATGGCCGCGGCCGGGACGATCACGGTCGGCGAGGTGGTCGCCGTGTACGGGTACGCGACGGCGCTGATCGTGCCGGTGTTCTTCATGATGGAGGGCTCCGAGGACCTCGTCCGAGGCCTGGTCGGCGCCCGGCGGGTGGTGCGGCTGCTGGCGCTGGAGCCGGAGGTCTCCGCCGACGGGCCGGGGGTTCCGGGGCCGGACGGGCCCGCCGACCTGCACGACCCGGATTCGGGGCTGGTGGTGCCGGGCGGGCGGATGCTGGCCGTGGCCGCGGCTCGGCCCGCCGACGCGGTGGAGGTGGTGGACCGGCTCGGCCGGTACGCCGACTCGGCCGCCACCTGGGGCGGGGTGCCGTTGACGGCGATGGCGATCGACGAGGTGCGCCGCCGGATCCTGGTGGCGGACAACGACTCCCACCTGTTCGCGGGTGCGCTGCGGGAAGCCGTCGCCGGTCGGGAGGCCCCCTCCGACGAGGCCATCACCGCCGCCGTGCGCACGGCCGTCGCCGCGGACGCCGTGCCGGACGGGCTGGAGTCCGTGGTGGAGGAGCAGGGGCGGACGCTGTCCGGCGGCCAGCGCCAGCGGCTGCGGCTCGTGCGCGCGCTGCTGGCCGACCCCGACGTGCTGCTGCTGGTCGAGCCGACGTCGGCCGTGGACGCGCACACCGAAGCCCTGGTCGCGGCCCGCGTGCACGAGGCCAGGCTGGGGCGGACGACCGTCGTGGCCAGCACGTCCCCACTGCTGCTCGACCAGGCCGACGAGGTGGCGTACGTCGTGGACGGCAGGGTCGTGGCGACCGGCGCGCACCCGGACCTGCTGGAGCACCCCGGCTACCACGCGCTGGTGTTCCGGTGAGCGCGCGGCTGCCGGTCGCGGACGCGGCCAGTACGCGCCGCGCGGTGTGGCGGCTGATCCGGGCCGACGGCCGGGCGATGACCGTCGTGCTGCTGCTGAACGGGCTCGCCGCCGCGGCCGGGCTCGGCGGGCCGTGGCTGCTCGGGGAGATCGTCAACGAGGTCCGCGACGGCGCGCCGGTGTCCACTGTGGACAATCTGGCGCTGGGGATCGTCGGTTTCGGCGTGGCGCAGGTGCTGCTGATCCGGTTCGCCCGCTGCGCGGGGCACCGGTTCGGCGAGCGCGCGCTGTCGTCGTTGCGGGAGCAGGTCGTCGACCGGGCGCTGGCGCTGCCGACGGCGGTGGTCGAGCGGGCGGGCACCGGCGACCTGATGACCCGCGGCACGGCGGACGTCGCCGCGGTCGGCACCACGGTCCGCGACGGCGCCCCCGAGGTGTTCATCTCCTTGGTGCAGACCGCTTTCCTGTTCGGCGCGGTGTTCTTCCTGCACCCGCTGCTCGGCCTGTGCGGACTGGTCGGCGCGCCGGTCCTGTGGCTGTCCACCCGCTGGTACCTGCGGCGCGCGCGGGACGCCTACCTCGCCGAGGCGCGGACCAACGCCGAGCTGGCCGAACACCTCTCCGCCACCTCGCTCGGCGCGCGGACCGTGGAGGCCCTGGGCCTGGAGCGCAGGCGGATCGAGGGCGGCGACGAGCGGATCACGGTCGGCTTCGCGGCCAAGCGGCGCACGCTGTGGCTGCGCAACGCGTGGTTCCCGACCCTGGAGTTCACGCACGCGCTGCCGGTCGCGGCGATGCTGGTCGTGGGCGGCTACCTGCACGGGTCGGACGTGGTCAGCCTGGGCGCCGTGATCACCGCGACGCTGTACGCGTGGCGGCTGACCGTGCCGCTGGACACGATCTTCCAGTGGGCCGACCAGCTCCAGACCGGCAGCGCCGCGCTGGCGCGGATCGAGGGCGTCGGCGAGGCCGTCGTCCCCATCCCGACCAGCGAGGACGTGCCGGTGGACGACCGGCTGGTCGTGTCCGGCGTGCACTACGCGTACCGCGAGGGCCACGACGTGCTGGTCGACGTCGACCTCACCGTGCGGCCCGGTGAACGCCTGGCGATCGTCGGGCCTTCCGGGGCGGGGAAGTCCACGCTCGGGAGGCTGCTGGCGGGTGTGGACCTCCCCCGGACGGGGCGGGTGACGGTCGGCGGGGTGCCGGTGGCGGAACTCCCGGCGGAGGAGCTCCGTCGTCGCGTCCTGCTCGTGACGCAGGAGCACCACGTCTTCATCGGAACCCTGCGGGACAACCTGGCGATGGCCGCGCCTGACGCGGACGACGGCGCCATGCTCGCCGCTCTGTCCACCGTGGATGCTCGCTGGGCGGTGGATCTGGATGTGGAACTCGACAACACCGCGCTCGATCCCGCCCAGGCCCAGCAGGTGGCGCTCGCGCGAGTCGTGCTCGCCGATCCGCACACCGTGGTGTTGGACGAGGCGACGGCGCTGCTGGATCCGACCACGGCTCGGCACGCCGAGCGGGCGATGGCGGCGGTTCTGGAAGGGCGCACGGTGATCGCCATCGCGCACCGGCTGCGGACGGCGCATGACGCCGATCGGGTGGCGGTGATCGACGGCGGTCGCATCATCGAACTGGGTGGTCATGAGGAACTCGTTGCGGCGCGGGGTGTTTATGCGTCGCTCTGGCGGTCGTGGCAGGGCGTTTAGGCCTGGGCGGTCAGGAAGAGGGCGAACGCGGCCACCGCTGCCGCGGTGCGGACCGTGTCGAGCCGTTCCCATGCGGTGATCACGGTGCGCCAGTCGGCGGGTGGGGTTTCGGGGTTCCATGCCGTGCGGGTGGCTGAGATCGCGTCGGCCTGCGGGGTGTCGGAGAAGACCGTCTTCGACTACTTCCCCACCGAGCAATCCCTGGTGCTGGATCTCGGGGAGGCGACGTCGGGGGCGTTGAGCGGGCTGGGGGTGGTGAGGTTTCGCCCGTGTCTGCGGCGGTGCGGATCCTGGGTGAGCACTTGGAGGCGATCACCGCCTGGCTGTCGGCGCAGGAGGACGCCGGGGAGGCCGTCGGGCGGTTCCGGTGGTTCGGGGCGCTGGTTGCGCAGGCGTCGGCGCTTCAGGCTCATCAGCGGGAGATGACTGATCGGTTGGTCGCGGTTGCGGCGGAGGTGTCGGCTGAGCGGTTCGGAGGGGGAGTGACACCGGCCATGCTTCTCAAGCCCTGTCTTCCTGCGGTTCGTGGTGGGCCGGCACTTCTTGCTCGTGGTGTTCGATGAGCGGATTTCGCAGGTGGCGTCGTCTTCTTCATGGCTGCAACCTGGACGTCTTCTCGATCACCGGGAGTCGGTTCGGAGGATGGTTGTAGGGTCTCACCGCTTGTGACATGTCGATGTCCGCAGACCTACAGGTATCTGGTCTGTCTCACGGTGATGTCACCATGATCAGTCTCATAGATCGTGGCACTTCCTCAATGCCCTGTCCTCCGAGGAGAACGCCGCGCCCGTTCAGCGCATCCGATAGGCGCTGGCGAGGCCGCCGAGAACAGCGTCGGTTGGGGCTGGCGCGGCTCGCCCGCGTTCTTTTACGACGTGTCGTGCCGTCTGATCGGCCGGTGGTGTTTCCCGCGCACTCAGCCGAAGTCCTCCAGCAGTCGCTCGGCGCGGCTCGTCTGGTGCTCGTCGCCCGCCTGGCGGGCGTGGCGCAGGCCTTCCTCGATGCGGACGCGAGCTGCGCTGCGGTCTCCTGCCGCTCGGAGCGCCTCTCCCAGATCCACCAGGACGATGCCGGTCATCGTCGGGTCGTCCACGCGCCGGCTGATCTCCAGCGAGGTCTCGAGCAGCGCGACGGCCGTCCGGTGGTCTCCCCGGTGACTGTAGACGGTCGCGATCTCCTGAAGCACCAAGCCTTCGTCGCTGTCGTCACCGCTTCGGCGGGCTGTGTCCAGCGCCGATTCGAGACAGCGCAGTGACGCCGTGAGATCACCCAGTTCTCTGTGTGCGATGCCCATGATCCGGGTCGCGTGCGTCTGGGCGCCGAGGTCGTTCGACTTCTGTGCGAGTGCCAGTGCCCGGGATCCGGTCGTGAGAGCGGCGTCGTGGCGACCCACCATGTTGTGCACCGCGGCGAGGTTGGCCACGACGATCGACTCGTTGCGTTCGTCGCCCACCGTGGCAAGGATCCGCTCTGCTGCCTCGTAGTGGTCGGCGGCCTCGGTGAGGGCGCCCATCCGGTGGTGGACGGTGCCAAGGTTCGCGAGCGCCACCGCCTCGCCGTGCGTGCTTCCGACGAGGCGGTGCAGTTCCAGCGCGCGTTCGTGGTGGACGATGGCCTCAGGCAGCCGCGCGGTGTTCGCGTATGCACTGGCGAGGTGGGTGTGCGTCTCGGCCTCGGCGACCGGATCGGCCAGCCGGATGGCGCAGGACAGCGCGGCTGTGCCGGTGGTGATCCAGTCGTCGATGTGGCGGGCCCGCAGGAAGTAGCGGTTGAGGGTGTGCGGCAGGTACCAGCCCTCCGGCAGGTCGCGAGCCGCGGCGTAGCGACACACCGCGACCAGGTTCGCGCGCTCGGTCTCGAGCCATGCCAGTGCCTCGTCCTGGGTGGTAGGGATGGGATAGCGCTCGGTGTTCCCGCCAGCGGGGGGTTCGGCCTTGCGGCGATGGGGGTCCACGAGGTTCATGCACGTGGTCGCGGTGGCGCAGTACCAGTCGACGGCACCTCGCACATCGGCGTCGCCTGCGAGCTCGGCGGCGTAGGAACGCAGCAGGTCGTGCAGTTGGTATCGGCCGGGGCGGTGTTCCTCGACGAGGTGGGCACGGACGAGCGTGTCCATTGTGCGGCGCGCCTCGCGGATCGATGTGCCCAGCAACGCCGCCGCGGTGCGGATGTCGGCGTCGGCGCCGGGACAGGCGCCGAGCAGCCGGAACGCCGACGCCGGGCCTGGTTCGAGCACGCGGTAGGACCAGGAGAACACGGCACGCACGGCGCTGTCGGGGTCGTCGCCGTCGAGCAGGTCCAGGGTTGTGTCGTCGAGCAACTCGTCCGGCGACCGCCTGGTCAGCCGCTCGGCGGCGACGCGGAGTGCGAGCGGCAGGTGCGCGCAGCGCCGCGAGAGCTCCTCGAACAGCGTCAGGTCCTCCTCTACCGTTTCCGTACCGAGGACCCTGCGGAAGAGTTCGATCGAGTGCTCGGGGATGAAGCGGCCGACGACGATCCTGCGCGCACCTTCGCGGGCGACCAGACCACCCAGGTCGTGCCGGCTCGTCACCACGACCAAGCCGCGCGGTGACCCTGGGAGCAACTGCCGGACCGCGGCGGGTTCTCGCACGTTGTCAAGCACGACCAGCACCTGCTTGTCCGCCAGCAGAGACCGGTACAGCGCCGAGGCCTCTTCGACGGAAGCCGGAACGCCGTCTGCCGGCACGCCCAGAGCGCGCATGAACCGGCCGAGCACCCCGATGACCGGTTCCGGTTCCTCGCGGCTGTAGCCGCGGAGGTTGGCGTACAGCACGCCGTCGGGGAAGTGATCGGCCAGCTCGTGGCTCCATCGCACCGCCAGCGCGGTCTTGCCGACCCCTGCCGACCCGGTGAGCAGGACCACGGCAGTCGCCGAGCGGCCGCGTGATCTCCATTCGTCGAGCACCGCCGCCAACTGCTTGCCTTCGGCGTCGCGGCCGACGAAGTCGGCGATGCCAGGTGGCAGCTGAGCGGGCACCGGAGGTCCGGCCTGCCGCTCGGACGCAAGCGCGGAGACCAGCCGCTCGAGCTCCGGCCCGCCTGTCACATCGGCGAACGGGCGTCCGCGCCACAGCCCAGGCTCCGCCGTGTCGCGGAACAGGTGCAGGTCGACGAGCTCGTGCGGCAGATCGAGGCGATAACCCGACGCGGTGGTGGTGATCGTGACGCCGGGCTCGTCGCGCAGCAGCTTGCGCAGTCGCGACACGTACACCTGCACGGTGCCGCGTACGTTCGACGGCGCCGCGTCGCCCCACAGGTACTCGACCAGCCGCTCGGTCGGCACGACGGTGCCCGCGTGCACAGCCAGCAGCCCGAGCAGGGCGCGCTGTTGCGGGCCGCCCGCCCGGTGCCCGCGCACCTCGACAGGTCCCAGGACCCGGATCAGCACGTCGCGGCGGGTGGTGGCGGGCGCGTCGAGGTCCGGATCCGCCGCCAGTACGGCACGATGCAGGTCCCGCAGCGCTGGCGTCACGTCCAGTCCCAGCTCGTCGCGGCGCACCCGGCGCGCGTCGTCGAAGACCCTCAGCGCCTCGGCCTGCCGGCCACAGCGGTGCAACGCGAGCACCAGCCGGTGCGGGAACCGGTCGTCCATCGGGTGCTCAGCTGTGAGCACCCGCAACTCCGGCAGTAGTTCCTCGTGATGTCCCAGGCGAAGTTCGGCGTCGATCCACGAGCACAGAGCCGACAGACGCCGTTCGATCAGACCGGGAACCACCGCGTCGCGGAGCTCGTCGGTAACCCCGCCCAGCACGGGGTCGGACCACAGGTCCAGTGCCGCGCGCAACTGTCTCGCCGCGTGCCCGTCGTCGCCCGTACCGGCCGAACGGACCCGTTCGTCGAACTCTGCCAAATCCAGTTCACCGGGCCCCACGTCGATCCGGTAGCCATGCGCTCCGCCCTGGACACCCGGTACGCACCCGCGCAGCGCGGACACGTGGTTGTGCAGCTGGGCACGGACGGATGCGGGCGGCCTCGGTCCCCACAACAGGTGCAGCAGGCGGTCGACGGGCACCAGCCGCCCCGGTGACAGCAGGAGCGCGGCGAGGAGGGTGCGCCGCTTGCGACCTGTGACTGGTATCAGGACGCCTGCGCGCCGCACCTCGACAGGACCCAGCAACCGGTATCGCACTCGCCCCCCTGAGCCACCGATGCTAGGACGCCCTCAGGGACGCGCCAATCGGCTGTTCGGGCACCGTTCAGGATCCGTTCAGCAGCGGATGTTCCCGCAGGTCAACAGAAGTAGCGAAGACAAGAGCGCCATGTTGGTGGCGTGGTGGAGATTTGACCTGTCTCAAAGCATTCATGGGGCCAGAGGGGAAATCCGCACACAACTGAGAGGGATCCGATGAGACGCACGATCGCCGCTGCGCTGGGGGCCGTCGCAGCACTGGTCATCAGCCTCGCCGGGGCGTCCGCCGCCTACGCCTACCCGGTCGACCACTGCGCCGCCGACCAGTCCAAGCAGTTCGCGCTGCCGAACAAGACCGACGTGATCGCAACGGTCATGATCTGCATCCAGACCGACTCGGACGGCACGGTGCGAAGCAGGTTCAACATGCATTGGCGGTACAACGGCCCGCCGCTCGGCGCGAACTACAAGTTCGACCGATGGGATGCCACGATCAGGACCGAGCGCCGTCAACCTCCGTCGACCACCGACTCGATCGTGAACAGCGCGACGTGCAGCTTCATGGACGACTTCAACGACGGCTACATCGACTACAACCTGGAGTGCTACACCGGTTGGGTGGTCCGCAGCAACGCCTACTACTACTCGGGTGACGCGACAGTGGTCTTCGACATCGATGGCGACGGCAAGGGTTCGTCCACGTGGAACCTGACGGGCTCGCCGCTCGTCTAGATCCGTTTCCGCACATGGGGTGTGAATGACCTGGTCAGGCGGCCCAACGGCTGCCTGACCAGGGGATTCCGCCAGGGTGTCCGGTCGTGGATCAACGGTGGGTGGCGTTCATCGGCACGGTGTTGATGTCGCCTCCCGCCGTCGCGGCAGGCGGACCTTCGGACTTCGCCGCGCAGACGCAGTCCGCTGGGTTGTCAGCAGACCAAGCCAAAGGTCGTCGAGACAACGTCGACGGGTATCCGGCGAAGCTCGACAGGTTGCACCGAACCTGATCAAGTTACGGCGGACGGTGCTCACCGTCGCCGACAAGCCAGATGTAGGTTCTTGCCCCTTTGGACATGTCGATCTTGGTCGACTTGTGGTTTCTCTGTTGTCTCACGGCGGTGTCACCAAGATCAGTCTCAGTTCCCGTGGCACTTCCTCGGGCCGGTTGAAGGCGTCGGCGTACGGGAGCGGTCCGGCGCTCGCAGGCCGAGAACCCCCCTTCCCCGCCCCCGCGGGAGCACCATCTGCCGGTGATGGGGGTGCGGTCCGCCATCGTGCGGTGTGCGCGAGTGTGCGGGACGCCAAGGTTGTTCTGGAGGGGTCCGAGATCCGGTCGAACTGGAGTGCGCGCACGTGACGACCGACGGTGACGGGCACAGGGTGGACCTGGACGCGACCGCGTCCGGATACGCCGTGGTCGTTCAAGCCGGTCGCGACGCGACGGTCGCGGTCCACCAGGGCGACCGCCCGCGGGTGGCATGGCCGGTACGGGTCGGCGTTCCGCCGTCCCCAGCCGACCACCACCAGGACCGCCGGGCGTACGCGCTGCTGGTCGACGCGTTGGCCTCGGGACGCGCGGCGATGGTGGTCGGCGCGCCGCAGCGCGCAGGCGTGGTCGTGTCGGGAATGGGCGGGGTGGGCAAGTCGCAGTTGGCCGCCCGTCACGCGTGGTCGGTCTGGGCCGACCCGGTGGTGGACATGGCGGTATGGGTGTCGGCGCTCTCTCGCGACGCGATCGTGACCACCTACGCCGACGCTGCCACGCGGGTGCTGGTCCAACAGGACCCGCAGATCGCCGACCGGCCACCCGAGCAGGCGGCGATCCGGTTTCGGGAGTGGCTGGCCTCCACCTCGCGCCGCTGGCTGATCGTGTTGGACGACGTGCAGGACCCGGCGCACCTGCGCGGCCTGGACCCACCACCCAGTGCCAGTGGGCAGGTCGTGGTCACCAGCCGGCGACGCGACACGGCGGCCGGGCGCGGTGGTCACCGGGTGATCGAACTGGACGTGTTCACCCGCGACGAAGCCGTGACCTACCTCGCGCAGGCCCTGGCCGACACCACCGACGGCGGTGATCAGGACAGGCTTGCCGACCTGGCGGAAGAGTTGGGGTGGCTGCCGTTAGCGTTGAGCCAGGCCTCCGCCTACCTGGGAGACCAGCCCCTGCTCACCATCACCGCCTACCGGTCGATGCTGGCCGACCGGCGCCGCACCCTGGCCGAACTCACCCCACCCGAACACGCCCTACCCGAACACCAACGCACCATTGCGGCGACCTGGTCGCTGTCCATCGACCGCGCCGACCACGTCGAAATCCCGAACCGGCCGCGTGGCGCAGGCCTGGCCCGCCCGCTACTGGAGGTCGCCGCCCTGCTTGACCCCAACGGCGTCCCCGTCGACCTGTTCACCGCCCAACCCGTCCTCGATCACCTCACCACCCTTGCGCGCAGGCGAGTCGATCACGACGACGTCAACGACGGACTCACACGACTACACCGGTTCAACCTCATTACCCTCACCCCCGACCGCCCAGCCAAGGCGGTGGCGGTGCACGCCTTGGTCCAACGCGCCGTCCGTGACTCCCTTAGCCCCGACCACCTCCACACCCTCGCCCACACCACCGCCGACACCCTCCTGGCGATCTGGCCGGATGTCGACACCGTCCACCCCGACCTCGGCCAAGCCTTACGCTCCAACACCACCACACTCCACACCCACACAACCCCCGCACTGCTCACCCCCGCACTCCACGACGTACTCGAACGCGCGGGGAAGTCTCTGGGCGGCAGCGGCCAAGTCCACGCCGCCATCACCTACTGGCACAACCTTTACGGCCACATCAACTCACAACTGGGGCCCGACCACCCCGACACCCTGATCACCCGCAGCAAGCTCGCCTACTGGCGGGGTGCAGCGGGTGACCAGGCTGGCGCGGTCGCCGTGCTGGAGGCGCTGCTGGCCGACCGGCTCCGAGTCTTCGGGCCCGACCACCCCGACACCCTGATCACCCGTGGCAAGCTCGCCTACTGGCGGGGTGCAGCGGGTGACCCGGGCAGTGCGGTGGCCGGGTTCGAGGCGCTGCTGACCGACCACCTCCGGGTGATGGGGCCCGACCACCCCGACACCTTGGACACCCGCAGCAAGCTCGCCTCTTGGCGGGGCTCAGCGGGTGACCAGGCTGGCGCGGTGGCCGGGTTCGAGGCGCTGCTGGCCGACCGGCTCCGAGTCTTCGGGCCCGACCACCCCGACACTCTGAACACCCGCGGGAGCCTCGCCTACTGGCGGGGTGAGGAGGGTGACCCGGGCAGTGCGGTGGCCGGATTAGAAGCGCTGGTGACCGACCAACTGCGCGTGTTGGGGCCCGACCACCCCGACACCCTGAACACCCGAGTCAGCCTCGCCTACAGGCGGGGCGAAGCGGATGACCCGGGCAGTGCGGTGGCCGAGTTGGAGGCGCTGCTGAGCGACCGACTTCGGGTCCTCGGGCCCGACCACCCCGACAGCCTTCACACCCGCATCGACCTTGCCTACTGGCGGGTTAAGGCGGGTGACCCGGGCAGTGCGGTGGCCGAGTTGGAGGCGCTGCTGGCCGACCGACTTCGGGTCCTCGGGCCCGACCACCCCGACACCCTGATCACCCGTGGCATCCTCGCCCACTCGCGGGGTGAAGCGGGTGACCCAGTTGGCGCTGTGGCCGGGTTCAAGGCGCTGTTGCCAGATCATCTCCGGGTGATGGGGCCCGACCACCCCATCACCTTAAGCACCCGTGCCAACCTCGCCCGCTGGCGGGGTGAGGCGGGTGACCCAGGCAGTGCGGTGGCCGGGTTAGAAGCGCTGCTAGCCGACCATCTCCGGGTCCTCGGGCCCGACCACCCCAGTACTATGATCACCCGCAACAAGCTCACTCACTGGCAAGACATGGTGAAGCGGAACTTCAACTGACGCGCTGACAATGAAGTGGGAATTAGGCAATTTCCATCAGCGGGCAAACTCACAGACACCGATCCGACTAACGGTTCGCCCATCAACGCGTCGCCATCAGTACGAGCGGGCGGTGTGTAAACCACAACTCCACCATCGGCAACAGCAATACCGCGCATAACCCCACGATTGAAGTCCTACCCGAAGAGCCCAGTCTCAGTCCGCTGCCAAGTGGCAGCATGGTGGCAGACCCCGATGAGAACTGGCAGCCGGTTTCGAGACCCTAAACCACCATGTAGGTTCTCGCCCCTTGGGACATGTCGATCTTAGTCGACCTGTGGTTTCGCTGTTGTCTCACGGCGGTGTCACCAAGATCAGTCTCACTTCCGTGGCACTTCCTCGGCCATTTGAAGGCGTCGGCGTACGGGAGCGGTCCGGCGCTCGCAGGCTCAGAACCCCACTTCCCCGCCCCTGCGGGAGCACCATCTGCCGGTGGTGGGGTGCGGTCCGCCATCGTGCGGTGTGCGCGAGTGTGCGGGACGCCAAGGTTGTTCTGGAGGGGTGCGAGATCCGGTCGAACTGGAGTGCGCGCACGTGACGACCGACGGTGCCACGGATGGCGGTGACGGGCACAGGGTGGACTTGGGAGCGACCGCGTCCGGATACGCCGTGGTCGTCCAAGCCGGTCGCGACGCGACGGTCGCGGTCCACCAGGGCGACCGCGCGCGGGTGGCATGGCCGGTACACCGCGACCTTCACGCGACGTAGAGGTATGACCGTTGCTGGACCCAAGCCCCGCCCACATCTGCGCCGCCTGCCGGACTGGGCGCGCTCAGCCCGTGCTCGGCCGCGGGCCGACAAGCAGTTCGTGCCCGTGCTGGGCTTGATCGCCCTCGTGCTCGTGGCGGGCGGGGTTTTGTGGCTGACGCTGGCCTGGCTGGAGCGGGTCGCCACCGTACAAGAGGACCTGGCCGAGCGGTGGGGACGCAAGTACGGGGCGATGATTCGCTTGTGGCGCAACGCCTAGGACGAATTCGTGCCGTTCCTGGACTACGACGTGGAGATCCGGCGGATGATCTGTTCCACCAACGCGATCGAGTTGCTCAACGCCCGCTACCGTCGGGCGGTCCGCGCCCGCGGGCGTTTTCCGACCGAGCAGTCGGCGATGAAGTGTCTGTACCTTGTCACCCGCAGCCTGGACCCGACCGGGACGGGCCGCGCGAGGTGGACGATGCGCTGGAAGCCCGTGCTCAACGCCTTCGCCATCACGTCGGTGACCGCTGGCCGAACGCCGAGACCTACTGATCAACAACGCCGGACACACCGGTCACGGGATGGACCCGTGGTGTTGCTGGTGCAGTCCAGTCAAGCTTTCCGATGATCCACGCAGGTATGGACCACAGTGGACTTTCGGGGAGGAGTTCTCCATTCTCAACGGTCATATAGTATGGAGCACGCATCAGGTATCCGTCTTTTCCGCCCGCCCAGGCTGTGGCGTCGTATTGGCACGATATCTCGACGGAATCAAAATCGTGACCCGCCCTGCTGAGGTCGAGGGTGAAGCGCCCGTAGTCGGACGGTACCCAGGATAAGGTAAGGTCGACGTCGTGGCCTTCGATCGTCAGTCGATGTATACCGTTTCGTGTGTTCAATCCAAAGTCGTCGGGGATAATCAGTCCGGGTACGCACTCCAATGCCTCGCGTAGTTCGTCGACTGCGTCTGTCTCGCGGTCGTAGAAGTTGTCGGGGAGCGACACCTGGGCATCATCCTCCGCAGACACTTCCGTGATTACGCCGTCGACGAGGTGGAACAAGAGTTCGGTTCGGATAAACACGCCAGCGATCTCGTCGGTCATGGTTTCCGGGTCGCCGCCGAGGTAAAGGCGGTTGACTGTGGCCTCGGCGTCGCCCAAGAAGTAGACCGTCGCGGAGACCTGATCGTGTCGAGCTTCGCCGAGATGACCTGGGTAGCTCGGCTCATCGTCGCCGGTGGTGTCGATGGCGACGTTGTCCACGCCGACCAATACCGTCAGCCTTGTGATATCGGCACCGTAGACGCGAGTGTCGTCCAGGTCGTCGGCGGCCTCGATCGCCCGATCCAGGCCTGAGGTGCTGCCGATGTCAAAGCCATCGGTTTCCCCACTCCATCCGCTGTTGAGATCGATCGGCAGTCGTTCCAGGAGATAGCGCACCACGGCGCGAGTCGCGCGTTCATCATCAACAGTGACATCGAACAACGTCGATCGCAACTGGAGCCGCGTCCGCGTCCTTGGCGTGGGCATGCCCCATGCCTCGCAGGCGCGGGTGATATCCCTGTCCTCGGTGAGGAACAGCAAGCGATCTACCGCTCCGTTGGCGGCCAAGATGACATCGCGAAGCCAAGCAGCATCGCTACCGCCGGTTTTCACCTTCTCTTTCCGTTTTCCCGGCGGACGCTGCAAGACCTGGTCCTTCAAACCTTCTAAGGCACTGTGGGGTGTCACGCTGATTACTCGGACATGATCGATGGCTTGGATAGCCGTCATGAAAGCGTCGATTACTCCTGCCTCGTCCTCATATAGCGGCTCAGTCATGGGTACCCGGCCACGTCGGAGATTCTTGCGAAGGTCGGACTGGGCTGTCATGAGGGTGCGCCAGTCGGTGCCGAGGTGCTCAGCCCATTCCCAGGCCACCGGCTCGGGAACCCAGGTTTGCTTGCCGATCCCATGCAACCGACGTGCCATGTGCTCGAGGTCGTCTAGGTTCGGCTTGGCGCGACCGTAGGCGTTAGCGTCAACCACCACGGCCAGCAACTCCGCGCGAGAGCCCTCATCCAGCCGTAGAGACGTATCGAAAGTCGCGACGTGCTCGGCATCGACCATAGTGAATGTTAACGCCAACAGACGAAACGCGTCGAGTGGGCGGAGGCCGCGGTCGCGAACTCGACCTCGTCGGACACCGTCGCGTCCCAACGCCGCTTCCGGTCGGCGACCCAGGACTGGGCAGGTACAGTTCCTCGGTCTGCGACCCACTTCAGTCGGTTTTGCGGATGGCGAGCGCGGCAGGCGCAAGTTCGGGTTGCCGGTTGAGCTGGGCTGCGATCGTCTGGGCGAAGGTGTTCCCCTCGATGGTGAGCGTGGTGTGGGTGCGGAGGTCTGTGCCGTCGCGGTGAACGAGCTGGTGGCCGAGTTCGTTCTCGAGTCGCCGGACGTAGCGGTCGAGGGTCTTTCGATCGAGGCCGAGGGCTGCGGCCGCGTCCTGAAGTGTCGCGTGGTTGCGCGTTTCGGCGAACGCGGCCAGGCGTTTCCACGGGCGGGTGCCGGTGAGCGCCGGGTGCAGCTCGGGCGGGACGGTGTCGGTGGAGTGGCGGGCGCTGCGGTGGCCGTGTGCTCCGGCCGGGCGGACGGCCAGGTCGTGGCGTCGGCACCAGCGCAGCACGGTGTTGGGGTGCAGGCCGAGTTCGGCGGCGAGTTCCTCGGCTGACCGGCCGCCGTCGACGTAGTGCTCGGTGAGCCACTCGCGGGTGATGCCGGCAGGTGGCCGGTGTGGGTCGCGCAGGGGGATGTCGTAGGCGGTGGCGAGCCGCGTGATCCGGCGGCGGTTGACCCGGTAGTGGGCGGCGAGCGTGGAAAGCGACCGGCCCTGGTTCTCGTAGAGGTCGCGGAACAGGTCCGAGGGGAGCCGACGCTGGAGGTGTTCCTGGACGGGGTCGGCGGCTGTGCCGGGTGGGGATTGCGTCAGCAGGTAGCGGGCGGCGGCCGGCGACATGCCCGATTGCGCGGCGGCCCGGCCGAGCGGGATCCCGGCGGCGAGCAGGGGATGCAGCGGTTCGGTGGCGAGGGTGTCTGGGTCGGGTCCGGGTAGGTGGAGGCCCTCGGCGAGGGTTCGGGGTGGTTGCCAGGTGACGGGTTCGTCGATGCCGTGGGCTGCGAGAAATTCCCTGGCCGCGAGATCGAGTTCGTGGGCGAGGTGGGTGGTGAGCAGGGTCGGGTGGTCGGCGACGGCGTCCCGCTGCTCTTTGGTGCCGGGTGCGAACGCCGCGGGCGCGAGCGCGGCGGGCAGTCCGCTGAGGGTTTCGAACAGCACGCAGCGCAGGGTGCGCAGCGTGCCGTGGCTGCGCCGGATGCCGGTGCGGGCGACGAGCGTGCGCCATCGGGGTTCGGGTAGCAGGGTGGTGTAGTCGAGGGTGCGGCGGCGGGCGTAGTCGATGGGGCTGCCGTGGGTGTCGAGATGGTGGGCGATGCGGCGCAGCGCGGTGCGTTGTGCGTTCCAGGCGGGGTCGTCGGTGAGGCGCCGCAGCGTGGCGGCCACGTAGTCGGCGGAGACGCCGGGGCCGAGCAGGGCGGTGGCCCGGGTGATCGACAGCGCGGTGCCGGCGGCGAGGGTCAGGCAGGCCAGTGCGCCGCGGAACAGGCGTTGCACGCCCCAGTGCGGTGCCAGGCGCAGAGTCCACCAGGGCCAGAACACCACCGGCAGCTGTGCCGACCGGTCACGGTCGGGGCAGGTCTGAGGTCCGCCGAGCAGGTCGCCGGACCATCCCGGCCTCGAACGAGGTCGAGCAGAACCGGGCAGGCAGGCCCGTGGGGATGGTGGGAACACGGTGCGGCGGGCGTGGCGCAGGACGCCGGTGAGTGTCGGCGTGAGGGTTTTCGTGTGCACGGGTTCGTGGTGGGCGGCCAGCAGGCGGCGGGTGGCATCGCCCGGGGTGCCCATCGTGGCCAGCATCGTGGCCGCGGTGTGCTCGTCGGTGCTGGACAGCACCGCCAGGACGCGGGTGGTGACGACCGCGGTGAGCGGGGCGCTGGTCGGTGTGGTCGCCCGCCCGCGCGCGCCGGGTGTTGCCGATGCCGACGGGTCGGTCAGGGCTGCCCGGTAGGCATCGGCCAGGCCGGCGAGAACGGGGTCGTCGACCGGTGTCGCCGTGGTGCGCAGGATCCGTGGCGCCAGCACCGCCAGGTCCGTGAGCAGCCGCGCGGCCGGGATGCCGGTGTAGAGGCCGAAGCCCGCCGTACCGGTGGTGAGCATCGTGTCGACGAGGTCTTGGGCGTGCAGCACCGGATGGTCTGCGGCGAGGGCGACCACTGGTGCGGTGGTGAGGTCGGTGTCGCAGCGGAGGTTCCGGCGCCCCGCCGAGGCGGGATGCTCCAGGCAGCGTGACGCCTGCGGTACGCGCAGCCACATGGTGCGCCGCTGTGGGACCTGCCCGCAGCTCGGACAGCGGTCGGCGAGCAGGCAGCGGTGGCGGGTGCAGGCGAACGACCAACCGAGTCGCCACCGCAGCAGCCATCGGCCGCCGTTGTCGGCCAGGCACCGCGGACAGAACCACGTGCCGCGTCGACGGGCCCACACGTACTGCGCCACCACCCGCCGCGCGGTGTGGTCGACCCGCAGCGCCACCGCGTCGTAGCGGGCCAGCGTCATCGCCCGCACCGCCGCGGGCGCGATCCCGGTCGCCGCCGCGACCCGCGACGACTCCCGTGCCCGCAGGCACACCGCGAACGCGGGCAGCCTTGCGCCGCGCCGCCGCGCCTGCCCCAACCCGAGCACGGGCAGCAGTTCCGACACCGGCGTCGCGAGCCGCCGCGACAACGCCTCCAACCAGGAATCCAGCCCCTCACCGGGCACCGGGTCCACCACGATCGGCAGCCGCCGCAGGCCGGTCACGGCGCGCCCGCGACCGAGCGGGATCTGCCGGGGGTGACGCGGCTGGTGATGCGCCGCCGGTCCAGCGCCGCGGCGAGTTCACGGCGGGCGTTCTCCGCGGCGGCGTCGTTCTTCACCCGGTCCAGCACCTCCCGATCCAGGCGCTCGGCCCCAGTGCGCACGGCGCGCTGGCAGCCACGGTTGATCAGCGTCATCAGCGAGCCGATGTGGCCGGTGGAGCGCGCGAACAGGTAATCGGGCAGCTCGTCGGCCAGCATCCCCCGCCGGGCGTCGGCCAGCACCAGACGCTGCTCGATCGCCAACAGCACACCACGCCACTGCCGCCGACGCTCCTGGGTGTCGATCAGGAACGGCTCCATCCCCAGCGGCGTGGTGCGCCGGCCGGACTGGGCCAGCACCGGGTTGCCCAGCGCGTCGACCTCGTCGAGCAGACCCCGTTCGGCCAGGCCGACGCCGACGAACACCAGGGTGACCGGGTACTCGTTGGCGATGTACTTGAAGTGGTTGCTGATCTCCACACCCGAGGTGTTGCGCCACCGCAGGAAGTGCAGGTCGTCCACGATCAGCAGCCGCACGTGACAGCTGATCATGCAGTCCAGCGCGCGGGAGGCGAACTGGGCGGCGGTGCCGCGGATGTTGCCCGGATGGGCGAAGAACTCCAGCATCGCGCGGTTGAAGTCCTTCAACCCGGTGTTGCCGGTCAGCCCGACCCGGCACACCGGTAACCGCTGGTGCCCCTCCGGCGTCCGGTCGCCGTGCTCGGCGATCTCGCGCAGGTGGAACTGCTTGGCGAACGCCAACACCGAGGTGGTCTTGCCCAAACCCGGGAACGCGTCGATCGCCACCGCGCCCTTGGCCTTGTCCCCGTCGTGGGCGTTGCTGTCCACGATGTCCCACAAGTCCTCGTGCAAGCCCGCCAGCTGAGGTGTCCGCAACGGGCCCAGGTTCGCGTGCCATTCCCGCCGCCGCCGGTCGTAATCGGCCCGCGCACCCTCCCCGAGCCCACCGATCCGCCCGCGGGTCAACGGCTCCGGCCGCACCCGGGCGGTCGCTTGAACGAAACGCTGCCAGCCTTCCTTGCGCGCCAGCGTGAGGTTGTCCAACCCGGCCGTGCTCACACGTCCTCCAACGCGTCGGCATAGAAGTCGTCCTCGTGCGCCAGCGCCTGCAGGTCCTCCGCGTCCTCGTCCCCCGTCTCCGCCACCGGCTCGTCCTGCGGCTCCGCCGCCCCGTCGTCCGTGCCGGCGGTCAGGACACGGGCCACCGAGGGCAACACCGACACCGGCGCCTCGCCCTGTGGCTCGGGCAGGTCGAGCGCCGACTGCTCGCGCGACAGCCTCAACGCCATCCGCCGCTCGGCCGGCGTCGTGCCCAGCCCGAGACTCCAGCGTTGGAACAGATCGGCGACCGCGACCTTGTCGTCCGGGTAGGTGTACCTAGCCGCGGCCAGTGTGCGGGCGAAGTCCAGCGCGTCCTCGCTCAGCGGCATCTCCAACGCCGGCGCGTGCTCCCAGAGCAGGGTGTGCCACCGGCGGGTGTGTGGATCGCGGAAGTAGGCGCGGGTCACGTCGTCCGGGTCGAGCTGGAACGGCCACCGCCCCTTGGCCTTGCCGGTGTAGGGGCTGGTCGTGTTCACCAACGTCGCCAGCGCCCCGGCCCGGTAGCGGCGGCCGGCGATCTCCACGCCGTAGTGCTGGATCGTGCGCCACTCGGTCTTGAGGAACTCGTAGGCGAGGTCCCGGTCGCGGGGGACCTCGATCCAGCCGGCCCGCGCGATGCCGTGCTCGAACATCTGAGCCGGCGACATCCGCAGACCCGGCACACGGGGATCGACCAGTCCGCTGTGCGGCCGCTGGTGATAGACGACCGCGACCCACTCCCTGATCACCGCTTCGAGCTCGTCGAGGAAGAAGAACGCCTCCGCCTCGGGATGCGACCCCCGCGAGTGGACATCCGGCCCCTTGTAGCCCGGCAACGCCTGGAGGAGATCCTCCCGAAGCGTGCGGAAGAACCTCTCCACCGGGCCCTTGTCCCGGCCCGTGCGCAGCCTCGCCGGTTGGATCGAGATCCCCATCCGACGGCACACGCTGGTCAGGTGCTCGGACACGAACACCTTGCCGTGGTCGACCACGATCGTCTCCGGCGCCACCGCCGGCGACGCCGCACCCGGCCGCTCCAGGGCGGCGGTGTCCACCAGCACCGATCGGGGAACGCCGTGCTCGGGCCACACCGCATGCACCGGCCAGTCGCGCCCGGCCGGGCGTGGCCGGTAGCACTGGTAGAGCACGGACGCCACGTCCACCGACTTGGTGGAGACCGGCGTGATCCTGATCCCGGTGATGCAGCGGGTGTACCAGTCCATGGCCACCGTCAACTCCGCCTGCACCCACCGCAGCGTCATCGGGTCCAGCGCGAACACGTCCAGCCGCGTGGTGTCCATCAACACGTACTCGCCGGGACGGGTCGGCCGCAGCTTCCCGTGGACCTCGGTGGGCCGATCGGCGATGTCCCGGTTCCGCTTGGCGCTGAGCCGGAACGTCGGATGCCGCCGCTCCAACTCCCCCAGCATCCGAAACGCCGTCGCCCTGCTGGGCGGCTTGACGACACCAGCACCGAAACGGGCCAGGACCCGCGCGTTCGCGCGGTCGATCACCATCGTCCGGGACGGCTTGGACTCGCCGGTGTGCTCGACCATGACTTCCAAGGCGATCTCCACCCACCGCCCGTCCACCCGTCCACCCGGCCCGCGGCGGGCGCTCTTGGACACCAGCCCGGCCACGCCGTCACGCCCGAAGTCCGACACCCACTGCCTGACCGTGCGCACGCTCACGCCCAACTCGGACGCCTTCGCCTTGTATCGGACCATCAACGGTAGTCCCGGCTCGAACTGCGCACGCGGCTCCCCGGCCTCCGCCAGGTCACCACTGCCGCAGCGATAACCCGTGAGCACTTCCCGCACGTGTGCGGCCAGTTCCAGGACCTGCCGTTTCTCCCGCTCGCTCAGCGCCGACAGCACCACGCTCGCGATCTCGCCCGCATCATCGGAGGACGGCCCCGGCCGGTCCGGGATCACCCGGACGCGATCCGAGGTCAGCAACTCTTTCACCGCGACACGAACGATCCGCGCGGCACGGACGACATTGAGCACCACCTCGTTGTTCGAGGCGGTGCAGAGCAACTCCACCACCTCGGCGACCTCACCGTCGTAGAGCAGACGGGTCCCGACTCCGAGCCGGACCACGGCGTCGCTCACGTCGGCCGCCTCAACACGCTGGCCAGGCTCAACGGACGATCGAAGTCGACGACGAAGTGCTGACACCACAGCAGGTGCAACACCGCCGAGCGCACCCTCGACCGCAGATGGCCGGTCGGGAACCGGTAAGCCTGCGCGAGCGTGGCCCCGTCGAGATCCGCCGCCCTCAGCAACGCCAGCAATGACGGGTCGAACAGCCAATCGCGGCGGAAGCCCGCCAAGAACCGCACGTTCTCCAACTCCATCGGCGGCGGCTCGTTCCACACCTCATAACGCCAGCCCTTCGACTCCACTGTCCGCCGCGTCCACCCGAAGGTGAAGACAGTGCTCTGCCCGAGCATCCGATGTCGGGGCTTCACGTCCACCACGACCGGTCCCCGGTCTGTGAGCAGGAGGTAGTCCGGGATGTGCCTGCGCACCGCACCGGAGACCTCGGCCTTCAACAAGAACGGCTGGGCGACGATGTGACGCACCGACCGGTCGTGATCGGCGTACAGAAGCCGTGTCAGCTCAAGCCTGGACTCGTAGATCACGAGATCGCGTACGGTGGCGGACCAGTAGGAGCCGGGATAGTGCCTCTGTCCGTGGTGCCACCGGAAAGTCCGCCAGGGCAACGCCATCCCCAACGCATCCGCGTCGACCCGGTCCCATGGACAGACGACCTTCATGGCCTCGCCCGGACGACGAAAACCCACAGACACCGATCCGACTGCGGACCCGTCCACCGATGCGTCGCCATCAGGGTGAGCGGACCGTGTGTGAGCCACACATCCACCATCGGCACCAGCAACACGACGCATGACCCCACGGCCGGAGTCCTACCCGAACAGCCCAGTCTCACGCGCGCTGCCAAGTGGCAGCATGGTGGCATTCTCGAATGAGAATTGGCAGTCGGTTTTGAGATCCTACAATGGTCCACTGCTTGAGCTGACGTCCCTCACCTGAAGTCGCGGGATCTGGACGGGATTCGCAGGTCCAGGTGTTGCAAGCGGTCCGCTAGGACGCTGACCACGCCTTCGGCGATTTCCACTGTTCCCCGTACCAGCAGGGCTGGGCTGTTCAGGGCCACCCGGCGGTACTTCGCCCACAGGCCGGTGGTGCAGACGACGTTGACCATGCCCGTTTCGTCTTCGACGTTCAGGAATGTGACGCCGCCTGCCGTGGCCGGTCGCTGGCGGTGGGTCACCGCGCCGCCTATGAGGACCCTGGTGCCGGGGTGGAGGTTCGCCAGGTTGTTCGTTGGCAGTGCTCCCAGTGCGGTGAGGCGGTCGCGGACGAATTGGGTTGGGAAGCTGTCCGGGGACAGGCCGGTGGCCCAGACGTCGGCCACTGCCAGTTCGATCTCGTCCATTCCCGGCAACGACGGGGCGGTCGTGCCCACCACTGTTCCCGGTAGGCGGTCCGGGCGCGTGTTCGCCACCGCTCCGGCCGCCCACAGGGCTTCCCTTCTCGCCACGCCGAAGCCGCCGAACGCGCCCGCCGTCGCCAGCGCCTCCACCTGCGGGGTGGTCAGTCGCAGTCTTGCCCCGACGTCCACCAGGTCGCGGAACGGACCGCCGCGGTCGCGTTCCGCCACCAGCGCCTCGGCCGCGGACTGCCCGATGGTGCGAACGGACGCCAACCCGATCCGCACCGCCTGCTTCCCCTCGAAGAGTTCCAGGCCCGCGTGGGGAAGGCTCGCGTTGACGTCCGGGCCGAAGACCCGGACGCCGTGCCTGCGGGCGTCTGCCACGAGTGACTGCGGCGAGTAGAAGCCCATCGGCTGGGCGCGCAGCAGGGCCGCGCAGAACGCCGCCGGGTAGTACAGCTTGAACCAGGCGCTGACGAAGACCAGGTGGGCGAAGCTCAGCGCGTGGCTCTCGGGGAACCCGAAGTTGGCGAACGCCAACAGCTTCGCGTAGATCCGGCCTGCCAGGTCCTCCTCGATGCCGTGCCGGGCGCACCCGGCGTAGAACCGGTCGCGCAACCTCTCCATCCGGAAGGTGGACCTCTTGGCCCCCATGGCCCGCCGCAGCTCGTCCGCCTCGGCGGGCGTGAAGTCGGCGACGTCCACGGCGATCTGCATCAGCTGCTCCTGGAACAGCGGCACCCCGTAGGTCCGGTCCAGCGCCTTCTTCAACCGGGGGTGGTCGTGCTCCCACTTCTCCTTCCCGTTGCGCCGCCGGATGTACGGGTGCACCGAGCCGCCCTGGATGGGGCCCGGCCGGATCAGGGCGACCTCCACCACCAGGTCGTAGAACTCCCTGGGCTTGAGCCGGGGCAGCGTCGCCATCTGGGCCCGGCTCTCCACCTGGAAGACGCCGACGGAATCCGCGCGGCACAGCATGTCGTAGACCGCGCCGTCGGCCAGGTCGATGCGCCCGAGGTCGACCTCGACCCCGTGGTGCTCCCGCACCAGGTCGATCGCGTAGTGCAGCGCGGACAGCATCCCCAGGCCGAGCAGGTCGAACTTGACCAGGTTGATCGACGCGCAGTCGTCCTTGTCCCACTGGAGCACGGTCCGGTTCGCCATCCGCGCGGGCTCCACCGGGCACACCTCGCTGACCGGCCGGTCGCAGATGACCATGCCACCGGAGTGGATTCCCAGGTGGCGCGGGAAGTTCTCCAGCTGCGCCGCCAACTCCACCACGGGCAACGGGATCCCGCTGTCCGCCGCGGTCTCGCGCAACGGCCCCCAGCGGTCGATCTCCCGGCTCCACGCGTCCTGCTGCCCCGCCGAGTAGCCGAGAGCCCGCGCCACGTCCCGGATCGCGGACTTCGCGCGGTAGCTGATCACGTTCGCCACCTGCGCCGCGTGCCTGCGGCCGTACTTCTCGTAGACGTACTGGATCACCTCCTCGCGGCGGTCCGACTCGATGTCCAGGTCGATGTCCGGCGGTCCGTCGCGCGCCGGGGCGAGGAACCGCTCGAACAGCAGCTCGAAGCGCACCGCGTCGACGTTCGTGATGCCGAGCGCGAAGCAGACGGCGGAGTTCGCCGCCGACCCCCGGCCCTGGCAGAGGATGCCGCGCTCGCGGCAGAACCGGACGATGTCGTGCACGACGAGGAAGTAGCCGGGGAACCCCAGGTCCTCGATGATCCGCAGCTCGTGCTCGACCTGCTGGAACGCCTTGGGGTTCTCCCCGACGGAGAAGTACCGCCGGGCAGCCCCCTCACGGGTCAGGTTCCGCAGGTGGCTGATCTCCGTCTCACCGGCGGGCACGTCGAACGGCGGCAGCTTCGGCGCCACCAGCCTGAGGTCGAACACGCACTGCAACCCCAGCACCGCGGCCCGGTGCACGGCTCCGGGGTAGCGCGCGAACCGCCGGGCCATCTCCTCACCGGACCGCATGCACGCCCCGGCGGCGGGCGGCAGCCACCCGGCCATCTCGTCCAGGCTGCGCCGCGCCCGCACGGCCGCCATCGCCGCGGCCAGCCGAGCCCGCGACTGGGTGGCGTAGTGCACGGCGTTGGTGGCGACCGTGGGCAACCCGAGATCGGTCGCCATGCCCGCGAGGAGGTCGTTCCTGGTGCTGTCACCGGGGAACCCGTGGTCGGTCAGCTCCACGAACACGCGTTCCGCGCTGTACAGCTCGACCAGCTTCCGCAGCTGCGCGAACGCCGCCTCCGGCCCCTCGCGGTCGAGCGCCCGCCGCACCGCCCCCTTGCGGCACCCCGTGAGCACGACGCAGTTCTCGCGGGTGTCGGCCACCACCTGCTCCAGGTCGTAGACCGGCCGCCCCTTCTCCGCCCCCTCGGCCAACTGCCCGTTGGTGATCGTGCGGCACAGCTCGTAGTAGCCGGTCTCGCGGAGGGCGAGCAGCAGCAGGTGCTCGCCCTCCGGGTCCGGGACCCCGTTCTGCGGCTGGGAGAGCCCGACGCTCAGCTCGGAGCCGAACACCGTGCGCACGCCCAGTTCCTTCGCCGCCTCGGCGAACCGCACCACGCCGTACACGCCGTCGTGGTCGGTCAGCGCGACGCCGTCGAGACCGAGCTGCTGCGCCGCCTCCACCAGTTCCTCCGGGTGGCTCGCGCCGTCCAGGAAGCTGAAGTTGGAGTGCGCGTGCAGCTCCACGTACGGCGTGCGGGTCTGGAGCATCCCCAGCTCGTCGACCCGCAGCCCCTGCTCCGGTGACGCCGTGTACCGCTCGCGGTGGTGCGTCCAGGCCGGGCTGTCACCGCCGTCGCCCTTCTCGTACGGCTTGCCGGACAGCGCGCGCTCCAGGTCGGACCAGCGCACCGGCGGGTTGTTCCACCCCATCAGAACAGCTCGTCGGGGGCCCGCCTCGGCAACGGCACCAGCACCGGCCTCGGTGTCCAGCCGAACCAGGCCAGGTACGCGGGCGCTTCCTGCCGTTCGCCGTCCTGGTCGATCTCGCCCGCCTCCCGCAACCAGTCCACGATGCCCTGGTAGTCGTCAGCCATCAGTCGTACACCCCTTCCACCGCCCACCGGCCGCCCGTGCGCACCAGCAGGAACGCTTGCTCCGCCCCGTTCTCCCCCGCGGTCAGCACCTGGAGGCGCGCCGCCCGGTGGGCCGCCCCGGGGTCCCACCACCGTTCGTCGACCGGCCACGGCCCTGCCCAGCCCCGCACCTCCTGGGACCTGCCGCCGAGCAGCACCCGGTGCGGCGGCGCGGTCAGCTCGTAGCGGCCGGTCACGCCGACGTCCGCGCCCGCGGCGTCCACCAGCCCGACCGGCACCGGTTCCACCGGCACCGTCGCGGGTGACGGCGCGGGCAGCCGCGCGGGCCACGGCTGGTCCGGGTCCGAGGCGGGCACGCGCTCGTCACCCCACGGCACGAGCCGCACCCGTTCGGCGGGCCCCCGGCCGCCGCCCAGCACCGGCGTCACCACCGCTCCGGGCCCGAGCAGGCCCTGGACGTGCACCAGCGCCCGTGCTGCCCGGTCCGCCACGTCGCCCTGGCTCTGGTCCAGCAGCCCCAGTTGCAGCGCGGCCGCACCCACCACCTCCTCGGGGTCGAGCCGCAGCACGGTGACGCCCGAGGTGAGCCGGGTGGTCGTCAGCCAGCCGTCGAGCTGCCACCGCACCCGGTCCGAGATCCCCTGCGGGGTCAGCGGTTCCGCGCACCGCCACACCCGTGACAGCTCCTCGCCGTTCTCGGTGGTCGCCCGGATCCCCAGCCGGGTGCACGCCAAGCCCCTGGCCACGAGCCCGACGTGCAGCAGCTCGGCCAGTCCCTTCGCGACGAACGCGGCGGCGTCCACCCGGTCCACCGGCGGGTCGAGGCGCTGCTCGACGGACAGCTCCGGTGGTGGCGTGCGCCGGTCGTGCGCCCGTTCCTCCAGCCCGCGGGCCAGCCGGTGGGCGAGCACCGCCTCCCCGCCGAACCGCGACGCCACGTCCCGCTCCGGGATCTCCGCGAACGCCCCCAGCGTCCGCAAACCCAGTCGCCGCAGCAGGTCCACCAGTTCGGGTCGGCCCCCGCGGCGTTCGGCGGGCTGGTCGAGCTCGGCGATCCCCAGCGGCGCCAGGAACTCCGCTGCCCGGCCTTCCGGCACGACCAGCCCGCGGTGGGCCGCGAGCGTGGCCGCGAACAGGCCGTCCGCGACCCCCACCTGCGCCTCGACCCCGGTCGTGTCCGCGATGTGGTCGATCACCGCCTCCGCGGCCTTCTCCGCGCTCCCGAAGTACCCGACCGGGCCTCGGGCGGGCACCGCGACCAGACCGGGCCGCACGACCTCGATCCCCGGCGCGAGGTGCTCGACGGCGGCGGCCACCGGCTCGAACACCCGCGCGTCCCGCTCCGGGTCGTCCTCGAACAGCACCACCTCCGGGCACCGGGCTTGGGCGGCCCGCTTCCGCTGCCCGCGCCGCACGCCCTCCGCGCGGGCCGTGGCCGAGCAGTGGACGACCTCGTTGCCGAGCACCACGGCGGCGGGCACCTGCGCGGGCGACCCGGCCGCCGCCGAAGCCGCGACCACCGGCCAGTCCTGGCACCAGACGGTCAGCGTCCGCACCACGACCACCCCGCCCTCCGCACGCACCACAGCCACGCCCGGACGAGCGGGAACCGGCTCGACCGACCGCCTCCGCAGGCCCTTCCCCGCCGCGGGACCTCCGCCAGCCGATCCCCCCGACGCCCTGGACCGAGACGGACCTCGTAGCGGCCGGGCAGCGCGGCGATCTCCTCCTCCACGCACGTCGGCCCCGGAACCCACCGGGCCTTGGCAGGACGACCGGCACCGGGCACGGCCCCCGCCCGCGATACCCGGACCGAGCACTCCACGACCAGCGGCACCACCCACGCCACACCGCGAACCGGCCCGAGCAGCACCCCCCGCCCACCGCCCGTCACCCCGCCACCGCCCCGCACAGTCGCCCACGAATCGAGCCGCGGCGGGGAAACCCCGCCGAACCGGGGGCCCTCAACACCGACGGCGCGACCACTCCCACGACCGACCGCGAACCAGACCTCCGCACCGCGCACCCGGCCCGACCGACAGCCCCCAGCCGCAACACCCGCGCCCCAGCCACCCCCGCGACCACCCGCGCCCCAGCCATCCCGCCACGGCCGGCAGCCCCCGCGACGACCGGCCACCCGGAACCGAAGTCACCGCTCGACGCGCCCCACCCGCGGCCCACCACCCGGCCACCACCGGCCGCACGACAGGCCCGCTCGAACCGACGCCACCACCCGACGCACCCCATCACCCGGCCACCGCCACCACCGGCCGAACGACAGGCCTGCTCGGACCGACGCCACCACCGGGAGCGGGCAGCAGGAAACCGGCGCGCACCGGACGTGACGCGGCACCGCGACCACCCGCGTGCACGACCACCTCGCGTTCCGCGAGCACGCCGTGGCCCGCGCCGAGACCGCTCCAGCGGCCCTCCCCGACGCGCAGTTCCACGTCCGCCCCCGGCCACGCGCCGAACGGGACCAGCACCGCCTTGCGCTGGCGGGCACGCGCGGAGAGCCTGCGGGCCGTGTGCGGGGTGACGGGGACGGCGACCGAGACGAGGTCGATGCCGTCGAGCAGGGCCGCGACCGTGCGTTCGACCACCACCGGGTCGGTGCCCGGCTCGGGCACGAGAGCCAGGCGGCGCACGGCGACCCCCAGTTCCGCCGCCGCGAGCACGCCCAGGCTCGGCAGACCGACGACCGCTGCCCAGCAGCCCTCGGCCGTCGCCGTGGAGAGCAGCGCGAGCAGCAACGATGTCGATCCGCGCACCGACACCGTGCTGCCGCGCCTCAAGCCGCCCCACGGGAGCAGGTCCGCGAGTTCCCCGCGAACCGGCAGGACCCGCCCCGTGATCTCGGTGGCTGGAATGGTCAGCCCGCCGGTCGCGTCTACCCCGAGCGCGACCGACATCGCCGTTGCCGACCTGGACACCCAGCCTCCTCCCACCGTCCGTGAGCACCCCTGAACACGGACCGCCGTGGGAAGTCGGCGGCTTGCAGTCTATCGAACACGTGTTCGAACGACGTGGTCGATCTTATCGGGTTCGGCCTGCCCGGTGTCAATGCCCGTGGGCCGTTCGGGTGTCGACGACCCGTGCCCGATCTTCGGGGTTGTTTGACAACCCACCGGGTCCCGACCGTGAACATCCGGACCCGGGTAGGTCTTCGACCTCGAAGGACCGGACCGGAGGGGGAACCATGAGGAACAGGTGGGTTCCAGCGGTGTTGTTGGCACCGCTGTTGCTGTCGGGTGTCGCGGTGGCGGGGGCGCAGGTGTTGAGCGGGTACACCGTGCTCGTCGAAGCGGGGGCGAGCCGCGACGCGGCCATCGCCGCCATCCGCTCGGCGGGCGGCACCGTGATCAAGGAGAACACCGCTGTCGGCACCGTGAGCGCGCGGGCGCCGAAGACGGGGTTCATCCAGCAGGTCTCGGCGTCGGACGCGGTGTTCGGCGCGGCCCGCGACTTCACGATCGAGGAGACCACCGGAGCGACGGCCGCCGAGCCGGGCCCGGTGGCCGACCCGCCGCCCGCGCCCGAGCGGGCGACCGACCCGCTGGAGGAGCAGCAGTGGGGGCTGCGGATGGTGCGCGCGGACCTGGCCAGGGATCGGCAGCTCGGTGACCCGCGGGTGCACGTCGGCGTGCTGGACAGCGGCATCGACGGCAGCCACCCGGACCTGACGACCCGCCTGAACCGGGGGCTGTCCCGCAACTTCACCCGCGACGTCCCGGTCGTCGACGGGCCGTGCGAGGTCGCGAGCTGCGTCGACCCCGTGGACGTCGACGACGACGGGCACGGCACGCACGTCGCGGGCATCATCGCCGCCGCCACCAACGGGTTCGGCACGGCGGGCGTCGCGCCCGGCATCACGCTCGTCAACCTCCGCGCGACCCAGGACAGCGGGTTCGCGTTCCTCCAGCCGGTCGTCGACGGGTTGACCTACGGCGCCGACATCGGCCTCGACGTGATCAACATGTCGTTCTACGTCGACCCCTGGCGGTACAACTGCGCCTCGAACCCCAACGACGCACCGGAGTTCCAGACCGAGCAGCGCACGATCGTCGCCGCCTTCCAGCGCGCGCTGGACTACGCGCACGGCAAGGGCGTGACGCTGGTCAGCTCAGCGGGCAACAACTACGACGACCTCGGCAAGCCGCGCCCCGACACGTCGAGCCCGAACTTCCCGGAGGGCGGGACGTACCCGCGGCCGATCGACAACGCCACCTGCCTCAAGATGCCCGCGGAGGGCGGGCACGTGCTGGGCGTCTCGGCGCTGGGGCCGTCGCAGGCGAAGTCCGACCGCTCCGACTACGGGGTCGAGCGGATCGACCTGTCCGCGCCGGGCGGGTACTTCAAGGACTACTTCGGCACGCCCTGGTACGAGACCAGGGAGAACCGGATCCTGTCCACGTACCCCCGCGGCGCCTCGCTGGCCAAGGGCTTCATCGACGCGGACGGCAACATCACCCCGGACGGCGTGAAGAACCACGTGGTGAAGCACTGCTCGGGCACCAGGTGCGCGTTCTACACCTTCCTGGACGGCACCTCGATGGCGGCGCCCCACGTCTCCGCGACGGCCGCGCTGACGGTCAGCCAGTACGGCGAGGCGGACCCGGCCCACCCCGGCACGCTCACGCTGGCGCCGGACGAGGTGGAGAGGGTGCTCAAGGGCACGGCCGACAAGGTCCCGTGCCCCACACCGAGGACGGTGTCCTACGAGCACACGGGTCGTGGACCCGAGTACACCGCGACCTGCGAAGGGGACTTGGCGTTCAACGGGTTCTACGGCCACGGCGTCGTGAACGCCTTCGCCGCCGTCACCCGCGGTGCCGAGTTCCTCGGCTGAGCGAACGCCGGAGGCCGGTGGGTGGGGCCCACCGGCCTCCGAGCGCCCTAGTGCGCGAAGTGGCGCGTGCCCGTGAGGTACATCGTGACGCCCGCGGCCTCGGCGGCGGCGATGACCTCGGGGTCGCGCACGGAGCCACCGGGCTGCACGACGGCGCGGACACCGGCGTCGAGCAGCACCTGGAGGCCGTCCGGGAACGGGAAGAACGCGTCGGAGGCCGCCATCGAGCCCCGCACGCGCTCACCCGCGCGGGTCACCGCGAGCTTCGCGGAGTCGACCCGGTTGACCTGGCCCATGCCGACGCCGACGGTGGCGCCGTCCTTGGCCAGCAGGATCGCGTTGGACTTGACCGCGCGGCACGAGCGCCACGCGAACGCCAGGTCCGACAGCTCGGCGTCGGACAGCGGCGCGCCGCAGGCGAGGGTCCACTTGCTCGGGTCGTCGCCCTCGGCGTCGATGACGTCCTTGCCCTGGAGCAGCAGGCCGCCGGAGACCGGGCGCAGCTCCACGCCCTGCCGCACGGGCGGCTCGGCGATCAGGATGCGGACGTTCTTCTTGCGGGACAGCACGTCCACCGCGCCGTCGGCGTACGACGGGGCGATCACGACCTCGGTGAAGATCTCCGCGACCTGCTCGGCCATGTCCACGGTGACCTCGCGGTTCGCCGCGATGATCCCGCCGAACGCGCTGGTCGGGTCGCACGCGTGCGCCTTGCGGTGGGCCTCGGCGATGGCCGCCGGACCCTCCACGGTGGACACCGCGATGCCGCACGGGTTGGCGTGCTTGATGATCGCGACGCACGGCAGCTCGTGGTCCCACGCGGCGCGCCAGGCGGCGTCACCGTCGAGGTAGTTGTTGTACGACATCTCCTTGCCGTGCAGCTGCCGCGCGGTCGCGAGCCCGGTGCGGCCGTCGCCCTGCGTGTACAGCGCGGCCTTCTGGTGCGGGTTCTCGCCGTAGCGCAGCACGTTCGAGCGGTTCCAGGTCGCGCCGACCCAGCCGGGGAAGCCGGTGCCCTCGTCGTCCGAGGTGAGCGCGGAGCCCAGCCAGGACGCGACGGCGACGTCGTAGGAAGCGGTGTGGCGGAACGCGCCCAGCGCCAGCAGCTGCCGGTCCGCGAGCGTGAAACCACCCGCGGCGACCTGCTCCAGCACCCACCCGTAGCGGGTCGGGTCGACCACGACGGCGACGCTGGCGTGGTTCTTCGCCGACGCGCGGACCATCGCGGGGCCGCCGATGTCGATCTGCTCGACGCACTCGTCGACCGACGCGCCGGACGCGACGGTCTGGGCGAACGGGTACAGGTTCACCACGAGCAGGTCGAACGCCTTGATGCCCAGCTCGTCGAGCTGCGCCAGGTGCTCCGGCCGCCGCGTGTCCGCGAGCAGACCCGCGTGCACGCCGGGGTGCAGCGTCTTGACGCGGCCGTCCAGGCTCTCCGGGAACCCGGTCACCTGCTCGACCGGGACGACGGGGATGCCCGCGTCCGCCAACGCCTTCGCGGTGCCGCCGGTCGACACGATCTCGACTCCGGCCGCGTGCAGGCCGGAGGCCAGTTCCAGCAGCCCCGACTTGTCGGACACCCCGATCAGTGCCCGACGAACCGGTCGCCTCTCGGCAGGAGTGGTCACGGAATGCTCACCTTTCGTCCGGTCACGGTGCAGCCCTCGCGGGCCAGGCTGGCGACCACGTCGACGAGCAGTCGCCGCTCCACCACCTTGATGCGCTCGTGCAAGCTGTCGGCGTCGTCGCCGGGTTCGACCGCCACCGCCTCCTGGGCCAGGATCGGCCCGGTGTCCACGCCCGCGTCGACCAGGTGCACGGTCGCGCCGGTGACGTGGACGCCGTAGTCCACCGCGTCGCGCACGGGGTGCGCGCCGGGGAAGGCGGGGAGCAGCGCGGGGTGGGTGTTCAGCATCCGGCCGCCGAAGCGGGCCAGGAAGCCGTCACCGATGATCTTCATGAACCCGGCGGAGACCACCAGGTCGGGTTCGTGCTCGGCGACCGCCTTCGTGAGCGCGACGTCCCACGCGGCGCGGTCGGCGTGGTCGCGCAGCTTCACCGAGAACGCGGGCACACCCGCGCGCTCGGCACGGGCCAGGCCCTCGATGCCGTCGCGGTCGGCGCCGACGGCGACCACCTCGACGGGGTAGGCGGGATCCTCCGCGGCGTCCAGCAGTGCCTGGAGGAGGGTGCCGGAGCCCGAGACGAGCACGACCACCCTCGCGGGCACTGGAAGCCTGAGGGTGCTGGGTTCTGCGGCGTTCAGCGTGGTCTCCTGGCGGGCCGGTGCGGGAACGTCAGCCGGGCGAGGGCAAGACCATCGCCGCAGCTCAGCACCAAGCGTAGGCGTTGCCTAGCGGGCCTTGCCGGTCAGGTCCGGTTCCGGGGACCCGTCGTCCGGGTCGTCCTCGGGTCCACCACCGGGCTCATCACCGGGTTCGTCGTCCGCGGGCGCCTCGTCGACGGCGTCCTCCGAGTCGTCCGGGTCCTCGTCGGGGTCGTCGACATCGTCGTCGATGTCGTCGTGGTCGATGCCGTCGTCGGCGTCCGCTCCCGGATCGTCGTCGTAGTCGTCCAGCTCGTCCTCGGCGGCGTCGTCCAGCGGCTCGTCGTCGTAGTCGTCCTCCGACTCCTCGAACTCCTCCGCCAGCTCGTCCTCGAGGGCCAGCTCCTCGTCGACGTCCTCGTAGTCCTCGTCCTCGACGTCGAAGTCCTCCTCGCCGTCCTCGGCGACGGCCTCCGCCTCGTCCGGGATCCGCTCGACCTCGGGGGCCTCCGCGGCGCGCACGCGCTTGGGCCGCGGGCCCGCGAACCAGGCGACGAACGACCCCGGCAGCACGATCCAGCCCAGCACGAGCACCGTGAGCAGGCCCGCGGGCACGGTGACCGGGTTGAAGGGGCCGTCACCCAGGTTGCCGCCCGCCGTCGCGGCGAGCACGAGCGACACCACGGCGACCGTCACGCCCGCGACGAGGACCGCGCGCAGGCGGGTCGACGGCCGTTCGGAGATCTTGCGGCAGTACCAGCCCACCACACCGCCGAGCAGCAGCGGCAGCAGGAGCAGGCCGGGCAGGAAGCCGAGCTGCCGCTCGGGCAGTGCGGCCAGCAGCGGTACCGCGGGCAGGTCGCCGCCGACGAAGCGCATCGGCGTCATCACGACCGGACCGATCGAGAAGCCCGCGCCGACCACGTACGACAGCGCGGCGACGACGGCGTTCGGCAGGTAGCCGAGGCACAGCAGGAAGAGACCGAGGCCGACGCCGAACGTGGAGTCCGCGCCCGCGAACAGGCCGCTCGTCGTCGACCAGGAGAACGCCAGACCCAGCGCCACCAGCAGCGCGCCCAGCCCGCCGAGCACGAACAGCGCCAGCAGGCCCGCGCGCATCCCGCGGCGCGCGACCGGGTCGATGCGGTCGATCAGCACCTCGACCAGCCCGCAGCGCTGGGCGACCCCGATCGTGGCGGCGACACCGGACACCGCGGCGCAGCCGAAGAACGCCACCGCGGGTGTCGCCCGCACCGGCCCGTCCCCCATCAGCAGCGCGATCGTGCCGCCCGTGATGGCGTGCGCACCGGCGATGCACAGCACCACACCGCGGGCCTGGAGCGGCTCGTACAGCCCGAGCCGGTCGGCGGCGCCCGCGGCCGCTCGGCCCGCCAGCAGCATCAGCAGCGCGGTCGGCAGCAGCGGCAGCACACCCAGTTGGGCGGCGCCCTCGAAGCGCAGCGGCACGTGGTGCGCCACCAGCCAGCCGGGCGCGGCGGCCGTGAGCACACCGGTCGTGGAGAACGCGGCGTTCGTGGCCGTCGCGGCGATCAGGGCGAGCAGGGCGGCGACGGCCGCGTAGCCGATCACGACGGAGCCCGCCGCGGTCATCACCAGGACCCGGACGCGTTCCGGACGGGAGAACTCGGGTGGGCGCACGTCGGTTCCGCCGTGCGTGGAGGGTTGCAGCACCGGCACCGGTCCACTCTGTCAGTCGCGCTCGGCCATCCAGGTGAGGCACGCCGGACGCGGAAGAGGGGTGACCCCGGATGATTCCGGTGCCACCCCTCCGCCGCGCGAGCTGTTCCGGCTCAGCCCTGCTGCTGCGGCGGACCGCCGAAGCCGCCGGGCGGCGTGCCGGGGTTCTGCTGGCCGAACTGGCCGGGCTGCGACAGGTACGACGTCGGACCGGGAGCCTGCGGCTGCTGCTGCTGCGGCTGGACCGGAGCGCCGAAGCCACCGGTCGGGGGCTGCTGCGGCTGCTGGGGCTGCTGCTGGCCGTACTGCTGCTGCGGCTGCTGCTGGGGCGGGAAACCGCCGGTCTGCGGGTTCCAGGTGCCGGGCTGCGGCTGCTGGCCGCCGAACGGGTTGGCGGGCTTGGGCTCCAGCTTGAGGATGCCCGCGTCCACGAGGATGCCGCCGACGACCGCCGCGGTCTGGAGCAGCGAGACGATGAACAGGACGATCTGCATGCCCTGGATCTCGGCGGAACTCTTGATCATCCCCTGGAGGATGACCAGCGTCGACACGATCGTGAGGGGTGCGGCCGCGTAGAGCAGCCGAGGCGCCTTCGGCAGCACCGACAGCCCCGCCAGCACACCGGTCGCGTAGATGTACTCGACCGCGCTGAACAGCGGGACGTCGTCGGCGAAGGCGAGCAGGAACGAGATCAGCGCGAGACCGGCCGCGGCGAGCGGAAGGACGAAGCCCAGGTTCAGGCCCATCGCCGGCTGCGCCGGGCCGGGTGCCCCCGGCTGTTGCTGAGGGGCGCCGTACGGGACGGACATGGTGAGGTTCCTCCTCCAGCGAGGGACGACGAGCGGCAGCAAAACGCTAGCCGATCCGGCTAGTCAGACGATGACCGGATCGGATTGGTTCCGCCACTTGAGGGTGCCAGTAGATCACGGAACGTGGCCAACCAGGGGTCTGAACGCCCGATTGGGGATAGGTCGAGCGGGGTTGTCCACAGGAGTTGGAGTTGTCCACAGGGTGTGGGCAACTTTCTGGGGATGAGTGCTCACTCACCGTAGGTCGGGCTCGACCACCACACCCGGATGGCGCAGTCCCACCTCTGCCGAGAGCGCGAAAAGCCGGACCCCCGTACCGGGGCCCGGCCAGTGCGTCAGCTCCAGCGGCTCGATCAGCCGATGGACTGCATGATCTCCCGCATCAGGGCGGCGGTCTCGGACGGCGTCTTGCCGACCTTGACGCCGGCGGCCTCTAGGGCCTCCTTCTTCGCCTGCGCGGTGCCCGCGGAGCCGGAGACGATGGCGCCCGCGTGGCCCATCGTCTTGCCCTCGGGCGCGGTGAAGCCCGCCACGTAGCCCACGACGGGCTTGGTGACGTTGTCCTTGATGAACGCCGCCGCGCGCTCCTCGGCGTCGCCGCCGATCTCGCCGATCATCACGATGGCGACGGTCTCCGGGTCGGCCTCGAAGGCCTCCAGGGCGTCGATGTGCGTGGTGCCGATGATCGGGTCGCCGCCGATGCCGATGGCGGTGGAGAAGCCGAAGTCACGCAGCTCGTACATCATCTGGTAGGTCAGGGTGCCGGACTTCGACACCAGGCCGACCTTGCCCGCGCCGCTGATGTTCGCGGGGATGATGCCCGCGTTCGACAGGCCGGGGCTGATGAGGCCGGGGCAGTTCGGGCCGATGATGCGGGTCTTGTTGCCGGTCGCGACGGCGTGGGCCCAGAACTTCGCGGTGTCGTGCACCGGGATGCCCTCGGTGATCACGACGGCGAGGCCGATGCCCGAGTCGATCGCCTCGATGACGGCGTCCTTGGCGAACTTCGGCGGGACGAAGATCACGGTGACGTTCGCGCCGGTCGCCTCGATGGCCTCGGCCACGGTCGCGAAGACCGGGAGCACGTTGCCGTCGAAGTCGACCTTCTCGCCCGCCTTGCGGGGGTTCACGCCGCCGACGATGTTCGTGCCGGACGCGAGCATCCGCTTGGTGTGCTTCGTGCCCTCGGCACCGGTCATGCCCTGGACGATGACCTTGCTGTCCTGGTTGATGAAGATGGCCATCGGTCAGACCCCCGCTGCTGCGAGCTCGGCGGCCTTGTCGGCCGCGTTGTCCATGGTGTCGACGACGGTGACGAGCGGGTGGTTGGCGTCGGCGAGGATCCGCCTGCCCTCCTCCACGTTGTTGCCGTCGAGGCGGACGACGAGCGGCTTGGTCGCCGCGTCGCCGATGATCTCCAGCGCCTGCACGATGCCGTTCGCGACCGCGTCGCAGGCGGTGATGCCGCCGAACACGTTCACGAAGACGCTGCGCACGTCCGGGTCGTTCAGGATGATGTCGAGGCCGTTCGACATCACCTCGGCGGACGCGCCGCCGCCGATGTCGAGGAAGTTCGCGGGCTTGACGCCCTTGTGCTTCTCACCGGCGTACGCGACGACGTCGAGCGTGGACATCACGAGACCGGCGCCGTTGCCGATGATGCCGACCTGGCCGTCGAGCTTCACGTAGTTGAGGCCCTTGGCCTTGGCCTTCGCCTCGAGCGGGTCCTCGGTCTTCTCGTCGACCAGCGCGGCGTGCTCCGGGTGCCGGAACGCGGCGTTCTCGTCGATGGTGACCTTGCCGTCGAGGGCGACGATCTTGCCCTCGGGGTCGCGCACGAGCGGGTTGACCTCGACCAGCGTGGCGTCCTCGGAGACGAACGTCTCCCAGAGCTTCACGATGACGTCGGCGACCTGGTCGGCGACCTCGGCCGGGAACTTGGCGGCCGCGACGATCTCCTGGGCCTTCGCCAGGTCGACGCCCTTGATGGCGTCGATGGCGATCTTGGCCAGCGCGTCGGGGTTGGTGGCCGCGACCTCTTCGATCTCCATGCCGCCCTCGACCGACGCCATGGCCAGGAAGGTGCGGTTGGAGCGGTCGAGCAGGAAGGAGAAGTAGTACTCCTCCGCGATGTCGGACGCGGTCGTCACCAGAACGCGGTGGACGACGTGGCCCTTGATGTCCAGACCGAGGATCGCCTCGGCCTTCGACTCCGCCTCGGCCGGGGTCTCGGCGAGCTTGACGCCGCCCGCCTTGCCGCGGCCACCCGTCTTGACCTGGGCCTTCACGACCACGGTGGTGCCGTACTGCTCAGCGAGCGCCTTGGCCTCGGCTGGGGTGCTGGCCACATCGCCCGGAAGTACCGGAACGTTGTGGGCGGCGAAGAGATCCTTCGCCTGGTACTCGTACAGGTCCACTCGGGTCTCCTGCGACGTCGGTGTCGGACACCGCGTCCTGGGGGGTGGTCCTCGAAGGGTCCGGCGCTCCAGGTGGAACCCAGGGCACGGTCTTCAGGAGCTCACACGCACCAGGTACCACCTGGAACGCCGGCTGAGCAGTGATCGAGGACCGGCTGGACGCGGCTGCGCAAGAGATTATCGACCTGCGTGGACCGTCCGCACGCCATACCCGGTGAGGTCCGTCATAACCACGGTGAGGTCGATCACGACAACGTGGTCACCACGCCCGGAGGGGTCGGTCGAGGGGACCGCCCGCCGTGCTCAGACGGGTTGCGAGACGTGTTCGCGGACCCAGTCGACGATCTCCGTCGTGGTCGCTCCCGGCGTGAAGATCTTGGCGACGCCCATCTCCGCGAGCCTCGGCACGTCCTCCTCCGGGACGATCCCGCCGCCGAAGACGACCACGTCCTCGGCACCCTTCTCCTTGAGCAGCTCGATGACCCGCGCGAACAGGGTCATGTGGGCGCCGGACAGCACGGACAGGCCGACGGCGTCCGCGTCCTCCTGGAGGGCGGTCTCCACCACCTGTTCGGGTGTCTGGTGCAGTCCGGTGTAGACGACCTCCATGCCCGCGTCGCGCAGCGCGCGCGCCACGACCTTGGCACCGCGGTCGTGGCCGTCCAGTCCTGGTTTGGCCACCACCACGCGGATCCGACCACTCATGGCTGTCTCCTGTTCGTCTGCGCGGGGATCGCCCGCGTCCGCAGAGTAGGCCGGCGGTTCAGCGGCGGGAAGCCGACAGGGCCGAGCCCGCGAGGAACGCCACCACGGCGGCGACCGCCAGCCACAGCCCCGGGCCGGGGGCGGCGTCGGCGGCGCGGGCCGACGTGAGCGGGTGTTCCAGCGCCCGCACGGCCGTCACCAGGGCCGCGCCGAGCAGCAGCGCGGCGGCGTGCGGCGGTCGTGACACCAGTGCGAGGCCCGCGGCGGCCACGACGGCCAGCAGACCGGCGAGCAGGCCCCAGGAGCCGACGCGGAGGTCGAGCAGGCCGACCGGGTTGAAGTCCGGGGCGCTCAGGACCGGGAGGGCGAACGCGCCGAGCGCGAGCAGCGCGCCGATCAGGACCAGCGCGACCGTCGGCAGCGGCGTCGGCGACCTGGTCGGCGGCTCGGTCTCCTCCCGCTCCAGTGCGCCCGCCAGCGCGGCCGTGACCGCGGCGGCGACCGCCAGGACCACGGACAGGACGGTGAACCAGATGCCGTTGCCCGGTGTGACCGAGCCGATCTGGGTGGCGGCGAAGACGGCGTCCAGCGCGCTGCCCGCGGCCAGCGGCAGCGCGGCCAGCGCGACGGTGAAGGCGGGGCGGGCCCTGCCCGCGATCACGGCGGCCGACAGCACCGCGACGGCGACCAGCGCGGGCCAGAGGAGGCGCTCGGCGTAGCCGACCGGGAGCGGCAGGCCGTCCGGGACCACCAGCTGGGGGCTCAGCGCTCCACCGAGGGCCGCCGCGGCGGCGAGGAGGCCGAGGACGCCCGCGATGAGGTGCAGGCGGCGCAGGCCGGGGAGTTCCACGGCCTTCTGCTCGGTGGGGTCGGCGGCTTCGGCACCGCGGCCGAGGACGTTGGCCAGGACGGCGTGCGCCACGGCCGCCAGCAGCAGGAGGACCGAGCCGACGGACACACCGAGCCCGTCCGCGACCAGGCCCGCCACCAGCGGGGGCAGAGCCAGGGCGGCCAGCGCCGCCGCCACCGCGAGGAGTCCGCCGCGGCGGTTCTCCGGGTCGGGGTTGCTCGCGGCCAGCACACCGGCCGCCGGGGCCGCCGCGGCCAGCAGGAGGCCGCCGATCATGGCCAGCGCGGGCGCGTCGAAGGGACCGCCGGTGGGGACCAGGGGGTCGGTGGAGGTGATCGGGGCCATGAACAGGCCGATCGCCGCCAGCGCTCCCGCCGTGACCACCAGGCCGAGGAACTTGCGCGTGCCCGCCTGGTCGGCGTCGCCGTCGTCCGACGGCGTGCTGGTGGCCGCCACCGCGCCCGCCGCCAGGACCAGCAGGTGACCCGCCACGAGCAGCCAGAGGCCCGTGCTCGGGGTCAACGGCGTCAGGCTCGTGGGGCGGAACAGCTCCGGGCGGGTCGTGTAGGTGGTGTCGACCGTGATCTGGAGGTCCACCAGCAGACGACCGGGGGCGAAGAAGGCCGTCACGGCCAGGACACCCGCCGCCACGGTGGGGTGGTTCCGCAGGAACGTCGCCGCCAGCGCCACCGGCAGCAGCGCGAGCAGCAGGAGGAGGGGCCAGGCGGTGAACGCCGGGGCGGTGCCCTCGCCGACCACACCGACCAGCGGGGCCGCGGCGGAGAGCAGCGCGCCCACGACGGCCAGCCCGAAGGCCACTCGGAGCCGGACGGACGCCGGAGACGCCGGATCAGCGCCGGCCACGACGGTGTCACGGGTGGTTCGGGTCATCGGCTCGACGCTAGCAAGTCCGGTGATCGAGTGTGCGGGCACGTGCGCCGCGCGGGCCCTCGCTGGGCTGAACGGGGCAACGGGGTGGGGGCCGGTTCGTGGTTGTGCTGGGTGCGTGCGGGGTTTAGCCGGCGTCTAGTGGAGGACGAGCCGGGCCGGGCACGCTGGAGTGGGGAGTGCGGGTGCGGGGAGTGCTGCGGGGGCGGTGACCTGGGGTGTCGGCGAGAGCGTCGGTCGGTGGGGTGGCGGCTGGGCTGGATCGGGTCTGGTCGGGGGATCTGGTCGGTGGGTTGCGGGACGCGGCTGGCGGGTCGGGGGGACGGGCTGGCGGGTTGGGGGAGCTGGCCGATGAGCAGCGACAACCGGTCGGTGGGTCGCAGGAACGAGCCGGTGGGCCTCGGGGGTCGGTCAGCGGGGCGCGAGAACCAACCAGCGGGCAGCGACAACCGGTCGATGAGCCGCAGGAACGAACCAGCGGGCCACGAGGGCCGGTCAGCGGGGCGCGAGAAACAGCCGATGGGGCGCGAGAAACCGCTGGCGGGCTGCGAACACGGGCTGGTGGAGCGCGGGCTGATCGGCCAGACCTGCCGGCCCGTCCGGATCAGGAGGTGGCTCGGTCTGCCGGGTCGGTGAGCGGTTCCGGGGCCGTCCGGTCCGGGCGTCGAGATGGAGCGGGAGCGTCGGCGGAGGGCGGGTCCGCAGACGTCGAGCTGGCAGAGGGCGGGCCGGCGGGCAGCGGGTCGGCGGGCAGCGGGTCGGCTGAGCGGGGTCGGGCGGGTCCTGGTGCGGTTGGGGCTTTCGCGGGTGGTGATCGGTCGGTCGGCCGTGGAACACCCGAAGTGGGCGCTCGTTCGATGTCGGTGGGATGTCCTACCTTCACCCTTATGGGGACTCTCGGGCTGCGACGGGTGACGGATGCGCTGTTGCGACGTGCCGATTCCGGTCTGCACGTGGTCCGCGACGTGTCCGACCAGACGTTCACCGCCCTGAAAGCAGCGGTCACCGTCGGCGGGGTGCGCGGAGTCGCCGTCGAAGCCGCCTGGATGGCGACGCACGCCCTGCTCTACCCGTGGGGCGTCGTGGCGCAGCAGCTGCGGCCCGAAGGACACCTCCGGCACTACCGGACGGACCTGCTCCCACCCCGGCAGCGCGGCCTGGTGGTTTCAGCGATGGACGCAGCGGGCACCCCCATCGTGCTGGTCCACGGGATCGGGGACAACAGGTCCGCCTTCGCAGTGCTGTCGGGGGCGCTGCGAAGGCGCGGCTTCGGCGTCGTGCACGCGGTGAACTACAGCGTGCTGACGGCGTTGACCGGCGACGTCCGCCGCTCCGCCGCGCTGCTGGGCGCGCACATCGAACGCATCTGCGAGCAGACCGGGTCCGATCGGGTCCACGTCGTCGGCCACTCCCTCGGCGGCCTGATCGCGCGGTACTACGTGCAGCGGCTGCACGGCGACGCGCGGGTGCGCACCCTGGTGACCTTGGGCACACCCCACAACGGCACGCTGGCCGCCTACCTCCTCCCCACCCCCCTGATCCGGCAGCTGCGGCCGGGCTCGGACCTGCTCACCGAACTCGCGGAGCCCGGCAAGCCCTGCCGCACGCGGTTCGTCGTCGTGTGGAGCGAGATGGACCAGGTCATCGTGCCGCAGCGGAACGCCCGGTTGACCCATCCGGGGTTGCTCGTCGAAGAGCACCAGATACGTGATTCAGGTCACCTGTCCCTGCCCGTCGATCCGCGCACTCTGCACACGGTGGTGGCGGCTATCACCCGTTCGGATGACGCCCCTCAACACCGCATCACGCCTGGACGCGCCGGGTTTGCGGGCTCGGGTGTGACAGAGCGTCACGGCTCATGCCCCTAACCCCCGCGCTAACCGCTATTCGGTAGACATCGACGACGGGGATTGCCGACGGGACACCCATCCCGTTATGTTCCCCCGGTCCGTTGTCACGGTCTGGTCACATGCAAGGACACAGAGTCGGAACCCCGACCGACTCTCCGGGATCCCCCGCCCGGGTCCGACTGGACTCCCCGGAACACGGAAGGCCCGGCTTTGTCTCAACACCGCTCCCCCGGCGGCCAAGCAGGTACCGATGTGCTCGACGAGGCAGTCTCCCGCGCCTCGACCCGAGTGGTGAGCACTCACCGCCTGCCGCCGCCACCGTCCGCCCTGCGTGGACGGATCGTCGTCGCCGCTGTCGCGGTCGGTGCTTTCGCCGCCGCAGGTGCAGGTCAGACCCTGCAAGCAGTCGGCGCAGGCTCGTCCGACGAGGTGACGCCGCTGGCCCAGGCCAGTGACGGCGCGGCCGCGTTCGGCGTCGGTGGCACAGCCCCCGCCGCCGCCCCGCAGGTGCTGCCCGTCGCGAAGCTCGTCGACCCCTCCGCCGAGGCCAGCAAGCTCGCCAAGAGCCAGCGGATCACGGAGAAGCGCGAAGCCGACGAGATCGAGGCCAAGCGCCCCAAGGTCGTCCGCCCCGCCCCCGGCATCTTCACCTCCGGCTACGGCGGCCGCTGGGGCGAGATGCACTACGGCATCGACATCGCGGGCCCGATCGGCGACCCGATCTACTCCGTCGCGGATGGTGTCGTGATCGAGGCCGGTCCGGCAAGTGGATTTGGGCTCTGGGTCCGGATCGAGCACGCCGACGGCACCGTCACGGTGTACGGCCACATGAACAGCTTCTCGGTGCAGAAGGGCCAGAAGGTCCGCGCGGGCGAGCAGATCGCCGAAGTCGGCAACCGCGGCTTCTCCACCGGCCCGCACCTCCACTTCGAGGTGTGGAACGCCAGCGGCATGAAGATCAACCCGCTGCCCTGGCTGAACGAGCGCGGCGTCACCCTCTAGCAGCGGTACCGCTCCGCCGCGCACGACGCGCGGCGGAGCCACGTCACTCGCGGAACCGGAAGCGGCGGCGCTCCCACGGGAGCCGGTGCACGAAGTAGCCGCACGCCACCCGCCAGACCGAACACATGCGCGGACCCCTGGCGCACGCCTTGCAGCCGCTGCCGAGGCCGTGGAGGCCCAGGAGGGCCCGCCAGGCGGCGGCCAGCCTGCGGGCCTCGAAAGCGGTCGTGCGCGACTCCTCCAGCGCCGCCAGGCGGTCGACGGCGTCGAGATAGCCGACAACACGCTCGTGCAGCAACCGAGCCAAGACCTCATCCACACCGAGCACCCCCACTTCCGAACCTCGTTGGTCCGTGGTCGCGTGGGGTCATGTAAGCGGACGGCACCGACAATTTTTGGTCGTGTAGCCCTTGAGGTGCGGAAAGGCCGGGCCGCTTGCGCGACCCGGCCGGTTCCCCGACTGCACCTCTCCCCCTTGCGATGAGTGCTCCGCCCTGCGCGGTGCACCCCGATCCCCTTTTCGCCCTCCGCGGGTTCCCCCTGGTTCCCCCACCCCGAATGGGGGCCAGACCGCTTCCGACAACCACTAGGACGCGTGGGGGCGGGACAGGTTGCCGGGGGTCGGGGATGAATTTCGGGTGCGGTGTGGAATGGGTCGGGTGAGGGGAGAACGCCTGGTGGAAGGGGGGAGGGACGGGCCTGGTGGACGCGGAGGGGGACGGCCTGGTGGGCAGAGAGGGGGACGGCCTGGTGGGCGGTGGGAGATGGCCTGGTGCGTGATGGGGAAAGGCGGTCGGGTAGCGGGGAAAGGGCCGATGGGCGGCTTGGTGGGTGGCGGGAAAGGCCGGTGGTCGGCTGGGATCGCCGATGGGGAGTGGGGAGGGGTGGCGTTCGGATAAATGGAACTGGAGCGCGTCGGAAATTGAGGGTCCTCCTGTTGAGAAGGGCCCCCGAGTCACACGCTACGGGTGGGGTACGACATTTTTTCGGCGATGTGGGCGGTCGTGGGCCAACCCTCCCCCGCTCGCGCCATTGTCTTCACGGCCGTGCGTGCCGTGAGGGCGCTTCGGATCGGGGGCAGGGAGGGGGCTGGGCTTGGCCCGAGTCGGTTGGCCCCGCTCGGGACGCCGGTCGGTTGGGCGGTCGGCGGGGGTTGTTGGCGCCGTGTGGTGAGGTGCTGCGGCTTTCCGGCAGCGCAGAACGCCGCCTGCCCGTCGGAGAGGGCGGCGGCGTTCTGGGTGTCCG
>NZ_DASUSQ010000068.1:0-22962 GCF_036375055.1 Umezawaea sp.
GGCGGTCTTCTTGTCTCCAAGGCGCTCGGCGAGCGCCTCGATGAGCTGGGCCTTATTCACCGTCAGTCCCTCCCAGGACGCTCACGGCCCTAAGAGACGGGCCGACTAGAACGCAACGGTAGGCCCAAAACGCGAGAAATACCAATCGCCACGCCAGATTTTTCGTTGTGGCGTGGCTAATTGCGCCCCTTCGAGGGACAGGAGGCGCCGGATTCGCCCCTCTGGAGGGGAGAATCCGGCCCCCTCTCAGACCGCCGGAAGCGGATCCGTTGTGGGCAACCAAGTCTGGCGACTGGCCTCGAATCCGCTGATCTCGGCCTCGTGGCGCAGCGTCAAAGCGATGTCGTCGAGGCCCTCCAGAAGGCGCCAGCGGGTGTAGTCGTCGATCTCGAACGGGGCTACCAAGTCCTTGGCGCGAACGGTCTTGTCGGTGAGGTCCACGGTGACCGGCGTGCCGGGTTCGGACTCCAGCAGCTTCCACAGCAGCTCGACATCGGACTGGCTGCACTGCGCCGCCACGAGGCCCTGCTTGCCCGCGTTGCCCCGGAAGATGTCGGCGAACCGGGAGGAGATCACCACCCGGAAGCCGTAGTCCATGAGCGCCCAGACGGCGTGCTCGCGGGAGGACCCGGTGCCGAAGTCGGGGCCGGCGACCAGCACGGAGCCCGCCTTGAACGGCTCCTGGTTGAGGATGAAGTGCTCGTCACCCCGCCAGGCGGCGAACAGGCCGTCCTCGAACCCGGTGCGGGTGACCCGCTTCAGGTAGACGGCCGGGATGATCTGGTCGGTGTCCACGTTGGACCTGCGCAGCGGCACGCCGACGCCGGTGTGGGTGGTGAACGCGTCCATGGTGTCCGTGATCCCTTCTCAGGCCAGGTCATCGGGGGAGGAGAGGGTGCCGCGCACGGCCGTGGCGGCCGCCACGAGCGGCGAGACGAGGTGGGTGCGCCCGCCCTTGCCCTGCCTGCCCTCGAAGTTCCGGTTGGACGTGGAGGCGCTGCGCTCACCGGGTTTGAGCTGGTCCGGGTTCATGCCGAGGCACATGGAACAGCCCGCCTGGCGCCACTCGGCACCCGCCTCCAGGAAGACCTCGTGCAGCCCTTCGGATTCCGCCTGGGCCCGGACGCGCATGGAGCCGGGCACCACGAGCATGCGCACGCCGTCGGCCACCCGGTGCCCGCGCAGCACGGCCGCGGCGGCCCTGAGGTCCTCGATGCGCCCGTTCGTGCACGACCCGAGGAACACCGTGTCCACGCTGATGTCCCGCAGCGGCGTGCCCGGTTCGAGGCCCATGTAGGTCAGCGCCTTCTCGGCCGCGACCCGCTCGTTGTCGTCGCCGATCGCCTCGGGGTCCGGCACGGAGGCGCTCAACGGCAGCCCCTGTCCGGGGTTCGTGCCCCACGTGACGAAGGGGGTCAGGCTGCTCGCGTCGATGTGGACCTCGCGGTCGAAGACCGCGTCCTCGTCCGTGCGCAGGGTCTTCCAGTACTCGACCGCGGCATCCCATTCGGCACCAACGGAAGCGTGCGGACGCCCCTTGAGGTACTCGAACGTCACCTCGTCCGGTGCGATCATCCCGGCCCGCGCACCAGCCTCGATGGACATGTTGCACACCGTCATCCGGGCTTCCACCGACAGCGCCTCGATGGCCGCGCCCCGGTATTCGAGCACGTAGCCCTGCCCGCCACCGGTGCCGATCTCCGCGATGACCGCGAGGATCACGTCCTTCGCCGTCACCCCCTCGCGCAGCTCGCCGTCGACCGTGATGGCCATGGTCTTGAACGGCCGCAGCGGCAACGTCTGCGTCGCCATCACGTGCTCGACCTCGGACGTGCCGATGCCGAAGGCGAGCGCGCCGAACGCGCCGTGCGTGGAGGTGTGGCTGTCGCCGCACACCACCGTCATGCCGGGCTGCGTGAGCCCGAGCTGCGGCCCGACGACGTGCACGATGCCCTGCTCCACGTCGCCCATGGGGTGCAGCCGCACCCCGAACTCGGCGCAGTTCGCGCGCAGCGTGTCCACCTGCGTGCGCGACACGAGGTCCGCGATCGGCTGGTCGATGTCGACCGTCGGGACGTTGTGGTCCTCGGTCGCGATCGTCAGGTCGACCCGCCGCAGCCCGCGCCCGGCGAGCCGCAGCCCGTCGAACGCCTGCGGACTGGTCACTTCGTGCAGCAGGTGGAGGTCGATGTAGAGGAGGTCCGGCTCAGCACCGTCTCCGTGGCGCACGACGTGCGCCTCCCACACCTTCTCCGCGAGTGTGCGGCCCATCGCTTCATCCCCATCGGTCCGTGGGTGGGAGCTCCATCCGGAGCGGGGGCTCCCGATAACTTCTGGACTTCCCAGATACCGGGAAGTTAGTATCGCGCTGTGGGACAGCATAGCGGGATCGGCGTGCTGGACAAGGCTGTGGCCGTGTTGAACGCCGTCGCGAAGGATCCGTGTGGACTGGCAGAACTCTGCAACCGAACAGGCTTGCCCAGGGCGACGGCACACCGCCTGGCAGTGGGCCTGGAGGTCCACCGCCTCCTCCGACGGGGCTCAGACGGCCGCTGGCGTCCAGGCGCGGCACTGGCGGAACTGGCGGGCGGCGCGACCGACCCCCTGCTCGACGCGGCGGCCTCGGTGCTGCCCCGCCTGCGCGACATCACCGGTGAGAGCGTCCAGCTCTACCGCCGGGACGGCATGCAACGGATCTGCGTCTCGGCGGCCGAACCGCCCAGCGGCCTGCGGGACACCGTCCCCATAGGCGCCAGGCTCCCCATGACCGCAGGCTCGGGCGCGAAGGTCCTGGCGGCGTGGTCCGATCCGGGCACCCAACGCTCGGTCCTGGCGGACGCCGTCTACGGCGAACGCACCCTCCTGGAGGTCCGCCGCCGCGGCTGGGCCCAAAGCGTCGCAGAACGCGAACCAGGCGTGGCCAGCGTCAGCGCCCCGGTAAGGGACAGCGCGGGCCAAGTAGTGGCGGCGATCTCGGTATCGGGCCCGATAGACCGCATGGGCAGACGCCCCGGCGCGAGGTGGGCAGCAGATCTACTGGCAGCGGCGGAAGCGTTGCAATCCCGCCTCTGACCAAGAACTCGAGGAAGCACCAAGAGGGACTCCCAAGAATCCCGCTCCCACCACCAGCCACGTTTACCAAAGGCCGTGAGCACCACCTCACGGCCTTTGGCGCCAGCAGCACCCGAGTAGGCACCACGATCCCGGCGCACACTTCTCACCTGCACATACCGGGGGCGCAGGAGGGCGAAGCCCGCCCTGCCCGGGGTCTGGGGCGAGAGCCCAGAACAAAAGCGAAAGATCCCCATACGCGCTATCCGCGTATGGGGATCTTTCAATCTGTAGCCCCGATGGGATTCGAACCCACGCTACCGCCTTGAGAGGGCGGCGTCCTAGGCCGCTAGACGACGGGGCCCTAGGTAATTCAATTGTCTTGCACTTACCGGTCTTGCTCGGTGCGGGAGTAGCGTATCAGACTCTGATTTCTACTCTGCAGCTGGGGTACCAGGACTCGAACCTAGACTGACTGAACCAGAATCAGCCGTGCTGCCAATTACACCATACCCCAATGTTTTCCCGATCCGCTCTCCCGCTCTTCGCGCTGAGGGCCGCTCGTTCCAACGAGATGAATACTAGACCACGGTGGCCGCAGAAGTGAAATCGGCCCCCACCCCAACCCATCGGGCGAGGTGAGGGCCGGTGTGGAGCCGTTCAGGCGTGCGCGGTGGAGAGTTCGCAGACGAGCAGTTCGGGCAACTCGGCGAGCGTGCTGATGGTGCTGATGCCCGCGGGCATCGCGCCCTCGCGGGGCCCCTGGCGGTTGAGCCACACACCGCGCATCCCGGCGTCGCGCGCCCCGATGGCGTCGGCGTGCAGCCGGTCGCCCACGTGCACGGTCTCGGTGAGCGGGACACCGAGGTCGGAGCAGGCGGTGTCGAAGATCATGCGGTCCGGCTTCGCGGCGCCGACCTCGCCCGCGATCAGCACGGTGTCGAAGTACTCGGCGAGCCCCAGCGCGGCGATCTTGACCCGCTGGTGGTGACCGGAGGCGTTGCTCACGGCGGCGATGGGCAGGCCGGTGGCGCGGAGCCACTCCAAGCAGGGGACGACGTCCGGGAACAGGCTCCAGCCGTCGGCGAGGACCTCCTGGCGGCGCATCTCGCGACGCGTGGCCTCCGCCTGGTCGAGGTCCTCGCCGAGGGCGGCGAAGAAGGCACGGGTGCGGATGTTCCGCATCGTCTCGTACCGCAGTTCTCCCGCCAGCAGCCTGGCGCAGTGGTCGTCGGTGATCCGCTGCCACAACGTCCACGCGTCGGCGTTACCCACCATCGAGGCCAACGCGGCTCGAGACGAGGTGCTGTAGTCGACGAGCGTGTCGTCGACGTCGAGCGAGATTGCGCGGATTTCGCCGGTTCTCTTGAGCGTGAAAGTCGGGGACGCAGTTGTCACCCCGTGAGGCTAGGTGCGATCACCCCTCGGCCGATTCGGCTAAGGAGGTGATATCTGGTGACTCTTGCACGGTCAAGCACCGCTGGAGCCACCGAACGCACCAGTCAGGCTGCCCCGAGCGCACGAAGCAATCGGCCGATCGAGCGATCCTCGCCCAGCAGTTCCATGGATTCGTAGAGCGGCGGCGACACCGTCCGGCCGGTGACGGCGACCCGCACGGGGGCGAACGCCTTCTTCGGCTTGAGGCCCAGTCCGTCCACAAGGGACGTCTTGAGCGCGTCCTGGATCGACTCGGTGGTCCACTCGTCGAGGGCCCGGAGGGCGTCGATCGCCGCACGCAGCACGGGTTCGGCATCAGGACCCAGGGCCTTGGCGGCGGACGCGGGCTCCGGCGCGAAGTCCTCCTCGGCCACGAACAGGAATCGGACCATCTCCGAACATTCGGACAGCAGACCGAGTCGTTCTTGGACGAGCGGCGCGATGGCGGCCAGCGTGGCGACCTGCTCGGTGCTCGGCTCGACGGGCAGCACGCCGTCCGCCGCGAGGTAGGGCAGCACGGCGCTGGTGAACTGCTCGACGGGCAGCGCGCGCAGGTGCGTCCCGTTGATCGCCTCGGCCTTCTTGAGGTCGAAGCGGGCGGGGTTCGAGCTGACCTTGGCGATGTCGAAGGCCGCGTACATCTCCTCGACGCTGAAGATGTCGTTGTCCTCGGCGATGGACCAGCCGAGCAGCGCGAGGTAGTTCAGCAGGCCCTCGGGCAGGAAGCCCAGATCGCGGTAGTGGAACAGGTTCGACTGGGGGTCCCGCTTGGACAGCTTCTTGTTGCCGTCGCCCGTCACGGTGGGCAGGTGGCCGAACTCGGGGGTGAACCCGGTCACGCCGATGCGCTGGAGCGCCTGGTACAGCCCGATCTGGCGGGGCGTGGACGGCAGGAGGTCCTCGCCGCGCAGGACGTGGGTGATCCCCATCAGCGCGTCGTCGACCGGGTTCACGAACGGGTAGAGCGGAACCCCGTTGGCCCGCACCATGACCGGGTCCGGCGTGCTGCCCGCCTTGAAGGTGATCTCGCCGCGGACGAGGTCGGTCCACGTGATGTCGCTGTCGGGCATCCGCAGGCGCAGCACGGGTTCGCGGCCCTCGGCGCGGAACGCGGCCTTCCGCTCCTCGGTGAGGTCGCGGTCGAAGTTGTCGTAGCCGAGCTTCGGGTCCTGGCCCGCGGCCTTGCGCCGGGCCTCGACCTCGTCGTTGGTGGAGAACGACTCGTAGAGCTCGTCGGCGGCGAACAGGCGCTTGGCCACGTCCTCGTGGATCGAGCGCCGCAGGCTCTGCCGGTACGGCTCGTGGGGGCCGCCGACCTCGGGGCCCTCGTCCCAGTCGAGGCCCAGCCAGCGCAGGGCTTCCAGGAGTGATTCGTACGACTCCTCGGAGTCGCGCGCGGCGTCGGTGTCCTCGACGCGGAAGACGACCTTGCCGCCGCTGTGCCGGGCGAAAGCCCAGTTGAACAGGGCGGTGCGGATCAGCCCGACGTGCGGCGTACCCGTCGGCGACGGGCAGAAGCGGACGCGGACCTCTGGGGTTACGGATGCGTTGCTCATGGCCCGATCAGCGTATCCGCCCGTTTCCCCCTTGACCGCACGAGTACCGCGGGAGCACCCTGAGCTTATTCAACTACCGTTGAAATGAGGGGTCATGGAACGGAGCACGTGCGTCGTCGTCGGGGGCGGACCGGCCGGGATGGTGCTGGGGCTGCTGCTCGCCAGGGCGGGCGTGGAGGTCACCGTGCTGGAGAAGCACGCCGACTTCCTGCGGGACTTCCGGGGCGACACGGTCCACGCGTCCACGCTCACGCTGCTGGACGAACTGGGGCTCGGCCCGGCGTTCGCCGAGGTCCCCCACCAGCTCCTGGAGCGGATCCGGGTGCTGCTGGACAGCGGGCCCGCGACCGTGGCGGACCTGAGGAGGCTGCCCGGTCCGCACAAGCACATCGCGTTCGTGCCGCAGTGGGACTTCCTCGACCTGCTGGCCGACGCGGGCAGGCTGGAGCCGACCTTCTCGCTGCGGATGGGCACCGCGTTCACCGGGCTGCGCAGGCAGGGCTCGAAGGTCACCGGCGTCCGCTACCGCACCGCGGACGGCGTCGAGGGCGAGATCGCCGCGGACCTGGTCGTGGCCGCCGACGGCCGCGGGTCGCTGGTGCGCGCGGAAGCGGGCCTGCCCGTGCACTCGTTCGGCACGCCGATGGACGTGTGGTGGTTCCGCGTGCCGCGCCGGGAGGACGACCCCGCGGGCGGTCTGGGGCGGTTCGGCAGGGGCAGCGGGCTGGTCATGCTCGACCGGGGCGACTACTTCCAGATCGCGTTCCTGATCCGCAAGGGCTCGGACCGGATGCTGCGCGACGCGGGCGTCCAGTCGTTCCGCGACCGCGTGGTCGCGCTGGTGCCGATGCTCGCCGACCGGGTGGACGCGGTCACCTCGCTCGACGACGTGAAGCTGCTCGACGTGAAGCTCGACCGGTTGCGCCGCTGGCACGCCGACGGGGTGCTGTGCATCGGTGACGCGGCGCACGCCATGTCGCCGATCGGCGGCGTCGGCATCAACCTGGCGGTGCAGGACGCGGTCGCCGCCGCCACGCTCCTCGCGGCGCCGCTGCGGCGCGGGCGGGTCACACCCGCGGAACTCGCGAAGGTGCGGCGCAGGCGCCTGCTGCCGACCGCCGTCACCCAGACCGTGCAGCGGGTGGTCCAGAACGCCTTCCTGCGGCGCGCGCTCGACGGGGAGGTCGACGTCGGCGGCGCGGGCACGCCCCTGCCGCTGCGCGTGCTCCAGCGGTTCCCCGCGCTCCAGGCCGTTCCGGCGTACGCGGTCGCCATCGGGCTGCGGCCCGAGCACGCGCCCGCGTTCGCCCGCCGGGAGCCCGCGAGGATCGAGCGGACCTAGGCGCCCGGCTCCACCGCGCCCGACTCGTCGAGCACCATCGCCACGGCGTGGGCCCGGTCCCTGGCGCAGAGCTCGCGGAGGATCGCCCGGACGTGCGATTCCACCGTGTCCGCGCTGAGGAACAGGGGAAGTTACCCGCGAGTACGGCAACGCGGTACCCGCGCCCGCGAGGTTGGGCCGACCAGCTCAGGCCGAACGCGGCCCCGCTGGTCGGCGCAAACCTTTGCGGGTGGGCTTTCGCCAGTTGAGCGACCTGGCGCGGTGACCGTCCTAGCGGTTGGCCACGGCGTTGGTCAGCGTGCCGAGGCCCTCGACGGTCACGGACACCGACTGGCCCGCCTTCATCGGCCCGACGCCCGCGGGGGTGCCGGTCAGGATGACGTCCAGCGGGCGGAGCGTCATGACCGCGCTGATGTACTCGATCAGCTCGCCGATGTCGAAGATCAGCTGCGAGGTCCGGCCCTCCTGCACGACCTCGCCGTCCAGCTCGGTGCGGATGGCGACGTCGCTGGGGTCGAACTCGGTCTCCACCCACGGGCCGAGCGGGCAGAACGTGTCGAAGCCCTTGGCGCGGGTGAACTGCACGTCGGCCTTCTGGAGGTCGCGCGCGGTCACGTCGTTCGCGATCGTGTAGCCGAGGATCGACTGCCGGGCGCGCGCGGCGGGGATGTCGCGACCGCCCATGCCGATCACGACGGCCAGCTCGCCCTCGAAGTCGACGCGCTCGGAGACGGCGGGCAGCTTGATCTCGGCGTTCGGGCCGATGACCGCGGTGTTCGGCTTGAAGAAGAGCAGCGGGTTCTCGGGGACCTCGTTGCCCAGTTCGGCGGCGTGCGCGGCGTAGTTGCGGCCGACGCCGATGATCTTGGGCGGGAGGAACGGGGCGAGCAGCCGGACGTCCGCCAGCGGCCAGCGCCGACCCGTGAGGGTCGGCGTGCCGCCGAAGGGTTCGTCCTTGATCTCGACGGCCGTCAGGTCGTCGCCCTCGCCCTCGATCTTGGCGAAGGCGAGTCCATCGGGCTGGGCGATTCGGGCGATGCGCACGACACCCAGCCTAAACCAGGGCGCGCACCCGCATCGCCTTGTGCACGAGAGCGTCGCAGAGGGCCAGCCAGCTCGCCTCCACGATGTTGCCGTGCACGCCGACCGTCGTCCACGTGCGCTCGCCGTCGGTCGACTCCACGAGCACGCGGGTGACCGCGTCCGTGCCGGGGTCCTCGGCGAGGATGCGCACCTTGTAGTCGGACAGCTCCACACTGTCCAACCAGGACAGGTGCGGCAGCAGCGCCTTGCGCAGCGCGGCGTCCAGCGCGTGCACCGGCCCGTTGCCCTCGGCCGTCTCGATGACCCGCTCGCCCGCCACGTGCACCTTCACCGTGGCCTCGGACACGATCTCGCCGTCCGGGCGCCGGTCCAGCACGACCCGGTAGGACTCCAGCAGGAACGGCGCCTCGTCCAGTTCGGACAGCTCGCCGCGGAGCAGCAGTTCGAGGGAGGCGTCCGCGGCCTCGAACGACCAGCCCCGCGCCTCCAGCTCCTTCACCCTGCGCACGGCGTTCGTGACCGCTTCGGGCCGACGGGCCAGGTCCATTCCGAACTCACGTCCCTTGAGCTCGAGACTCGCCCGGCCCGCCATCTCGGTGACCAGTACCCGCATGCCGTTGCCGACGGTGTCCGGATCGATGTGGTTGTACAGCTCCGGATCGACCTTGATCGCGCTCGCGTGCAGTCCCGCCTTGTGGGCGAAGGCCGACGCCCCCACGTACGCCTGGTGGGTGTGGGGGGCGATGTTCGCGATCTCGGCGAGGGCATGGGAGACGCGGGTGAGCTCGGCCAGCGATTCGGTGGGTAGCACCGGAAGGCCGAGCTTGGTCACGAGGTTCCCGACGACGGCGAACAGGTCGGCGTTGCCCGCCCGTTCGCCGTACCCGTTCGCGGTGCACTGGACGTGGGTCGCCCCCGCCTGCACCGCCGCCACGGTGTTCGCCACCGCGCAGGACGTGTCGTCCTGGCAGTGGATCCCGACGCGGAATCCCGTGCGGGAGATCACCTGCTCGACCGTCTCGGCGAGCCCCAGCGGGAGCTGGCCGCCGTTCGTGTCGCACAGGACGACGACGTCCGCCCCACCGTCCACCGCGGACTGCAAGACCCGCAGCGCGCAGTCGGGGTCGTAGGCGTAGCCGTCGAAGAAGTGCTCGGCGTCGACGAAGACCCGCCTGCCGTGCTCCACCAGGTGGCGCACGGTGTCGCGGACCATCGCGCAGTTCTCCTCGACGTCCGTGCGCAGGGCCAGTTCCACGTGCCTGCGGTCCGACTTCGCCACGAGCGTGACGACCTCGGTCCGCGCGTCCAGCAGGGCCTTGACCTGCGGGTCCTCGTGGGCCTTCACGCCTGCCCTGCGGGTGGCGCCGAACGCGACGAGCTTGGCGTGCCGCAGTTCCAGCTCCCCGGCCGCCGCCCGCGCGAAGAACTCCGTGTCCTTCGGCATCGCACCCGGCCAGCCGCCCTCCACGAACCCCACGCCGAGGCCGTCCAGCAGGCGTGCGACGGCCAGCTTGTCCGTCACGGAGTACGTGATGCCCTCGCGCTGCGCACCGTCCCGCAGCGTGGTGTCGAAGACGTGGAAGGTGTCGCCGAGCGGGAGGCTGCTCACGGGTTTCTCCTGGCCAGTGGTGGTGGGTGGCGGTGTCCGGAAAACAAAAAGACCCCCCGCGGGATGCGAGAGGTCAGCGCGCCGGGTGCTGGGGAAGCACCTACCCGGCGCGCTCATCAATAATGATCACGGTGTTCTGAGCCACCCGGCGATGGTGCCACAGGTTCGGCGTCGGTACCAAGCGTCGGACGAGAGTTCCCACATCCTGGGTGGGTGTTCGGGTGGGTGAACAGGACGCCCGTGTCACCGCCGGGACGGCGAGTCCAGCAGCACGCACTCGCCGCAGTAGCCGCCGCCCGCCCGCCACCACTGGCAGCAGGTGCGCCGCCGCGCCCGCCACCCCTCCGCCGTGCCGGTGAGGGTCAGCAGCTCCGCGCGCCCGGTCGCGGCGCGCATCGCCGTCGCGGTCGCCAGCAGGTCGCCCGGCACGCCACCGGCCGCCATCCGCGCGGCCACCGCGCCGATGAGGCCCACGGGATTGCCCCACAGCTCCTTCTCCCGCGCCCCGAGCGCGACGAGCGAGCGGGCCAGCGGGGCGAAGAAGGCGTCGACGTCGGCCCACCACCCGCGGACGTCCACCGGTCGCCGCTCCCGCACCGCCAGGCCCGCCAGCCTGCCGTCGGGCCCCAGCACCGCGTCCGCCGACGCCAGCACCGGGACCGGGAGTCCCCAGTGGACCTCCGGGACCGTCGCGCAGCACGCGAGCCAGCCCGCGCGGAACGCGACGAGCACGACGGCGGCGCGGTGGTGGCGGAAACCGCCGCGCCGCTGCCACTCCTCCACGCACGTCGTGAGGTGGGGGCCGCCCGCCGAGCAGAAGTCGCGCCACGGCACCGCCTCGCCGACGGCCGCGCGCGGCAGGAGCTCGTCGCACCTGGCGAGCCAGTCGGTCATCCGGCGAGGAACTTCGCGAAGGCCTCGATGGCGGCGGGGTTGCGGGGACTCTCGACCAGGGCCGCGTAGGGCAGGACGAAGAACCGCCTGTCCCGGATAGCGGGCACGCCCGCCAGCGGCGCGTAGCCCTCCAGGAACGCCCGCTTCTGCTCGGGGGTGTTGTTGTCGCCGTCGGCGTAGTCGTTGATGAGGATGACGTCGGGGTTGCTCTGCACGACGGGCTCCCAGCCGACGGTGGTCCAGCTGTCGTCGAGGTCGCCGAAGACGTTGTCGCCACCGGCCCTGGTGATGATGTCCTGCGGGGCCGCGTTGCGGCCGGACGTGAACGGCTGGTCGAGCCCGCTGTCGTAGAGGAAGACCTTCGGCCTCGGCTTGCCCGCCATGAGCTTCTCGGCCGCCGCGACCTGCTCCTGGTAGCCGGCGATGAGCCGCTCGGCCCGGTCGGACACGCGGAAGACCGCGCCGAGGTTGCGCAGGTCCTCGTAGAGCGCGTCGAGCGGCGGCATGATGCCGCGCTGCTTGCCGACGCCGTTGCGGCACGCCTCCGTGAGCTGGTAGGTCGGGATGCCCAGCTCCGCCAGCGCGTCCGGCGTGAACCCGGTGCTCTCGGAGAACCCGTAGTTCCAGCCCGCGAAGACGAGGTCGGCGCCCGCGGCCTGCACGACCTCCTTGTTGATCTTCTCGCCGAGCTTGGCCACCCGGTCCCAGTCGGACTTGAACGGCGACGTGGCGAGGTCGGCGGTCTGACCGCTGCCGACCACGTACCCGGCCATCCGGTCGGCCAGGCCGAGCGCGAACATCAGCTCGGTGATGCCGGTGTCGTTGGTGACGACCTTGGCGGGCACGCGGTCGAACGTGACGTCCTGCCCGCAGTTCTCCACGGTCACCGGGTCGGTGGCGGAGGTGTCCCGCGCGACGGTCGCACCGCACGCGGTGGTGCCCAGGACCAGGAAGAGGGCGAGCAGTCGTCTCACGGGGAAACCTCCGGGTGTTCGAAGAGGAGCTGCGGCACGCCGCTGACGGGGTGGGGCACGAGGTGCGCCCGCACGCCGAAGACGGCCTCGACCAGGTCGGGCGTGAGCACGTCGACGGGTTTGCCGCCCGCGACCACCCGACCGCCGTCGAGCACGTGGATGCGGTCGCAGTAGGCGGCCGCGAGGTTGAGGTCGTGCAGGACCATCAGGACGGTCAGCCCGGTGCCCCGCACCAGCGCGAGGACGTCGAGCTGGTGCCTGATGTCGAGGTGGTTCGTCGGTTCGTCCAGCACGAGGACGTCGGGCTCCTGCACGAGCGCCCGCGCGACCAGCACGCGCTGGCGCTCCCCGCCCGAGAGCGTGAGGAAGCTGCGCTCGGCGAGGTGCCCGGCGTCCACCCGCCGCAGCGAGTCGGCGACGAGGTCGCGGTCGCGCCCGGTGTCCCGGTCGAACGCGCCCTTGTGCGGCAACCGTCCCATCGCGACGACCTCGGTCACGGTGAAGTCGAACTCCACGTGGCTGTCCTGGGTCAGCGCCGCGAGGCTGCGCGCGCTCTCCCGCGGCGGCAGGGACAGCAGGTCGCGCCCGTCCAGCAGCACCGCGCCGCCGCTGGGCCTCAGCGCCCGGTAGACGCACCGCAGTGTCGTCGACTTGCCGCTCCCGTTGGGGCCCACGACGCCGACGACCTCACCGGTCCCGGCGGACAGGGAGACGTCGCGCACGATGCCGTCGACCGAGACCCGGTCGAGTTCCAGGTCCATCAGCCGCCCCCGAACACGTAGCCGCGGCGGCGCATGAGGAACACGAAGCACGGCACGCCCAGCGCCGCCGTGATCACCCCCAGCGGCAGCTCCTCCGGTGCCGCGACCAGGCGCGCGGCGACGTCCACCCAGATCAGGAAGCTCGCGCCCGCCAGCGGTGCCACGACCAGCACCCGGCGGTGGTCGGAGCCGACGACCATGCGGACGAGGTGCGGCAGCATCAGCCCGACGAACCCGACGGCGCCGCTCACGGCGACCAGCACACCGGTCATCCCGGCCGTCACGACGAACAGCCGCCGCCTCATCCGCACCACGTCGATCCCCAGCGTCGTGGCGGTCTCGTCACCCATGGACAGCCCGTTGAGCCGCCGGGCGCTCGCGAGCAGGAACGCGGTCCCGGCCGCCACCACCGCGGCGGCCACCGGCAGCGCCCCCCACGTCACGCCGCCGAGGCTGCCCAGCAGCCAGAACATGGCGGCGCGGGCCGCTTCCCCGTGCGGCGCCTGGAACACCAGCAGCAGCGTCAGCGCCTGGAAGCCGTAGGCCATGGCGGTCCCGGTCAGCACCAGCCGCAACGGCGTGAGGCCCGCCCGCGTGCGAGCGGCCAGGTACACCAGGGCGGTGGCGCCGAGCGCCGAGAGGAACGCGGCGGCGGACAAGGCGTAGATCCCCAGCGAGGCGAACAGGCCGAGCGTGGCCACGGCGACCGCGCCCACCGACGCGCCGGAGGAGATGCCCAGGACGTACGGGTCGGCCAGCGCGTTGCGCACCATCGCCTGGACGGCGACGCCGACGACGCTCAGCCCGGCGCCGACGACCGCGGCGAGCAGCACGCGCGGGAGGCGGATGTCCCAGACGATCCGGTACTGGGCGGCGTCGACGGCCTCGACCCGCCCGCCGGTGAACGCGGCCTGGAGGAAGCCGACGACCCGGCCGAACGGGATGCTCACCGGCCCCAGGGCCACGCCGGCCACGACGGACGCGGCCAGCACGACCACCAGGAGCACCACCAGTGGACTGGTTCGGGCCACGCGCACCGCGGTCACGGTCACCTCTCTAACGGGTGGCCTGAGCGCGAGCGACCGCAGTGGTCCCCGTCCCGCGAACCACGGCAGGAGCTGGAGCAGCACGCCGCCGATGGGTGATCGGGCTCGTCCGACCCCGGGGGGCCGGACCTACCGTTGCGGGTCAGCGCCGGATTTCGACCGGACTTCCCCCACGGGCAGCGCTGTGATGCTGTTCGCTCGGGCGATCGGGTGTCAACCCGCCGTGTGCCAGGTCACCCCGGAGGGGGGTGACCCGGCGACCCGTCAGGCGAAGGCCCGCAGCACCGACAGCTGGCCCGCGGGCCAGCCGGTGTTGGCGGTGAACACCAGCCTCAGGTACCGGACCCCACGACCCGGCAGGGTGATCGCGGTGCCCGGCGCGAACGAGTACCCGGCCGCGCCGACCAGCGGCGTGAACGACGCGCCGTCCTGGCTGCCCTCCACCGCGAGGGTCTGCGTCCTCGGGCCCCAGGACGACGGCAGCGCCAGTTCCAGCCGCCGCGGCGCGACCTGCGTTCCCAGGTCGACCTGGACCCACTGCGGGAAGGCGTTGTTGGTGCTCTCCCAGTAGGTGTCGGGGTTGCCGTCGACGGTGTTGGCGCTGCCGTAGCCCTGGGTCTGGCCGCTCTGCGCGGTCGGCTTGCCGCGCGCCAGGTCCACGACGGGCGGCGGTCCCCCGATCACCGGCGGCGTCGGCCGCACGGGCGTCAGCGGGATCTCCCCCTTGAGCATCCGGCCGCCGTCCCCGGTGAGGCGGAGGTAGTAGTCGGCGGAGCAGGCGGTGCCGTCCTCGTCCAGCGCGAGGAAACCCGATCCCACCGGGACGGACGCCTGCGTCTCCGCCGTCTTGGCGATCTGGTTGCCCTCGTTGTACTCGTCGAACATGGAGATGTAGATGCCCTGGGCCCCGAGGCGGACCATGTTGTAGAACTGCCGCCACATGAAGTCGCCGTGCGCGCGGTGCCGGGCCGGGAGGTCCCCCGGCAGGACGCAGGGCTGGTAGTCGATGCCGCGGGCGTCGCACTCGGCCTGGTCGGGCCGGTTGACGTCGGTGTGGAAGCGGTCGGTGTCGGCGACGTTCCCGATCCGGCCGACCATCCACGGCGAGAGCATGTCGAAGGAGCGGTACACCCCGGCGAAACCGGTCCGGGAGTCCTCGGTCCCGGTGCGCCAGTGGGTCGGGACGCCACCGATGACGTAGCAGCCCCGCGCCTTGAACCAGTCGACGACGTCCTGGCAGGGGCCGGGGGCGAACGGTCGGCCGTCGTCGTTGAAGCCGAAGCCCCAGATGCAGACGACGGGTTTGCCGTTCTGCCGGGCGTAGGCGGGCGACGCCGTGTGCGCGGACATCTTGGTGGTCCAGTCGGTCTTGATCTCCGACTGCATGGCGAGCCAGTTGGTGACGTCGTACATGAGGTAGAACTTGCGGCCGTTGGCCTCCGCGGCCGAGCGGACCTTCGCGGCCATGGCGTCGCGGGTCGGGCCCTCGCCGCCGAACGGGTTGAACCGCTGGAGCGCCGCGGTGTCGCAGCCGTTCTCGCGCATCCAGCGGAAGTGGGTGTCCACGGTCTGCTGGTCGTAGCTGGAGAACAGCGTCGCGGGCCTGCCGTCGCCCAGGTTGCCGTACGCCGTCGGGTAGCCGCGGGCGTAGTCCCCCATGTCCGGCCAGGCGGTGATGGCGGTGTTGGACGGGGACGGCGGCCGGCCCCAGTTGTCGCTCCAGTGCCACCAGGCGTTGATGGGCGAGCCGTCGCCGGGGGCGGCGAACCAGCCCTGGTAGCCGACGGTGATCTTGCCGACGACGTCGCCGGGCGGGCTGGCGGCCCGCGCCGCCGCGGGGACCACCCCCGCCAGGGCCGACGCCGCCAGCGCGGATCCGAGGAAAGTCCTGCGTGACACAACCACCGCGATCTCCTTCGTTGGAGGTGCTCGCGGACCAGTGTTGCGCAAGAAGTGAGCAGAATCACGCAAAGAGGCGACAGTCGTGGAGTTTCCGGTCCTGGACGCGGAAGCGCCCGCCGGACCGGTGGTCGGGCGGGCGCTTCCGTGCCGTGCGGGGAATCAGGTCCGGACGTTCGAGGAGACCAGCGCCGCGAGGCGGTCGCCGATCGCGTAGGTGGCCCCCGGCGACTGGTGGTCCCTGGTGGCGAGGTCGAAGGCCACGGAGGCCTCGATCCGCCGCGCCGACTCGTGCTCGCCGAGGTGGTCGAGCATCAGCGCGACCGACAGCACGGCGGCCGTCGGGTCCGCGATGCCCTGGCCCGCGATGTCCGGCGCGCTGCCGTGCACCGGCTCGAACATGCTCGGGTTGCGCCGGGTCACGTCGAGGTTGCCGCTGGCCGCGAGGCCGATGCCGCCGGTCACCGCCGCCGCGAGGTCCGTGAGGATGTCGCCGAACAGGTTGTCGGTGACGATCACGTCGTAGCGGCCGGGGTCGGTGACGAGGTGGATCGTGGCCGCGTCGACGTGCTGGTAGGAGACGGTGACCTCCGGGTGCTGGAGGGACACCTCCTCCACCACGCGCGACCACAGCGAGCCCGCGTGGGTCAGGACGTTCGTCTTGTGCACCAGCGTGACGTGCCTGCGCGGCCTGTTGGACGCGCGGGCGAACGCGTCGCGGACGACCCGCTCGACGCCGAACGAGGTGTTGATGCTGACCTCGGTGGCGATCTCGTGCGGGGTGTCCTTGCGCAGGAGGCCGCCGTTGCCCGCGTACAGGCCCTCGGTGCCCTCCCGCACGACGACCAGGTCGATCTCCGGCGCGTCGGCCAACGGGCTGCGCACGCCGGGGTACAGCCGCGCGGGCCGCAGGTTCACGTGGTGGTCGAGTTCGAAGCGGAGCCGCAGCAGCAGCCCCCGCTCCAGGATTCCGCTGGGCACCGACGGATCGCCGACAGCACCGAGCAAGATCCCGTCGTGCTGGCGCAACTCTCCGAGCACGGACTCGGGCAACAACTCCCCTGTGGCGTGCCAGCGCGCCGCACCGAGGTCGTAACGCGTGATCTCGGCCGCCGGAACGACCTCCCCGAGCACCTTCAGCGCTTCGGCGATGACCTCGGGCCCGATCCCGTCTCCTGGGATCACTGCGAGCCGCATCCACACACCTCCCAGGTATCAGTCCCAATTGTCGGGACTTACTTTCCTTTGCGAAAGGCTACCGGTTATCCGGAGTTCAAACGGTTCTCGGACACACTTTCGTGGCCACTTCTCCCGTACTGCGGGACACCTACACGGTCCATACCACTCTTTCGGGTGTCACCCGCAGTGTGTAACGACACCGGCCGGCCGGGGAAGTCCCCGGCCGGCCGGCACTCGGATGGAGCAGTACTGACTAGTAACCGCCGCCCGAACCGCCCCGCACCTTCACCACGGAGACCTTGTCACCGGTGGCGTTGTGGTGGTTGAGGACGAGCAGGCTGTCGGCCTTGTCCTTGGCCAGCGAGGCGGCGTCGCGGTTGACCACGAGCGCCGTGCCCGGCTTCGCCAGGTACGACAGCGCGGCGTCACCGCCACCCTGCGCGGACAGGCCCGGCTTGAGCGGGTCGAACGAGAACGAGCCGGGGATCGAGTCGATCAGGCCGTTCGTGGTGCCCGGAGCGACGTACAGACCCGCGACGCCCACCTGGTAGGTCACCCGCGAGGTGTCCTCGGTCGGGTCGAGGCCCAGCGCCGTGAGCAGCACCGGCAGGACGACGACGTTGGTGTCGAAGATGTTCGTGTCGACGTCGCCGAACTGGCCGTTGAGGCCCTGGATGTCGACGGTCGCACCGGTCGCGAGGTTCACGGTGGTGGCGACCACCAGGTCCGTGTCGGTCAGCTTGGTGGCGAACGTCTCGAAGTCCGGCACCCCGTCACCCGTGGTGTCGATGTCGACGAACGGGATGGTGTTGCTGCCGATGTTGTACCAGTTGCCCCAGGTCGCGACGCCGAACGCGAGCAGCGACTCCTCGGGGACGCCCTGCGCCTTGGCCAGCGGCGCGGTGGACGCGGCGCCGACGTAGCGGAGGTCGCCGCCCTTGGCGGTGTCGTTGATCGTGCAGTTCTCGGTGACCTTCTTGCCGCACTCCTTGAGCTTGGGCGAGGTGCCCTGGAGCTCCAGGACGCTGATCAGCGAGCGGTACGCCTGCGAACCGGAACCCTGGTTGACGCCCTTGCCCTTGAGGTTCAGGACGGCCTGCTTGTCCTTGCCCTTGAACTGGAGGGAGTCCGCCGTGGTGATCTTCGAGACCGGCTTCGGGGCCGAGTAGACCGGCACCCGCAGCGGAACCGTGGTGCCCGCCTTCGGCGTGAGGACGACGCGACCGGACGCGTCGGCCAGGAACTGGCGCGGCACGTCGAGCTGGAGCGGCTCCACCGTGGAGTCGATCGTCTTGCGCAGCGCGGCCGGGTTGTCGATCTTCAGGGTCACCTTGACCCTGGCGACGCCGCGGGGGCTGATCTTCAGCGAGCCCGAGGAGAGCTGGTAGCTCACGCCGGGGATGGAGGTGATGGCCTCGTAGCCCGCGCTGTACTCGACCCACTTGGTGCTCTTGTTGACCACCTTGATGGTCTTGGACAGCGACACCGGACCGCCGACCTCGACGGTGCCGAAGGAGACGCTCACGTTGCCGGGATCGTCCTGCACCATCGCGAGGACCTGGTTGTCCAGCGCGGCCTTGCCGTCGATCCGGCCGGAACCCACTCGGTTGGGCGCGAAGGTCTTGCCGTTCTCCTTCACGTCGGCGCTCGCGCTGTTCATGATGGCGGCCTTGACCTCTTCGGTCGTCCAGTCCGGGTGCGCCTCGCGGACCAGGGCGGAGATGCCCGAGGTGTGCGGGGCGGCCATCGAGGTGCCGGAGATGACCAGGGTGCCGTTGCCGGAGCCGACCAGCGCCGAGGCGATGGTGTCACCGGGGGCGGCGATGTCCGGCTTCACGACCGGGCCGCGCACACCGCGTGAGGTGAACGAGCTCGGGGTGTCGCTGATGGACTGGTCGTAGGTCGGGGTCGACGTGCGCAGGGCGCCAGCGAGGCGGACCTGGAGCGTGCCCGCGTCCAGCGCGGGGCGGACGGCCGCGGTGGCCGTGCCGGTGAACTGGAAGACCGGGATGGTCGCGTTGCCCGCGATGCCCGCGTTGAAGTTCTCCAGCGAGGACGAGAACAGCGCGCCGACCGCACCGGCGGCCTGGGCGTTGTTCGTGCGCGCGCCGGAACCGCAGCGGCGGGTCGCGTCGACGTCGTCCCACTCCAGCCAGGCGAACTTGCCCGCGACGAGCGCCTTGTCGGCGGCCGAGAACGGCTGGCAGCCGTCGAGGTTCGTCGGGTCGGTCAGCTTCACGACCGGCTTGGTCAGGTCGAGCGTGGCGTAGCCGGTGTAGTTCTGGCTGTACTGGCCGGGCTTCACACCCGTCGCGCCAGCGGGGGCCGTGACCTCGGCGCCGTCGCGCAGCACGAACGCGTCGCGGGTGCTGGCGACGGTCAGGGCCTCGGGCGAGGAACCCGGCGAGCCGCCGATGTCGTAGAGGTCGCCGCCGTTGCCCGCGGAGAACACGGTCAGCACGTTCTTCTTGTTCAGCTTCTTCACGAAGAGGCTGTCGGGGTCGTCCGGTGCGCCGTAGTCCTGGCCCAGCGACAGGTTGACCACGTCGAGGTGGTCGGAGAAGTCGCCGTCACCGTCGGGGTCGAGCGCCCAGTCGAGCGCCACGGAGGTCACGTTGGTCGAGCCCTCGCAGCCGAACACCTTCAGCGCGTACAGCAGCGCCTTGGGGGCCGTGCCGGGGCCGATCTTCATGGCGTTGAGCGCCTCGGGCGTCAGCTTCGTGTAGTCGCCGGTGAACGTGGTGCCGTCGGCGTTGACGCCGAAGCCCGCCGTCGTGCCCGCGACGTGCGAGCCGTGGCTGTTGCAGTCGATCGGGTTCGGGTCCGGCTTCGGCGTGTTGACCGCCGGGTCGTCGCTCTCGCCGTCGTAGCCGTTGCCGACGAAGTCCATGCCGCCGACGACCTTGGCCGTCGGGAAGTACGACGGATCGACCTTGGTCTCGTCGATCGCCTCGAAGGCCTCGGGCGTGCCGGGGCCGCCGAAGTCGGCGTGGGTGTAGTCGATGCCGGTGTCGATGATGCCGACCCGGACGTTCTCACCCAGCCTGCCGTACTGCTGCCACGCCTTGATGGTGTTGGTGAGCTGCACCGCGCTGGAGTTGGTGCGGGTCTTCGGCACCACGGCGCGCACGGACTTCACGTCCGAGCGGTTCGCCAGCTCGCGGACCTTCTGCGCGTCGGCGGTGACGATGACACCGGGGACGCCGTTCGAGGTCCGGGAGACCTCCTTGGTGGAGGAGTCCGTGCTCTTGAGCTGACCCACGACCTGGTCGGTGACCTTGGCCGTGTCGGTCTTGGAGTCCTTGGCGGCCTGCTTGGCCTGCTCCTTGCTCCCGCCCTGGTTCTTCTTCTCGTCGTACGCGTCGACGGCGGGCTTCGCCTCCAGCTCGACGAACGCGGTGACCTTGCCGGTCGTGGTCTTCAGCCGTGGCGAGACCTTGAGCTGCAGGGAAGCGGCGGGAAGACCGCTGGCGGCGGCGACGGCCTCCGCCTTCGGGTCGTCTGCGGCGACCGCGGTGCCCGCGGTGGTGCCGACTACCAGCATCGCGGCGAGCACAGGGCCCGCGGATCTGGCGAGAATGCGAGATCGACTCACAACATGCCCCAACCGAGGCCGGATACGACCGCGCGGGCAGAAGGGAGAGACCAGGTAGGAACTGCCCGCGGGGGTGCCGTGCCCTCTACGGCACCTCGGTCAACCTCGTTGGAGCGAATTTAATCGGTGAACATCACCCGGATATTACTCCGAACGAGTGACGGCACCCACAGAATTGCTTACCAGATGTCAACTGTCACTCGGGCGGGTGTCCGCGCGATATACCCAATCCAGGCAAAGCTCCAGGGGGCGTTCCGGGGCCGGAACGCCCCCTGGGCGATCACTGCTCGAAGCTGACGGAGCTGACCTTGTGCGCGCCGACCGAGGCGCCGATCGGGTCCAGCACCTGGTTGTCCACCGGGCGGTCCACGCGCAGCAGCATGAACGCGTCCGAGCCGTCGGTGGTCTGGCTGATCTGGGCGGCCTCGACGTTCACGCCCGCCTCGCCGAGGAGCGTGCCGACGGTGCCCATGACGCCCGGCCGGTCCGGGTACTCCAGCAGCAGGACGTTGCCCTCGGCCCGCAGGTCGAAGCTGCGGCCGTTGATGCCGACGATCTTCTCGACCTGGTCGAGACCGGTCAGGGTGCCCGACACGCTGAGCACGCTCGCGTCGGCCTGCACGGCGCGCACCGTGACGAGGCTGCGGTGGTTCGCGCTCTCCGGCTCCTTCACCAGGTCGACCGCGACACCCAGCGACGACGCCAGGTTCGGCGCGTTGACGAAGGTGACCTGCTCCTCCACGACGCGCGAGAACACGCCGCGCAGCGCGGCCAGCGGCAGCACGGCGACGTCCTCGTTGGACAGCTCGCCGCGCACCTCGACGGTGACCGAGGTCGGGGCCTTGGTCGACAGCGCGGCCAGCACGGTGCCGAGCTTCTGCACCAGCGGCAGGTACGGGCGGACCTCCTCGCCCACCACGCCACCGCCCTGCACGTTGACCGCGTCCGGCACGAAGTCACCGGCGAGCGCGAGCAGCACCGAGCGCGCGACGTCCGTGCCCGCGCGGTCCTGCGCCTCGGTCGTGGAGGCGCCGAGGTGCGGCGTCACGACGATGCCGGGCACGCCGAACAGCGGGCTCTCGGTGGTCGGCTCGGTGGAGAACACGTCGATGCCCGCACCGCCGACCTGGCCCTCGCGGACCGCGTCGGCCAGCGCCTGCTCGTCGACGAGGCCGCCGCGCGCGGCGTTGACGATGATCACGCCGCGCTTCGCCTTGGCGAGCTGGTCGGCGCCGATCAGACCCTTGGTCTCGGGGGTCTTCGGGAGGTGGATGGAGATCGCGTCCGAGCGCTCCAGCAGCTCTTCGAGGGTGACCAGCTCGATGCCGAGCTGCGCCGCGCGGGCCGCCGACACGTACGGGTCGTAGGCGATGAGCGTGACGCCGAACGCGGCGATGCGGGCCGCGAAGAGCTGCCCGATCTTGCCGAGGCCGACGACGCCGACGGTCTTGCCGTTGAGCTCGATGCCGTTGAAGGAGCTGCGCTTCCAGGTGCCTTCCTGGAGGGTCGCGTGCGCGGCGGGCACCTGCCGCGCGACCGAGAGCAGCAGCGCGACGGCGTGCTCGGCGGCCGACACGATGTTCGACGTGGGCGCGTTCACCACCATGACACCGCGCTCGGTCGCCGCGGGCACCTCGACGTTGTCGAGCCCGACGCCGGCGCGCGCCACGACCTTCAGCCGCGTCGACGCGGCGAGCACCTCGGCGTTCACCTTGGTGGCGGAACGGACGAGCAGCGCGTCGGCGTCGGCGACGGCTTCGAGCAGCGCGGGACGGTCGGTGCCGTCCACGTGGCGCACCTCGATCCCGTCACCGAAAACGTCGAGCACCGAGGGGGCCAGCTTCTCGGCGATCAGGACAACAGGTCGGCTCGTGCTCACGGACGTTGCTCCCAGGGCATCGGGGATCAGATGGGGAGCGCGGGCCGCGGCCGGAATGGCGCCGTCGGCAGCCGCGCCGACCGGCCACGGCAATGTGTCCGGACTGTTAACGAGTCTAGTCAGCGAGGTCTCGTCCACCGACGTCGGGTGTCCCACCTCACCAGCGGATTCAACCGTACGGCCGTCCCGCTGACCTGCGGTCTCATGGTGTGGGAGGGGCGAACGCGGTTCCCCGGAAGTTAGGGGTGACCACCTTCGGGTTGAGTTCCGGACACCTTCGGGCCAGGGCTTGTTCAGCCGCCGCGGATGTGCCCGCAACAGGCCTCACGCCCAAGGCACCCACCCGCCGACGCGACGAGCCCGACCCGAAGCAACCACAGCCACCCCGCCGCAGCCACCTCACCGCCCACACCCGCCAGCCACCACACCGACCCACACCCCTGGCCCACCAACCCACAGCCGCCCAACAGCCCACCAACCCACAGCCGCCAGCCGGCCACCGGACCACAACCACTCGCCAGCTAGCCGCCACCCCGCCACCCCGCCACCCCGCCACCCCGCCAACAAAGCAACCAAACCCGACCGGGCCCCCGGCCCCGACCAAACCCCGACACCATCTCGATCACACTTCTCGTGAACCGTTCCTCCCCCGCACCCACCCCGATGCCTTGCGCACGTCGTGCCTGATTTCGTTTG
>NZ_DASUSQ010000069.1:0-34630 GCF_036375055.1 Umezawaea sp.
GCGGCGTCCGGGGTGGTATTTCTCTCACTCCCCGGCTGGTGGGATCCCCGTCGCGGTCGCGGGCGTTCCCCCGGCATGACCGCGGATCTTCAGGCCGACTGGACCGAGTGGCACCACCGACGCGAGGCCGTGCTCCGGCAACCCCACGGGTGGCTGAGCCTGACCGGGCTGCTGTGGCTGGACGAGTCGCCCCGGCGGTTCCCAGGGGTGCCCGGCGAGTGGACCGTCGCCGGTGGCCGCGCCCAGGTGAGCGCTGCCGCCGCCGAAGGCCTGGTGGTCGACGGCGCGGTGCTCGACGGGACGGCGTCGGTCGAGGTGGCCGAGCAGGGCTCGGAGCTCTTCGCCTCCTACGGCGACGTGCGGGTGGAGGTCGCCCTGCGGTCCGGCCGGTACGCGCTGCGGCCCCGCGACCCGAACTCCCCCACCCGGTTGGCGTTCACCGGGGTGCCCGCGTTCGACGTGCGGCCCGAGTTCGTCGTCGACGCCGAGTTCCGCCCCTACGAGGTGCCGCGGACGGTGGTCGTCGGCTCGGCCCAGGCCGGTCTGGAGCAGGAGACCACCGTGGACGGCGTACTGGTGTTCACCCTCGGCGGGGTCGAGCAGGAACTCGCCGCGTCGGTCGACGGCGACAGCGTGAACGTCCGGTTCAGCGACGCCACCAGCGGCACGTCCACGGCTCCGTGGCGCTCCCTGTCGGGCCCGCTGGTCGACGGGCGCGCGGTGCTGGACTTCAACCGCGCCACCAACATGCCCTTCTCCTTCTCCCCCTACGGCACGTGCCCCGAGCCGCCGGAGGGCAACGTCGTCACGGTCGCCGTCGAGGCGGGCGAGCGCACCCCCGCCTAGGCCGTCGCTCACCCGAGCGCCTCGCGGTTGGTTTCGGTCTACACTGAAGCCACTGAGCGCACGCGCGAGGCCGAGACCACCGCCGCGAGCGTCAGCCCGCCCAGGACCGCCGCGGTGCCCGGATAGCCCGCGAGGCCGAGACCGAGCCCGCCGAGCGCCGAGCCGACGAAGACGCCCAGGCTCATGCCCGCCGCGTTGATCCCGAGCGCCGAGCCGCGCAGCGGGCCGCACCGGCGCACCAGCAGGGTCGTCACGCAGGCCGCGACGCCCGCGTGGCCGGCGCCGAGCAGCACCGTCAGCGCCAGCGCGAGCGGCAGGGTGGGCGCGAAGTAGAAGCCGACGACGGCGCCGAGCGCGACCACGAGGCACACCACCATGACCCGCTCGGTCCTCCGGCCCTCCGCGGCGGCGTTGGTGAACCGGCCCGCGAACAGGTTGCCGACGAAGAACGAGCCGCCGCTGAGCGTCCACACGAGCGCGAACACGCCGGGGGACAACGAGAAGCGCTCGCCGTAGAACGCGGCCAGGTACGACAGGTAGCCCATGAACGCCGCGGTGCGCAGCAGGGCGACGGCCAGCAGCGGCACGGCACCGGGCACGGAGCCCAAGGCGCGCAACGACTCCAGGTAACCGATCCGCGGTCTCGGGGCGAGCACGGGGCCTCGGCGCGCGCGGAACAGCGCGGCGAGCGCGAACGAGATCACCGAGACGGCCACCAGGTCGCCCTGCCAGCCCCACAGCAGCGCGGGCGCGGCGACCAGCGGCGCGGCGAGCATCGCCGTCAGCGACTGCGTCGCCGTGACGAGCGTGGCCGCGCGGCCCGCGGCGGGGCCGTCGCCGAACCGGTCGGCCGCCATCGCCGCCGTGGCGGGCGCCAGCACGGACGTGCCCGCGCCGACGAGCAGCGCGAACGCCACCCAGGCGACGAAGTGACCGGTCGCGCCGAGCAGCGAGGACAGGCCGAGCAGCGCCAGACCGGCCGCCGCCACGTGCCGCTTGGGCAGCCGGTCGAGCAGCGGCGCCACGGCCGCGCCCACGGCCAGCGCGGCCAGGCCGCCGAGCCCGCGCAGGCTGCCCAGCGCGGCCACGCCGCTGCCAGCCTCCTCCGCGATCGGCACCAGGAACGTGCTGAACACGGTGAACGGCAGCAGGCCGACGGCCGAGGCGAGCAGGACCGGCCCGAGCGCGCGGGCCATCCGCAGGTCGCCCGGCACGGGCGGATCCGTTGTCGTGGCGGTCATGGGAGCCTCGTCCGGTAGGGGGACCCGAACGTACCTCCGGGGTACGACGGTTCCGGGTCGCCGCCCGTTGCCCGCTGTTTCCCCTTCCGGGAAACCCCGAGGCGCCGCCCGGCGGAAGCCGGACGGCGCCTCGGGGACGCGAGGACGTGCTACGGGTAGCTGACCAGGTTCGCGACCGTCGCGTTGCCGGGGCCCACCGTCCCACCGGTGGTGTTGACGATGTTGCGGATCGTGCCCTGGTTGCCGCCGAGCGAGACGGTCACCATGTTGTGGAAGCGCACGTTCGGGTGGTTGGGCGTCTCGATCGCGCGGGCGTTCACCACGCTCGGGTTGACGTTGAAGAAGCAGTAGCTGCCGAATCCCCAGACCTCGTGGCTGGTGACCGAGTTCGCGACCTTGTACGCCGCGTAGCCCTGCGTGGAGCCGTTCATGTAGGCCGCCTGGTTCGGCGGGTCGTACGGCATCTCGTTCTGGTAGAAGTACGTCTTGCCGCCGTTGCCGTTCCAGATGGTCTGGTACTTCTGGTAGTGCTCGACGAACAGGCCGTACATCGTCACGTTGTCGCCGTTGACGATCAGCCCGGTGTCCGAGGTGTTGACGGTCCAGCCCACCCCGTTGCCCGTGCTGTCGCCGTGGTCACCGCGCCAGATCCACAGGTGGTCGCCGATGACGTTGTCGCTGTTGATGACGAGGTTCGTCGTGGCCCGCCCGACGACCGCGCCGCCGACCCGGAAGAACACGTCGTTCAGCGACGTCGGGTTGGCCGAGTGGTTCGCGCTGGAGCCCGCGGGGCCGATCTCCATCAGCAGGTTGGAGTTCGTGGTGCCCGCGTCGACCAGGATGCCCGCGATCTTGACGCCGTCGACGTCCGCGACGGTCATCGCGGTGACGCCGTTCTCCGGGATCAGCGTCGCCAGGCCGAGGCCGAGCACGACGGTGTCCGGACGGGTGACGCGGATCGTCTCGTTCAAGCGGTGCACACCCGGTCCGAAGATCAGGTCCTTGCCCGCGGCGAGCGCGGCGTTGATGGCGCTCGCCGAGGTGCCCGGCTTGGCCACGAAGAACTGGCTGATGGGCAGGTTCTGGCCGGCGGGGGTGCCGTTCGTCCAGCTCGCGCCCGCGGAGTTGTTCCGCAGCGCGGGGACGAAGACGTTGTAGCCGCCCGCCGCGTCGATGTTGAGGAACGGCTTCTCGCGGACCTGCGGGGTCTGGTTGACCCGCGTGTACGGCGGGTTGGGGAAGGTGCCCGCGGGGGCGTTGGTCGCGCCGACGAACACCATGTTCCAGTTGGACCCGGTCCAGCTGCCCATGTCGCTGTTGCGGGTCAGCCACTGCTGCTGCGAGCCGGAGCGGACCTGTCCGTCGATCTTGCTGTCGGCCAGCAGGCCGCCGCTGGACCAGCCTCCGTCGTCGAGCTGGAGGTTGCCGCGGACGTGCATGCGGCGGTACGGCGCGGCCTGCGAGACGGCCCAGCGGTCGGTGCCGCCGGTCGGGGTGACCGACAGGTTCTCCGCCGCGCGCCAGAAGTTCTGCGTCGCGTTGCCCTGGAACCAGTCGGCCTCGACGTGCACCGAGCCGTTGACGTTCACGCTGTCCGGCGACATGCCGAGACCGAGGACGTGGGTGTAGAAGCCCACGTTCACGTTCGCGTTGTACGTGCCCGGCTTGAACATCAGCGCGTACCGCTGCGTGCCGAACTGGTTGCGCTCCTGCTGCGCGAAGACCTGGTCGACCCTGCTCTGGATGCTCGCGGCCGACATCGACGGGTCGAAGATGATGGCGTTCGGGCCGAAGTCGGGCTGGCCGGGCACGGGCGTGGTACCTCCTGCGGGGACGAGGCTGAACGTCTGCGCGCCCGACCCGTTGCAGGTGTACTGCTGGAGCTGCACGCTGTCCGCCGTGGACGCGCTCGGCACGTCGAGGCACTTCCCGCTCAGCCTGCTGACGAAGCGGTACGAACCACCTGCCTGCTCGACCGCCTGCCACTGCTGGTTGTTGCCACCACCATAGGTCCACAGGTGGATCAGTCCACCGTCGGCGGTGGACACGTCCGCCACGTCGAGCACCTGCGCGGAGTTGTCGCGGGCGTTGATCCTGCTGAACCCGCCGCTGGTGGGCTGGAACTGCCACTGCTGGGCGCTGCTGCTGTTGCAGGTGTACTGCTGGACCGCGGTGCCGTTGGCGGTCGCGGCGGCACGCGCGTCGACGCACTTGCCGCTGCCCTGGTTCACGACCGTGTACCAGGTGCCGGGGTCGACCGCCGCGTTCGCGGCGGGAGCGGCGGCCAGGGCCGTGATCGTGCCCGCGATGATCGCCAGCACGGCGGCGAGCGCCGTTCGGCGACCGCGCGGCACGCGGGACTGGGGACGTGGGAGCACTGGGGAAACCCTCCTCGGCCGCGCTGCGCGGCGTCGTCGCCAACGCGCGCGGAGGCGATCGGCCACCTCGCGCGGAGGACGCGGGGGGCCGGTGGCAGGGGTGCGCGCGCCGGAGTTCCGTCGAACGGTGATCAGGCAGGGTGGATTGTTCGCCGGGGGACGTCAGAGCGTTGTTCGACGATGGCCGCGCGGCTCCGAAAAGGCGAGACTACCGACTCTCGCCGGCCTCGGGTTTCCGCCGATGTCGATGTCGTGCATCGACGTCGGTTCTGCTCACCGGGGCTCCCTCCTGCGTGGTTCAGGACGTTATGACTGTTACCGCCAGGTGTCAATACATCACTTAAACTAAGTCTTGAAGCATGTTCTCCCGGCGACCGCGGCGACGGGCGGGAAAACCGGTCCATAGGATGCGCCGGTGGCCACCCTCGCGTTCGAGACCGTCTTCCGCGGCACCCCTCCCGCTCGCGACAGCGCCTACCTGCTGGACCAGTCGGTCGGGTTCGTGAAGGACCACTGGCTCGGCTACCTGCCCGACCGGGCCTGCTGGCCCTCCGAGCTGGACGACCGCACCACCGTCGACCGGCGCGTCCTGTTCGCCATCGGGGAGCGCGCCGACGACGAGCTGGGCGCGGTCCACACCCTGGTCGCGACGCAGGTCTGGGCCGTCGGCACGAAGCGGCGCAACGCCGCCAAGCTGGGCTCGGTCTTCGACGCGAACCCCGGCACCGTCGGCGCCAACCTCGCCCACGCGGTGCGCACGGCCCGTGCCGACGGCGCCGTCGCGGGGTACGCGACCCTCGCCCGCCGGGGCGATCACGCGCTCGCCCGGCTCGGCGCGGCCGACGGAGGCCGGGTGCTGCACTTCGGCGCGTACGACCCGGTGGCGGGCGGCCCGCTGATCCTGGACCAGCACGTCACGGTGGGCGTGAACGCCCTGCGCGGCTCGAACTGGAGCCCGGACGGACCGTGGTCGACCGAGCAGTACGGCGACTACCTCCGCTACGCGCGGGAGTGGGCGGAGCGCTGGGCGCCGGGCACGGCGACCGACCTCGTGGAGCGCACCCTGGCCGCGGCCGGGCAGGCGCTCGGCCGCGCCTGACGCCGTTCCGGTCCACCGCGATCCGCGCCGTCCCCGCCCGGTCCTTTCTCCGGACCGGGCCGGACGCAGTGCGCGACCGAACGGTGAACGGTTCACCGGAGGCGGTTTTATCGCCCATTCGTACTCCATTCGTGGAGGTTCGTGTCCCAGGTGGTTGCGAATAGGGTCGACAAGTGGTTCTCCATTCCCTGTTTCCGCCGGGTGGTCGTGTTCCGGAAAGCGAATCCGCGCTTCACCGACCACGACCAACCCCGCGGGGCATTCGATGCCGAGCACGTTCTCCCGGCGCGTCGTCCACACCGACCCGGCCTCGGCGCGGACCGCCCTCGACGGCCCTGCCCGCGCGGGCACCGCCGTCGCGCCGGCGCTCGTCACGATCGACGAGGGTGGGGCTGCGCCGCGCGCGGACGCCAGGGCCGGGTCGGCGAGGTCGCCGTCGACGAGATCCGATCCGAACTCCTCGAAGGCCTGGCGACCGGCTCACCCCCGAACTGGTCAGGCACACGCTTTCCCTGCGCGGGCGCCGGAGAGGGAGGTGAAAGCGAGTGGACCGGACCTCGGGCGGGTCCCCTTCGACCGGTGGCGCACGGGTGACAGCCAGTGGCGCGCATCAGGGAGAAGATGTGGTCCACGGTTCGCCGCTGTTGACGAAGTACGATCCCGCGATGGTCACCGCGGGCGAGCACAACGCGATCACCGACGTGCCGGGCATCAGGGTCGGCAACGCCACCAGGACCGGCGGAGGGGCGCTGACCGGGACCACCGTGGTCCTGCTGCCGGAGGGTTCGCTGGCGACGGTGGACGTCCGGGGCGGGGCGCCCGCGACCCGTGAGACGGCGGCGCTGGACCCCCGGTACGGCGGGCGCGCCGTACCGGCGATCGTGCTCACCGGCGGCAGCTCGTACGGGCTGGCGGCGGCCGACGGCGTGCAGGCGTGGCTGGGCACCGACGACCCGCTGGTGCCCGCCGCCGCGCTCTTCGACCTCGGCCGCGGCGGCGACTTCGCGCTCCGGCCCACGCCCGCGTTCGGCGTGGAGGCCGCGTCGGCGGCGACGGCGGCGTCCTTCGGCTGCGGCAACGTCGGAGCGGGCGCCGGTGCGGTGAACGCCGACCTCAAGGGCGGGCTCGGCACCGCCAGCGCGGTGCTGCCGGACGGCACGGTCGTCGCCGCGCTGGCCGCGCTGAACGCCGTCGGATCGTCCGTGGACCACACCACCGGGCTGCCCCACGGTCTGTCCCTGGGTGCGGCGGGCCGCCTCCGCGACGGCGAACCCGTCGGCTGGCGGGAGTTCCCCGCCGCCGGGGGTGACGAACCGACCGAGCCGCCCCCGACGGGCGGCAACCCGCTCAACACGGTCATCGGCGTCGTGGCCACCACCGCCCGCCTCTCCCCCTCCGACCTGTACCGGCTGGCGAACGCGGGCCAGGACGGCCTGGCGCTGGCCGTGCGGCCCGCCCACGGCCTGTTCGACGGCGACACGGTGTTCTCGGTGTCCACCGGCACGGCGGAGACCGACCCCGAGGCGGTCGTCGCGGCGGCGGCCGAGGTGTTCGCGCGGGCGCTGGTGCACGGGCTGCTGGCCGCGGAGTCGGTCACGACGACCGCCGGGCACCTGGTGGCGTACCGGGAGCGGTACCCGAGGACGGCGGCCGGGTACCGGCGCTAGTCAGGGGTGGACCGCGCCGGGGACCAGGCCCGCGCGGTGGGCGAAGACGACCGCGTGGACCCGGTCGCGCAGGCCCAGCTTGGCCAGCAGGCGCGACACGTAGGTCTTCACGGTCTCGTGGCTGATCACCAGCGCCGCCGCGATCTCCGCGTTGGACAGGCCCTCGGCGATCAGCTTCAGGACCTCCAGCTCGCGCGGCGTCAGCGGGTGCTCGGGGTCCGGCGTGGTCGGCTGGACGCGGGACGCGAACCGGCCGATGAGGGTCCGCGTCACGGCGGGCGCCAGCAGGGAGTCTCCCCCGGCGACCGTGCGGATGCCCGCGATCAGGTCCGCGGGCGCCGCGTCCTTGAGCAGGAACCCGCTCGCCCCGGCCCGCAGCGCCTCGTACACGTACTCGTCGAGGGTGAAGGTGGTCACCACCAGCACCTTCACCGGTTCGGCCACACCCTCGCCCGCGAGCCGCCGGGTCGCCTCGATGCCGTCCAGCACGGGCATCCGGATGTCCATCACGACGACGTCGGGCCGCACCTCGCGGACCAGGTCGACCGCCGCGCGGCCGTCGGCGGCCTCGCCGACCACCTCGATGTCGGGCTGGGCACCGAAGATCGTCGCATAACCGGTGCGCACCAGTTCCTGGTCGTCGCACACCACCACCCGGATCACGCGCAGACCCTAGCGCCACCCCGGCGGGCGGAGCGCGCGGCGGTCAGCTCGCCGTGTAGACCGCGGCGTCCCCGTGGTGCGGCACGCCGACGCGGGCCAGCTCGTCGAACGTCCTGGCGTCCAGCACGACCATCCCCGCCCGGCCGTCGCGGCCGTCCAGCACGACGGACAGCAGCACGCCGTCGTCCTCGTGCCGGGCCGTCGGCGAGGGCACGAACACGGGCTCGCCGGGGTGCTGGCCGGGTTCGTGCCACACGCACGTGTCGCCCGAGTGCACGTCGATCTTCACCAGGCTGTCGAACACCGAGCCGCCGCGCGCGTCCCGGACGCCGACGCCGTAGGCGAACCGGTAGTCGCCGCCGTTGTGCGCGCGGTAGGAGATGCGGGGCAGCTCGAACGCCTCGCTCGCCAGGCGGCGGGTGTGCACCACGCCGCCGAGCAGGTCGATCTCGTAGCGGGTCGGCAGCGCGAGGGGCAGTTCGCCGCGCCAGCGGGAGGGCCGGGGCGCGTTGACCGGGTCGGCGTTGGGGTAGGAGCAGATGTCCAGCACCACGCGGTGGCCCGCGTCGCGGGCGTTGATGTGGTGGAAGGCGAAGAACGCCTCGGTGCGGTGGTCCGCGACGATCCGGCCGTCGGCCTGGTCGACCACGATGAACCGGGTGCCGAGTTCGGGGCGCCAGCGGTGGTTGGAGATGAACGGCCTGCCGGGCGCGAGCGGGTGGCGCGGGTCCACGACGTACGGGTACTCGACCAGCACGACGAACCTGTCGGTGACCGCGAAGCTGTGCAGGTAGCCGGGGTTCTCGGTCGGCACGGCCACCAGCAGCTCCCTGACCCTGCTGCCGGGGCGCCTGCGGTGGATGCGGTACTCGCTGCGCTCGCCGAAGCGCAGGACGTAGTCGAGCACGTCGCCGGTGAGCGGCGCGTGGTGCGGGTGCGCGCTGGGCACGGCCGTCGGCAGGCCGCCCGCGATGCCGACGCCGTCGAGCACGCCGGGGTCGAAGTCGACCGCGATCGGGGTGTCGTGGCGGGCCCACTGGCGGTCGGCGAGCGACAGCACGTTCGCGGCGGCGTTGGGAGCGATCCGGTACCGGGTCAGGAAGCGGGAGAACAGCGAGCGGCACGGGTCCGCGGTGAACCCGGCGAAGTCGATGCGGCCACGGTCGCGCGGGGTGGGCACGCCGTCGGGCGAGACCGACCGGTAGGCCACCGCTCCGCCGCCGAAACCGAAGCGGTGCAACGCCGACGGGCCGCCGAGCCAGTTGCGGAACGCCGACGGCGAGGTGGCGGGGCCGGTGCGCAGGAGGGTGCCCGAGAGCCAGTTCGGCACAGCGCCCTCGACGGGGAGGACGGGTGCGGGAACGTCCACGGCCATCCCGTCTTGCACCCCGTGCATGGCAGACCTACTCCCGGTTGGTGGAAACCTCGTTATGGAACACCGTTGTTATTCGGTTAGTCAAGCAAGCGGGCACGTCAGGGTGCGGGATACCGCGCCGCGTAACGGGTTGGTGACTCACCGATCATGGCGGTGAAGTCGCGGGCCAGGTGGGCTTGGTCCGAGTAGCCCAGTTCCGCGGCCACCCCGGCCCAGTCGACCGCCGCCGAACGAGCCATCCTGTCCGTCACCTCGCGGAGCCGGTACCGGCGGATCACCCACTTCGGGCCCACGCCAACGTACTCGGCGAACAGCCGCTGCACAGATCGGACGTGGGTGCCGAGGCGCTCGGCCAGGTCGGAGACCCTGGTGAGGCCGGGATCACCGGCCACCAGCGCGACCACCGACGCCACGTGCTCGGCCGCCGGATCGGGCGCGGGCCACGCGGAGCGCAGGAACCCCTCGACGATCCGCGCCTGTTCCCCGGCGTCCTCGGCCTCCAGCACGGCGCGAGCGGGAACCGGGCCGAACACCTCGGCGGCGGGCAGGACCCGGCCCGTGATCGTCGACACGGACCGGCCGAGGAACGGCCGGAAGCAGCCGGGCCGGAACGCCACGCCGAACACCCGGCCCGCGCCCGCCAGCACCTTGTGGCCGGACCGGCGGCCGACGCCGTGCACCTGCGCGGCACCGTTCGGGAAGGACAGCTGCACGGTCGGGTTCGGCACGACCAGCTGCCGGTACGGCGGTTGGTCGCCCAGGTCCCAGGAGACGGCCCAGAAGTGGTCCACGAAGGACGCCAGGTCGGCGGCGGGCTCGGGGAACGAGTGGACCTGGAAGTCCGCCCACGCACCGCCGACCTCCCGCACGTCCCGCTCCGCCACGGTGGGGATCCTACGTGTCGCGTTCGTCCAAGACAGCGCCGCGGCGCGCTCCTACCGTGGCGGCACAACGGGAACACGCCAGTGGGGAGCACGGACATGGCACGGGGACGACTGGTCGGGAGCACCGCGGCGACGACGATCGGCGTGCTGCGCGGCGTGCGCGACCTGGACGCGCCGACGCCGTGCGCGGAGTTCGACGTGCGCGCGCTGCTCGGGCACCTGCTCACCTGGGGGCCGTCGCTGGCGGGCGCGGGACGCGGGGAGGCCGTGCCGCCGCTGGAGGGCGTGCGCGTCGGCGACGACTGGGCGGAGCGGGTGGCGGCGCAGGTCGAGGACGTCGCCGCCGCGTGGGGCGACGACGCCGCGTGGGAGGGCACGACGCACATGGGCGGCCCGACGGAGATGCCCGCCGACCTGGTCGGCGGGATGGTGCTGGTGGAGCTGCTGGTGCACGGCTGGGACCTCGGCCGGGCGAGCGGGCAGCGGCCGGAGTGGGACGACGACGTCCTGGGGTTCGCCCTCGGCGAGGTGGCGAAGACCGCGGACCAGGGCCGCGCCATGGGGGTGTACGGCGCGGAGGTCGTCGTGCCCGACGGGGCGCCCACCGTGGACCGGGTGCTCGGGTTGACCGGGCGCGATCCGCGGTGGAAGCCGTAACACCGTGTCAGATCCGGCAGGCTTCCAATTTCGTCACGAGAATCGCCTCGGCGCCGATGTTCATCAGCTCGTCCATGAGCCGCTGAATTCCACGCCGCTCCACCAGGGAACGCACCGCGACCCATCCTTCTTTCGCCAGGGGCGACAAGGTCGGGGATTCGCGGCCAGGGGTCAATTCGCACGCCCGGTCGACCACGTCCGTGCGGCACACGTAATCGATCAACACGAATTCACGGGCGTGCAGCACGCCTTGCAAGCGCTGCACCAGCACTTCTACGGCGGTCTCCAACTCGGGTGACAACTTTCGCCCCTCGGTGCGGACGAGGACCGCTTCCGAGGCGAGGACGGGATCGCCGAACGCCTCCAAACCGGCGTTGCGCAGGGAGGTCCCGGTCTCGACGACGTCGGCGACGGCGTCGGCGAGGCCGAGGGCGACCGCGTTCTCCACGGCGCCCTCCAGCTTGACCAGGTGCGCGCTCACACCCAGTCCCACCAGGTACTTCCCGACCAGGGTCGGGTAGCTCGTCGCCACCTTGCGCCCGTCGAGCGCGGCGACCTCGGAGACCTCCCCCGGCTTGGCGGCGAACCGGAACTTCGACTTGGCGAATCCGAGGGGAAGGATTTCCTTGGCGGCGGCACCCGAGTCGTGCAGGAGATCCCGACCGGTGATGCCGACGTTGAGCGCACCACTTCCCACGTAGACGGCGATGTCCTTCGGGCGCTGGAAGAAGAATTCCACCCCGTGCGCGAGGTCGAGCATCGAAAGCTCGCGATTGTTGCGGTGCAGTTGATAACCCGCATCGGTCAGCAACTGCATGGCAGCGCCACTCAAAGAACCCTTGTTCGGCACTGCGACACGAAGCAGAGTCATGATCGCAATGGTCGCACAAGGCCTCCGCCATTCCACAATCAAGGCACCACGTTCGTGCCGCCGGGACGTGGCGGGCACCTCACGCTCCGCACCCGGTGCTCGCGGAACAGGCAGAACGGCGCGCACCGGCCGGGCGCGGGGACGGCCTGCTGAGACGGGGATTGCGCTCCACCGGGTACCTCGTGCTAGCTTTCCTCGTGTCAAAGTAAGTTGTGCACAAGGCAGTTGCACCGACATCCCCCGGAGGACCCCGATGCGCACGTTCACCCTCACCGCGGCACTGGCACTGGTGGCGGGCCTGGTCGCGACCGCCCTGCCGCTCTCGTTCGCCGCGGCCGACACCGCGAGCGCCGAACGCCCCGGCGGACCCAAACCCACCGTGGTCCTCGTGCACGGCGCGTTCGCCGAGTCGTCGAGCTGGAACGGCGTCGTGTCCCGGCTGCGCGACCGCGGCTACCCGGTGGTCGCCGTCGCCAACCCGCTGCGCTCGCTGGACACCGACGTCGCCTACCTCAGGGCGGTGCTGGCGGGCGTGCGGGGGCCGGTCGTGCTCGCCGGGCACTCCTACGGCGGCCTGGTCATCTCCGGCGCGGCGACGGGCAACCCGAACGTCAGGTCCCTCGCCTACATCGCCGCGTTCGCCCCGGAGGCCGGTGAGTCGGCGCTCGACCTGACCGGCGAGTTCCCCGGCAGCACGCTGCCCCCGACGCTGAACCCGATCCCGCTCGGCGACGGCACCAACGACCTGACGATCAAGCAGGAGCTGTTCCGCGAGCAGTTCGCCGCCGACGTGCCCCGGCAGGAGGCGGCGCTGATGGCCGCGACCCAGCGCCCGGTCCGGGACGCCGCGCTGTCCGGCGCCGCGGGCGCACCGGCGTGGCGCGCCATCCCGTCCTGGTTCCTGATCCCGACCGCGGACAAGAACATCCCGCTGGAGGCCCAGCGGTTCATGGCGGAGCGCGCCGACGCCCGCGGCGTGGTCGAACTGCGCGGCGCCTCGCACGCGGTCACCGTCTCCCGGCCCTCGGAGGTGGCGGACCTGATCGTCCGCGCCGCCCGCTGACCGCACGCGGGCCGCCGTTCCCCGGTCCGGGGGACGGCGGCCCGCTGCGCTAGACCCGTTCCACCAGCAGGGACACGCCCTGGCCGACGCCGACGCAGAGCGTGGCGAGCCCGCGCGTGCCGCCCTCGCGCTCCAGCCGCCCGAGCAGGGTCACCACCAGGCGCGCGCCGGACGCACCGAGCGGGTGGCCCAGCGCGATGGCCCCGCCGTCGGCGTTCACCCGCTCCTCGTCCAGCTTCAACCGCCGCACCACGGCCAGGCTCTGGACGGCGAACGCCTCGTTCAGCTCCACGGCGTCGAGCGAGTCGACGGCCCAGCCGACCCGCGCGAGCACCTTCTCCGTGGCCGGGACCGGTCCCAGCCCCATCACGTGCGGCGACACGCCCGCGCTCGCGCCCGCCACCACGCGGGCGCGGGGCGTGAGCCCGTGCTCGCGGACGGCGTCCTCGCTCGCCAGCACCAGCGCCGCGGCGCCGTCGGACAGCGGCGACGACGACCCCGCCGTGACCACACCGCCGTCCCGGAACACGGTCCTCAGCGAGGCGAGCTTCTCCAGCGAACCACCGCGTCGCGGCCCCTCGTCGACGGCGAACTCGCCGCCCTTCACCGGGACCGGCACGATCTCGGCGTCGAAGCGGCCCGCGTCGACGGCCGCGACCGCCCGTTCGTGGCTGCGCAGGGAGAACGCGTCGGAGTCCTCGCGGGTGATCCCGTCGAGCGCGGCGACCTCCTCTGCCGTCTCCCCCATCGTCAGCGTCGTGTCGGGGTCGAACCGGGGGTTCGTGAACCGCCAGCCCAGGGACGTGTCCGACACCTCGCCGGGCTTGGCCCACGGCGTGCCGGGCTTGGCCATCACCCACGGGGCGCGGGTCATCGACTCCACGCCGCCCGCGACGACCACGTCGGCCTCGCCGGAGCGGATCGCCTGCGCGGCGGTGGCCACGGCGGTGAGGCCGCTCGCGCACAGCCGGTTCACGGTGTAGCCGGGGACCTCGACGGGCAGGCCCGCGAGCAGCACGGCCATGCGGGCGACGTTCCGGTTGTCCTCACCGGCCTGGTTGGCGGCCCCGAGGACCACCTCGTCCACCGCGCCGCCGGGCAGGCCCGCCCGCCGCAGCACCTCGGCGACCACGAGCCCGGCCAGGTCGTCCGGCCGGACGCCCGCCAGCGCACCCCCGTAGCGGCCTTGGGCGGTGCGGACTCCGTCGACCAGGTACACCTCGGGCATCAGGGTTCCCTTCCTCGGCAGGACCTCCATTATCCACCGTCCGTTCGGTCAGGAAACGAGAGGTGGGCGACAATGCCGCCATGACCACGAAGCGCGGCCGTCCGGGCTACGACCTGGAGTCCCTCCTCCTGGTGGCCGTGAAGCTGTTCAACGAGCGCGGCTACGACGGCACCAGCATGGAGGACCTGGCCCGCAAGCTCGGCATCACGAAGTCCGCGATCTACTACCACGTGCCCAGCAAGGACGAGCTCCTCCGGCTGGCCGTGGACCGCGCGCTGGACGGCCTGTTCGCGGTCGTGGCCGAGGTGGACGACGTCCCCGGCCGGGCGATCGACCGCCTGGAGCACGTGCTGCGCGGCAGCGTCGCCGTCCTGGTGCGGCAGCTGCCTTTCGTCACGCTGCTGCTCCGCGTGCGGGGCAACACGAAGGTGGAGCGGACCGCGCTGGCCCGGCGCCGCGAGTTCGACCACCTCATCACCGACCTGGTGAAGCAGGCGGAGGCCGAGGGCGACGTGCGGGAGGGGCTCGACCCGGCGACGGTCGCCCGGCTCCTCTTCGGCATGGTGAACTCGCTGACCGAGTGGTACCGCCCGCGCCGCGGCTCCGACCACACCGAACTGGCCGACACCGTGTGCCACATGGCCTTCGACGGGATCCGCCGGGGCTAGACCGGGCCGCCGGAGCGCCAGTACAGCCCGGCGTCCCTGCTCAGCAGGCCCGCGTCGATCAGGTACCGGCGCAGCGAGATGTGGTCGGCCTCGCCGCCCTCGCACCAGGCCCGCAGCGCGGCGTTCACCTCCGACTCCGGGTACCTGCGCCCCGGCTCGAACGTCTGCGCCACGTGCTCCAGCACGGTCAGCCGCTTGGACCCCGCCGACGGGAACCGCACCAGCCGCCCACCCCGCACGAACGCCCGCAGCACCTGGTCCTCGTGCTCGGGCGGAGCCGCGGTGGCCGCGCTCGCGACCTCCTTGAACAGCTCGGCGTGCAGCACGACCCCGGAGGGGCCGGACGCGACCAGACCGCCCGACTCCAGCCGCCGCAACGCCTTGAGCACCACCCGGACGTCGAGGTCCGCCGCCGCGGCGATCTCCGCGGGCGAGCGGGCGCCCAGCACGACGGCGGCCACGACGCGGAGGCGTTCCGGTTCGGCCAGGAGGCCGACGAGGTGTTCGGGGGTCACGGCTCCCACCTAACCCGATCCATGACGAAGCACACAGTCGAATAATCAGTTGGTGCACCAATGATTGGTACACTAAGCACATGGAGGAGGACCCGCTGGCCCTGGAGAACCAGGTCTGCTTCGCGCTCTCGATCGCCGCCCGCGGCGTCGTGGCCGTCTACAAGCCGCTGCTGGAACCCATGGGCCTCACCCACCCGCAGTACCTGGTGATGCTGGCCCTGTGGCAGCGGGACCCGCTGTCCGGCAGGGAGCTGTGCTCCCTGCTCAAGCTCGACCCCGGCACCCTCTCCCCGCTGCTGAAGCGACTGGAGTCGGCCGGGTACGTCACCCGCGAGCGCGACCGCGCCGACGAGCGCGCGCTGGCGGTCACCCTCACCGCCGCGGGCCGCGCCCTGCGCGACGAGGCGCTCGGGATCCCGCCCGCGATCGTCGGCAGGCTCGGCATGAGCCTGGACGAGCTGCGCACCCTGCACAGCTCGCTGACCCGCGTCATCGCCGCCGCACACCAGGAGCAGCCGTGAAGCCGAACCCCGTCCTCCGCCTCTGGTACTACCTGGGGGGCCGCCTGCCGCAGGGCCACCGCGAGTGGGTGTTCCACAACGTCACGCGCCCGAACTGGCTGCTCCACTTCACCGCCCGCTCGCTGCTCCAGGTCCTGCCGCTGAGCCTGGTGATCGGCGTGCTCCTGGTGGTGCTGCTGGGTTCCCCGATCGGCCTCGCCGTGGCGTGCGGCGCGCTGGGCCTCATCGTCGGCGTCTACTTCTCCCTGTCCTACGCCGCCGAGAGCGTCGAGAACCGGATCACGAAGTACGGCTACCCCCACGGAGCCGCGGGCGAGGCCCGCGCCCGGCGCACCGACGACGACCAGCAGGCCCGCTACAACGCGACCTGGCGCTCCTAGCCCGGACGGCCCGTCCGGTACTCCTGCGGGCTGACACCCCGTTCGCGCTTGAACGCGGTGCTCAGCGAGAACGAGCTGCCGTACCCGACCTGCCGGGCCACCGCGCCGACCGTGGCGTCCGTGCCGCGCAGCAGGTCCGCGGCCAGCGCCAGCCGCCAGCCGGTCAGGAACGCCATCGGAGGCTCGCCGACGAGGTCGGTGAACCGGCGGGCCAGCGCCGCCCGCGACACGCCCACCTCGGCGGCCAGCCCCGCCACCGTCCACGGGTGCGCGGGGTTGTGCTGGAGCAGCCGGACCGCCCGTCCCACCACGGGATCGGCGAGCGCGCGGTACCAGGCGGGCGCGTCGGCGCGGGCGAACCACGCGCGCAGCACCGCGATCAGCAGCAGGTCGAGCAGGCGGTCCAGGACGGCCTCCTGGCCAGGCTCGTCCTTGGCGATCTCGGCCGCCAGCAGCGGGACGACCGGGCAGTCCCACTCGTCCTCGCGCAGCACCAGCAGCGTCGGCAGCGCGTCGAGCAGCCGTCGGCTCACCTCGCCGCGCACCGGGTACGCGCCGGTCAGCATCATCGTGCCGCCGTCGGGGTTGGTGCCCCAGGTGCGGACGCCGAGGCCCATGCTCGCGGCGAGGCCGCGGCCGTCGGGCGTCTCGCAGCGCTGGCCGGGGTGGATGACCGCCTGCGGCACGGTGTCCGGGTGGTCGGCGACGGTGTACGGCTCGGGGCCGAGGACCACGGCGACGTCGCCCGCCACCAGCGGCACCGGCTCGGCCGCGCCGGGCGGCACGATCCAGGCGTGGCCGCGCACCACCGAGACGACGGTCAGCGGGGCCTCGTCCTGGACGCGGATCGACCACGGCGGGTCGAGCACGGAGCGGAGCAGGAACGCGCCCCTGGCCCGCGGCCCGTCCAACAACCCCGCCAGCGCGTCCACGGCCCGAGCGTAGACGGAGGCGCACGTCCGGGAGCGCCCGGACGATGGCCTGGGACGGGCCCGCGCACTTCACTGGACGGCATGGACACCTTGCGCGCCGCCGCGCTGATCGCGGCCACCCTGGCCACCGGGCTCGTCGCGGGCCTCTTCTACTCCTACGCCTGCTCGGTGATGCCCGCGCTCAGGGGCGTCGACGACCGGGCGTTCGTCGACACGATGCGGCGGATCAACGTCGCCATCGTCAACGGCTGGTTCCTGGTCGCGTTCCTCGGCGCGGCGGTGCTGGGCGCGCTGGCGGCGGTCCTGCACCTCGGCCGCGCCGGGTTCGGCCTCGTCGTCGCGGGCGCGGTGCTCCACCTGGCGACGGTCGTGATCACCGGAACGGTCAACGTCCCGCTGAACAACGCGCTCGACGCCGCGGGCCCACCGTCGGCGATCCCCGACCCGGCGGCCGTGCGCGCGAGCTTCGAGACCACGTGGGTGCGCTGGAACACCGCCCGCGCGGTCACGTCGACCGCCGGGTTCCTGTGCCTGGTGCTGGCGCTGCGGGCCTAGAGGTCGCCCAGTGCGGACACCGGTGACTCGACGCGGTCCGCGACGTACCTCAGGAACCCGCCCGCCACGCCGCCGTCGCAGACCCGGTGGTCGAACGCCAGCGTCAGCTCGCAGACCTTGCGCACGGCCAGCTGCCCGTCGACCACCCACGGCCGCTCGATGATCCGGCCCATGCCGAGGATCGCTGCCTCGGGGTGGTTGATGATCGCGGCCGAACCGTCCACTCCGAACACGCCGTAGTTGTTGACCGTGAAGGTGCCTCCGGTGAGGTCCGCGGGCGTCAGCGTGCCCGCGCGGGCGGCGGCGGTGCGGTCGGCCAGCGCCGCCGACAGCTCGCTCGTGGTCAGGTCGTGGGCGTTCCTCACCACGGGGACGACCAGTCCGCGGTCGGTCTGCGCGGCGAAGCCGAGGTTGACGTGGTCGAGCACCACGACCTCGTCACCCTCCACCCTGGAGTTCAGCTCGGGGAACTTCGTCAGGCCCAGCACGGTGAAGCGGGCCAGCAGGGCGAGCAGCCCGACGTCCTTGAGGGCGGCGCGGGCGGCGAGGAACGCGGTGGCGTCGACGTCGACCCACACCGTCGCCTCGGGGATCTCGCGGCGGGACGTGGAGAGCTTGTCCGCCACGGTCTTCCGCAGACCCCTCAACGGGATCCGGCGGCCTCCGGACGTCGGCGCGGGGGTGGCCCGGCGGGCCAGTTCCTCCTCCACGTCGTGACGGCGGACGATCCCGTCGGGGCCGCTGCCCGTGAGCGCGCCGACGTCGACCCCGTTGTCCCGCGCCAGTTTGCGGACCAGCGGCGAGATCACACCGGGCGCGGTGGCCGTGGGCGCGGTGGTGGTGGGCGCAGCCGCCGCTCGGGCTCGCCCGCGCTTGCGGCGCGGCGCCTCGGAGGTGCCGTAGCCGATGAGGACGTTGCCGCTGCCCTCTTCGGGCACGACGACGCCGGGCTCCTGGAACCCCTCGCCGCCCACGGTCAGCAGCACGGACCCGACGGCCAGCGACTCACCGGCCCGGCCGTGGGTGGCGGTGACGACGCCCTCGTACGGGCACGGCACCTCGACGACGGCCTTGGCGGTCTCGACCTCCACGACCGGCTGGTCGACGGACACCCTGTCCCCCACCGACACCAGCCACGTGACGATCTCGCCCTCGGTCAGCCCTTCGCCGAGGTCGGGCAGCAGGAAGTCAGGCACCGCACACCTCGTCGTCCCACTGGAGCCGACCGATGGTGTCCAGGATCCGGTCCACGCCGGGCAGGAAGTGCTCCTCCAGCTTCGGCGGCGGGTAGGGGACGTCGAAACCGGTCACCCGCAGCACCGGGGCGTGCAGGTGGTGGAAGCAGCGCTCGGTGACGCGCGCGACGACCTCCGCGCCGTAGCCGCCGAACCCGGCCGCCTCGTGCACGACGACCGCGCGCCCGGTGCGGCGCACCGACTCGCACACCGTCTCGTCGTCGAACGGCGACAGGCTGCGCAGGTCGACGACCTCGACGTCCCAGCCCTCCTCCTTCGCGGCCTCCGCGGTCTCCAGCGCGGTCGCGACCATCGGCCCGTACGCGATCAGCGTGACGTCGTTGCCGGGCCTGCGGACCAGCGCGCGGTCGAACCCGGTCCGCGGGCGGCCCGCCACGACCTCGCCCTTGGACCAGTAGCGGCGCTTGGGTTCGAGGAAGATCACCGGGTCCGGCGAGTCGATCGCGTCGCGCAGCAGGTCGTAGCCGTCCTGCGGGGTGCCGGGCGTGACGACCCGCAGCCCGGAGGTGTGCGTGTAGTAGGCCTCCGAGGAGTCGCAGTGGTGCTCGACGCCGCCGATGCCGCCGCCGTAGGGGATGCGGATGACGACGGGCACCTCCACCGTGCCGCGCGTGCGGTTGCGCATCTTGGCCAGGTGGCTGGTGATCTGCTCGAACGCCGGGTAGGCGAACGCGTCGAACTGCATCTCCACGACCGGGCGCATCCCGTTCACGGCCATGCCGATCGCGGTGCCGACGATGCCGGACTCCGCGAGCGGGGTGTCGAACACCCGCCGGTCGCCGAACCGCGCGGCGAGCCCGTCGGTGACCCGGAAGACACCGCCGAGCGGGCCGACGTCCTCGCCGAAGACGAGCACGCGCTCGTCGGCGTCGAGGGCGTCGGCGAGCGCCAGGTTCAGCGCGCCGGACATCGACATCGTGCTCATGCCAGTTCCCCCGCGAGCAGCGCGGCCTGCTCCCGAAGCTGCCGGGTCGGCTCGGCGTAGACGTGCTCGAACAGCTCGGCCGGGTCGACCTCGACGTCGGCGTTCATCACCTCGCGCACGCCCGCGGCGAAGGCCTCGGCCTCGGCGGCGACGGACGCGCGGCGGGCGTCGTCCAGCAGGCCGCGCGCGGTCAGGTAGGCCTCGATGCGGTCGACGGGGTCGCGGTCCAGCCACGCGGCCACCTCGTCGGCGTCGCGGTAGCGGGTCGCGTCGTCGGCGTTGGTGTGCGCCTCGACCCGGTAGGTCAGGGCCTCGACCAGCGTCGGGCCACCGCCCTCGGCGGCGGCGCGGACGGCGTCCCGCACGACGGCGTAGAGCGCGGCCGGGTCGTTGCCGTCGACCAGCACGGACGGCACGCCGTAGCCGATGCCCTTGTGCGCCAACGAGGGCGCGATGTTCTGCTTGCTCATGGGCACGCTGATCGCGTAGCCGTTGTTCTGCACCAGGAACACCACGGGCGCCCGCCACACCGCGGCGAAGTTCAGCGCCTCGTGCGTGTCGCCCTCGCTGGTGGCGCCGTCGCCGAGCAGCACCAGCGCCACGGTGTCCTCGCCCTTGAGCGTCGCGGCGTGCGCGAGGCCCACGGCGTGCAGCGTGTTGGTGGCGAGCGGCGTGCACTGCGGGGCCACCCGGTGCTCGTGCGGGTCGTAGCCCGAGTGCCAGCCGCCCTGGAGCAGCGTCAGCGTCTCCCCCGCCGGGACGCCCCTGGTCACCAGCGCGACCGAGTCGCGGTAGGTCGGGAACAGCCAGTCCTGCTCGCGCAGCGCCAGCACCGACCCGACCTCGCACGCCTCCTGGCCGCGCGACGACGGGTAGACCGCGAGCCGCCCCTGGCGGGTCAGCGCGGTGGCCTGGGTGTCGAAGCGGCGGCCGACGACCATGCGGCGGTGCAGCTCCAGCAGCACGTCGTCGTCCGGCATCGTCAGCTCGGGGTCGACGACCGGCTGGCCGGTCTTCGTCAGCAGGGACAACGGCGCGTCCGTCGGGAGCAGCGAGCGCTCCCGCGCGGGCAGGCTGGTGCGTGCCACGTGTCCTCCTCGGGCCGGGGTGAGGCCCATGGTGAACCGGGTCACTGCCAATGTTCTAGATCTGGGCGTCTTCCCTGGACGAACGGCCGTGAGCGGCGGTTATCGTGGCCAGATGCCCACCAAGCCACGCGTGAACACCACGTCGACTGGACGTCTGGAACCCCTGGACGACACCGACCGGCGGATCGTGGAGGAGCTGCGCGGCGACGGTCGGCTGTCGATGCGGGCGCTGGCCGAGCGGCTGCACATCTCGCGCGCGAGCGCGTACTCGCGCGTGGACCGGCTGCACCGCGACAAGGTGATCACCGGGTACAGCGCCGACGTGGACCCGGAGCGGTACGGGTTCGGGATCTCGGCGTACGTGTACCTGAAGATCAGCCAGCACTCGTGGAAGGCGGTGCGGCGGCGGATCCTGGAGATCCCCGAGGTGTGGCACGGGGCGCTGGTGTCCGGCGACCACGACCTGGTGCTGCTGGTGCGGGCGCCGGACGCGCACAGCCTGCGGGACCTGGTGCTGAACCGGCTCCAGACGATGCCGGACGTGACGTCCAGCCACACCGTGCTGGTGCTGGACGAACTGCACTCGCCCGTGGACTGACGTGGACAGGCACCCCGAGTGCAGGGCTCGGGGTGCCTGAGATCGTGGGAGCGCCGCCCGGTCGGGCGGGCGGGCCTACCAGCCGAAGTTCTGGGTCCAGTAGATGCCGAACGAGCCGCCCTTGGCGACGCCGGTGCCCAGTGACGTGAGGCCGCAGTTGAGGATGTTCGCGCGGTGGCCGGGCGACTCCATCCAGCCCTTCATGACGGCCTCGGGCGTGGGCTGGCCCGCGGCGATGTTCTCCGCGCCGGGGCTGGGGTAGCCCGCGGCCTTGATGCGGTCGACGAACGAGCGGCCGTCCTTCGACTTGTGGTCGAAGTAGTTCTGCTTGGCCATGTCCTCGCTGTGGCCGCGGGCGGCGGCCGCGAGGCGGTCGTCGGCCTTCAGCGCCGGGCAGCCCGCGGCGGCGCGCTCCCGGTTGGTGATCTCCAGGACCTTCGCCTCCTGGCCCTGCGCCTCGGTCGGCGGCGGGGTCTGCTCCACCGGCGGCGCGGGCGGGTCGGCGGGCGGCTCGGGCGTGTTCTCCACGGGCGGCGCGACCGAGGACGTCTCGCTGGTGGTGGTCGTGGTCGTGGTGGTCGGCGCGGACGACTCCGCGCTGCTGCTCGGGGCCGCGCTGCTGCTGGACCCCGCCGTCGACCCGGTCTCGCCGACCAGCGCGGCCGTGGACTGCGAGGTGGCGACCGCGCTCGGCGTCTGGGTCACGAACCCGCCGCCACCGCCCGCACCGACGGTGCCACCGCCTTCGCACCCGGCGACCAGCACGGCGGCGCTGACGGCCAGCAGGAGCGAGCGGATGGCGGTTGTGGTGCGTGGCACGGCGGAGTTCCTCTTCTGCGACATTGGGGAAACAAAGACCTCGCAAAACCCTAGTCGCATTCGAAACAATGTCAAGGAACGATTATTTATGGAACATTTAATGTAGACATCAGGATAATTAAAGTTATTCCGCCGATCAGTCCGGCAGCCTGGTCAGACGCAGCTGGACCCGCGTGCCGCCCAGCGGTCCTCGGTCGATCCGCAGCGAGCCGCCGGTCGCCTCGGCCGCCCGGCGGACGATGTCCATGCCCAGTCCGGTCGAGCCCGCTCCGCTCACGCCGCGCCGCATCGCGGCCTCCGCGTCCGGGATGCCGGGACCGGCGTCCTCGATGACGATGACGACGCGTTCGGCCTGGTGGAACAGGGCCACCACGAAGTTCGTGCCCTCCGGCGTGTGCCGGAAGATGTTGCCGATCACGGCGTCCATCGCGGCCGCGAGGTCGGACCTGGCGAGGCCCACCATGGCCCGCTTCTCGGTGCCGCGCAGGTTCCACAGGCGCTGCTGGTCGTCGGCCAGCGCCGACCAGAACACCAGCCGGTCCTGCACCACGAGGGCCGCGTCGCACCGGTTGCTGTCCGGGTCGGCGAGTTCGCGGCGGGCCGCGCGGATGAGTTCGTTGACCTCGCGCTCCAGCGCGTGCACGGCTTGGCGGACGCGGTTCGCGCTGCTGTCGGTGCCGAGGGTTTCGGAATCGAGCCGCAGCGCGGTCAGCGGTGTGCGCAGGCGGTGCGACAGGTCCGCGAGGACTTCTCGTTCGGAGGCCACCAGCTGACCTATCCGCGCCGCCATGCGGTTGAACGCGCCGCCCGCCTCGACCAGTTCCGGCGGCCCCGTGGGCTCCACCCGCGCGCCCAGGTCGCCCTGCTCCATCTTCCGGGCGCCGTCGGCCAGCGCGGAGGCCGCGCTCACGACCCGCGCGCCCAGCCGGTCGGCCACCAGCACCGACCCGAGCACCAGCACGATGGCGACGCCGGACAGCGCGAGCCACGCCGACTCGACACCCCTGGACAGGTCGGCCTCGGGGATGAACGCCTCCACGACGGCCACCCGGCCGCGGTCGAGCACCACGGGCTGGAGGTAGACGCGGCCGTCGGACACCGACGCGGTGAACGACTTGCCCTCCTCCTTCGCGGTGGCGAGCTGCTCGGGCGTCGACTTCACGAACCCGAGCACCTGCCCGCCCGGCAGGTGCACCGCGATCCGGCCCGCACCGCCGTACTGCGTGCTGGCGAGCGCCTGCTCGACGGCCCTCGGCTCGTTGGTGATGACCAGGACGGGTGTGAGCGCCACGGCCTGGCGTTCGGCTTCGGCGAGTGCGCGGTCCTCGGCGAGCTGTGCCACCACCATCGCCAGGGGGATGAGGAACGCCAACGCGATCATGGACGTGACCGCGAGGGCGACGAGCGCGAGCGAGCGCCTCACCCAGCCGCCGTCAGCTTGAAGCCGACACCGCGCACGGTGTGCAGGTAGCGGGGTGCCGCGGCGCGTTCACCGAGCTTGCGGCGCAGCCAGGACAGGTGGACGTCCAGCGTCTGGTCGTCCTGGTTGCCCGGCATGTTCCACAGGTTCGACAGGAGTTCGGCGCGCGGCACGACCTTGCCCTCGCGGGCCGCCAGGTAGGCGAGCAGGTCGAACTCCTTGCGCGTCAACGCGAGCGTCCGCGACCCCAGCGACGCCTCGCGCCGCTCCAGGTCCACCACCAGCTCGCCGACCCGCAGCGGCTCGTGGGCGTCGTCGCGTCTGGCCCGGCGCAGCACGGCGGCCAGTCGCGCCGCGAGGTGGTCGCTGGAGAACGGCTTCACCAGGTAGTCGTCGGCGCCCGCGTTCAGCAGGCGCACGATCTCCGTCTCGTCGTCGCGCGCGGTCGCCACGATCACGGGCACGTCGCACACCCCGCGCATCATGCGCAGGGCGTCGCCGCCGTCCATGTCCGGCAGGCCGAGGTCCAGCACGACCACGTCGAACGTGCCCGACGTGATCTCCCGCAACGCGTCCAGCGCGGTCCCCACGGGGGTGACCGCGTTGCCGAGCGCGGTGAGGGCCCTGGTCACGGCCGACCGCACCACCGGATCGTCCTCCACGAGCAGCACCGAAGGCATGGGAGGAAGGTACTGGCAGGATGCCACCCGTGGCACATGGCATCCGGTACATCGCGGCCTGGCTGGCATCGACGGCCGTCGCCGTGGCGCTGTCCTGGCTCGGCGTCCGCTCCGTCCTCGACGCGGGTGTCCAGCAGAGACCGCAGGTGGTCACCGGTCAGACCCTCGTGGCCAGCAGCGCCACGCCCAGCTCCGCCACCACGACGACCACTCCCCGACCCACGGCGCCGCCCTCGTCCTCCGCCCCGCCCAGCTCGTCGGCGTCGGCCACGCCGTCGTCACCGACGACGACGGCGACCTCACCCGCGCGGCTGGCGTCCACCGAGGGCAGTTGGACGGAGGAGAACGGGAAGCAGGTCTACCTCCGCAGCTTCCAGCTCGACGGCGGGGAACTGGCCGTCCGGTTCGGAGCCGACTCCGTGCAGACGATCTCGGCGACGCCCCGGCAGGGCTTCGCGGTGTCCGTGCAGCAGCCCGCCGGGACGACCCTGGTGGTGGAGTTCCAGAGCGCGACGGAGAAGTCCAAGCTGGAGGCGAACTGGCAGGACGGCCCCCGCTGGAAGATCACCGAGTCGGGCTGAGCCGCCGCTAGAACCGGTCGCGCAGCCCGGTCAGCGTCGCCCTGATGCCCTTCGCGTTGAGGGCGGGCATCCTCAGCAGTTCCAGCGCCTTCGGCGAGCGGGCGGTGGTGTAGTCGAACGTCTCGGTCACCGTCGTGCGGCCCTCGTGCTCCTCGAACGTCCACCGCCAGCGGTGGCCCATCGGGTGGCGCCACTCGATCAGCCTGCCGTCCTCGAACGCGGTCACGCGACTGGTGATGCGGTAGGGGACGCCGTACATCCTCATGGCGACGGAGAACTCCGCGCCCTCGCTGAGGCGGGCGGGGCCGCGCACCCCGCTGAGCACCGTGCCGGACCCGTCGACCTCGCCGTGCCTGCGGGGGTCGGCGAGCATGGCGAACAGCGTCGCCGCCGGGGCGTTCACCACCACCTGCCTGGTGACCGTCCGAGCTCCGGTGTCGACCGCGCGCACCTCGTCCACGTGCTTCCCTCCCGCTAACCGACCGTGACGCCGAACAGGACACCCGCGTAGTAGGTGATCACCATCGTCAGGCTTCCCACGAGTACGTTCCGCGCGACCGCCCTGCGCGGTTCGCCCCCGCCGAGCCTCGAACTGATGATCCCGGTCACCACGAGCCCGAGCACGACGGCGACGACGCACGTCCACACGCGCCACGAGACGGGCGGGGCCGTGATCGCGACGACCGGCACCAGGGCGCCGAGCGCGAACGCGACCAGCGACGCCCAGGCCGCCTGCCACGGGCTGGTCAGGTTGTCCGGGTCGATCCGGAGTTCGGCGTCGGCGTGCGCGCGCAGCGCGTCCTTGCGGGTCAGCTCCGCCGCGACCTCGTCGGCGAGGTCCGCCGACAACCCCTTGTCCCGGTAGATCGCGGCGAGTTCGCGCTCCTCCTCGACGGGCGTGTCCCGGAGTTCGGCGCGCTCCTTGTCCAGCGCGGCGCTCTCGGTGTCGCGCTGGGTGCTGACCGACACGTACTCGCCGCCCGCCATCGACAGGGACCCGGCGACCAGACCGGCGACGCCCGCGGCGAGGATCGCCGTGCGGTCCGTCGTGGCGCCCGCGACGCCGACGACCAGACCGGCGGTCGACACGATGCCGTCGTTGGCGCCGAGGACACCGGCCCGCAGCCAGTTCAGCCTGCCCGCCAGGCCGTCGTGGTGGGGTTCTCCTGGATGGGCCACGCGGTGATCAAAGCACGGGACCGGTGCTCCGGCCCATCCGCGGTGGTACTGGTGGAGGCATGACACGCGCACTGGTCCTCGGCGGCGGCGGGGTGGCGGGCATCGCCTGGGAGATCGGCGTCCTGGCCGGGCTGGCCGAGGGCGGTGTCGACGTGACGCGGCCGGACCTCGTGGTCGGCACGTCGGCGGGCGCGTCGGTCGCGGCGCAGATCACCAGCGACCTCGGGCTGCCCGAGCTGCTGCGCAGGCAGGTGGAGCCGGGGGCGCAGGCCCCGGAACTGGCCGCCGACTTCGACCTCGACCGGCTGGCCGAGGTGTTCGGCTTCGCCGACGGCGACACCGATCCCGTCGAGGTGCGCCGCCGGATCGGCCAGACCGCGCTCGCCGCGCCCACCGTCGCCGAAGGGCGTCGGCGGGAGGTGATCGCCGCGCGGGTACCCGTCGACGCGTGGCCCGCGACGCCGCTGCGGCTGGTGGCCGTGGACGCGGCGACCGGGCTGGAGCGGGTCTTCGACGCGGACAGCGGGGTCGGGCTGGTCGACGCGGTGACGGCGAGCTGCGCGGTGCCGGTGATCTGGCCGCCGGTCACGATCGGCGGCGCCCGGTACGTCGACGGCGGCGTCCGCAGCGCGGAGAACGCGGACCTCGCGCGGGGCCACGACGTCGTGCTGGTGCTCAGGGCGATGGTGGTGGAGGAGGTGGACACCCTCACCCCGCAGGTGGAGGCGCTGCGCGCGGACGGGTCCGAGGTGCTGGTGGTCGACGTCGACGAGGCGGGCCTGGCCGCGATCGGCCCCAACCCGCTCGACCCCACGACCAGGGAGCCGGTGGCGCGCGCGGGCAGGCTCCAGGGGCTCGCCCTCGCCGACGAGGTGGGCGCGGCCTGGGGCCGTTAGAGGTCGACGCCGGGGTGCGGGCCCGCCGTCTCGTCCGGGATCTCCGCGGCGCAGTCGGCCGCCGACGCGGCGGTGGAGGACGACCCGGCGGCGGTCGACGCGACCGGGGCGGACCCGCTCGCGCAGCCGACGAGGGTGGCGAGGCCCGCACCGCCGAGGAGGGCGAGCACGCGGCGCCGGTTCAGCGTCGCCAGGTCGAAGGCGAGGCCGCGGTCGTGGTCCGGTGCGCGTCCGCTCATGGCACCGGAGTCGCGCGGAACCGGCGGAACCCCGTGAGGCGGTTGCAGGTTTTCTGTGCGGACCGCCAGGGCATCCGGGCGGCATGTCCGATTCTGCTGACGGGGCGGCGTCCCGAGCGCACCACGACCTGGTCGCGCAACCGCACGAGCGGGACGACGAGGGGCCGATCGCCGACGCGGAGGCCGAGGCGGAGCGGATGCGCAGCGACGAGCGCCCGCTGGGCAGGCTCGGGCGTCCCCTCGACCGCCGGTCCCCGTTCTTCGTCGGGATGGCGGGCGCGGCGGGGGTCGCCGTCACCTACGTGCTCGCCCAGCTCGTGCTGGGGACGCGGGACGTGCTCGTCCTCATCGGGCTGGCGTTCTTCCTCGCGGTGGGCCTGGAGCCCGCGGTGTCGTGGCTCGCGCGGCACGCCTGGCCCCGCGCCGCCGCGGTCGCGACCGTGCTGGCGACGCTGGTCGCCGTGTTCGTCGGCTTCCTGGTCATGGCGATCACCCCGCTGGTCGACCAGGCGACGCAGTTCGCGTCCCGCGCGCCGGAGTACCTGACCGAGCTGACGTCGAAGGGCTCCTGGGTCTCCGAGCTGGACGAGCGCTTCGACCTGCGGGACCGCGTGCAGAAGCTGCTCAGCACGAACCAGGACACCCTGATGAACGGGATCCTCGGCGCGGGCCGGATGGTGTTCGGGGTGCTGACGAACACGGTCATCGTGCTGATCCTGACCGCGTACTTCCTCGGCTACCTGCCCGCGATCCGCCGCACGATGTACCGGTTCGTGCCGAGTTCCCGGCGGCCCCGCGCGATCCTGATCGGCGACCAGATGTTCGCCAGGATCGGCGGCTACGTGCTCGGCAACGTGCTGATCTCGCTCATCGCGGGCGGTGTGACGTTCATCTGGTTGATCGTGTTCGGCATCCCCTACGCGCTCCTGCTCGCCATCGCCGTGATGATCCTGGACCTCATCCCGGCCGTCGGGGCGACCATCGCGGCGGTCGTCGTGAGCCTCATCGCCCTGACGGTGTCACTCCCCGTAGGCATCGCGACGGCGATTTTCTTCATCGTCTACCAGACCGTGGAGAACTACCTCCTTGCTCCGAAGATCATGGGGCGGGTGGTCCAGGTTCCCGACGTGGTGACGGTCGCGGCCGTCCTCATCGGGGGGACCCTGCTGGGGGTCGTCGGGGCCATCGTCGCGATTCCGCTGGCAGCGGCCGTGCTCCTGCTGTTCAGGGAGATCCTCTTCCCCAGGCTCGACCGCGCGTGACCGTCCGCCCCACCGGAGCGACCGCTCGTCGGAAACACGTGTGATTCATGGCGAAAGTGGGTAACCCCGCTCGGGGTGCCGCCGATATGGGCGTCACAGGGCTTGGAGGAGCACCATGATCGACCATTCGGTGAGACACCGGGTCACGCAGGGTTATGAACGGGCCTGGTTGGTGCCCGCCGTCCTGTTCGCCCTCACGGGCCTCACGAACATCGCCATCGCGATCACGTCCGCCACGCTGTGGCCCGCGGTGCTCGCGGCCACGCTGCTCGTCGCCGCCGCCGGGTGTGTGCGCGGCGCCATGCGCGAGCACGACTGGCCGAGGGGTTCGGAGCCGGCAGACTCCGGTCCGTGAAGCAGATCCTCCTCATCGGCATCGGCGCGGGCGACCCCGACTACGTCACCATCCAGGCGGTCAAGGCGCTCAACCGGGTCGACGTGTTCTTCGTCCTCGACAAGGGCGAGGTGAAGCAGGACCTGGTGGACGTGCGGCAGGAGATCCTGGACCGGCACGTCGAGCGGGACTACCGGGTCGTGGAGGCGCGCGACCCGGACCGCGACCGGACGACGCCCGCGTACGCCGAGGCCGTGCACGACTGGCGCCGCCGCCGGGCCGACGTGTGCGAGGAGCTGATCCGCACCGAGCTGGAGGACGGGCAGACCGGGGCGTTCCTGGTGTGGGGCGACCCCGCCCTCTACGACAGCACGCTCGCGATCGTCGAGGACATCCTGGCGCGCGGCGGCGTGGAGTTCGACTACGAGGTCGTCCCCGGCATCACCAGCGTGCAGGCGCTGGTCGCGAAGCACCGGACCAGCCTCAACCGGGTCGGGCGGCCCGTGCAGATCACCACCGGGCGGCGGCTGGCCGAGGGTTTCCCCGCCGACGTGGACGACGTGGTGGTCATGCTGGACGCGCACAACTCGTTCACCGGCGTCGACGACGACGTGCACGTCTACTGGGGCGCGTACGTGGGGACACCGGACGAACTGCTCATCTCGGGCCCCGTCGGCGAGGTCGGCGAGCGGATCGCCGCCACCAGGGCCGAGGCGCGGGAGCGCAAGGGCTGGATCATGGACACCTACCTGCTGCGCCGCAAGCCCTGACCCTCGAACGACCTGCGAGAACACCCGTTCGGACTACCCCATCGGCTGTTCCAGCCACCGGGAGAATGTCAACAAGGGGTGGGATTTCCCACGAGCCCTGGACGGACTAGAGCCATAACGGCGAATTCACACTATCGTCACAAGACCGGGTCACCCCCGGCGCACAACCCCAGCGCACCACGATCCGCCATCCGGCCGAGTGCGCGAGCACCACGCAGTGCCTCCCGCACAACGGCGTGCGGTCATCACCACCGGTAGCAAACCGACGTTTCGCCGTACCCGAGCAGGCCGTGCCCACGACACCTCGTCGTGCTGGGCGTCGGCCACCGACGTGTGCCCGAACGACGTGAGCCCCTGTTCAGCTACTAGTCATGGGAGGGCCGCAGGCTGTGACCCACCACAAGCAGCACCCGAGCTCCACACCCGGTCTGTACGACCCGCAGTTCGAGCACGACGCGTGCGGAGTCGCGTTCGTCGCCGACCTGGCCGGACGCCGCAACCACGACATCGTGTCCAAGGCGCTCGTCGCGCTGCGCAACCTGGAGCACCGGGGTGCTCGGGGCGCGGAGCCCGAGACGGGCGACGGTGCCGGGATCCTGATCCAGGTGCCGCACGACTTCTACCGCGAGGTCGTCGACTTCGCGCTGCCGGAGGGCGGTGGGTACGCCGTGGGGACGGCGTTCCTGCCCGTCGACCCGGCCGCGCGCGCCGAGGTCGTCGAGACGATCGGCCGGATCGCCGCCGAGGAGGACGCCGACGTCCTGGGCTGGAGAGACCTGCCGGTCGACACCGAGCACGTCGGGCCGACCGCGGCCACGACGATGCCGCACTTCGCCCAGGTGTTCGTCGCACCGCGCAACCCGGCCGTCGAGGGGCTGGCGTTGGAGCGGTTGGCGTTCGTCGTGCGCAAGCGCGCCGAGCACGCGGCGGACGTGTACTTCCCGTCGCTGTCCGCGCGGACGATCGTCTACAAGGGCATGCTGACCGAGCCCCAGGTGGAGCGGTTCTTCCCGGACCTGGTCGACGAGCGGGTCACCAGCTCCATCGGCCTGGTGCACTCCCGGTTCTCCACGAACACGTTCCCGTCGTGGCCGCTGGCGCACCCGTACCGGTACGTGGCGCACAACGGCGAGATCAACACGCTGCGCGGCAACCGGAACTGGATGGACGCCCGCGAGTCGACGCTCGCCTCCGACGTCATCGACGGCGACCTCTCGCGGATCTTCCCGGTCATCACCCGCGGCGCGAGCGACTCCGCCTCGTTCGACGAGGTGCTGGAGATGCTGCACCTCGGCGGCCGGTCGCTGCCGCACGCGGTGCTGATGATGATCCCGGAGGCGTGGGAGAACCACACCGAGATGGATCCCGCGCGGCGCGCGTTCTACGAGTTCCACGCCACGCTCATGGAGCCGTGGGACGGGCCCGCGCTGGTGTCGTTCACCGACGGCACGGTCATCGGCGCGGTGCTGGACCGCAACGGCCTGCGCCCGGCCCGGTACTGGGTCACCGAGGACGGGCTCGTGGTGCTCGGCAGCGAGGCCGGCGTGCTGGAGTTCGACCCCGCGACCATCGTCCGGAAGGGACGGTTGGAGCCGGGCCGCATGTTCCTCGTGGACACCGCGGCCGGTCGGATCATCGACGACGACGAGATCAAGGGCGAGCTGGCCGCCGCGCACCCGTACGCCGAGTGGACCGCCGAGGGCCTGGTGGCGCTCGACGACCTGCCGGTGCGGGAGCGCGAGGTGCCGTCGCACGCGTCGCTCGTGGTGCGGCAGCAGGCCTTCGGCTACACCGAGGAGGAGGTGAACGTCCTCCTGCGGCCGATGGCGGCCTCCGGCGCGGAGCCGATCGGCTCGATGGGCAACGACGCCCCGTTCGCGCCGCTGTCGGACAAGCCGCGGCAGCTCTTCGACTACTTCACCCAGCTGTTCGCCCAGGTGACCAACCCGCCGCTGGACTCGATCCGCGAAGAGCTGATCACCTCGTTGCAGACCACGGTCGGCTCCGAGCCGAACCTGCTGATCTCCGACGCGGACTCGTGCAGGCGCATCACCCTGCCGTTCCCGGTGCTGGACAACGACGAGCTGGCCAAGATCACGCACGTCAACGACGACGGCGAGTTCCCGGAGTTCCAGGCCGTCACGGTCCGCGGCACGTACGACGTGCGCGGCGGCGGCGCGGCGCTGGTGGCCCGGCTGGACCAGATCCGCTCCGAGGTGTCGGAGGCCATCGAGGACGGCGCGCGGGTGATCGTGCTGTCCGACCGCGGGGTGACCGCGACGAAGGCGCCGATCCCGTCGCTGCTGCTGACCGGCGCGGTGCACCACCACCTGGTGCGCGAGAAGACCCGCACGCAGGTCGGGCTCATCGTCGAGTCCGGTGACGCCCGCGAGGTGCACCACGTGGCCCTGCTGGTCGGGTACGGCGCCAAGGCCGTGAACCCGTACCTGGCGATGAGCACCGTGGAGGACCTGGCCCGGCGCGGCCTGCTCGGCGACACCGACCCGCACCACGCCGCCCGGAACCTGATCAAGGCGCTGGGCAAGGGCGTCCGCAAGACGATGTCGAAGATGGGCGTCTCGACGGTCGCGTCCTACACGGGTGCGCAGATCTTCGAGGCGATCGGCATCGGGTCGGCCGTCATCGACGACTGCTTCACCGGCACCACGTCCCGGCTCGGCGGCGTCGACTTCGACGTGCTGGCCGAGGAGGTGGCGAAGCGGCACCGCAAGGCGTTCCCGGCCGACGGGATGCACGCGAACCACCGCGAGCTGGAGGTCGGCGGCGACTACCAGTGGCGTCGCGAGGGCGAGGCGCACCTGTTCAACCCCACGACAATCTTCAAGCTCCAGCACTCCACCCGGTCCGGGCGCTACGACGTCTTCAAGGAGTACACGCGCGCGGTCGACGAGCAGTCGGAACGGCTGCTGACCCTGCGCGGGCTGTTCGCGTTCAAGGAGGGGCTGCGGCCCCCGGTGCCGATCGAGGAGGTCGAACCGGTCTCCGAGATCGTCAAGCGGTTCGCCACCGGCGCCATCTCCTACGGCTCGATCTCCAAGGAGATGCACGAGGTCCTGGCCATCGCGATGAACCGGCTGGGCGCGAAGTCCAACACCGGTGAGGGCGGCGAGGACAGCGACCGCTACACCCGCGACGCCAACGGCGACCTGCGCCGGTCGGCGATCAAGCAGGTGGCGTCCGGCCGGTTCGGCGTCACCAGCGAGTACCTGGTGAACGCCGACGACATCCAGATCAAGATGGCGCAGGGCGCGAAGCCCGGCGAGGGCGGGCAGCTGCCCGGCACCAAGGTGTACCCGTGGATCGCGAAGACGCGGCACTCCACGCCGGGCGTCGGGCTCATCTCCCCACCGCCGCACCACGACATCTACTCCATCGAGGACCTCGCGCAGCTCATCCACGACCTGAAGAACGCCAACCCGGCCGCCCGCGTCCACGTGAAGCTGGTGTCCGAGGTCGGTGTCGGCACGGTCGCGGCGGGCGTGTCCAAGGCGCACGCCGACGTGGTGCTGATCTCCGGGCACGACGGCGGCACCGGCGCCTCCCCCCTGTCCTCCCTCAAGCACGCGGGCGGACCGTGGGAGCTGGGTCTCGCCGAGACGCAGCAGACGTTGCTGGCCAACAGGTTGCGCGACCGGATCGTGGTGCAGACCGACGGCCAGCTCAAGACCGGCCGCGACGTCGTGATCGCCGCGCTGCTCGGCGCGGAGGAGTTCGGCTTCGCGACCGCGCCGCTGGTCGTGTCGGGCTGCGTCATGATGCGCGTGTGCCACCTGGACACCTGCCCGGTCGGCGTCGCGACGCAGAACCCGGTGCTGCGCGCCAAGTTCACCGGCCAGGCCGAGCACGTGGTGAACTTCTTCGAGTTCGTCGCGCAGGAGGTCAGGGAACTGCTGGCGCAGCTCGGTTTCCGCTCGCTCGTGGAGGCCGTCGGGCACGCCGAGGTGCTCGACAAGCGCAAGGCGATCGACCACTGGAAGGCCGCGGGTCTCGACCTGTCGCCGATCTTCCACGTGCCGGAGCTGCCGCCGCGCGCGTCGCGGCACCAGACCACGACGCAGGACCACGGTCTGGAGAAGGCGCTCGACAACACGCTGATCCAGCTCGCCGAGGGCGCCCTGTCCTCCGGCGACCGGGTGCGGCTGGAGCTGCCCGTGCGCAACGTGAACCGCACGGTAGGCACCATGCTCGGCTCGGAGCTGACCAGGCGCTGGGGCGGTGAGGGGCTGCCGGACGACACGATCGACATCACCTTCACCGGCACCGCGGGCCAGTCGTTCGGCGCGTTCCTGCCGAAGGGCATCACGCTGCGGCTGGTCGGCGACGGCAACGACTACGTCGGCAAGGGCCTGTCCGGCGGCCGGCTCGTGGTCCGGCCACCGGAGGAGACCCACCCGGACTTCGTCGCCGAGGACTCGATCATCGCCGGCAACGTCATCCTGTACGGCGCCACCGGGGGAGAGGCCTACCTCCGGGGGGTCGTCGGGGAGCGCTTCTGCGTGCGCAACTCCGGCGCGACCGCGGTCGTCGAGGGCGTCGGCGACCACGGCTGCGAGTACATGACCGGCGGCCGCGCCGTCATCCTCGGGCCGACCGGACGGAACTTCGGCGCCGGGATGTCGGGTGGCATGGCCTACGTGTACGACCCCGACAAGGTGTTCCACCGCGACCTCAACCCCGAGATGGTCGACCTCGACCCCCTCGAGGAGGAGGACCAGGCCTGGCTCCGCGACATCGTCCAGCGCCACCTCGACGAGACCGGCTCCGCCGTCGCCCAGCGACTCCTCGACGACTGGTACCGGGCCGTGCGGTCGTTCGTGAAGGTCATGCCCAAGGACTACAAGCGCGTCCTCGAGGCGGCCCGCGCCGCCGAGGAGGAGGGCCGCGACGTCGAGGCGGCGATCATGGCCGCCGCGCACGGGTAGCCCCCGGACCGACCACGCATCGACCCCACGCGCCACCGCCGCCCGCGGGCCGGCGCACGACACCAGGAGACGACAGACCATGGGTGACGTCCGAGGC
>NZ_DASUSQ010000070.1:0-116437 GCF_036375055.1 Umezawaea sp.
TGGCAGCGTGGGCGCGATGAGTCGCAGGACGCCGATCCGCAAGCCGATCCCCGTGAAGTCCCACCGGGGCGCGCTGCCCCCGTTGACGCCCGCGCAGCGAGCCGTCGTCGACGCCGCCCGACAGTTGCCGCAGCTCACGGACCCGCTGGACGTCGAGGTGGCGTTGAGCGCCGCGGTGGCGCCCGCCCTGGACGAGGACGTGTGGCCCGGGGTGATCGCGAACGCCGTGGCGGTGCCGAGCAGGCGGAGCCTGGCGCTGCTGCGGGCCGTGGCGGTGCTGGTGCCCGAGTCGGGTGCCGCCGCGGCGGCGGACGGGCTGGGCGACCTGCCCGAGCCGGGGTGGCCGGCCGCGCTGGACGGACTGGTGGTCGGCGAGTGCTGGGTGGTCGACCAGCGGTCCGAGGAGGGGCACCAGACGCTGCTGTGCACCTACTCCTACGGCGACGAGGTGCACGCGGGGCTGTACCTGGTGGACGAGAACCTGGGCGGGGTGGTGAAGAACGCGTTCATCACCAAGGACGTCGAGACCGCGCGGACGATGCTCGGCGAGCACGGGGCCGTCGAGGAGATCGCGGCCGACGAGGCGCACCGGCGGTTGGCCGAGGCGTACGGGAAGGTCGACGGCGGGCCGGGGTTGGGGATCGACCCGGACGTGTACGTGGTGCGGCTGCTGGTGTCGCGGCGGATCGCGGTGGCTCAGCGCTCGTAGGCGCGGGCCTGGATGTCGTACAGCTCGCGGTAGACGCCGTCGGCCGCCATCAGCTCGTCGTGCGTTCCCTGGGCGACGACGCGGCCGTCGTCCAGCACGACGATGCGGTCCACGTGGCGGATGTTCGCCAAGCGGTGGGTGACCAGGATCGTGGTCCTCGACCGCGTCGCGTGCTGGAGGCCGGCGAACACGGTCGCCTCGGCCTTGGCGTCCAGCGCGGCCGTGGGCTCGTCGGCGACCAGGACGGCGGCGTCGCGGTAGATGCCGCGCGCCACGCTGATCCGCTGCCACTGGCCGCCCGAGGGTTCGTGGCCGTCCTTGAACTCCTTCGACAGCACCGTCTTCTCGCCGCGCGGGAGCGCCTCCAGCACCGACCGCGCGCCGGACTGGTCCACGGCCTCCGCCCACCCCTCGCCGGAGGGGTCGTGGCGGTCGAGCCTGCCGACCCGGATGTTGTGGCCCGCGGTCATGGGCCAGCGCGCGGGTTCCTGCGAGATCACCGAGATCCGCGTGTGCACGGACTTCCGGTCGGCGGCGGCGATGTCCACGTCGTCCCACAGCACCCGGCCCTCGTCGGGCGTGTAGAGGCCGGTGATCAGCTTGCCCAGCGTGGTCTTGCCGGACCCGTTCTGGCCGACCAGCGCGACGACCTCGCCGCGGTTGATCTCCAGGTCGACGCCGATCAGCGCGGGCCGGTCGGCGTCGGGGTAGGTGAACGTCACGTCCTCCAGCCGGATCACGGCCGGGTCGGCGGGCGCGGTGACACCCGTCGACACGTGGTGGCGGGTGTGCGCGGTGGCGAGCAGCCGCCGGTAGAAGTCGATGTAGAACGAGTGCTCGTAGAGCTGGTTCACCGCGTACATCGTGGTGGACAGCGAGGTCGACGCCGTGCGCATCGCGACCACCGCCGCGCCCGCCAGCGCGAGCGGCATCGCGTTCGTGTAGAGCAGGAACCCGAGGACGAGGTAGGCGATCCCGGTGCCGATCCCCGCCAGGGTCCGCCCCACGAGCCGCACCAGCGTCTTGCGCGACTCCATCCGCACCTCCTCCGCCGTCACGTCGTTCGCGATCCGCCGGTGCTCGGCGATCAGCGGCTCCTGGAGCGTCAGCGCGAACCGCTCGACGGCCACGTCCCTCGCGACCATCAGGTTCTCCACCACGAACAGGCGCAGGTGACGGGTCACCATCCGGAGGAAGTTGCGGTAGCCGAGCTTCGCGACCCGCATCGCCGCCCAGCCGTCCGCGACGGCCGAGAGCAGCAGCACGGGCGCCAGCCACGGGTTCAGCACGCCCGCCGTGACCATCGCGGCCAGCAGCGAGATCAGCGCCGACACGAGGTCCGCGACCACCCGGTTGGCGACCTCGATCGAGTTCATCGCGTGCCGACCGCCCTGCCGGACGAGCTCGCGGAAGTCCGGGTCGTCGAACGCCGCCAGGTCCACGCCGATCACCGCCGTGTTCAGCGTGTCCTGCGCCGCGTGCCGCACGCGCGGCGTCAACGCGCCCTGCACCGCGCCCGCCGCGCTGTCCAGCAGCCCGCGCAGCGCGAACGACCCGACGAGCAGCCCGATCGACGGCAGCGCGGCCACCAGCCGCTGCGGCGTGGGCCCCTCCTCCAGCAGCCGGGTGAACACGCTGGCGGTGGCGAGCAGCCCGAACGCCGTCACGCACCCGGACAGCACCTGGATCACGCCCGCCAGCGCCGTCAGCCACCGCGAGGTCCGCCACGCGAGCCGGATCACCAGCCACGTCGCGGCGGGCACCGCGGCCAGCGTCCGCCACGTCCCGGCGGCGGCCACCTGCGCGTCCACGGACGCCCAGCGCGGCGGTTCGAGGTCTTCTACTCCGATGAGGGTTTCGGCCACCGGGTCAGGTTGCCGGGCCACCGCCCAGCGCGGCCCGGTTCACCGTCAGGTTCGCCGAGTTGGCGGCGGTGCGGCCCGCGTCCCAGCCCGCTTCGCTGCGCACCGTGACGGATTTCGACTTCGTCTTGGTGAACAGGGTCTCGAACAGCACGTCCACGGCCTGCTTGCGCTCCGACAGCACGGGCAGCAACCGGTCGTCGGAGGCGGGCGCCTCGGTCGCGGCCTCCAGCCGTTCGCCGACGCGGTGCGCGTAGGAGTAGAGGAACGACTTGCGGTAGCCGCGGCTGCGCGCCTCGGCGCCCTTGGACGCCCCCGAGCCCGCCGCCACCATCGCCCTGGTGGCCTGCACCAGCAGCGACGTCGACAGCAGCTCGACGATCTCCAGGTCCATCTCCTCGCCGACCAGCGCGACGAACCCGATGTTGCCGTACACGACGGCCCGCGACCGGTTCGCCTTCGCCACCACGTGCACGAGCTGCGCCTTGCCGTCGAAGTAGCTCTTGTCGAGCCACATCCGCCGCGAGGTCGCGGTCTGCGGGACGTGCGCGTCCGCGTCGACCGCCGCGCGCTCGAACGCGTGCCGGTTCATCAGCTCCTGGGCCTTGGCCGACAGCGCCTCGGCCTCGTCGGGGAACTGCGACGACTCGGCCTTCGCGAGCAGCCCCCTGACCCGGTTCAGCACCTTGGAGCTGACGCCGACGTGCGTGACCTCGATCGTCGCCGAGCCCGGACGCGGCAGGATGTTCTGCAACCGGGGGAGCAGCAGCAGCCGGGACAGCAGCGCCACGACGACCTCCACGGCGTCCTGCCGCAGCTCGATGTGCTTGCGCGCCCACTCGTCCACGTGCGGCTGCCCGCGGTCCCACCACACGGTCGCGTCGATCTCCCCGAGCTGGTCGCGCCAGCGCGGGTGGATCGTCGCCTCCGGGTACCGCTCGACCTCCGACGCGATGGCGTCGACCAGCATCGAGACCGCCCGCTCGTCGTCGTGCCGCCCGACGACCTGCACCAGGTCGTACGGCAGCCAGCCCGCGTTCCACAGGTTGTCCAGTTCGCGGTGCAGCACGTCGGTGATCGCCCGGTCCAGGTCGGCCGACGACACCGCGTCGAGCTTCGGGATCCGGAGGCGCGGGTTCGCCGCGGCTTCCCACAGTGCCTTGCCCACGGTGTCCACGATGGGTGATTCTCCCCCGTCGCTCTGGTGTGGCTGCGGCCGGTGCGCCCTCCGCCGTGTCAGCCTCCGCGGGTGAGTCGTGGGACACAGGGCCGCAAGCAGCCGGTTCACCGCCCGATCGAGGTGGTGCGCGGTCCACAGCGGACGGAACTGGGGCTGGCGCAGCGCGCCGTCGTCCAGTCCTGCCGCGACCTCCCGCAGATGACCGACCCGCTGGAGGTGGAGCTCACGCTCAGCTCCGCCGTGCCGCCCGGTGTCGCCGACGAGAAGTTCTGGGTGGAGCTGGTCGACCACGCCGTGTCACTGCCCAGCAGGCGCAACCAGGCACTGCTGCGGGCCATGGCCGTGCTGCTCACCGGCAGGCCGGGGGAGTGGGCGGTGGCGTTCGCGCCGCCGGTCGTCGACTCGCTCGGCGTGCGCGGCGCGTGGATCTGCGACCGGTCGCTGGACGCGGGCTACCTGGCGCTGCTGTGCACCTACGCGCACGGCGACGACGAGCACGCGATGGTGTTCCTCATCGACGAGGTGGCGGGCGGGGTGATCCGCAACGCCTTCGTGACCAGGGAGGTCGCCGTCGCCAGGGAGCGGATGGCCGCGCAGGGCACGTTGGAGGAGATCAACCCGGCGGCGGCGCACTGGCTGCTCGCCAAGTCCTACGACAGGCTGGACCGGTGGCCAGCGCTCACCGTGGACCCCGAGGTGCACCGCACCCGGCTGGTCGCGAACCGCCGGATCGCCCTCGCCTTCGGCTGAGCGCGCGCGTGTTTGGATCACGAGCCCGAGTGGCACACTGCGACGACATCACCGAAGCCGTCCGTCAGGCGCTAAGGGGCGTGCGTGAACGACTCGTCGAAGATCGGCAAGCCCGCCAGGGAGCTGCTGGCCGCCGCTGCCGCGTTCCGCACGCAGGCCGAAGGGGTGCGGGACGAGCCCGACCGGCTGCGCGCGCTCGCCGTGGCCCGGTACGAGGCGGTGCGGGACTCGCTGGTCGCTGACCTGGTCCGGGCCATGCCGGTGGAGAAGCTGCGCGACGCGGCGGCCGGTCTGCGGCTCGGGAAGCTCAGGGCCGCGGGGTTCCAGACCGTGGCCGACGTGGCCGGGTCGTCGTTCGCCCGGCTCGACGGGGTGCCCGGTGTGGGCCCGCAGTCGGCCCGGCAGCTGCTCGACGCGGCCAGGGCCGTCGTCGACTCGCTCAAGCGGGACACCTCCGTGCGGCTGGACCCCGACCGGGCCGGTCGGGGGCAGACCGAGCTGCTCCAGCTCCTGTCGAAGCTGCGGCGGGCCACCCAGCTCGTCGCACCGCTGCACGAGCCGATCACCGACGTGCTCGCGCGGGTCGACGCCGACGTGCGCGCGGCGTCGCGCGCGTCCAGCGGTGTGCGGATGTTCTTCTCCCTCAAGAAGAACAAGCAGGCGGCGCTGGACGCGCTGGCGCGGCTGGAGGAACTGCTCGGCAGCCGGGACGTCGCCGCGCTGCGCGCCGTGGGCGTCCAGCTGCACGTGCCGGACCTCGACCACCGGGCGCTGTGGCGCGACTACGAGCTGGACGCCGCCGCGTACAACACCGCGCTCGCCGACCTGGCGGGTGCGGGGGCGGTGCCGGATCGCAGTGCCGCCAAGGGTTTCGTGCCCGCGGACATCGAGCGCGAGGTCGACTCGGTCACGCTCGACACGAGCAGGCTCACGGTCTCGCTGCGCGGCTACCAGGAGTTCGGCGCGAAGTTCGCGCTCGCCCGGAAACGCGTGATCATCGGCGACGAGATGGGGCTGGGCAAGACGATCGAGGCCATCGCCGTCATGGCGAGCCTGGCCGCGAAGGGCGGTCGCGGGTTCGTGGTGATCTGCCCGGCGAGCGTGGTCGTCAACTGGGTCAACGAGATCGCCCGGCACAGCGACCTCGTTCCGCACCGGCTGCACGGCGCCGGACGTGACGGCGCGGTCGGCGAGTGGCTCGACCAGGGCGGTGTCGGCGTGACGACGTTCGGCACGCTGCCGAAGCTGGCGCTGCCGAAGAGGTTCCGCCCGGCGCTCGTCGTGGTGGACGAGGCGCACTTCGTGAAGAACCCGGACACCCAGCGCTCCAAGGCCGTCAACGCCGTGGTGCAGCGCGCCGACCGCGCGGTCCTGCTCACCGGCACGCCGATGGAGAACCGCGTGGACGAGTTCCGCACCCTCGTCTCCTACCTCCAGCCGGGCATCGCCGCACGGGCGGGCGGCACCGACGCCGTGGTCGGCGCCAAGGCGTTCCGCCGCCTGGTCGCGCCCGTCTACCTGCGGCGCAACCAGGAGGACGTGCTCGGCGAACTCCCCGAGCTGCTGGAGGTCGAGGACTGGGTCGAGTTCGACGGACCCGACCAGACCGCCTACCACGACGCCGTGCGCGCAGGGAACCTGATGGCCATGCGCCGCGCCGCCTACGAACCGGGCAAGCCCGAGGGCTCGGCGAAGCTGGAGCGGATGCTGGAGATCATCGAGGAGTCCCGCGACAACGGCTGGAAGGTCGTCGTCTTCTCCTACTTCCTCGACGTCCTCGACACGGTCGCCGAGCACACCGGCGCCTACGGCCCGCTCACCGGCAGCACCTCGTCGTCCGGCCGCCAGCAGCTGGTCGACGACTTCACCGCCCACGAGGGCCACGCGGTGCTCGCGGCGCAGATCGAGGCGGGCGGGGTGGGCCTCAACATCCAGGCCGCGTCCGTCGTGATCATCGCCGAGCCGCAGTGGAAGCCCAGCACCGAGGACCAGGCCGTCGCCCGCTGCCACCGCATGGGGCAGGTCCGCAAGGTCCACGTGCACCGGTTGCTGGTGAAGGACAGCGTGGACGCGCGGGTGCGGGAGGTCCGCGACCACAAGACGCTGCTGTTCGACCACTACGCGCGGGAGAGCGACGCGAAGCACGGCCACGAGGCCGCGCTGGACTCGACGGTGTCGGTGGAGAAGCGCGTGGTGCTGGCCGAGCAGCAGCGGCTGGGGCTGTAGACCGCTACGCGGCGAACTTCCGCAGGTAGGCCTGCGTCTCGGGATCCTCGGAGAACACGCAGACGCCGCGCATGCCCCGTGTCAGCAGGACCTTGTAGGTGTTGCGGATCAGCGTGGCGAAGTGGAGGTCGTCGGCCCTCTTCACCGCGGGGTCGTGCGAGTTGTCGCGCTGGGCCACCCAGTGGTCGCCGCGGCGGACGAAGTCCGTCCCGAAGATGACGCCCGCCCAGTCGTACTCGAAGCCCTGGGCGGTGTAGATGCAGCCGAGCTGGCCGAAGCCGCGGTCGTCGCTGGCCCAGAAGTGCGACGCGGGCGCGTCGGGGACCACCTTGTCGGGCTTCGCGTTCCACGGCCGGTGCCAGTCGCCGATCCGCACGTCCGGCACCAGCACCTTCGTGCCGTCCTGGGACACGGGATCGCTCCACGTCCAGCAGTACCCGGCGGCGATCCGCGCCGTCCCGAGGTCCTTCGCCCGCTGCGCGAGCAGCCACGACTCCATCTCGCGCGGGGAATCGGCGCTGCGCACCACGAACTCGTCGTCGGTTCGGGTGACCAGGTCCGACCAGGAGGTCGGGGTGCCCCTGATCCCCAGCAGCCTCGCCACCCACGTGTCGTAGAACTCCGAGCCGCCGCAGCGGAACTGCCCGCCGAGGTGCACCACCTCGACCTTGCAGTCCGCGGCTTCGGCCGCTGCCCTGATCTCCGACAGCGACCCCATCTCGCCGGGGCGCACCGTCTGGTGCTCGTCGAGCAGGAACACCGGAACCCTGGCGGCGTCGATCAGCTCCTCGATCTGCCGCCGGGCCTTCGCCCGCGCCTCGCTCTTCGTGTAGCGGTTGACGCTGGTCTCCCGGATGCGGTGCGCCTCGTCGCAGATGAGCACGTCCAGCCCGAACCGCTCCGCCTCGATGAAGTTGTTGAAGTACTTGAACATCGTCTGCACCCGCCGGTTGCGCTTGCCCGCGTGCCTGCGCATCGTGCTGGTGAACGCGCTCGACCCCGTCGCGTGGAAGGCGCTCTTCCCGCGCCTGGCCAGCTCGCCGAGCAGGCTGAGCGCGATGACGCTCTTCCCGGAACCCGGCCCGCCGAGGATCACGACCACGGTCTGCGTGCGCGACGCGTGAGCGCGGTCGACCGCTCGGGTGACCAGGCTGTAGGCGACCTGCTGCTCGTCGAGGAGGACGAACTGCTCGCGCTCCTGGATCTCCTTGGCGGCCAGTTCCAGCAGCGGCTTCGACGGGGCGTGGCGCATGCCGAGGAACTCGTCGGCGGCGCGGCGGGAGTCGTCGCGCGCGGCCGGTTCGCGGTCGAGCAGCGCCCGCAGGCGGTCGACCAGCTGCCCCTTGGTGTCGAGCGTGAACAGCCGCCCGTAGTCGTCCATCGCGTACTGGGAGATGCCCCAGACCCCGGAGTCGCGGGCGTTGTGCAGGTAGGCCAGACCGTGCACGGCACCGGGCTGTTCGGCGAGCGCGGGCGTCGAGTCGACGAGGTACTCGCAGTAGCGCCGAACCTGCTCGACCGGGTGCAGGACCGGGTTCGCGTAGTGGTCGATCCGCACGAGGTCGTCGCTGTACGGCTCGGCCTTCGACCACTGCTTCAGCTCGACGAGCACGTACACCGGCCTGCCGTGCTTCGGACTCCGGCCGCACAGGACGACGTCCACCCGCTTCGGGCTGTGCGGCAGCTTGTGCTCCAGCAGGACCTCGACGTGTCCGAGACCGGCGTCGACCAGGTCGGAGAGGAACGCGGGCAGGCTGTTGCGCCACGACCGCACCTCGCCGTCACCCACCCCCGTGTCGAACTGGATCCGCGCTTGCTCGGCGAGGACGGTGTGCAACCGGTCCGACCTGGCGTCGCCGAGCAGGACCTCGGCGCTCTGACGGACGAGAGCCACTGCTGTTCCCCCACGTGGGCACGCCGAATGGACGTGCGGGTGGGGGCAACGACGAGGCGCTGTTTCCAGCGCGCTCGGTGCCCGTCGGGCCGCGCCACGAGGTTAGCGGCAGGGGGACGGTTCGACGTGGAGCAGGGGGACGGCCGCGTGGGATCGGGCTCACGTGGGCCTGCGACCGAGTTGCTCGGATGAGGTTTCGGCATAGACCCTGCTCACGGGCTTGCGAGCGACCCTCTTGGCAGGACGAGCCCACCGCCGGGGCCCTGGTCGGCAGCAGGTGTGAGCGATCTTCGCGTGCCAGGGGTGGAGGGGGTCGGGAACTGCTCGACCGGTAGTCGTTCGGATGCGCTGGGGAATGGAGCGGGAATCCGACTCGCGGCGTTGTGAGCGCTTTCACGGGAGAAGGCCGACAAGGAGAAGGGGTGGTCGGCTCGCTAAGGCGATCGGGAGGGCGCTCGACGCTTGGGGGAACGCCCAGGCGGGAATGGGCAGGGGCGCCGTGAGAGGAGTGGGTGCTGGTCACAGCGGTAGGGTGCGCTACCCCGGAATGCAAAGAAGTGGTCCAGCATAAATGCTGGACCACTTCTTTGAACCAGGTGCGCCGCCAGGGACTCGAACCCCGGACCCGCTGATTAAGAGTCAGCTGCTCTAACCAACTGAGCTAGCGGCGCTGGCACTTCATCTTGTCTGAACCGTGTTGCTCCGTTCCGACGAGAAGAACATTAGCACAGCGGTTCGCGCAGTTCCCAATCGGCTGGTCAGGCCGGGTTTGGAGGGGTTGGGCGGGGGAGAACTTCGCGCTGGTAACGATCGGGTATCCGGAGCAACTCGGGTAGGCAGGACGGCGTCTTCTCGAGTGGGACGGCTGAGGTAACACCTGCTTGCGCGCTGTCTCGTTGTACGGGGGGAACCGGGCGAACGGATGGGTGCGATGGGGATGACGGGTAGGCGCGGGGCGTTCGGGTTGGTCGCGGTGGGCGTCGTTGCGATGTTGATCACAGGGTGCTCGTCGTCGCCCGAGGTGCCGGTGCAGGGGAAGAACGCCCCGTCGACCAGCAGCACGCCGCCCCCGCCGCCGGTGACGTTGACGCTGGGCACGCCGAACGGGGCCACGGGCGTGGCGCCGGGGCTGCCGGTGATCGCGACGGCGGCGGACGGGAAGCTCACGGACGTGAAGCTGACCGCCGCCGACGGGGCCGTGGTCGAAGGGGCGATCAGCCCCGACGGGCTCCAGTGGGCGAACAGCGCGGCGCTGGCCTACGACAAGGCCTACACGATGTCGGTGACCGGGCAGGGCGCGGACGGGAAGGCGGTCACCGCGACGTCGGCGTTCTCGACCGTCAAGCCGAGGACGCTGACCTACGTCGAGACGAACCCGCAGGACGGGGCGGTGGTCGGCGTGGGGCAGCCGATCGCGTTCTACTTCGACGAGCCGATCGCGGACAAGCTCGCGGCCGAGGCCGCGCTCCAGATCACGACCGAGCCGAAGGTCGAGGGCGCCTTCTACTGGTTCAACGAGAAGGAGGTGCACTGGCGGCCCCAGGCCTTCTGGGCGGCCGGGACGAAGATCACCATCAACGCGAAGGTGTACGGCAAGCACATGGGCGACGGGATCTACGGCCAGGAGGACCGGCTGATCAACGCCACCATCGGCGACGCCGTGATCCACGAGGCCGACGGCGCGTCCCACCAGGTCGTGACGAAGGTCAACGGGCAGGTCGTGCGGACCGTGCCGACGTCGATGGGCAACGCGGCCAACACGACCCCGGTCGGCACCTACGTGATCACCGAGAAGCGCGACCACATGGTCATGGACTCCACGACCTACGGGCTGTCGCTGGAGGACGGCGGGTACAAGACGCCCGTCGACTGGGCCACGCGGATGTCCAACAGCGGGATCTTCGTGCACTCGGCGCCGTGGTCGATCGCGGACCAGGGCAACCGCAACGTCAGCCACGGCTGCCTGAACATGTCGCCGGAGAACGCCAAGTGGTTCTTCGACAACGCGAAGCCCGGTGACGTGGTGGTCGTGGCCAACTCGGGCGGGCCCGCGCTGGAGTCGTGGGACGGCTTCGGCGACTGGCAGGTCCCGTGGCCCGAGTGGGTCGCCGGGAACCGCTAGACCGCTGCTCCGCACCGTGTGCCTCCCCCGGACGTCCGGGGGAGGCACACGTGCGTCAGGCGTCCTTCACGTCACCGTCGTCGACCACGAGCCTGCGCGTCGTGTGCACGGCGTCGAGCATCCGGCGGTCGTGCGTGACCAGCAGCAGGGTGCCGGTGTAGCTCTCCAGCGCCGATTCGAGCTGCTCGATCGCGGGCAGGTCGAGGTGGTTGGTCGGCTCGTCGAGCACCAGCAGGTTCACGCCGCGGGCCTGGAGCAGCGCGAGGGCCGCGCGGGTGCGCTCGCCGGGGGACAGCGACGCCGCGGTGCGGAGCACGTGGGCCGCCTTGAGGCCGAACTTCGCCAGCAGGGTGCGCACGTCGGCGGGGGTCATGTCCGGTGCTTCCAGCTCGAACGCGTCCACCAGAGGCTGCTCGCCGAGGAAGAGCCCTCGCGCCTGGTCGACCTCGCCCACGACCACGCCGCCGCCCAGGGTGGCGTGGCCCTCGTCCAGCGGCACGCGGCCCAGCAGGGCGCCGAGCAGCGTCGACTTGCCCGCGCCGTTCGCGCCGGTGATGGCGACGCGGTCCGCCCAGTCGACCTGGAGGTCCACCGGGCCGAGGGTGAACCCACCGCGGGTCACCACGGCGCCGCGGAGGGAGGCCACGATCGCGCCCGCCCGTGGAGCCGGGGCGATCTCCATCCGCAGCTCCCACTCCTTGCGGGGCTCCTCGACGACCTCCAGGCGTTCGATCATCCGGTCGGTCTGCCTGGCCTTCGACGCCTGCTTCTCGGTCGCCTCGGTGCGCGACGCGCGGCCCTTCTTGTCGTTGTCGGTCTGCTTGCGGCGGGCGTTCTTCACGCCCTTCTCCATCCACGCGCGCTGCATCCGGCCGCGGGCTTCGAGCGCGGCCTTGGTGTCCGCGAACTCCTCGAACTCCTCACGGGCGTGCCTGCGGGCGACCTCGCGCTCCTCCAGGTACGCCGCGTAGCCGCCGCCGTAGGTGCGCACCTGCTGCTGGGCGAGGTCCAGCTCCACCACGCGGGTGACCGTGCGGGCGAGGAACTCGCGGTCGTGGCTGACCACGACCGTGCCCGCGCGCAGCTCGCCGACGAACCGCTCCAGGCGGTCGAGGCCGTCCAGGTCCAGGTCGTTCGTCGGCTCGTCGAGCAGGAAGATGTCGTACCGGCTGAGCAGCAGCGACGCCATGCCCGCCCGCGCGGCCTGGCCGCCGGAGAGCGACGTCATCGGCTGGTCGAGGCCGACCGCGAGGCCCAGGTCGGCGACGACCTCGATCGAGCGCTCCTCCAGGTCGGCCCCGCCCAGCGCGAGCCAGTTCTCCAGCGCGTCGCCGTACTCGTCGTCCGAGCCGGACGTGCCCGTGCTCAGCGCCTCGGTCGCCGCGTCCAGGACGCGCTGCGCGAAGCCGACGCCGGTGCGGCGGGCGAGGAACTCGCGCACGGTCTCGCCGGGGCGGCGTTCCGGCTCCTGGGGGAGGTGGCCGACGGTCGCGGAGGGCGGGCTGAGCCGCACGCTGCCCCGCTCGGCGGGGATCAGGCCCGCGAGGGTGCGCAGCAGGGTCGACTTCCCGGCGCCGTTCGCGCCGACCAGCCCGATCACGTCACCGGGTGCGACCACCAGTTGGAGGTCGGAGAACAGGACGCGGTCGCCGTGTCCGGCCGCGAGGTCCTTGGCGACGAGGGTGGCACTCATGAGACTCCCGGTGCGGAGGGGAAGCGCGAAGCCGAGCCCGCCGGGGGTCCGGGGGCGGAGTCACCCGGCTGGGGTCTGGGGGGCTCGGCCCCCAGGAGGCAAGACGAAAACGAGGTGTGTCCGCGTTTCCGCAGACACACCTCGCTCACTCGGGTGAGTGACGGGACTTGAACCCGCGACACCTGGGATCACAACCCAGTGCTCTGCCAGCTGAGCTACACCCACCAAGACCGGTTGACCGGCGAGAGGAAGCATAGCGTGTGCACCGGTCAGGTCTGAAATCGGGTGGTCAACCCAGTCCGTCGGCCTTCAGCAGTTCGGCCGCCACGGCCTGGGCCTGCTCCGAGCTCGGACCGGGCGGGGCCACGAACGCGGTGCGCCGGTAGTAGGCGAGTTCGCGGATGGACTCCTTGATGTCGGCGAGCGCCCGGTGCGAGAGGCCCTTCTCCGGCTGCGCGTAGTAGATGCGCGGGTACCAGCGCCTGCACAGCTCCTTGATCGACGACACGTCGATCATCCGGTAGTGCAGGTGGGCGTCGAGCGCGGGCATGTCGCGGGCGATGAACCCGCGGTCGGTGGCGATCGAGTTGCCCGCCAGCGGTGCGGTGCGCGGGTCCGGCACCCACTCCTTGATGTACGCGAGCACCTGGGCCTCGGCGTCGGCGATGCCGACGGTGGACCGCCGCACCTCCTCGGTGAGGCCGGACTTCGCGTGCATCTCCACGACGACCTCGGGCATCCCGGCGAGCGCGTCGTCGTCCGCGTGGATCACCACGTCGACGCCGTCGCCGAGCACGTTCAGATCCGCGTCGGTGACCAGCGCGGCGATCTCGATGAGGGCGTCCTTCCCGAGTTCGAGGCCGGTCATTTCGCAGTCGATCCACACCAGACGATCCATCACCCGCGAGAGCCTAGTCTCTCGTGACCTCGGAGGACGTCCGCGCTTCGAGTGGCGCGTCCCGGTGACCTCATTACGCTCGTGCGAATGACCCAGCAGCAGTCCGCGGCGGCCGGGATCGCGGCCGGGTACGCCTCAGCCGGTCCGGCGGTCGAACTCGGTTCGGTCCTGGTGGACGGTGCCGTCGAGCCCACCGCCCACGTGCGGCTGCCGCTGGCCACGATGAACCGGCACGGGCTCGTCGCGGGCGCGACCGGCACCGGCAAGACCAAGACGCTCCAGCTCATCGCGGAGCAGCTGTCCGCCGCGGGTGTGCCCGTCGTGATGGCGGACGTCAAGGGTGACCTCTCGGGACTGTCCAGGGAGGGCGCGGTCAACGACCGGGTCACCGGTCGGGCCGCGGACACGGGCGACGACTGGCGTCCGCGGGCGCACCCGGTGCGGTTCCTGTCGCTCGGCACGGGCGGCGCGGGCGTCCCGGTACGGGCGACGATCACCAGCTTCGGCCCGATCCTGCTGTCGAAGGTGTTGGGGCTCAACGACACCCAGGAGTCGACGCTCGGGCTGATCTTCCACTGGGCCGACACCAGGGGACTGGCCCTGCTCGACACCAAGGACCTCCGCTCGGTGATCAACCACCTCACGAGCGAGGAGGGCAAGGAGGACCTGAAGGGCATCGGCGGCGTGTCGTCGGCGACGGCGGGCGTGATCCTGCGGTCGCTGGTCAACCTCGAAGCCCAGGGCGGCGACACGTTCTTCGGCGAGCCCGAGCTGGACCCCGCCGACCTGATGCGCGAGGTCGACGGCAAGGGCGTGATCACGCTCCTGGAACTGGCGGAGCTCCAGGCGAAGCCCGCCCTGTTCTCCACGTTCCTGATGTGGCTGCTGGCCGAGCTGTTCCAGGAGCTGCCGGAGGAGGGCGACCTGGACAAGCCGAAGCTGGTCTTCTTCTTCGACGAGGCGCACCTGCTGTTCGCCGACGCGTCGAAGGCGTTCCTGGAGCAGATCACCCAGACCGTGAAGCTGATCCGGTCCAAGGGCGTCGGCGTCTTCTTCTGCACCCAGCTGCCGACCGACATCCCCAACGACGTGCTCTCGCAGCTCGGCGCCCGCGTGCAGCACGCGTTGCGCGCGTTCACCCCGGACGACCAGAAAGCCTTGTCCCGCACGGTGAAGACCTACCCCACGTCGCCGCACTACGACCTGGAGGAGGTGCTCACGTCGCTCGGCACGGGCGAGGCGGTCGTGACCGTGCTGAGCGAGAGGGGCGCGCCCACCCCGGTCGCGTGGACCAGGCTGCGCGCGCCCCGCTCGCTCATGGACACCATCGGGCAGGACGCGATCGGGCAGGCCGCCGCCGCGTCGGACCTGCACGGCAAGTACGCCGAGACGATCGACCGCGAGTCCGCCTACGAGAAGCTGGCCGCGAAGGTCGTGCCGCGGGCCGAGGAGGAGCAGCCGGAGCACCACCGGGAGAAGCGCGGGGAACCCGGTCTGGTGGAGAAGGTGCTCGGCAACTCCGCCGTGAAGTCGTTCCTCCGGTCAGCGGCAGGCAGCATCGGCCGCGAGATCACCCGAGGGCTCTTCGGCACGGCCCGGAAGCGCCGGTGACCGCTTGATCCGCAGCGACAGCAGCGCCGCTCCGATGCTGAGGCCTCCCGCGACGACGAACGTCAGCGCGTAGTCGCCGAAGTGGTCGCGGGCCAGACCTGCCGCCGTGGCCGCGATGGCCGCGCCGACCTGGTGCGACGCGAACACCCAGCCGAACACCACCGGGCCCGCCTCGCCGAAGATCTCGCGGCACAGCGCGACGGTCGGCGGCACGGTCGCGACCCAGTCCAGGCCGTAGAAGATGATGAACACCAGCATGCTCGGGTGCACGGAGCTGGCGAACAGCTGCGTCAGCAGCAGGAGCGAGACGCCGCGCAGCAGGTAGTAGGCGGCCAGCAGGACCCGCGAGTCGACCCGGTCGGTCAGCCAGCCGGAGAAGATCGTGCCGACGACGTCGAACAGCCCGACCAGCGCGAGCAGGCCGGCCGCCGTCGTGGACGGCATGCCGTGGTCGTGCGCGGCCGGGATGAAGTGCGTGCCCACCAGCCCGTTCGTCGTCATCCCGCAGATCGCGAACCCGCCCGCCAGGTACCAGAACGACCGGGTGCGCGCCGCCGTCCGCAGCGTCCTGAGCGCGTTGCGCGCCGCGCCGCCCGGCGGCACGACCGGGGTCACGACCTCGGTGCCGCCGTACAGCGGCAGGCCCAGGTCGGCCGGGTGCTCCTTGAGCAGGAAGTACGCCAGCGGCACGACGAGCAGCGCCGCGCCCGCGATGACCAGCGAGGACGAGCGCCAGCCCGACGACTCGGCGAGGCCCGCGATCACCGGCAGGAACACCAGTTGGCCGGTCGCGCCGCCTGCGGTGAGGACGCCCGTCACGAGCCCGCGGTGCTTGACGAACCAGCGACCGGTGATCGTCGCGACGAACGCGAGCGCCATCGACCCCGTGCCGAGGCCGACCAGCACGCCCCACAGCAGCACGAGCTGCCAGCTCGCCGTCATGAACACCGTCAGGCCGCTGCCGACCGAGACCAGCAGCAGCGCCAGGCTGACCACCCGGCGCACGCCGAACCGGTTCATCAGCGCGGCCGCGAACGGGGCCGTCAGGCCGAAGAGCAGCAGGTTCACCGAGACGGCGAACGAGATCGTGGCGCGCGACCAGCCGAACTCGCGCTGCAACGGCTCGATCAGGGCGCCCGGTGCCGACCGGAACCCGGCCGCGCCGACCAGTGCGATGAACGCCACCGCGGCGACCACCCAGGCCCAGTGAAGTGTGGTGCGGCCCCTCCGGGCCTCGATCTGCGTCACCGCAAGAGCATCCGCCGAACGAGTGCGTCGGACCAGTGGCCGGAAGGCCATCATGTGCAAGAATCGGGCCGTGAGGCGGCATGAGGTGGCGGTACTCGCGCTCGACCAGGTCACCGGCTTCGACCTGGGTACACCCACGCAGGTGCTCGGCACGGCCCGCGACGAGCGGCAGCGGGCCTACTACCGGGTCCGCGTCTGCACGCCCGGCAACCTGCCGGTGCGCAGCTCGGCCGGGTTCACCGTGCAGGGCGACCACGGGCTCGAACTGCTCGCCGAGGCCGACACGATCGTCGTCGCGGGTCAGAACCGCGCCGACCTGCTGCTGAGCGACCCGCTCGACTCGGACGTGGTCCGGGCGCTGGTGGCCGCCGCTCCCACCACCCGGATCGTCTCCATCTGCACGGGCGCGTTCGTGCTGGCCGCCGCGGGCCTGCTCGACGGTCGGCGCGCCACCACGCACTGGTGGTACGCCGAGGCGTTCCGGACGATGTTCCCGCACGTCGACCTCGACCCGGACGTGCTGTTCGTCGACGAGGGCGACGTCCTCACCTCGGCGGGCGTCGGCGCGGGCATCGACCTGTGCCTGCACCTCGTGCGCAAGGACTTCGGCACCGAGGCCGCCAACCGCGCCGCCCGCCGCTGCGTCGTGCCGCCGTGGCGGACCGGTGGCCAGTCCCAGTTCATCGAACGCCCGGTGCCGCCCGCCGAGACGACCTCGACCGCCCCGGCCCGCGAGTGGGCGCTGGCCAGGCTGGACGAGCCGCTGGACCTGCGGTCGCTGGCCGAGCACGTGCGGATGAGCGTCCGCACGTTCACCCGCCGCTTCCGCGAGGAGACCGGTCTGAGCCCCGGCAAGTGGATCATCCAGCAGCGCGTGGAACGGGCCCGCCACCTGCTGGAGTCCACCGACCTGCCGGTGGACGAGGTCGCGCGGCGGTCCGGGTTCGGCACCGGAGCGGCCCTGCGGCTGCGGATGAGCACCGCGCTGGGCGTCGCGCCCAGCGTGTACCGCACCACGTTCCGGACGAGCGCCTAGCCCGCGGAGTCCACGGAGGACTGTTCCGGTCCGACGCGCTCCAGGAACGGCCGCAGCAGATCGGGCACGGCCGCGTCGGCCAGCAGCAGGCCGTCCTCCGCCCCGACGTCGATCACGTGGTAGACGCCGTCGCCCGCCGCCGTGGTCGCCGACACCGTCGCCAGGCCCGCCCTGCGCTGGAAGAACGACTGCGACACCCGCCAGCCGATGATGCCGCTGCGTTGCAGCGCAACGGTTTCCCGCAGCGCCGACCCGCTGCGCGCGACCAGGTAGCGGTCGGTCAGCGCGTGGCCGAGCGCCCGGTAGCGGTCCCAGCCCATCAGCGCCGCGAACGGGAGCAGCGCCAGCGCCGCCTGCCACGTCCACGACGGTGCGAAGAGCGCGAGCCCGCCCGCGAGCAGCAGCACCGGCAGCACGGCGCGCACGAGCCGCCGCCGCAGCGCCACCAGCGGGTGCCGCCGCAACGTCGACGTGGTCGGCGACACCGGGACGTGCAGCACCTCGTGCGCCACGCGGTGGGCCTCGGAGATCGGCGCCGGTGGCAGCAGCAGGCTGCTCTCGCCCTTGGTGCCGAGCCCCGTGGCGACGGCCGTGGTCCTGGCGCCCCGGCCCAGCCGCAGCAGCAGCGGCTCCTGCACCTCGACACCGCGCAGCCGGTCCTCGTCCACCGACACCGAGCGCGTGGTCAGCAGCCCGCGGCGGACCCGCAGCGTGCCGTCGTCCTCGCGCGTCAGCCGGTAGCCCCAGAACTGCACGACGTACACCAGCAGCGACGCGATCACGGCCAGCACCAGCACCACGCCGAGCAGCACCGCGATGGTCAGCGCGAGCGGCGCGTTCGTGACCCACTCGACCACGTCGTGCAGGCCGGAGAACGCCGACCGCCGCAGGTCGAGCTCCTGCGCGTAGTTCATCAGCACGCCGAACGTGCCACCGACCGCGACCAGCCCGGACAGCGTCAGCGGGGCGAAGCGCAGCCACCGCGGGTCGAACGTCGCCAGCGCCCTGCTCGCCTCGTGCGGGGGCGCGTCGGCGTCCGTCGACACGGCGATGACCCGCGCCCGGTCGAGCAGGAGCTGGCGCAGCCGCTCGGCCTCGTGCGACGACACGGCGTCCAGCGTCACGCCGCTGTTCTCGCCCGCCTTCTCGTGCTGGCCGGTGCCGACCCGGATCGCGGACAGGCCGAACAGCCGGTGGCCCAGCTTCGCCGTCAGGTCCACGGTCCGGATGCGGTCCCTCGGCACGGCCAGCCGCTTGCGCACCAGCAGACCCGTGTGCAGCTCCACCTGCTCGTCGGTGATCCGGTAGCGGGTGGTGAACCAGCTCAGCAGGCCGAACGCCACCACCAGCACGATGACGCCGCCGCTCATCGCGATCCGCCACTTGTCGCCGCCGCCCAGCACGATCAGGCCGACCAGGACGGGGATCAGGCCCATCAGCTCGTTGAGCGGGCGGACGATCAGCATCCGCAGGTCGAGCCGGTGCCACTCCAGCGCGACCGGGGCCTCGACGAGCTCGGGCGCGCTCGGGAACTCCGGCGCGGTCACGTGGCGTCGCCGGGGGTCGCGTCCGTCGTGGTGGTCAGCTCGTCCGCCAACCGCACCGCGGACTCGTGGTCCAGCCCCTCGATCTGCACGGGCCCGGCGGCCGACGCCGTCGTCACGGTCACCGTGGAGAGCCCCAGGAGTTGTTGCAGCGGACCGCGTTTCGTGTCCACGGTCTGGATCCGGGAGACCGGGGCGATGCGCCACTCCTGGCTCAGCCAGCCGGTCAGCGTGTACACCGCGACCGGCGTCGACTCCCAGCGGTGCACGCGGAACCGCCAGCGCGGCATGACGAGGGTGTGCGCGACCGCCAGCACGCCCGTCGCGACCGCCGCGGTGAGCTGCCACGGCGGCGGCGAGTCCACGAACAGCAGCACGACCAGTTGCGGCACCAGCACGACCGTCCACCCGATCACGGCGTGCAGGGTCCACAACGTGATCGACTTCCGGCTTACCTGGTGCCGCGGCGCACGCAGCCTCACCTGCTCAGTGGTCACCACACCACTCTGCCTCAAGGCCGGACCCAGCACTGGTCCGGCCTTGAGGAAGCGGTCAGTTCGCCTGGTAGGGCGGGGTGAACGCCTCTCCGGGGTCGCCGCTGACGATCACGTCGGCCTGGGCGAGACCGACGCTGACACCCCCGGTGATACCCAGGCAGAGCACCACCGCGACCAAGATCCGGCGGATAGAGTTCACAACCATCATCGAGCTCCGTTCGATTGGCAGCGGCTTTGGAAGAACGCGAAGGCGCGAGCGCGGGCCCGCGAGCACAGGTGGGCACCGGTTTCGGGGCGCGGCTGCGCGCCACGAGGCAGCGGCGGGGCCTGGCGCAGAAGGACCTGGCCTGCCCCGGTGTGTCGATGAGCTACGTGTCCCGTTTGGAGTCCGGGCACCGCACGCCGTCGTCCCAGGTGGTGCGGAAGCTGGCGGCGCTGCTGGAGGTCGACCCGAGCGAACTGGTCGGCGACCGGACCGCGGTCGCGCAGGACCTGGCGCTCGCGTGGTGCGAGGCGCTGATCGCCTACCACGACGGCGACGTGGACCGGGCCGTCGACCTGCTCGCCCTGCTCGGACCGCGCGCGGGCGGCGAGGTGTTCGGCTGGTGCGTGCAGTGGACCCGCGTCGTGGTGCAGGCGACGCTGGACGACGGGCCTGCGCTGCTGCGCGTCGCGGACCGGCTCCGGACGGGCTGGTCGCCGGGCCCCGCCGTGGACGCGCTGGTGGAGCTCCAGCGCGCCGCCGCGTTCCGCATGCTGGGCAGGCCCAACGACGCCGTGCGCGCCGCGCGGCTCGCCCTCGACCTCGCCTGCCGGGGCGGCGGTGACCGGATCGCCAGGGTGCGCGTCCGCGCGTTGATCGCCCTGTGCTCGGAACTCCTCGCCGCGGGGCGGGCCTGCGACGCGGAGGACGTCGCGTCCGCGCTCGGCGACGAGGTCGCCGACCTGGGCTGCGACCGGCTCCTCATCTCGTCCTGGTGGGTGCGCGCGCGGGTCCTCGACCGGCTCGGCGACCGGGCGGGAGCCGCCGCGTGCATGGACCGGGCGCTCGTCCTGGCCGAGGCCTTCACCGGCGACCACGCCTTCCGCCTGCGCGTCCGGCTGGCGTGGGCCGCCATCGGCCTGCGCGCGGCGGACCCCGACCTCGACCGGATCGAGGAACTGCTGGACGAGGTCGGGTCCGCGCCGTTCGGCAGACCGGCCGAGGTGGTCGCCCAGGCCGCGGCGCTGCGGGCCGAGGTCCTGCTGCGCCACGGGGAACTGGACGGCTGCGAGCGGTTCGCCCGGCAGGCGCTGGCCGCGGACGACCTCGGCCAGGAGGACCGGCTGCGCTGCGCGCTGCTGCTGGTGCGGGTGGCGGACGAGTCCGACGACGCGGGCCTGGAGGCTCGGGAGCTGCTGGTGGAGCTGCTGGCCGACGTCGCCCCCGAGACGGTCGACCCGGTGCTCTGGCGGGACGTCGCGCGGGTGGCGCTGCGGCAGCGCTGACGCCGCACCGCGCCGTTTTCCGCGCTCCAGCATCGCCGCACCGCCGCTCAGCTCTTCGGACGCGCCCCGCGCACGTCCGACCGGAGCATGACACATGGGAGTCATGCTTTTCATCACCCAGTTATGCCGCACTTCGATGGGCAAATGACCCAACCCCGCTGGTCGGGTGGTCGGGGACAAGCCGCTGTCCGGGCGACGACCTCGGGGATGACCCGGCGTTGTCATCGCGGGGTCAACCGACCGGTTCGGGCTGGGGGTCGACGGCGTCCGGGTCGAGGTCGATCCACCACACCACGGCGCCCGCGCGACCGTGCACCCCGAGGGTGCGGTAGATCCGCTGGAGGTGGTTCTGGATGGTCTTGGGGGACAGGTCGAGCCGCCCCGCGATGGCGTTGGTGTTCGCGCCCGCCACGACGAGCTGGAGCACCTCGATGCCGCGCCGGGTCAGTCCCGCGCGCAGCGCCCGCGCGATCCGGCTGTTCGTCCGCTCCGCCGTCGCGGTGGTGGGGCGCAAGGGTTTCGGGCTGTTCGGGGCGAAGCTGAGCCGCGCCAGCCCGGCCGTCAGGTCGTGCTCCCGCAGCCGCAGCAGGTCCCGGCCGTCCTGCTGCTCCCGCAGCCGGTGCTGCTCCAGTTGCGCGCGGGCGTGCCTCAGCGCGGGCCCGAGCTGGCCCGCCCGCTCGTAGGCCGCGCTCAACGCCCCGTGCGCCCGCACGGCCACCCCGCGCGCCAGGCTGCCCACGGCCAGCTCGGCCGCGCGGTGCAGCCGGGCGATCTGCTCGCCGACCCGGTCGCGGGCGCCGCTGACCCTCGCCTGCGCCAGCAGCAGTTCGGCCTGCAGGACCGGCCGGTCGTGCCCGACCAGCAGGTCCTCGGCCCTGCGGCACGACCGGCGGGCGCGTTCCACCTCGCCGAGGTCGAGCCGGACGTGGGCGAGCAGCACCGTGACGCGCGCCAGCCGCACGCCGTCGTCGACCTGCTTCCACCGGTCCCGCACGAGCGCGCACAGCGCTTCGGCACGCCGCAGGTCCCGCTCGTGCGCGCCGGGGCCGCGCAGCACCCTGGCCTGTTCGAACAGGATGGAGCCGATCAGTTCGGCGTCGCCGCCCACCTCGGCCAGCCCGAGGGCCCGCGCCAGCGAGCGCAGCGACCGTTCGGGCGAGTCCAGCCGCAGCTCCACGAGCGCGCGGGACAGGCCGCACCGGGACTGGAGCCGCACGCGCCGGTTCGCCACGGCGATCCCCTGCACGTGGTCGACGGCGTCCAGCGCCTCGGCCAGCAGACCGCGCTGCCCCAGCGCGACGGACTGGGCGAGCACGCTCTCCGCGACACCCTCGGCGTCCTCCAGCCAGGCGTACGTGGCAAGCGCTTTCTCGGCGAACTCCACCGCGTCGCCCGAGCGGTCCTCGTCGAGCGCGATGCGCGCCTCCCGCAGGTTCACCGAGGCGTTCACCCGTGGATCGCCCGCCTCTTCCGCACGAGGCAAAGGAATCGTCATCCGCCCGCCAATACCACTCCGGTTTCGCCCTCAGACAGGATACGGAGGCAGGTCCCGCTTGAGCACCTTGCCGGTCGCGTTGCGCGGCAGCGCCTCCAGGAAGACGACGTCGCGCGGTACGGAGAACCTGGCCAGGTGCGTCCGAACGTGGTCGCGCACGGCGTCCTCGTCGAGCGCCCCCGGTTCGGCGCACACCACGTACGCCGCCAGCCGCTGGCCGAACTCGTCGTCCGGCACACCGACCACCGCGGCCTCCCGCACCTGCTCCAGGCCCGCGAGCAGTGCCTCCACCTCGGCCGGGTAGACGTTCTCGCCCCCGGACACGATCATCTCGTCGTCCCGGCCCGCCACGAACAGCAGCCCGTCCTCGTCGCGGTACCCGACGTCGCCGGTGGCCATGAGCCCGTCGCGGACCTCCTTGCCCGTGCCGTTGGTGTAGCCGTCGAACAGCATCTCGTTGGCGACGAAGATCCGGCCGGTCCCCCCCGGCGGCAGCGGGACCCCGTCGTCGTCCAGGATCGCCAGCCGGGTGCCGCGCGGCGGTCGCCCGACGGTGCGGGGGTGGCTCGCCAGCTCCTCGGGCGTCGCGATGCTGACCCACGACACCTCGGTCGAGCCGTAGAGGTTGTACAGGACGGGGCCGAACCCGCTCAGGCACCGCTCCACCACCGACGGCGGCAGCGCCGATCCGCTCGACGCGATCACCCGCAGGCTCGGCACGTCCCGGTCGGACAGCTCCAGGACCCGTTGCAGCATCACGGGAACGACGAACACCGCGCCGCACCGCCGGTCCCGCACGTCGGCGAGCAGGACCTCGGGGTCGAACCTGCGCCGCAGCACCAGCGTCGCGCCGAGGACCAGACCGATCTGGAACGCCGCCAGCCCCCACGTGTGGAACAGCGGCGCGGGCACGGCCATGGTCTCCCCCTCCCGCAAGGGGATCCGCGACAGCAGCGCGGCGGCGGGGGACAGGCCGGCGGGCTCCGGGCGTCGGGCACCCTTCGGCGCACCGGTCGTGCCGGAGGTGAGCACGACGAGCCTGCCGCGCGGCGGCCTCCTCGGCGGCGGGGTCCTCGCCCCCTCGGAGATCAGCTCGGCCACGTCGGTGACCCGCTCCACGTCCGGCGGCAGGTCGGTGAACTCCTCGTCCGCCACCACGATCGCGACCTCCTGCTCCCGCAGGACGGTGGCGATCTGGGTCCCGCTCAGACCGGTGTTGAGCAGCACGGCGTGCGCGCCGATCTTGGCGCACGCCACCACGGTCTCCACGAAACCGCGGTGGTTGCGGCACAGCACGGCGACCTTGCCGCCCGCCCGCACCCCGCGTCCGGTGAAACCGTTGGCCAGCCTGGTGGTGCGCTCGTCCACCTCGGCGAACGTCAGCACCCCGTCGTCGTCGACGATCGCGGCCCGGTCGGGGTGCCGGGCCGCGCCCATCGCGTAGCCCCACGCCACCGTGATGTCCCACCGCGCGTACCCGGCCAGCACGCCGAGCAGCCGGTCCGGCCGCATCGGCCGCACGACGCCCGCGCGCACCAGCGTGACCAGGTCGCGCACCGGCTTCACCGCAGACCCCGCAGCACCAGGCGGGTGACCCCCGCGGCGACCGACGCGAGCGGCGGTGTCGAGTCCTCCGGGAACACCCGGAAGGCCAGGTGCGCCAACGCCCTCGTCGTCCTCGGCGCCACCCGGCGGGCCAGGTCCGCGACCACGCCGAACGGCGGGTTGACCTCCTCCGGCTTCTCCACCAGCGCCCGCACCACCAGGTCGGCCGCCTTCTCCGGCGTGAGCGCGGGCAGTGCCTCGTACGCCTTGGTCGGGCCGATCATCGGCGTGCGCACGAGCGGCATCCGCACCGACGTGAAGGTGACGCCGTCCGCGACCAGTTCGGCCCCGGCGACCCGGCTGACCGCCTCAAGCGCCGCCTTCGACCCGAGGTACGCGGAGAAGCGCGGGGTGTGGACCTGCACGCCCACCGTGGACACGTTCACGACGTGCCCGCCGCGGCGTTCGGTCATGTGCGGCAGCAGCCCGAGGATCAGCCGCAGGGGCGCGAAGTAGTTCAGCGCCATCGTGCGCTCGTAGTCGTGCACCCGGTCGACCGACCGGAGCACCGAGCGGCGGATCGACTTGCCCGCGTTGTTCACCAGCGCGTCGACGCCCTCGTGCTCGGCGAGCACCTGCTTCACCAGCGCGTCCACCGCGTCGCCGTCGGTGAGGTCGCACGGGTAGGCGAACGCCGTGCCCCCGCCTGCGTGGACCTCGGCCACGACCTCCTCCAGCTCGTCGGCGCGGCGGGCCACCAGCAGCGGGACCGCGCCGCGCCGGGCGACGGCGAGCGCGGTGGCCCGCCCGATGCCCGAGGACGCCCCGGTGATCAGCACCGTGCGGCCCGCGAGCGCCGGGCCCCTGGCCGCGCGGTCCGGGTCGAGGTGCCGCCGCCAGTAGTGCCACAGGCTCTTCGCGTAGGTGTCGAACGCGGGCGGCTCCAGCCCGGTGACCGCGCGGGTCGCCGTCGAGTCGAAGTCCGCGGACGTGGTCAGGTGCGGCAGGACGGCGGCCGGGACCCCCAGCTCGGCCAGCACGGCCGTGCCGATCGCGCCCGTCCTCGTGGGCAGCGGGACGGGCGTGGTGAGCGCGATCCTCGGCGCGCCCGCGGCCCGCGCCAGCGCGTTGTAGACCTCGGTGACGGGCTGCGGCTCCGGCGCCGTGAGGTGGAAGGTGCTGCCGGGCTCGACGTCGGCGTGGACCAGCCGGTCCAGCGCGGCGACGACGAAGTCGACCGGCACCAGGTTGGTCGCGCCCGCGTTCGGACCGAGCAGCGGCAGCCACGCCGGGGCGTGCGCGACGGCGGCCAGCGCGGAGAAGAAGTAGTACGGGCCGTCGACCTTGTCGATCTCACCGGTCCGCGAGTCGCCCACCACCGCGCCCGGCCGGTAGACCCGCCACGGCACGGCCTGCTCGCGGACGATCTTCTCGGCCTCGAACTTCGTCGCGTGGTACGGCGAGCCGAAGCTCTGTCCGAGGTCGAGGTCCGCCTCGGTGAAGCGGCCCCGGTGGTCGCCCGCCACGGCGATCGACGACACGTGGTGCAGCAGACCCGCTCCGACCCGCGCGGCGTACTCCGCCACCGTCCGGGTGCCGTCCACGTTGGCCGCCGCGTGGGCCTCCGGCGACGCCGTGAGGTCGTAGAGCGCGCCGAGGTGCACCACGTGGTCGACGTGCGGCCCGTCGATCGGCGCGGTCAGGTCGCCGACGACCTCGGTCAGCTTCGGGTGGTCGGGGAGCTTGCCCGCCGAAGGTGGTCTGACCAGTGCGAACACCCGTTCGCACGCCGGGCGGGCGAGCAGCGTGGCGACGAGCCGCCGACCGAGGAAACCCGTCGCTCCGGTCACGAAGTAGGTGGTCACGGAACCGATACTCGCATTACCTACCCGCGAGTAGGAAGAGGTGGGCCGGATTTCACCCCCGCAGCGGCACCTCCAGGACCTGGCCGGGCCAGTCGCCCTCCACGGTGAAGGTCGCGGTCGGCGTGAAGCCGTTCGACACGTAGTACGCGACCAGCGCGCCACCCCCGCCCGCGTAGCAGTCGACCCGCACCCGGTCCGCGTTCCGGCGCACGGCCTCGGCCCGCGCGTGCTCCAGCAGCAGCCGTCCGGCGCCGGGGCGGCGACGGCTGCCGACCAGCGCGGTCACGTACACCTCCGGCCCGACGGCGGGCGGCGCGTACTCCGGCGCGGGCCCGATCGCCAGCGCTCCGACGGTCTCGCCGCCGAGTTCGGCGACGTGCAGGTCGTCCGTCCAGGATTCGAGCTCCCCGACCCTCTTCGGGTTGGTCGAGAACGGTCGCGAACCCCACTGCCCGGCCCGCCCCCGTGACACCAGCCAGCGCACGGCCTCGTCCAGCAGGCCGAGCACCGCTCCGACGTCCGACGGGCCGCCGGGACGGACGATCACGCCTCCTGCGCGCCGGAGGCGTTGACCACGGCGTCGCGCAGCGCGGCACGCAGTCGTCCGACCTCCAGCGGCGTCAGCACCGCCGCCTCACCGGGCGGCACGGTCACCACCACGTGCCCCTGGCTGACGAACACGGTCATGTCGCGTCTGCGGGATGCGATGTCGCGGCAGGTGATCTGCCATTCCTTGCCAGTGCTCACGGCCCCCAACCTCCTGATGTCTCGTCACGGGTGCTCGGACCAATCCGGGCGCTCGCGGGGGTGAGACGCACGCGGATTGGTGGCGTGACGGGACACGAACGGAAATGTTCGTGCTTCCCGGTCGGCGACCGTGCCGAGCGGGGACAGCGTCGCATGAAGCTCTCATTGAGTCACCTGGATGGTGGAAAAATGCCGAAATCGCAACAGATTGTGACCACTTTCCCGGAAAAGTCGATCTTGACTAGGCTGTTCGGTGGTATTCCATGCCAACAAAAGGCCCATTTGGCCGCAGGTGGTGTCTCATATCGATCATCGGATGACTGACGGTAGTTGCTCGGTGAATTACCTGCTGAAGCGGCCATTCATCGGGCCTCTGTGCATTTCTGTTCGGTCCAGTTCGGATTTCTTTCCCTCTATCACCCGAACGTGGGGGCCGAACGGCGCTGTCACACTGGTCGGCGATCCGGGAGGTGTGATGTCCGAGCCGATCACGGCCGTGCTGGTGCGGGCCGCCGAGTTCACCGCCTCCGGCAGACCGCGCCAGGCGATCGACCTGCTCCGCCCCGCGGTGGCCGCCCACCCCCACCACGCCGAGGCGTGGTGCAGGCTGGCCGCCGCCCACCTGGACGCGGGCGAACCCGATCCCGCCCTCCTCGCGGCCAAGCGCGCACTGGTCCTGGACGGCGACCAGGCGTGGGCCCAGCGCCTGGCCGCCCTGTCGCTCAGCGAACTCGGCAGGCAGGCCGAGGCCGTCGTCGCCGCCCGCGAGTCGGTGCGCCGCAAGCCGGCGGACTGGCGCTGCCAGGTGGTGCTCTCCGAGGTGCTGGCCGTCGACCCCGCCACCCGCGCCGAGGCCGTCGAGGTCGCCAGGCACGCCACCGGCCTCGCCCCCACCGAGGCCCGCGCGTTCCAGGTCCTGGGCGACGCCGCCCTCCGCGTCCGGGACTGGGGCGGTGCCGAGTGGGCCTACCGCGCCGCCCTGCGCCTCGACCCGACCGACGAGGACGTCCGCGCCAACCTGGCGACCGTGCGCCGCCGCAGGGGCACCCCGAAACCCGCGAACGCCCCGAAACCCGCGGCAGCCCCGCCCACGCCCGACGCGCTGGCCGCCGCGCAGGCGCTGGGGTGGCAGGCGCTGACCCGCGTCGCCGCCGTCCTGGTCGCGGGCGAGCTGCTCCTGCTGCTCTCCGGGATGCCGAGCCCGTCGCCCCTGCTCGGCTGGTTCTCCGGCCTGCTGGTCGTGGTGTCGCTCGGCCTGCTGGCCAAGGCCGTGCTGTTCGCGGGCAGGGGCAGGAGGAGGACGGTCCTGCGGGTCCCGCGCCACCGGCCGAAGCTGGCGCTCGTGCTGGGCCTGTTCGGGGTGTCCCTGCTGCTGCTGGTCGCGTGGACGATCGCGGTGGCGTTCGGCGCGACCACCCTCCAGCCGGTGGTGTTCGCCTGGATCACCGCGCTGGCGGGCGGCGCCGTCGTGGTGCTGGGCGGCCACCACCGCTGAGGGCGGGTGCCGCCGTTTCCGGACGTCCGCCCTCCGCGCGGGTCTGTAGCCTGTGAACCGAGGGAGGACCATGACGAGGCGCGCGCTGCTGGCGGTCCTGGCGTTGATCGCCGGGTTCGCGGTGTCCGCCCTGCCCCGGTCCGACCAGCCCGACCAGCACACCACCGCGGTGACCGCGCTGGTCCAAGCGGTCCACCTCCCCGGTGCCACCACCCGCTCCAACCCCGCGAACGTCCAGCAGCAGGGCTTCATCGGGCACGCCCCGGTCGACCTGACCCACCGCGCCCGGCCGGTCCCGCTGCGCGTGCTGATGGACGTCGCCCAGCGCGTCCACCGCGCACCGGAAACGATCAGCAGCACCCCGCTGGGCGACCGCGCCCCGCCCCCGACCTCCGCGTAGTAGAGCCGACCCCACCCGCTCCTGCCCGGAGGTACCCCTTCATGCCGCGCACCCCCGCGCGGCGAGAACTGCTCGTCCGAGGGCTCGTGTCCCTCGGCGTTCTCGCCGCGTCCGCTTACCTGCTGCTCACCAGCCAGCCCCAGCTCGGTCTCGACCTGCGGGGTGGCACCCAGATCGTCCTGGAGACCAGGGACTCACCCACCACGAAGGCCGACGGCGAGGCCACCGACCGCTCCCTGGAGGTCCTGCGCCGCCGCGTGGACGAGCTGGGCGTGGCCGAACCGGTGCTCGCCAGGTCCGGCGAACGCCGCATCCTCGTCGAACTGCCGGGTGTGCAGGACCCGGCCGAAGCCCTGGAGGTGCTGGGCCGCACGGCTCAGCTCGCCGTGCACCCGGTCGTCGGGGCAGGTCAGCAGCCCGCCGAGAACCAGATCGCGCTGTCCAGCCCGGAGGGCGTGCCCCTCCTGCTCGGCCCCGCGGTCATGACCGGTGAGGGGATCAAGGGCGCGCAGTCGTCGGTGAGCCAGCGCGGTGCCGGGTACGAGGTGTCGATCGACTTCGGCGGGGACGCGCCGGGGGTCTGGCAGCGGGTGACGGCGGCGGCCGCGTGCGAGCCGCCGGGAGCGCCGACCCGGCAGATCGCGTTCGTGCTGGACAACAAGATCGTGTCGTCGCCGCAGGTGGGGACCGACGTCCAGTGCGGCACCGGGATCATGGGCGGTTCGACGCAGATCACCGGGTCGTTCACCCAGTCCGAGGCCGCCGAACTGGCGCTGGTCGTGCGGTCCGGCGCGCTGCCGGTGCCCGTCGAGGTGATCGAGCAGCGCACGGTCGGCGCGACCCTCGGCGCGGAGGCCATCGAGGCCAGCTCGTGGGCGGCCATCATCGGCATCTCGCTGACCGGGCTGTTCCTGATCGTGGTCTACCGGCTGGCCGGGCTGCTCGCCGTGGCGGCGCTCGTCGGGTACGCGGCCGTCGCCTACGCGTCGCTGCTCGCCGTCGGGGCCACGCTGACGCTGCCGGGCCTGGCCGGGTTCGTGCTGGCGATCGGCATGGCGGTCGACGCGAACGTCCTGGTGTTCGAACGGGCCCGCGAGGAGTACGCCAAGGGCGTTCGGGGTGGACGCCTGCTGAAGTCCGTGCAGGGCGGGTTCCGCGGGGCGCTGAGCGCGGTCGCCGATTCCAACATCACGACGCTGCTGGCGGCGGGCCTGCTGTTCTGGCTGGCGACCGGGCCGGTCAAGGGCTTCGGGGTGACGCTGTCGATCGGTGTGCTGGCGTCGATGTTCAGCGCGCTGGTCCTCAGCCGGGTGCTGCTGGAACTGGTGCTGGGCAGCGGGTTCGTCGAACGCAGGCCCGCGCTGAGCGGCCTGCACACCCTGGGCGGGGTGCGGACCTGGCTGGTCGAGCACGGCGGGCAGCTCTTCCGCCGTCCCGTCCGGTGGCTGCTGGCGGCGGTCGCCGTGGCCGCGCTGTGCCTGTCCGGCCTGGCCGTCCGCGGGCTCGACCTCGGTGTCGAGTTCACCGGCGGGCGGATGCTCGACTTCACCGCGGACCAGGCCGTCGACCCCGGCCGGGTGCGCACCGCCCTCGCGGACGCGGGCTTCGCCGACGCCGTCGTGGCCACCTCCGGCGAGAACGGCGTGTCCGTGCGGACCGGGCCGATCGACGAGGCCACGTCGGCCAGGCTCGGCACCGTCGTGGCGGGCGCGACCGGTGGCGCCGAGCAGGTCGCCAACGAGCTGATCGGCCCCAGCCTCGGTTCGGAACTGCGGCGCAACGCCCTGATCGCGCTGGCCATCGCCATCGCGGCGCAGCTCGGCTACCTGGCGATCCGGTTCGACTGGCGGCTCGGCGTCGCCACGGTCGTCGCGCTGGTCACCGACGTCGTGGTGCTGGTCGGTCTGTTCGGCTGGCTCGGCAAGACCGCCGACGGCGTGTTCCTCGCGGCGCTGCTGACCGTGATCGGCTACTCGGTCAACGACTCGGTGGTGGTGTTCGACCGGGTCCGGGAACTCGCGCGGTCGCGGGGGAAGCGGACCTACGCCGAGGTGGTCAGCTCGGCGGTCCTGCAAACCGTGCCGCGCACGGTGAACACCGGCATCGGCGTGCTGTTCGTGCTCGCCGCGCTGCTGGTGCTCGGTGACGGGTCGCTGGCCGACTTCGCGACCGCGCTGCTGATCGGCCTGGTCGCGGGCACGGCGTCGACCGTGCTGACCGCCGCGCCGGTCGCGATCGCCCTGGAGAAGAGGTACCCCGGCACGCGGCGCGCCACGCCCGAGCGCGCCACGCCGAAGACCCGCACCGGCACCGGCGCGGTCGTCTGATCCGGCGACCGGCCGCACGGGCTCCCCGCGCGGCCGGTCGCACCGGGTGGACGTGCCGCGCGGCGTGCCCGGACGGATGGGGCCACGCCGGCAGGTGGCTCGGTCCGCGCGCACCGTCGGCGGCGGCGCCTTGAGCCGGTGGAGCGGGATTCAGCAGGTGCCCCGGTGCCGTCCAGCGGCGACCGGACGCGTCGTGCGGTAGACCGGGTGCTTGCACCCCCGGACGATGACAACGAGCATGATCGGGTCGCCGAGGACCTGGCGACCTCGAATGCCAGGCCGAGGGCCGGTGGGCGGCCTGAGCGGATGGAGAGGCACAACATGACTGGTACGTTCGGCGCCTATCAGAACGAGATCTACCTCCAGGGCCTCGCGGGCGCGGTGCCGCCGTTCACGACGGACCCGGAGGCGCTGGAGGCCTCCGCGCGCGAACGCCTCGGACCGGGGCCGTTCTGGTACGTGGCGGGTGGCGCGGGGTCCGGTGCCACGACGGCGGCGAACCGGCAGGCGTTCGACGACTGGCGGATCGTGCCGCGGATGCTGACCGACGCGACGACCCGGCACCTCGGCACGACCGTGCTCGGCACGACGATGCCCGCCCCGGTGCTGCTCGCGCCCGTCGGCGTGCAGTCGATCCTGCACCCGGACGGCGAGCTGGCGACGGCCCGCGCCGCCGCCGAACTGGGTGTGCCGATGATCCTGTCGACCGCGTCGTCGCACACGCTGGAGGACGTCGCCGAGGCCGGTGGCGACGCCCCGCGCTGGTTCCAGCTCTACTGGCCGAACGACCCCGAGGTCTGCCTGAGCATCCTCGACCGCGCCAGGAAGGCGGGGTTCACGGCGCTCGTCGTCACCCTGGACACGTGGACGCTCGCGTGGCGGCCGCACGACCTCGACCACGCCTACCTGCCGTTCCTGCGCGCGGTCGGCACCGCGATCCCGTTCTCCGACCCGGCGTTCCGCGCTGGGCTGGAGAAGTCGCCGGAGGACGACCTGCCGATGGCGATCCTGCGCTGGGTGCACCTGTTCACCGGCGCCGACAGGTCGTGGGACCAGGTGGCGTTCCTGCGGGAGAACTGGGACGGGCCGATCCTGCTCAAGGGCATCCAGCACGTGGACGACGCGCGCAAGGCCGTCGACGCGGGCGTGGAGGGCATCGTGGTGTCGAACCACGGCGGCAGGCAGGTCGACGGCGCGGTCGCGTCGCTGGAGGTGCTGCCCGAGATCGCCGACGCGGTGGGCGAGCAGGTCGACGTGCTGTTCGACTCCGGCATCCGGACCGGCGCGGACATCGTGAAGGCCGTCGCGCTCGGGGCGAAGGCCGTGCTCGTCGGCAGGCCGTTCGCCTACGGGCTCGCGCACGGCGGCCAGGTCGGCGTGCGGCACGTGCTGCGCGGCCTGCTCGCCGACTTCGACCTCACCCTCGGCCTGTCCGGCCACCGCAGCCCGGCGGAGCTGAACCGGGACGCGCTGCGGGCCAGGCGCTGACGTCCGGTTCCCCCAGACCGCGGCGTGGTGCCGAACCCCGAGCAGCCCGCACGATCTCCGGAGCCGTCGCCCCACCTGGCACCACGCCCGCGTCCTGGAGCGGCTACCGGCCGAGGAGCACGCCCAGCGGCACGCCGGCCAGGTCCTTGACCTCGCGCGAGAGGTGCGCCTGGTCGGCGTAGCCGGTGCGGTGGGCGATCTCGGCGAACGGCACCCCCGACCACGCGAGGCCCACCGCCCGGTCGAAGCGCAGCACCCGTGCCAGCACCTTCGGGCCGTAGCCGAACGCGGCCAGCGACCGCCGGTGCAGCTGCCGGGCGCCGACGCCGAGCCGGTCCGCCACCTCCGGCACGCGGTGCTCCCGCAGCGCGGCCACGACGGCGGCCAGCGTCGGATCGGGCGGGGTCTCGCGCAGCCGGGCGCTCGCGACGTCCGCCAGCACGGCGCACGGGTCGGGGGCGGTGTGCAGCTCGTGCAGCAGCCGTTCGGTGCCCGGCCACAGCTCGGCGAGGGGCACGCGCAGGTCGCGCAGCACGTGGGCGGGCACGCCGAACGCCGACGGACCGACACCGGGCTTGAACCGCACCGCGAACACCGTGCCCGGCCGCTGCTCGCCCACCTTCGCCGAGGTGTCCGGGCCCGCCACGAACAGCTCGCCGGTGTCGCGGGAGAAGATGATGTCCGTGCAGCCGTCCGGCACGACCCGGCTGACACCCGACCCGGACGACGTCTTCGTCCAGACCAGTCCGCGACCGCCGAACGCGGGCCGTTCCTCGTAGCTCACGGTCTGACCAGGGTCGCTCTCGCGATGCCCGGCTCGCGGCCGAGCCGCGCCTGCACCACGCCGCCGGGACGCCACACGCCACTGCCGCCGAACGTGTCGTGGCCGCCGGTCCGCCCCGTGTACTGGGCCAGCACGACCCACATGCCCAGTTCCGCCGCGGAGGTCGCCTGCTCGACCAGGCGCTGCTCGGTGCCCTCCTCGAACAGGGCGCTCACCAGGTACGCGTCCGCACCGCCCGCGCGCACGGCCTCCGCGTGCTCCGGCACGGCGGCGTCGTAGCAGACGGCGAGGCCGAGCCGCCAGTCGTCGACCTCCAGCACCAGGTGGTGGTCACCCGCGACGAACAGCTCCCGCTCCCCGCCGTGCAGGTGCTTCTTGCCGTAGTGGCCCAGCACCTCGCCGGTCGGTCCGACGACCAGCGTCGCCACCAGCACACCGTCCGACGTGGACAGCGGAGCACCGACGAGCGCGTACACCTCGTCGGTGCGGCACGCGTCGCGGACCGGGTCGAGCCGCCCGTCCTCGTCGGTGATCGGGGACAGCGGGTCCAGCTCGTACCCGGTGAGCGAGAGCTCGGGGAACACGCACACGTCCGAGGCGGCTTCGGCGATCAGCCGCGCGTGCTCGACGGCGTTGCCCGCGACGTCGAGCGCGAGCGGAGTGGTCTGGATCGCCGCTACCCGCATGGCGACACGGTAGCGGTGACGGGTGGCGGGCCGCTCGGCAAGAAGCGGCCCGCCACCCGCTCGTCAGGTGCCGAACCGCACCCAGTTCACGCTCACGTACGGCGCGGGCTGCCCGCTGGTGAAGGTGATGTGGACGTCGTGCGTGCCGGTCACGCCGGACATGTTCGCCGGGATGGTGCGCCAGCTCTGCCAGCCGCCGGTGTTGCCCACCGCGAAGCTGCCGAGCACGGTGCCGGTGGGGCTGCCCAGCCTCGCCTCGACCAGCCCGCTGATCCCGCCGCCCGCCCCGGACGCCACCCTGGCCGTGAACTGCGTGGCCGTGGTGCCGCCGAACCGGACGCCGGAGAAGCGCAGCGAGCCGCCGTTGGAGATCTGGCCGACGTCCTGGCCGCCGCCGGTGTCGGAGGTCGTCTCGATCGTGCCGCCGCTGCGGGAGGTCGCGCTCTCGGCCTGCATCTGGCTGTAGGCGTCGAACCCGCTGCCGCCCGGCGGGGTCGTCGTCGTGGTGGTCGGGGGTGTCGTGCCGCCCGCGGTGTAGACGGCGACGTAGTCCACGACCATCGAGTGGCCGGGAACCGTCGCGGCCGTGGGGGTCGGGCCCGCGAGGGCGTCGGGGAACGCGCCGCCCACCGCGAGGTTCAGCAGGATGAAGTAGCCGGCGTGGTTGGTCATGTTCGCCCACGTGTCGGCGGGCAGCTGGTTCTGCGAGACGCTGTGGAACTGCTGGCCGTCCACGTACCAGCGGAACGCCTGCGGGCTGGTGCTCTGGTCCCACTCGAACCGGTAGGTGTGGAACGCCGACTGGCAGCTCGATCCGGGGCACGTGCGGCTGGCGCCGAGGCCGGTGGTCTCGTTGCACGGACCACCGGGGTTCACGCCGCAGTGCAGGACGCCCCAGACGGAGTTGATCCCGTTGACGTTCTCCATGATGTCGAACTCGCCGATGCCGGGCCAGTTCCAGTAGTTGCCGCGGTAGGGCGCTCCCAGCGCCCAGAACGCGGGCCAGTAGCCCAGGGCCGCGTTGCCGGTGACGTTCGGCATCTGGATGCGGCCCTCGATGGCGAGCTTTCCGCCCGACGGCGGCCGGAAGTTCGCGCGCTGGGTCTCGATGCGGGCCGACGTCCAGTTGTTGGCGCCGTCGCGCAGGGCCGTGATGCGGAGGTTCCCGGCGCCGTCGAGCTTCAGGTTGTTGGGGCTGTTCGTGTAGTTCTGGACCTCACCGGTGCCCCAGTTGGCGGGCCCGCCGGGGTAGGAGTGCCCGAGGTCGACGATCCAGTTCGCCGACGAGGGCGGGGAACCGCTGGTGCCGTTGAAGTCGTCGCCCCACGCGAGGGTCCAGCCGGGTGGCGTCGTGGGGATGGAGGCGTTGGCCGTGGCGACCAGCGTGATCGGGATCGCGGCGAGCAGCGCCGCCGCGACGGCCAGGAGCCGTTGTCGACGGCTGGTGGGGAGCTCCATGCGCGGGTGACCTCCTTGTCACTCGGGTGTGGTGCTGACTAACATGAGAGCGCTCTCACACATGGTGTGCAAGCAGCCGAACAGCGCAACGGCTACTTGGCGTCCGCGTAGCTCGTGATCGCGACGGCCTTGAGCGGGAACCGGACCGGGGTGTCGCCGAACACCAGCCGCGACGCCTCCGCGCCCGCCGCCGTGACCTCCTCGCGCACCACCTCGGCCACCTCCGCCGGGCAGTGCACCAGCACCTCGTCGTGCACGAAGAACACCAGGTGGGCGCCGGGCGCCCGCTGGTGCAGCCTGCGCCGCAGGGCCCCCAGCAGCGCGGCCGTCCAGTCCGCCGCGCTGGCCTGCACGACGAAGTTCCTGGTGAACCGGCCCCAGTCGCGCGTGGCCCTCCTGGACCGCCGCTGCGCGTCCTCGTCGCCGTCGGTGTTCCCGGTCAGCTCGTGCCACGCCTCCGACGGCGTCGGGCTCGTCCGGCCCAGTCGCGAGCGGACCATCCGGCCCTGCTCACCCGCCTGCGCGGCGGCCTCGACGTACCCCACCGCGTCCGGGAACCGGCGCCGCAGCACCGCCAGCAGCGACCCGGCCTCCCCGCTCGTGCCGCCGTACATCGCCGACAGCATCGCGATCTTCGCCCGCCCCCGGTCGCCGTCGAACGCGTCGCCAGCCAGGTTCGTGTACAGGTCGTCGTCGCCCGCCACCTCGGCCAGCTTCCGGTCGTTCGACAGCGCGGCCAGCACCCGCGGTTCCAGCTGCGCCGCGTCCGCGGCCACCAGCAGCCAGCCGGGATCGGCGCGGACCGCCGTGCGCAGCGTGCGGGGGAGTTGCAGCGCCGCGCCGCCGTTCGTCGCCCACCGCCCCGACACCACGCCGCCCACCACGTAGTCCGGCCGGAACCGCCCGTCGGCGACCCACTGCTCGATCCACGACCACCCGTGCGCCACGTACAGCCGCGCCAGCTCCTTGTACTCCATGATCGGCTCCACGGCGGGGTGGTCGATCTCCCTGACCACCCACGCGCGCGCCGACGGGATGGCGATGCCCTCCCGGCCGAACGCCTTCACGATGCTCGCCGGGTTGTCCGGGTTGATCGGCTTCCCGTGGAACGCCAGGGAGATCCGGTCCACGAGGTCGGCCAGCTTGCGCGGCTTGGCACCGGCTGGTGGACGGGGGCCGAGCAGCTCGACCAGCAGCTCCTCGTGCACGTCCACCCGCCACGGCAGGCCGAAGTGCGTCATCTCCGCGGCGGCCAGCGCGCTCGCGGACTCGGCGGCGACCAGCAGCCGCAGGCGGTCGGCGTGGCCGAGCGAGGCCAGCGTCCGCTGCTGCTCGACGTGGACGGCGACGACCGCGTCGAGCGGATCGGCACCCCCCGGCAGCGGCTCCCGCTCGGGTTCGAACAGGGTCGGCTGCTCGTCCTTCTTGCGCGGCCCGTGGTCCTCCGGCACGTCGAGGCCCTTGAGCCGGGCGACCGCCGCCGCGAGGTGCCGCGGCTCGCGGTGCCTGCCCCGGTAGGCCAGCAGCAGGCCCTCGACCAGCCACAGGTCGAGGCAGCGCTCCACCCGGACGCCCCGCGCCAGCAGCTCGGGGTACAGCTCCGCGGTGCTGGCCCAGATCCAGCGCGGGTGGAACTGCTCCTCGACCTCCGCCACGGTGCCGCTCAGGTCGGCGGTGGTCCTGGCGGGCCCTTCGGGCACGCCCGCGTCGGACAGCGGCCGCACGCGCCCGCTGTTCCCGCCCTCCGACACCACCGCCACCAGCACGTCGTGATTGTGCGCCAGGGGTCCGACAGTTCCCGCTCCCGCGGACGAGGTTCCGGCAGGTCTTGCCGCGGCCGAGCACCGCGACCCCCTGCGACACCGGGTGCTGGTGGAGCCCAGGGCGTGGTTGTGGGACGGCCGCTCCTGCGCCTCGGGACGGCCGTGGACGGAGACCACCACGCCCCCACGCCGGGATCTCGCGGCCGTCGTGGCTCGTGCAGCTCGACCAGCGCCAGGTCGTGGTCGCTGTTGCCGCGGAAGGCCGAGACGAGCAGCCACCGGCCGTCCGGCGACACGGACGCGGCGTGCGCGGCGTGCCGCGGGTGGCCTCGACCCGCCGGACCCGTCCGGCGACCAGGCGATCTGCCGGACCGCGTTGTGCCGGTGGTCCGTGAGCGTGCGCGTCCCGCCGCCGGAAACCGGTGTCACGTGGAGGTTGTGCTGCCCGTCGGGGTTGGCCGCGTAGGCGGCCAACCACCTGTCCGGCGGCAGCGCGGCGGCGGAGCGGACCCCTGCTTCGGCGCGAAGTCCCTGGAGTCAGCCGTCTTCTCCCCCCCGGAAGTGGAAGTAGGAGCGGGATCATCGAGGCCGAGACGTCGAACGGTGCGGTGCCGGGGCGGCGCTTGGACACCTGGCCGCGCTCGGTGCGCTCGGCCTCCTCGGCGGACCAGTGCCTGGCCGGCAGGCGCAGGTGGAACGAGCAGTTCGCGGGCGTGGTGCCGAACTCGGCCGCCGCCCCGGTCGCGGTCAGCGGGCCCTCCCGGGCGAGCAGTCCGCACGCGGGGCGGGTGGCTCAGCGCCCTCGGGTCTCGCGCGTCCGTGAGCCGCCGTCGGTCGAAGGACGTGTTTCGACAGTAGTGTTGCCGCACCGCGAGGGACGAGGCTGAAACCGGTGCTTGGTGCCAATGGCCCCGCGGGGGGAGTGCACTATGGCGCAGTGGATCGGAATCGCGGTACCTCCTACCGGCTCGACCCCCCGCTGAACGGCACGGCGGTGGTCGGCGCGGACACGGGGCCCGGTGGTCTGCTGGACGCGCGCAACGAGGTCGTGCCCTTCCACGGCCGGATCCGCGAACTCGCCGCGCTGGCCCGCTGGCGCGACGGCAGGGAGCGGATGGCGGCGCTGCTGCTGCACGGCGTGGCCGGGGTCGGGAAGACCAGGCTGGTCAACAAGTTCGTGGTCGAGAGCCGCGCCGCCGGGTGGACCGTGCTGCTGGCCCGCTACGGCGAGGTGGCCGCCGACCTGCGCCCCGCCACGACCGCCACCCGGCTGCTGGTGGTCGTGGACGACGCCGACCGGTGGCCGTGGGCCGACCTGCGGGACCTGCTGCGGGAACCGCGGCAGCGCACGTCCGCCGAGAGCCGGGTGCTGCTGGCGTCGCGGCTCACCGGGTGGTGGTGGTCGTCGACCCGGCAGCGCGGCGCGGACCTCGGGCACGTGATGACGGACCTGCCGCTGCTGGACCGGCCGGAGGAGCACGCCGAGCAGTACGCCCTGGCCGGTGCGCGGTTCGCCGCGACGCTGGGGGTGGAGCGGCCCCCGGCCGCGCTCGGGCACGCCGACAGCACGTTCGACGTGCACCTCGCCGCGCTCGCGCACGTGCTCGGCGCGGTGCCGGGGTCCGGTCGCTCCGACCTGGTGCGGCACCTGATGAGCCGGGGAGGGGTTCCCGTCGGATCGCCCCGGCTGACCGAGGACTTCCTGGCTGTCACCCTGCTGGACCACCGGATCGAGGCCGAGGTGTCCGCCACCGGGCTGGCCACCCTGGTGCAGGCCGCCCGGCGGTGGCCGCACCTGCGCAAGCGCGCCGAGGCCCTGTTCACCGCCGACCCCGAACTCGCCCGCTCGGTGAGCGCGTCCACGCTGCTGGCGCTGGTGGAGATGTCCTCGATCCCGGTGCTGCGCGCCATCGCGCCGCACGTGTTCGAGGAGCCCCGGCTGACCGGGGACGTGCTGCCCGCGGTGCTGACCCGGCGGCTGGTCGAGCACGCCGTCGCCGTCGGCGCGGACCGGTTGGAGCACGCCGAGCTGTACGGGATGCTGGCGGCCAGGGCCGCGCTGGCCTGCCTGCGGGACGAGGCGCTGGTGGCCTCGCACCGCGAGGTCGCGCTGTACCGGGAGCTGGCCGCCGCCGACCAGGCCGAGCACCGGTCCGCGCTGGCGGAGGCGTTGGGTGACCTGGGACTGCGGTACGTCGCCGTGCACGAGCCCGCCGAGGCCCTGATCGCCGCGCAGGAGTCGGTGGCGCTGTGCGAGGAGGTCGTGGCGGAGGACCCCGACAGCACGCCGCAGCTGGCCGCCGCGTTCGAGCAGCTCGCGCAGCGGTGCGCGGCGCTGGGGCTGCGCGAGGACGCCGTGGAGGCCGTCGGCAAGGCCACCGTGCTCTACCAGCAGCTCGCGGAGGGCGGTCCGGGGCTGTTCCGGCTCGACTTCGCGAAGGCCGGGTACCAGCTCGCCGTTCGGCTGTTCGACGTGGGACGCACCTCCGAGGCCGCCCAGGTCGCCGATCGGGCGGTGGCGGCGTGGCGGCTGGTGGCCGAGGCCGATCCGAGGTTCGAGCCGGACTTCGCCCGCGCGCTGGCCCAGATGGGCACGGTGCTGCGCAGCAACGACCTGCGGGTCGAGGCCGTGGAGGTGGTCGAGGAGTCGATCGCGGTGCTGCGCAGGCTGGTCGCGGTGAACCCGAGGGGTTTCGAGTCCGACCTGGCCGTGGCGCTGGTGTCGTGCGGTTCGCTGCTGCTGGAGGCGGGCAGGCGGGACGACGCCGTCCGGCTCGCCGAGGAGGCGGTGGCCGTCCGCCGCCGGATCGCCCGGTCCGGGCTGCCGGGTGACCGGGCCTCGCTGGCCGGGGCGCTGTGCCACCTGGTGGCGACGTCCGGGCGGTTCGAGGACCGGCTGGCCGCCGCCGAGGAGGCCGTGCACCTGCTGCGGGACGTCGACGGGCACCGGGTCGACCTCGTGGTGGCGTGGGCGACGCTGGCCGGGGTGCTGCTGTACGACCGGCGCGACTACGAGGCCCACCGGGCCGTGGACGAGGTCCTGCTCCTGGTCCGGCGGCTGCCCCGGCAGGTGCTGGCCGCGGACGGGCCCCGGATCACCGGTGCGGTGGTGGTGCTGTCCGACGAGCTGACCGCCGTGCGGCACCACGGGAAGGTCGTGGAGCTGGCCGAGCAGGTGGTGGTGCTGTGGCGGGAACTGGGTGATCCCGCCGCGCACCTGTTCGCGTCGCACCGGCTGGTGGGGGCGCTGTCACGGGCTCGTCGCGGTGAGGAGGCCCGCGGGGTGGCGCACGCGGCGGTGGTGCTGTGGCACCTCTACCGGGCTCCGGACGACCTGCGGACCGACATGGGGTACGCGGAGGCGCTGTCGGCGTACGCCGGGCTCTGCGCCGAGACCGGGGTGGACCTCGAACGGGCGCTGGACGCGGCCCACCAGGCCGTGGTGGTGGCCCGCAGGGCCGACGGGTCGCCGGGCGGGCTGACCCGTGCGCTCGGGGCGGTCGACCTCGTGCTGGACGCCGCTTCGGCGTCCGCGACCGGTGGCGCTGATCGAGAGCTGTCGGACCGTCCCTCTACCTTCCGCGCGTGAACCCCGAGCGGGGGAGCTGGTTGGCTCCCCCGCGGACCCGTGGTCAGCCCGTGGTCACCAGCGACCGGAGGAAGAACGCCACGTTCGCCGGGCGCTCCGCCAGCCTGCGCATGAAGTAGCCGTACCACTCGTCGCCGTACGGGAGGTAGACGCGCATGGTGTTGCCCGCCGCCGCGATCCGCTTCTGCTCCTCCGGGCGGATGCCGTAGAGCATCTGGAACTCGTAGCTGTCGAGCGGTCGCGTCCCCGCCAGGTCACCGGCGATGGCGATGAGCCTCGGGTCGTGCGAGGCGACCATCGGGTAGCCCTCGCCCGCCATGAGCACCTTGAGGCAGCGCACGTAGGACAGGTCCACGTCGGCCTTGTCCTGGAACGCCACCGAGGCGGGCTCCTGGTAGGCGCCCTTGCACAGGCGCACCCGCGAGCCCGCGTGGGCGAGGTCCCGGCAGTCCTGCTCGGTGCGCTTGAGGTAGGCCTGGAGCACGGCGCCCACCCAGGGGAAGTCCACGCGCAGTTCGCGCAGGATCCCCAGGGTGGAGTCCGTGGTGGTGTGGTCCTCCATGTCCAGCGTGACGGTCGTGCCGACGGCCGCCGCCGCCTCGCTGATGCGCCTGGCGTTCTCCAGCGCGATCTTCTCGCCGACCACCGGCAGCGACTGGCCCACGGCGGAGAGCTTGACCGACACCTCGGCCCGGTCCGCGTGGCCCGCGTCGTCCAACCTGGACAGCAGCTCCAGGTAGGCCGCGACCGTGGCGTCCGCCTGGCCCGCGTCGAGGGTGTCCTCGCCGAGGTGGTCCAGGGTCACGAAGCGACCGTCGGAGACCAGCGAACCGGTCGCCCTGATCGCCGCGTCCACGTCCTCGCCCGCGATGAAGCGGTCCACGACCGGGCGGGTCAGGGGCGTGCTCTCCACCAGCCTGCGGGCTCCGGTGGAGCGCGCCGCGGCGAGGAGTGTGGAGCGGAGCATGGCGGTTCTCCCTCAGCCCTGGTGCGGGTGGCGGTACGAGGTCGGAGCCACGAAGGTCTCCTTGATGGACCGGGGGCTGACCCAGCGGAGCAGGTTGTGGATCGAGCCCGCCTTGTCGTTCGTGCCGGACGCCCGGCCGCCGCCGAACGGCTGCTGGCCGACGACCGCGCCGGTCGGCTTGTCGTTGACGTAGAAGTTGCCCGCCGCGAAGCGCAGCTCCCGCTGGGCGTGGGCGATGGCGCCGCGGTCGCGCGCGATGATGGAGCCGGTGAGGGCGTACGGGGACGCGCTCTCCATCTGCCGCAGCACCTTGTCGTAGTCGGCGTCGTCGTAGACGTGCACCGCGAGCACCGGGCCGAAGTACTCGGTGGTGAACACCTCGTGCGTCGGGTCGGTGCCGAGCAGGACCGTGGGCTGGACGAAGAAGCCGACGCCGTCATCGGCCGTGCCGCCCGCGACGACCTCCAGCGAGCTCGTGTCGCGGGCCGCGGCCAGGACGCCGGAGAGCTTGTCGAACGAGCGGCGGTCGATGACCGCGCCCATGAAGTTGTCGAAGTCCGTCACGTCGCCGACGGTCAGCGCGGCCACGTCCGCGAGGAACGCGTCCTTCATCCGGGCCCACACCGAGCGCGGCACGTAGGCGCGCGAGGCGGCGGAGCACTTCTGGCCCTGGTACTCGAACGCGCCGCGGACCAGCGCGGTGCGCAGCACGTCGACGTCGGCCGACGGGTGGGCGAGCACGAAGTCCTTGCCACCGGTCTCGCCGACGATCCGCGGGTAGCTCCGGTAGTTCGCGATGTTCGCGCCGACCTGGCCCCAGAGGTGCTGGAACGTCCTGGTGGAGCCGGTGAAGTGGATGCCGGCGAGGTCCGGGGACGCGAGCGCCACGTCGGACACGGCGATGCCGTCGCCGGGCAGGAGGTTGATGACGCCCGGCGGCAGGCCAGCCTCTTCGAGCAGGCGCATGGTGAGCTGCGCGGCGAAGTTCTGCGTCGGGGACGGCTTCCACAGCACCACGTTGCCCATCAGCGCGGGCGCGGTGGGCAGGTTGGCCGCGATGGCGGTGAAGTTGAACGGTGTGATCGCGTAGACGAAGCCCTCGAGCGGCCGGTGGTCGGTGCGGTTCCACACACCGGCGGAGCTGGTGGGCTGCTCGGCCAGCAGGGTGCGGCCGAAGGCGACGTTGTAGCGCCAGAAGTCGGCCAGCTCGCAGGCGGCGTCGATCTCGGCCTGGATGGCGGTCTTCGACTGGCCGAGCATGGTGGCGGCGTTGATCGTCGAACGCCACGGGCCGACGAGCAGGTCGGCCGCGCGCAGCAGGATCGCGGCGCGGTCGTCGTAGGACAGCGCCTGCCACGCGGGGGCGGCGGCGCGGGCCGCGGCGATGGCGGCCTCGGTGTCCTGGTGCGTCGCGCTGGTGAAGGTGCCGAGCACGGCGCGGTGGTTGTGCGGCTGCACGACGTCGAACCTCGGGCCGCCTCCCGCCCGCTGCTCGCCGCCGATGGTCAGGGTTCCCTCGAGCGGCTCCTTGACCAGCTCGACGAGCTTCGCCTGCAGTTCGGCGCGCTCCGGCGAACCGGGGGCGTACTGCAGGACCGGCTCGTTCACCGGCGACGGAACCCTGGTCACAGCGTCCACGAGCAGCTCCTCCACAACAGCGGGTGTCCCCTACAACGGTAGGACTCGGAGACCACCCGACCTTTGTACGACTGGCTAATATCGGGGTACCCATTTGGCTGAACGGACAAAGATGAGCCTCCAGGACGTGCTGATCGCGCTCGGTGACCCGCTGGTGGAACTCCAGGTCGCGCCCCGCGGGCTCGACGTGGACGTGCTGGACGTCGTGATCCTCGACCCGGACGACGTCCCGGACGTCCGGCCGGGCGACCTGGCGCTGGTCATCGGCGTGCGGGGCCGGGCGGCCGTGCCGCTGGTCCGCTCCGCGCGCCGGGCCGCCGCGGTGGTGGTGAAGTCCGACGGGGCGCTGTCGCCGCTGCTGCGGCAGGCCGCGCTGGACGCGGGGGTGGCGCTGGTCGCGGTCCGCCCCGAGGTCCGGTGGGAGCACCTGGAGTCGCTGGTCAGGGGCGTGCTGGTCAGCCCGTCGACCAACGGCGAGGTGCTCGGCGACCTGTTCGCGCTGGCCCAGACGATCGCCGCGCTGACCGGCGGGATCGTCAGCATCGAGGACACCTCCAGCCGGGTGCTCGCGTACTCGCGGTCCAGCGACGAGGTCGACGAGCTGCGCAGGCTGTCGATCCTGGGCAGGCAGGGCCCCGAGCCGTACCTGAAGATGCTCCGGGACTGGGGCGTCTACCAGCTGCTCCGGTCCGGCGAGGACGTCGTGCGCATCGACGAGCGCCCCGAACTCGGCATCCGGCGGCGCATCGCGATCGGCATCCACGCCGGGCCCACCCCGCTGGGCACGATCTGGGTCCAGGAGGGTGACGCGCCGCTGACCGAGCAGGCCGAACGGGCGCTGCTCGGCGCCGCCCGCGTGACCGCCCTGCACCTGGTCCAGCGGCGCAACGAGCCGACGGCGGCGTTCCGCGAGAACCTCCTCGCGTCGCTGCTGGACGGCCGGATGGACGCCGAGTCCGTGGCGGGCCAGATCGGCGCCGACCCCGGCAAGCCTGCCGCCGTGGTGGTGTTCGCCTCGCGGGACGAGTCCGCCGACCGGACCGAGGCCGAGTTGCGCCGCAACGAGCTGACCGGCCTGATCTCCGTGCACGCGGCGGCCTACCGGCGCAGCGCGCTCGTCACGCAGGCGGGCGCGCGCACCTACGTGCTGCTGCCCGACCTGCCGCCGGGGGCGCAGCTCCTCGCCCTGACCAGGGAGATCGTGGCCGCCGCGCACCAGCACGTCGGTCTCGGCGTCCGCGCCGCCGTCGGCTCCGCGGTGCCCACCCTGGACGAGGCGCGCGTGTCGCGGCAGGAGGCGGACCGCGTGCTCGACGCGATGGGGCGCGACCTGGACGTCGACGTGGCCACCCTGGACGACGTCCGGTCGCGCGTGCTCGTCAGCGAGACCCTCGCCCTGCTCGCCGAGCACCCCCGCATCCGCGACCCCAGACTGGCGAAGCTCGACGGCGACCTCGCGAGGTCCGTGCTCGCCTACCTCGACGCCTTCGGCGACGTCCGGTCGGCGGCGAAGCTCCTCCACGTCCATCCGAACACGCTCCGTTACCGCGTTCGGCGGGCGGCCGAGGTCTCCGGAATCGATCTGGACGACCCGTTGCAGCGCCTGTTCGCCCAACTGCAACTGAGGTTGGGCTGAGGTTCCCAACTGCTTTACCCGATTCGGACAACTCACCTCTACTCTGCGGAGTAGGGGAACATCGAAAGGAAACCGGGCTGTTGACCGTCGACGCGGCAGGCAAGCGGGGCAGCGACTTCGCTGAGCTATCCCGGACCATCAAGCAGGCGGGTCTCCTCGACCGCAGGATCGGGTACTACACCTTCCGGCTGGCGGGCAACGCGCTGGCGCTCGCGCTCGCCGTGACCGCCTTCGTGCTGGTCGGCAACTCGTGGTGGCAACTGGCCGTGGCGGTCGTCATGGGTGTGGTGTTCACCCAACTGGCCTTCACGGGCCACGACGCGGGCCACCGCCAGATCTTCCAGAGCAAGAAGGGCAACGACCTGGTCGGCCTGGTGCACGGCAACCTGCTCACCGGACTCAGCTACGGCTGGTGGATCGGCAAGCACAACCGCCACCACGCGAACCCGAACCACATCGACGAGGATCCGGACGTCGACATCTCGGTGCTCGCCTTCACCTCCGAGCAGTCGCTGACGAAGAAGGGGATCTTCCGCTTCATCACGAAGCACCAGGCGATCTTCTTCTTCCCGCTGCTCCTGCTCGAAGGTTTCAGCCTGCACGTCATCAGCGTGAACGCGATGGTGCGCCGCCAGGTCAAGGGCTGGGTCCTGGAGGCCTCGCTGCTGGCCGTGCACATCGTCGGCTACCTCGTCGCCGTGTTCCTGGTCATGTCACCGCTCAAGGGCGTCCTCTTCATCCTCGTCCACCAGGCGATCTTCGGCCTGTACATGGGCGTCTCCTTCGCGCCGAACCACAAGGGCATGCCCGTCCTCACCGACGAGCACCAGTTCGACTTCCTGCGCAAGCAGGTGCTGACCTCCCGCAACGTCAACGGCAACTGGTTCACCGACCTGGCGCTGGGCGGCCTGAACTACCAGATCGAGCACCACCTGTTCCCGAGCATGCCGCGCCCGAACCTGCGCCGGGCGCAGGCCCTGGTGCACGACTTCTGCGAACAGCACTCCATCTCCTACGCCAAGTGCGGCCTGTTCAGGTCGTACGGCTACGTGCTCCAGCACCTGCACGAGGCGGGCGCGCCGCTGCGCGGTGCAGCCAAGCTCGCTCGAGCAGCGTCCAGGTAGTCGTGGTCAGCAGGTAGATCCCGGCGGCCAACGGCAGCACGGCCGCCACCAGGACGGTGCCGAACGGCAGGTACCGCAGGACCCGCGTCAACGGGGTCCGCGGTACCCCGTTCCGCTCCGCCAGCGCCGCTGACCAGCGAACGGTGCCGAAGGCGACCAGAGCCAGCGCGGCGAACAGCCCGGCGAACACGGGCGTGTGCCCGAACCCGCCCAGCCACCCCGTCGCGAGCGGCGCGCCGAGGAGCGTGGAGTCGAGCAGCGGGCTCGGGGTGGTGACGAGCCGGTACACGACCATGAAGAACGGGATCTGCGCGAACATCGGCAGGAACCCGGCGAACAGCGACGTCCCGGAGTCCCGGTAGAGCTTCATCGTGGCTTCCTGGAGCTTCACGACGTCCTTGCCGTGCTTCTCCTGGAGCTCGCGCACCCGCGGTGCGAGGGCGGTCTTGGCCTTCTCGGCGCGCACGGCGGCCCGCGTGAGCGGGTGCATCAGGAGCCGGACGAAGGCGGTGAACAGGACGATGGCGGCAGCGGGCGTGACGAGCCCGGCCAGGGCAGAGCCCAGCGCGTGGAACAAGGTGGACAACTCCGTCGAATCGAGCGGGAAGAACCGGACCTAGGCGGGGGAGAAGCCAAGTCCGGGCGCTCGGGGACGGGGACGACCCGCGGCATCGGGGTCTCGCAGGCGGAGGAAGGCCGTGCGTTGGGCCTTCTCGCGCAACGACAGGGAACGGGTCCACGCCGGGGCGGTCCGCGGGACGACGGGACCGGCCACCAGCAGCAGCACGACGGCCAGCGCGGTGATCGCGGCGAGCAGTTCGGCAGGCTGGTGGAACAGGGTGGCCGCGTACAGGGCCGGGAACAGCACGACGAGCAGCGACCGCAACCGCCGCCACTCCGTCATGGCGCCACTGTACCCACTCACACCACCAGCGCGGGCCGGTCCGCGTGGTCGTAGCGGACCAGCACGTCGGCGTCGGGGTCGTAGCCGTCGTAGGCGGGCAGCGTCCACCGCCGGTCGGCCGTCGTCTTGCGGCGCAGCGCGCCGGGGGAGAGCCACAGGTGCACGGTCAGCTCGGCGGGCAGGCCGCGGTCGAGCAGCAGCGTGCCGTCCAGCAGCAGGACACCGCCCTCGCCCAGCGTCGTGTACGCCGCGCGGCTGGCGCGGTCGGCCTCCGCGTCCCACAGCGACGGCAGGACCTTGCCGGAGCCGCCCGGCTCCAGCGGCGTCAGCACCTCGCGCAGCAGACCGCCCGCGTCCAGCCAGTCGTGGCGGAACGCGTCCGGATCGGTGCGGCCGTGCTCCAGGCGCACGGAGGCGGGCCGCAGGAAGTCGGCGGCCGACACCCGCAGCGCCGGTCGGCCGCGGGCCCGCAGCGGGTCCACGAGCGCGTCGGCCAGCGAGCCGGGCTCGGCGGGGGCGGCGCCGTCCACGACCACGCGGGCCCACGCGGTGCGGGGGAGCGCGTCGACCCGCTCGACCAGCTCGTCCACGAGGGTCCCGGGTGTCAGGGAGCGGACCTTCACGACAGCGGGTAGTCCTCCCAGCCGGAGGGCAGGGTCGGCACGGGCCAGTCCGGGTCCGGCCTCCAGTCGGCCCACGCCGGGTCCCACCACGTGTCGCCGGAGGTCAGCATCGCCTCGATCTCCTTCCCCTGGCGCCGCACCCGGTCGGCCAGCTCCGCCGAGTACTTCCCCTCGACGACCTGGCGCTCGAAGTCCTCCCGGTCCCGCTCCACCCACGGCCCGTTCGCTGGAGCCCAGTAGTCCAGCTCGTGGTCGAGCGTGTCGAACCCGAGCGCGGTGCGCCGGTACGGGTCCTGGAGGTTCAGGTACCACCCGGTGAACCGCCGCGACGGCCCCTCCCAGTAGAGGTCGACCGAGTAGGCGTCGTCGGGCCGGTGCATCTGGAGCTTCCCGTGCCCGCGCCAGGTCGCGTTCCCCGCGAGCTGCTTCTCGTGCGGCCACGGGTGGTCCGGGTACCCGAACCGCGTTCCGGGGACCAGGAACACGACCAGCAGCCCCGGCTCGTCCACCACGACCCGCGAGGGCGTCACCACCCACGGCTTCCCGTGCAGCACCTCGCGGCGCAGAACCACGTCCCCCGGCTGGAAGTACCCCATGCGCCCAGCTTAGGGGGACCGGTACGCCCATACGGGCCTGGTGCGACAGGTCTGGACCTATGACACTTGGTGGTCTAGTCCTCTGCTGGGTGTCAGGCCGCCAACCGAACACTTGTGGGGAGTACCGCGTGAAAGCTCGCAAACTCGGTCTGGTGGCGGTCCTCGCGTCGATCGCCGTGGCACTGCCGATGCTCATGACCGGTGTGGCGCAGGGCCACGGCTCCGCGCAGGGGCCGTTCAGCCGCACGTACAACTGCCGGTGGAACGAGAACCCCGAGGCCCCGACGTCGGGTGGCTGCAAGGCCGCCGTCGCCGCGGGCGGCACGCAGGCGATGTACGACTGGCACGAGGTCAACATCGCCAACGCGGCGGGCAACAGCCGGTCGATCATCCCGGACGGCAAGCTGTGCAGCGCGGGCCGCGACAAGTACAAGGGCCTCGACCTGCCCCGCACCGACTGGGCGGCCACGAAGCTCACCAGCGGCGCGGACATCACCTTCCAGCTGAAGGCGACGGCCCCGCACCGCGGCACGTTCGAGCTGTTCAGCACCAAGACCGGCTGGAACCCCTCGGCGCCGCTCAAGTGGAGCGACCTCGACCCGTCGTTCGCCAAGGTCACCGAGCCCGCCATCGCCAACGGCGCCTACCAGATCAACGTGAAGCTCCCGACCGGCAAGACCGGCCGCCACCTGATCTACGTGATCTGGCAGCGCTCGGACAGCCCGGAGGCCTTCTACTCCTGCTCGGACGTCATCTACTAGCGCGCGGCACGGGGAGCCCGCGCCGGGCTCCCCGTCAGCCGTCCGCCTCCAGCGCGCGGCGCAGCTGCCCCACCACCAGCTCCCGCCGCGCGTCGTCGAACGGCAGCGCCCGCACCAGCAGGCCCAGCGCCTCCGCGTCGGCACGGCCGCCGTCGGTGCGGGTGAACTCCCACAGGCCTTCCGCGTCCCCCAGCGTGAGCACGGCCCGGCGCACGCCCGCGAGCAGGTCCTCCCGCTCCTCGCGCACCACCGGCGCCTCCGAGCGCGGCAGCAGCGCTCCCCGGTAGCCCGAGGCGGCGGCGCGCACGTCTCCGCACCTCAGCGCGTCCCGGACCGCGACGAAGTCGCCGCGCACGTCGGCGCACAGCCGGTACGGCTTGGTCAGCAGCGTGCCCGTGCCGACCTGGGCGCGCAGCCGGTGCAGCTCGGCCCGCACGGTCGCCGGGTTGCCCCGGTCGCCGTACAGCTTGAGCGCGAGCTGCTCCGCCGTCAGCCCCCGCGGGTGCAGCACCAGCGCCGTCAGCAGCTCCGCGTGCCGCCAGGTCAGCGGCAGCTCCCGGCCGTTCAGCACCGCGCCGGGGTGCTCGACGCCGAGGAAGGTCAACGACAGCAGCGGCTGCCGCGCCTGGCCGGTCGACTTCGCGACCCGCAGCAGGTACCCCTCCTCCAGCGGCTCCAGCACGCCCTCGCGGCCGTCGCCCAGCGGCACCCGGTCCGACGCGGGGTCGATCCGCCGCGGCACCAGACCGTGGGGTTCGGCGATGAGCACCCGTCCGGTGGGGCTGATCAGCGCGCCGGGCTCGCCGCGCAGACCGATGAGGTGCTTCATGTTCCGCGACCGCAGCAGCTCGTCGCTCGCCGCCTGGCGCAGCTTCAGCTCGCTCTCGGCCAGCCGCGCGGCGGCGGCCACCAGCGCGCCCATCGCCGGGTGCATGATGCTCAGCGGCCCGCTGATGTCGACCGAGCCGATCGTGGCCCCGCTGTCCGGGTCGTGCACGGGGCTCGCCGCGCACGTCCACCCGTGGTAGGTCCGCACGAGGTGCTCGGCGGAGTGCACGACGACCGACGTGTCGACCGCGAGGGCGATGCCCATCGCGTTCGTGCCGATGGCGTCCTCGGTCCACCGCGCGCCCGCGGTCAGCCCGACGCCCTCGGCGGTGCGCCGCACCTCCCGCGCGCCCTCCGTCCACAGGATGTGGCCGTCCGCGTCTGTGATGATCATGACATGCATCGCGTCCTCCGCGATGCCGACGAGCGTCTCCCGCAGCACCGGCAGCACGGTCGACAGCGGGTGCCTGGCCCAGCGGTCCGCGACCTCGTCCGGTCCGAGCACGATCGGCGCCTCGTGCCGGTTCGGGTCGACCTGAGCTGCCAGGGAACGGCTCCAGGACTCGGAGATCAGCGTGCGCGGCGTCAACCCGGCCGGGTCGCCGCCGAGCACCGCGTCGTGCACCCGGCTCAACGCACGCGCCTTCGAGCGCTGTTCGCCGCCCCAGAGCATCGGTCCTCCCGCTTCCGCCGTCAGGATGACGCGCGCCGGGTCGTCGCGGCAAGCCGCCCTCGATGCAACGCGACTGCAACGTCGATCTTCCTAGGTTCGGTGGTCCCCGACGCAACCCCAGGCTGGAGACCCCGACATGGCGAAGTACGCGGCACCGGGCCGATCGGGCGGCATCGTCTCGTTCCGCGACCAGTACGACCACTTCGTCGGCGGTGAGTACGTGCCCCCCGCGCGGGGCTTCTACTTCGACAACACCACACCCGTCACGGGCGAGGTGTTCACCAGGGTCGCCAGGGGCACGGCGGAGGACGTCGACCACGCGCTCGACGCCGCGCACGGGGCCGCGCGGGCGTGGGGCCGCACCTCGGCCGAGGAGCGCGCCACCGTGCTGTCCGAGGTCGCCGACCGGATCGAGGACAACCTGGAGGTCATCGCCGTCGCCGAGACGTGGGACAGCGGCAGACCCGTCCGGGAGACGCTGTTCACCGACCTGCCCGCCGCGGCCGAGCACTTCCGCTACTGCGCGGCGGTCGTCCGCGCGCAGGAGGGCGGGATCTCCCGGTGCGACGGCGACCTGGTCGCCCACCACTTCCACGAACCGCTGGGCGTCGTCGGCATCGCCGTCCCGTGGACCTCCGCGCTGCTCACCACCGCCTGGCACCTCGCGCCCGCGCTGGCCGCGGGCAACACCGTGGTGCTCAAGCCGTCCGAGCACACCCCCGCCTCCGTCCACGTGCTCATCGGCCTGATCGGAGACCTCCTCCCGCCGGGGGTCCTGAACGTCGTCACCGGCTTCGACGTCGAGGCCGCCGCGCCGCTGGCCGCGAACCGCCGCGTCGCTAAGGCCGTCGTCGTCCGGGAACCGACCCGCTGGACGCCGACCGTCTACTTCGCCGACCTGACCGAGCGCCAGGACGACCGCTACACCGACGCGCTGGACGGGTTCGCAGGCTTCACCCTCAACCGGGCGTCGACCGCGCTGGTGCAGAACAGGGCCTACGACCACTTCCTCCTGGACGCCACGGCCCGCATCGGCGCCATCCGCCTCGGCGACCCCCTCGACCCGGCCACCACGGCGGGTCCGCAGGTCAGCGCCACCCACCTCGCCCGCGTCCTGACCCGCATCGACCAGTGCGACCGCGACGGCGCCCGGCTGGTCATGGGCGGCGACCCCGTCGAACTGGGCGGCGGCTACTACGTGGCCCCGACGATCTTCGAGACCGACCAGAAGACCCGCGTGGTGCACGAGGACTTCACCGGACCCCTCACGCTGGTGAGCCGGTTCGACGACGCGGACGACGCGGTGAAGATCGCGAACGAGGGCCCGCGCTGCCCGTCCGCGAGCGTGTGGTCCCGCGACAACGGCGTGGCCTACCGCACGGGGAGGGCCATCCGGGCGGGCCGGGTGTGGGTGAACAACCACCCGCCGCACAGCGGTTCCCTCGGCGAGCGCCGCGAGCTGCTGGAGTCCTACCAGCACACCAAGAACATGGTCGTGGCGTACTGAGCTAGTCCGCCGCGAGCGCCCGCCGCAGCTGACCCGTCACGAGTTCCTGCCGCAGGTCGCCGAGCGGCAGGGCGTGGACGAGGCGTTCGAGCGCCTCGGCGTCGTCCCGGCCGTCGTCGGTCCTGGTGAACTCCCACAGGGTCTCCCCGTCCCCGCGCGAGATCACCGCCCGCCGCACGGCGGCCAGCAGGTCCTCCCGCTCCTCGCACACGACCGGCGCCTCGGACCGGGGGAGCAGCGCGCCCCGGTACCGCGCGGCGGCGGCGGCGACGTCCCCGCCCCGCACCGCCTCCCGCACCGCCACGAAGTCGCCGCGCACCTCCGCGCGCAGCCGGTACGGCCGCGTCGGCAGGACCCCCTCGCCGAGCTGCGCCCGCAGCCGGTGCATCTCCGCGCGGACGGTCGTGGGGTTGCCGCGCTCGCCGTACAGGCGCAGCGCGAGCTGCTCCGCCGTCAGACCGGCCGGGTGCAGGGTCAGCGCGGTGAGGATCTCCGCGTGCCGCGTGGACAGCGGCATCTCCCGGCCGTCCAGGACGGCGGTCGGGTGCTCCGTTCCCAGGAAGGTCAACGACAGCAACGGCATCCGGGCCGGAGCGCCCGCGCGCGGGACGCGGAGCAGGTAGCCCTCGGCCAGCGGTTCGAGCACGCCGACGCGGCCGTCGGGCAGCACCAGGCGGTCGGAGTCCACGGCGACCCTGGCGGGCAGCGTGCCCAGCGGCTCGGTCGCCAGCACCCGGCCGGTGGGGCTCAGCAACGCCCCCGGCTCACCGCGCAACGCCGTGAGGTGCCGCATGTTCCGCGCCCGCAACCGCTCGTCGCGGGTGGCGACCCGCACCTGCAACTGGCCCTCGGCGAGCCGGGCGGCGGCCGACACCAGCGCCCCCATCGCGGGGTGCACGGTCCGCAGCGGCCCGCTGATGTCGACCACGCCGAGGACCCGGCCGGTGTCGGGGTCGCGAACGGGGCTCGCCGCGCACGTCCACCCGTGGTAGGCCCTGACCAGGTGCTCGGCCGAGTGCACGGTGACCGGCTTGCCCAGCGCCAGCGCCGTGCCCATCGCGTTCGTCCCGCTGGCGGACTCGCTCCACTGCGCGCCCTCGGTCAGGTGCACGCGGTCGGCGGCCCTGCGGATCTCCGCCTCGCCCTCGCACCACAGGACGTACCCGTCGGCATCGGTGATGATCATGACGTGCATGGCCTCGTCCGCGATGCTCACCAGCGTCTCGCGCAGCATCGGCAGCACGGACGCGAGCGGGTGGGCGTCCCGCAGGTCGACGACCTCCGACGCCTCGTACACGACCGGCGCCTCGCGCTGCTCCGGGTCGACCCGCGCCGCCAGCGACCGGTACCACGACTCGGAGATCACCGGACGGGGCTCGCCACCGACACCCGCCAGCACGGAGTCGTACACCCGGCTGAGCGCGTGCGCGTGCCGCTCGGCGTCGTCGGCTGGGTGCATGGGACCTCCCGCACCCAGGATGACCCGCGGTTACCCGTGACCGCAACCCGCGGATTCGCCCGAACGGATGCAACGGACGTGCAACGTGGGGATGCCTAGCGTGAGACGCACACCACGCGACGAAGCGGGAGACGACACATGGCAGTGTTCGCGGCACCTGGTCAGCCTGGCAGCGTCGTGGCGTACCAGGAGCGGTACGACCACTTCATCGGGGGCGAGTACGTGGCCCCGGCCAAGGGCGCCTACTTCGAGAACCCCACCCCCGTCACGGGGCAGGTGTTCACCGAGATCGCCAGGGGCACGGCGGAGGACGTCGAGAAGGCCCTGGACGCGGCGCACGGCGCCTCACGCGCGTGGGGTCGGACCTCCCCGACCGAGCGGGCGAACATCCTCAACAGGATCGCCGACCGCATGGAGGAGAACCTCGAAGCCATCGCGGTCGCCGAGTGCTGGGAGAACGGCAAGCCCGTCCGCGAGACGCTGGCCGCCGACATCCCCCTGGCCATCGACCACTTCCGCTACTTCGCGGGCGTCATCCGCGCCCAGGAGGGCGGGATCTCGCAGATCGACCAGGACCTGGTGGCCTACCACTTCCAGGAGCCGCTGGGCGTGGTCGGGCAGATCATCCCGTGGAACTTCCCGATCCTGATGGCCACCTGGAAGCTCGCCCCCGCGCTGGCGGCGGGCAACTGCGTCGTGCTCAAGCCCGCCGAGCAGACCCCCGCGTCGATCCACGTGCTGCTGAGCTTCATCGCGGACCTGCTGCCGCCGGGCGTCCTCAACGTGGTCAACGGCTTCGGCGTCGAGGCGGGCAAGCCGCTCGCGTCGAGCAGCCGGATCGCGAAGATCGCGTTCACGGGTGAGACCACCACCGGCAGGCTGATCATGCAGTACGCCAGCGAGAACATCATCCCGGTGACGCTGGAGCTGGGCGGCAAGAGCCCGAACATCTTCTTCGAGGACGTGGCCGCGACGCGGGACTCGTTCTACGACAAGGCTCTTGAGGGCTTCACGATGTTCGCGCTCAACCAGGGCGAGGTCTGCACCTGCCCGTCGCGCGCGCTCATCCAGAGCTCCATCTACGACCGGTTCCTGGCCGACGCGACCGAGCGCACGAAGGCCGTGAAGCAGGGAAGCCCCCTGGACACCGAGACGATGATCGGCGCCCAGGCCAGCAACGACCAGCTGGAGAAGATCCTCTCCTACATCGACATCGGCAAGCAGGAGGGCGCCAGGCTGGTCACCGGTGGCGAGCGCGCCGACCTCGGCGGCGAGCTGTCGGGCGGCTACTACGTCACGCCGACGATCTTCGAGGGCGACAACAAGATGAGGATCTTCCAGGAGGAGATCTTCGGCCCGGTCGTGTCGGTCACCCGCTTCGACGACTACGACGACGCCGTGAAGACCGCCAACGACACGCTCTACGGGCTGGGCGCCGGCGTCTGGTCCCGCGACGGCGGCACGGCCTACCGCGCGGGCCGCGACATCCAGGCCGGCCGGGTGTGGGTGAACAACTACCACGCCTACCCGGCGCACGCGGCGTTCGGCGGCTACAAGGACTCCGGCATCGGTCGCGAGAACCACAGGATGATGCTCGACCACTACCAGCAGACGAAGAACCTGCTGGTCAGCTACTCGCAGAACGCCCAGGGCTTCTTCTGATGAACCGCGTCGACCTCACGGAGGCGGCGGCCGACCTCGTCCGCCGCCTCCGCGAGGACAACGGCCCGCTGATGTTCCACCAGTCCGGCGGGTGCTGCGACGGCAGCGCCCCGATGTGCTACCCGGCGGGCGAGTTCCGCACGGGCGGCTCGGACGTCCACCTCGGCGACCTCGTCGTGGACGACGAGGCGGTGCCGGTGTGGATGTCCGCCAGGCAGTTCGAGCTCTGGCGGCACACCCACCTCACCATCGACGTCGTGCCGGGCCGGGGCGGCGGGTTCTCGCTGGAGGCCCCGCTCGGCGTCCGGTTCCTGATCCGCTCGCGCTTGCTCACCGACGAGGAATCGTTGGCGTTGAACGGTTGAGGCCTTCTCGTCGGGTTCCCCTCGCTATCGTGGTCGTGATCCGTCGACCGTTCCGGGGGGAACTCGATGAGGACCTTGTTGCTCGCGCTCGTCGCGGGCCCCTTCTCGGAGCCGACCCCACCACGCCCGGCGCCCGGATCGTGCACGCGGTCGTGAAGCAACCCGTGATGCGTTCCGAGTGGCGTGCGGAGCCGGCCGGGAGAGGTTCGAGCAGGAGTGCCTCGACGGTCTGAACGGCCGTCGAGCGAGCGGGGTGGGGGCCTACGCGCGGGTCCCCACCCCGTTGTCGGTGCTCGATCGCCGCTGCTCCGCGGACGGTGACCCGACCTACCGACGCGGCCTCACCACTACCTGCCCCAGGGGACCTGGGGCGAGGGGTAGTAGTTGATGCCCGCTGCCTGCCAGCGGGGGGCCTGGGCGGCCAGCCGCCGGGAGAAGGCGGTCCAGTCGTGCGTCGACCGCGGCGACCACCCGAGTTCGGCGATGGCGGGCAGCCTCGGGAACGCCATGTGCTCGACCTCCGAGGAGTTCGTGAGGGTCTCCGTCCACAGTGGAGCCTCGACGCCGCGGACGGCCGACTCCGGCACGCCCTTCAGGTAGGCGCCGGGGTTCCAGTCGTAGGCGTCCCGCACGTCGGTGTAGCCCGCCCAGTCCAGGCCCAGCTCGGTGTTCTCGTCGTACTTCATGTCCAGGTACGCCTTGGACGCGGGCGACAGCAGGATCTTGTTGCCCCGCGCCGCCGCCGCGGCCACGTCGGCGTCCTCGTCGTCGGTGCCCCAGTACTGGGCGACGGCGGAGGTGGGCGGGGTCGTCTTCACGAACTCGTGCCACCCCAGCGCGGACTTGCCGTGCTTCCGCACGAGCGGCAGCACCCTGTCCATGAAGGTCTTGAAGTCCGGCTCGGTCGTGGAGTGCGCCTCGTCGCCGCCGATGTGCAGGAACGGGCCGGGGGTCAGCGCCGCCAGCTCGCGCAGCACGTCGTCGACGAACCGGTAGGTGATCGGCTTGTCGATGCACAGCGAGCTGAACCCGACCTCGATGCCGTCGTAGAGCGGCGGCGCGACGCCGTCGCAGTTCAGCTCGGCGTAGGACGCGAGGGCCGCGTTGGTGTGGCCCGGCATGTCGATCTCCGGGATCACCGTGATGCCGCGGGAGCCCGCGTACTCCACCAGGTCCCGGTACTGCTCCTGCGTGTAGTGGCCGCCGGGGCCGCCGCCGACCTCGATGCTGCCGCCGTAGGTCGCGAGCCGGGGCCAGCTCTTGATCTCGATGCGCCAGCCCTGGTCGTCCGCGAGGTGCAGGTGCAGGTAGTTGACCTTGTACGCGGCGATCTGGTCGACGTACCGCTTGACCTCGTCGACTGAGAAGAAGTGCCGGGCCACGTCGAGCATCGCGCCCCGGTGGCCGAAGCGCGGGTGGTCGAGCACGCTGCCGCCGGGCACGGTCCACGGCCCAGGCTGCTCCGTCCTCGCCTCGATCTTCGCGGGCAGCAGCTGCCGCAGCGTCTGGACGCCCGCGAACAGGCCCGCCGCGGCCCGTGCGCGGATCACGACGCCCCACGGCGTCACGTCGAGCTGGTAGCCCTGCTCGCCCACCGCGGGGTCGGCGCCGACGAGCAGCAGCGTCACGCCCCTCGGGGTCACGCCCGAGGACACCGGGAGGCGGTATCCGGTGGCGGGGCGCAGCAGCTCGGCCGCGTACTCGCCGACCCTGCGCGCGTCCGCCGAGCCGGGCTGGGTCTGGATCCTCGCGTTCGCGGTCAACGAGTAGTCCGCTCCCGGACGGGGGGTGACCTTGACCGGTGCGGGCACGATCTGGCGCAACGACGTCTCCGGGCTTGCTAGTGCTGGGCTCGCCGCGCCGACCGCGACCGCTGTGGTTCCCGCGAGCAGTAGTGCCAACGCGGCACCGGGCAACCGCCGTGTGTTTCCACCGATCCCCACGAAATCCTCCTGGCCAGGCTGGAACCAACCGTGCGGCGGCGGCTGATTTCACCGTTTCAGCCCGCCTGGGAGCTGTCAAGGTCCAGACCAATCAGGAGAGCTTCGGCTTCTTCACCGCCCGCCAGACGGCCGGGAACCGGTCCTCGATCCGCGCCGCCGCGCCGCTCTCCAACCCGTGCAGCAGGCCGAAGGCGAACCCGTTCTCGCCGTCCAGGTGCGCCTGCACGCCGAGTTCCCGCAGCACGGGGCGGGCCACCACGCTGTCCTGGTGCTCGCCGAGCAGCGTCTGGACTCCCTTGATCCGCTTGCGGTACGCCTTGGCCCGCGCGCCGAACACCGGCACGGCCGCCTCCGTCGTGTAGCGCAAGCGCTTGGCCGCCTTGCGCGACTCGTGCAGCGCCACGTCCCGCTCCACGCCGGGGTCGGTGTCGAGCACCTCGTCCGCGTGCCGCGCGAGCCTGCGGTAGGCCTTGTCCACGAGCTTCGGCACGACCTTCACCGCCTTCTCGGCGGCGACCGGGGTCAGCGGCGGCGAGGTCAGCAGGGCGTCGATCGAGTCCAGCAGCGCGATGTACCGGTCGCTGTTGAGCGCGGCCACGCCCGCCTCGTGGGCCGCGGTCTCCAGCGGGGCGAAGTGCCTGGTCAGCCTCGCCGCGACCGGCCCGAGCAGCAGGTCGGGGTCAAGGTCGGCCACCGCGCCGGTGAAGCGCTCGCGCAGCACCTCCAGGTCGCGGGCCTCGCCGAGCACGCCCGCCAGCCACTTCAGCTCGGTCGTCAGCTCGCGGGTCTGCTCGCGGTCGACCACCTTGCCGTACGCCTGGAGCGCGCTGCGCAGCCTCCGCGTCGCCACGCGCATCTGGTGCACGGCGTCCTCCCGGTCGCGCCGCACCGCCGGGTCGTGGTGCTTGAGCGCCGCGGTGTGCTCGTGCAGGTAGGCGAGGACGACGTCACCCGCGGTCGCCTTCCGGCCGGTGCGCGGACCGCGGGGCTTCGGCCCCATCCGGTCGGCCAGCAGGCGGGTCAGCTTCGCCGACGACGTGGACCGCGTGATGCCCGCGGTGGACAGCCGCCGCTCCACGACGTCGAGCAGCGCGCGGTCACCGCCCGCGCCCAGCTCGACCTCGATCTCGCGCCACTCGTCCCCGGCCGAGTCGTCGCCGACGACCCGCGCCAGCACCAGGTCCTCGACCACCTCGACCAGCAGGTCGCCCCGGTCGTCGACGAGCTGCCACCGCTCACGGGTGGTCTTGATCCGCGCGACCGGCTCCAGCGCCTCGCCCCGCGCGTGCACCCGCACCAGGTCGACCAGTTCCTCCGGCGGCTTCTTCCGCGCCTTGGTCAGCGGCACCCGGACCTCCTCGCGGGTGTCCTCCCCGACCGGGAGCTTCAGGTGCCAGCCCGCGTCGTCGCCCCCGGTGCGCCTGCGCAGCGTCACGCCCCCGCGCGCCAGCCGGAGGTCGGCGGTGTCGTAGTAGACGGCTTCCAGGTCGATCCGCTCGGGCCCGGCCTCCGCGGCCACGCCGGGGAACCCGTCGAGCGGTGGCAGGTCGCTGCCCGCCGGGGCCTCGTACTTGCGTTCGGTCTCGTGCACGGAGGTCGCCATCTTCTAGAAATACACCCCCGGCGCCCGGTTCACTCCTGTTCGCGCTGGTTGTCACGTTCCGTGTGTGCCGTTGACCTGGCCGGGGGTAGTCGTGGGCCCGTCCGCGTGGTTTTCCTGATCAACCCCTTGGCAGGGGTCCCCGGTGCGGTTGGCTGGCGGTGTGGCACCCACGGAGAAGGAACGGCTCGATGTGGTCGAGCCGGCGATCGCCGACCTCAAGACCGTCACCGAGGTGCTGACCGCCGAACTGGGCAGGGTCAGCGCGCGTCTGCTGGTGCTCGAACGCAGGCTGGCGGGTGCGGGCGCCGGTCCGGACGAGGACCTCGACGCCGTCGACGACGAGATCGCGGACGTCGTGGAGGCGCTGCGCAAGGCGTGGGACGCCGAGCAGGAGGTGCTGGCCGACTCGGTGCGCGTGCGGATCCGCCAGGAGGTCGCCGAGTTCGAGGAGTTGCAGAACCGGCGCGAGGCGGGCAGGCGCAGGCTGGAGTCCGGGCGCAAGCCCAAGTTCGAGCGCGACAGCATCGTCCACGAGATCCACCAGCTGGACTGGCACATCGGCGCGCGGACGAGCAGCGCCCAGGAGGCGGCCGACCGGCTGGCCGCCGACCAGCGCGCGACCCAGGAGGCGTGGCGGCTGGAGGCGATCGTCGCCGGGGAGAAGGCGCGGGAGGAGATGTGGGCCGCCGCGCGCACCAGGATCGACCGGGCGCTGGCCGCCGACCTGCGGCTGCCGGTGTGGTTCCGGGTCGGCCTCGGCGAGATCACCTGCCCCGACCCGGCCCCGTGGCTGCTGGCGGCCACCGGCCTGGTGGCGTACCGCCTGGAGTACGGGGTCACCGACCCGGTCCGCCCCCTCGGCCCGATCCCGTCCGCGTCCTCAGGCTCCGCCGCGTGGGTGCGGCGGACGGAGATCTACGGCGACGTGGCGGAGCAGATGAAGGGACTGCGCCCCTGACCGTGCCGCGCAGGCCGCCCCGGACCGCGAGCGGCACGGCGGATCAGGGGGCGCAGGAGGTGAGCATCGACGCCAGCGCGTCGTGCTCGGCCTGGTCGATCGTCAGCTTGTAGGTGGACTTCACGGCGATCCAGTCCTTCGAGTACTTGCACCAGTAGCCCTGGGCCGGTGGCTTCCACTTCGCCGGGTCCTGGTCACCCTTGGACCGGTTCGTCTTGGCCGACGTGGCGATCAGCTGGACGCCGCCGAGGTCGTTGGCGAACGCCTTGCGCTGGTCGTCGGTCCACGCGGCGGCGCCGGAACGCCACGCCTCGGCCAGCGGCACCGTGTGGTCGATGTCCATCTCGCCCGCGCTGGTGATCGTGAGCCCCTCGTACGGGCTCACCCAGGTGCCCTCGACGGCCTTGCAGTCCTTGTCGTTCTTCACGTTCGAGCCCTGCTTCTGGAGCACGACCTCGCGGGTGTCGCAGGAGTTCCCCTGGCCCGACCAGTGCGGGAACCGGTCCCGGCTGTAGCCCGCCATCTTGCCCTCCGGGCCGATCACCAGCCCGGCGAGCTGCGCCGCCGAATCACCCGCGGACGGGGGAGGGGCGCTGGTGGGCGAGTCGGTGCCCGCCCTGTCCAGGTACCACGCGAGAGCCGCCAGGACGATCACGATGACCAGGCTCGTCAACGCCGTGGCCTGCTTGCGGTCCATGCGCTGGGCCCTCCCGTCCTCGGTGGTCGACGGCCCTATGATCAGCGATCACCGAGGACGGGCCGCGGGCAGGTCCCGTTACGGACGGCTGGTGAGGTAGCCGCCCATGGTCGTGAAGTACTGCGCGGCGCTCAGCTCGGTGCCGTCCTCGGTCCGCACGCGCTTCACCAGCAGTCCGTGGTTGCGGCCCCGCCGGGCGTCCGAGCCCGCCACGATCGCGACGCCGTCACCCTCGCGGTAGAAGATCCGGCCCGGCGTGCCGCCGTACTTCGCCCCGGACACCTCGGCCTCCACGATCTCCAGCCGCTTGCCCCGGTGGAACGCGTACGCGCTCGGGTACGGCGCGCACTGCGCCCGCACCAGCCGGTCCAGCTCCTCGGCCGACCAGGTCCAGTCGATCCGCAGGTCCTCGTCCGCGCGCTTGTGGAAGAACGACGCCTTGCTCCGGTCCTGCTTCACGAACCCGGTCTTGCCGGAGGCGATCTCCGCCAGCCCGTCGACCGTGATCGGCCCGAACAGCTCCACCGTCTTGTGGAACAGGTCGGCCGTCGTGTCGCGCGGACCGACCGGCACCGACCGCTGGAGCACGATGTCGCCCGCGTCCAGCGTCTCGTCCATCATGTGCGCCGTGACGCCGACCTCCTTCTCGTCGTTGATCAGCGCCCAGATCAGCGGCGAGAACCCGGCGTAGGACGGCAGCAGCGAGTCGTGCACGTTCAGGGTGCCGTGCTTGGGCAGGGTGAAGATGTGCGGCGGGATCCAGGTGCGCCAGTTGGTCGCCACGATGACGTCCGGCTCGACCTCCTTGAGGCGGGCCAGCAGCTCCTCGTCGTCCGGCCGGTTGCGGATCAGCGTCTCGACGCCGTGCTCGGCGGCCAGGTCCGCGACCGAGTCGCTCCAGATCTGCTCGTACGGGTGCTCGCTCTTCGGGTGGGTGACCACCAGGACGACGTCGTGCTCGGAATCCAGCAGCGCCTGCAGGGTCCGGTGCCCCCAGGTTTGGTACCCGAACATGACAACCCGCATGGCCATCCCTTCCTCGAACACAAGTCAGCCTTACCTAAGTAACGGAAGGCTAACCGAACTGGCCGAGCCTGCGTAACCTGGCGGTTCGTGATCCTCGATATGAAGCTGGTGCGCGGCCGAATCATCACGATGGACCCCGCTCGACCCGAGGCGACCTCCGTGGGCGTGTGGCGAGGCCAGGTCGTCGGTCTGGACGAGGAGGTCGCCCACCTCGACGCCGAACGGGTCGTCGACCTGGACGGCGCCGTGGTCCTGCCGGGGTTCGTCGACGCCCACAACCACCTCGCCTGGGCGGGGCGCGCCAGCGTCACCCCGGACGTCTCCTCCTGCCGCTCGGTGGCCGAGGTCGTCGCCCGCCTGCGCGAGGTCACCCCCGTGGGCGACTGGCTTGAGGTGGCGGGCTACGACCACCGCGTGCTGGACCGCCCCCTGACGGCGGAGGACCTGGACGCCGTGGCGCGGGACCGCCGGATCTACGTCCAGGACCGCTCCGGCCACGCCTGCGTGGTCAACACCCCCGTGCTCCGGGAACTCCCCGCGACCCTGCTGAGCCCCGGCACCCCCGGCGTCGAGTTCGACCGCGACGGCAACCCCACCGGCGGACTGGCCGAGGGTGCCCAGACGGCCGTCCGCGCCCTCCGCCTGCCCTACTCGATCGACGAGATCGCAGGCCACGTCGCCCTCGGCGCCCGGCAGTGCCTCGCGCAGGGCGTCACCACGGCCGCCGAGGCGGGTGTCGCGGGCGGGATCGTCGGCAGCAGCCCGGTGGAGATCGCCGCCTACCAGCGGAACCGCCTGCCGCTGCGCGTGCAGCTGATGGTCTCCGCCGACGCGCTGCACCCCGTCGCCGCCCACCGGGACGACCGCGTGACCAGGGCGGTCGACCTCGGCCTGCACACCGGTCTCGGCGACGACCGGCTGGGCATCGGCGCCCTCAAGGTCTTCACCGACGGCGGCATGATGGCCAGGACCGCCGCCATGACGGAACCCTACGAGGGCACCGGGAACAGCGGCCAGCTCCAGGACGACCCGGAGCGCATGACCGCGGCCATCCTCGACGGCCACGCCGCGGGCTGGCAACTGGCGGTCCACGCCATCGGCGACCGGGCGCTCGACTTCACCCTGGACACCCTCGAAGAGGCCCGGAGGCGCCACCCGCGCGAGAACACCAGGCACCGCATCGAGCACTGCGGCACCACCCGCCCGGAACAGCTGACCAGGATCGCCGCCCTCAACGCCGTCCCGGTCATCCAGCCGACGTTCCTCTACGACAACGGCGACGACTACAGCGCCATCATGGGCGAGCGTCGCACGCCGTGGCTCTACCGCGGAAAGTCGTTCCTGGACCACGGGATCACCATCGCGGGCAGCTCGGACCGCCCGGTGACGGAGGGCTCACCGCTGCGGGCCATCCAGTTCATGGTCGACCGCACGGCCCGCGACGGCGGGCAGATCGGCCCGGCCGAGGCGATCACCATCGACCAGGCCCTGGCCGCCTACACGACCGGCTCCGCCTACGCCTGCAACGTCGACGCCACCAGGGGGACCATCGCACGGGGCAAGCTGGCCGACTTCGCCGTGCTGGCGGACGACCCGAGGACCCACGACACCAGCGGGATCAACGGCATCCGGGTGCTGGCGACGATCGTCGGGGGCGACCCGGTCCACAACCCGGAGAACCTCTAGCCGCACAACGGGCGGCGCACTCCTGAGCGGTAACACCAGGACGCGCACACCCGCGCACGGCTGAACAAGCGACTCGCCCACCCGCACGAAGACGACCGGCCCCCACGGCGCCGGCGAGCGGGCCAACGCGAAACGCGGCCGATCCTACTGGGGCACCCGACCACCGAACCCGAGGACCGGACAGCTCCCACCAGCCCGATCGAGGATCACACCAGGACGGCCGCCCTCCCCCGTCACGCGCTCAGCCGCCAGTGCAGCACGTACCCGGCCGCCTCGGCGGCGATCAGGGCGTCCAGCTTCCCCAGGTTCGTCCTCTTCCCCAACCGGAACGCCCGCCCCCGCCGGGCGTCCAGCACCACGGGCTCCCCGCCCGGCAGCGTCTCGTCCATCGTCTGCTGGAGGATCCGCAACCCCACCGTCGCGGCCTCGCGCGTCAGCGGCGCCTCCTTCACGTACACCAGCGCAGCGGCCAGCGACCCGTCAGCCATCCGCAACCCCAGGTGCGGTCGCACCTTCAACGTCAGGTCCCCGGCGGTCCACCGCGCGGACGACACGGGCACCCCCGTGACCCGCGCCTTCCGCAGCCACGGCAGGAACCCCTCGGCCACCTCCTCGAACGCCCTCAGCTGCCCGTTCCGGTTGGCCGCCAGCACGGCGCCGCGCAGCTCCACCTCGGGCGTCGGCGACGACACGGCCCGCCGCATCGCGTCCCGCACGGGGTTGTAGAACCCGCACATCCTCGGGTCCTCGGCCAGGTACATCGCCCGCTGCTCGCCGAGGATGGTGATCCGCCCCCGCTGCCCGCTCATCACGTACTCGGTGAACGACAGAGCCGTCACGCTGATGGTGTCCATGGACCAACCGCCCCCTTCGAACGACCGAACCGCTGTCCCTGACGTTACTGCGGGGGTACGACAAAAATCGGCCGCACCAAACGCCCCGCGCGCTAGGCCGTTCGCACCAGCGGCAGCACGACTGACCAGCCTCGAAGCCCTCGCGGCCCGCGCACCCCGAGTCGGCAGCGCGGATGTGACGAAACCCGTCCGCCGCCCGGCATCAGACTTTCGGCTCTAACCCCCTGCCCGTCGGCTTCGTACTGTCCGGACCATGACGCGTCGCGGATCGCTCATCGGTGCAGTCGTCACGCTGGTAGCCCTCACGGCGGGGGTGACCCCGGCGACCGCCGCGGCGCCCGCGACGACCGTCAGGGACGGCGTGACCCAACCCGTCTTCCCCCTGGCGGACGCCATCCGCGAGACCGTCTACGTGGACACCGGCCTCGACCTCGACGCGGACGGCACCAAGGACCGCGTGGCGGCGGACGTCATCCGCCCGGCCACCTCCGAGAAGGTGCCCGTGATCATGGACGCCAGCCCGTACTACCAGTCCGCGGGCCGGGGCAACGAGGGCGAGACGAAGACCTACGACTCGGCGGGCAAGCCGGTCAAGTTCCCGCTCTTCTACGACAACTACTTCGTCCCCCGCGGCTACGCGGTCGTGCTGGTCGACTTCGCGGGCACCTCCCGCTCCAGGGGGTGCCTGGACACCGGTGGCAGGGCCGAGATCTCCTCCGGAAAGTCGGTCGTCGACTGGCTCAACGGCCGCGCCGCCGGCTACACCGCCGTCACGGGCGGCACCGCGGTGACGGCGTCCTGGTCCACCGGCGCGACCGGCATGATCGGCAAGTCGTGGGACGGCACCATCACCCAGGGCGTGGCCGCGACGGGGGTGGCGGGTCTGCGCACCATCGTCCCGATCGCCGCGATCAGCTCCTGGTACGACTGGTTCCGCTCCGACGGCGTCTCGTTCAGGAGCTTCGGCACCCCGACGAGCCTCGCCTCGGGCCACGAGAACGCCAACGCCCGCTCCCGCTGCGCCGCCGTCCGCACCGAGATGACCAACGGCTCGCCGTCGAACGGCGACGTGACGCCGATGTGGGTCCAGCGCGACTTCGTGCGCAACGCCGCCAACGTCAAGGCCAGCGTCTTCGCCGTCCACGGCCAGGCCGACCTCAACGTGAAGACGCTGAACTACGGCCAGTGGTGGGACGCGCTGCCCGCGAGCACGCCCCGCAAGCTGTGGCTGTCCCAGACCGGTCACGTCGACCCGTTCGACTTCCGCCGCGGCGCGTGGGTCGACACCCTGCACCGCTGGTTCGACCACTACCTGCTCGACGTGCCGAACGGCATCGACACCGAGCCGCAGGCCAGCATCGAGCGCACCCCCGACACCTGGGTCCAGGACCAGAGCTGGCCGCCCGCCGGGACCGCTCGCCAGACGTTCCACCCGTCGGCGACGGGTGCGCTGACCACGACGGCGTCGAGCGGCACCGGCACGTTCACCGACAACGGCAGCGGCTCCGCGAACTCCTGGATCGCCTCCCCGGACAGCACGTCCACCTCCCGCACGCTGTACCGCACGGGCGCGCTGACCGCCGACCTCCGGCTCTCCGGCACCTCCTCCCTCACGGTGGCGGCGACGCCGTCCACGTCGACCGCGCACCTGTCGGCGTTCCTGGTCGACTACGGCCCGGCCACGATCCGCAGCGGTGAGGGCATCCGCACGCTGGCGACGGAATCGTGCTGGGGCGAGAGCCGCACGGGCGACGACTCCTGCTACCGCGACACCGCGACGACCACCACGGCGGTCAACGCCGAGATCATCGCGCGCGGCTGGGCCGACCTGGCCAACCACGCGTCGCTGACCGCGCCGACCACCCTGGTGCCCGGCACGAAGTACACGATGACCCTCCGACTGTCCACAACGGACCACGTCGTGCCGAGGGGGCACCGGCTGGGCCTGGTGGTCGCGGGCGCGGACACCAGCCAGATCAGCGCCCCGGCCAGGCTCCCCTCGGTCTCGCTGGACCTCGCCCGGACCTCCGTGCGGCTGCCGGTGGTCGGCGCTGTCCCGGCCGCCACCGGCGACCTGACCGTGGGCCGGGTCGGCACCCAGCCCGACCGCGCGCCGGGCAGGCTCGACGGCTAGTCGAACAGCGCCGCGGCCCGGCCTGACCGTCGACCGGGTGGGCTTCGAGGAGCGGGTCCTTCGGGTACCCGAAGCGCTGCGGCGGTGGATCGCGCGCGTCGCGGCCTTCCGCCACGCGCTGGCCCGCAGGTCCGCGCACGACGACCGGGTGGCCTGGCACGAGCGGCCGCCGCCCTGCTGCGTCGCGTTCCGTCGGGGGTGGGGGAGCCGCCCCCGCCCGGATCCTGCGCCGAACTGGTGACCTGAGTCACGAGGATTTCCATGTGCACGTGAGCTGCCGGGGTCGCTAGCCTTCGGTACTCAAGTTTGAATACCGAAGGGAAGTCCAGTGACCGTCCTGGTAACCGCCGCGACCGGCACCACCGGCCGCGCCGTCGTGCACGCACTGCTGGCCGCGGGTCAGCAGGTCCGAGCACTCACCCGACACCCGGCGAAAGCGGGCCTGCCCGACGGTGTCGAGGTCGTCCGGGGCGACCTCGAACGCCCCGAGGACCTGGCCGCCGCGCTCGACGGCGTCGACCGCGCCTACTACCTGCCCGTGGCCGTCCACGACGAGCGCGGGGTCGACCTGGCGGACGACTTCCTCGCCGCGGCGGCGGCGTCGGGGCTGCGGAGGATCGTCACGCTCACCGGCAGCGCCGTCACCACGCGGCGACCGGGCAGCTTCGAGCTGCTCCTCCAGGTGGAGCAACGGGTTGAGGCATCCGGACTGGAGTGGACCCACGTCCGGCCGCACGAGTTCGCCGTGAACAAGCTCGACGTCTGGGCGCACTCGGTCCGCACCGAAGGCGTGGTGCGCAACGCTTTCCCCGACGGCACGGGTGTCCCGGTCCACGAGGCCGACATCGCCGAGGTCGCCACGACCGCGCTGCTGGAGGACGGCCACCGGGGCAGGGCGTACACGCTGACCGGTCCGGAGCGGCTCACCCACCGGCAGCAGGCCGCCGCGGTCGCCGAGGGCATCGGCAGGCCGCTGCGGTTCGAGCCGCTCACCTTCGGCCAGGCGCGGCGGATGCTCATCGAGGGCGGGTACCCCATGGCCATCGCCGAGTACATCTTGAGCTACCAGGCCGAGTTCGCCGAGGAGCCGCCGGAGGTCTCGCCGGACTTCGAGCGGGTCACCGGCAGGCCGGGGCGGACCCTCGTCGAGTGGGCGCGCGACCACCGAGCGGACTTCGGGCAGTCCTGAAACCGGACGAATGGTGACGGGAAACCGTCACCGGTGGTGAATGGGTGACCGTTCGCGCAGCGTTGCGTGAGTTGCCGCGTACCTTCGGTGACAGTCGCTCGTTTGCGTTCCGCGGCTGTGGTCGCATGTGACCGGTAATACCGTCCACATGCGACCACAGGTCCCGCTCCGATCGATTCGGGATCGGGCGAACTTCGACCGTGCCCGGTGTTCCGAATCGTTCTGACCAGCAGCGCCCCCGGCAGGATTCGAACCTGCGACCTCGGGATTAGAAGTCCCTCGCTCTCTCCACTGAGCTACGGAGGCTGGAGGGGATGCCGACCACGTGCCGTAGCAGCGTAGCCGTCCCCAACGGTCTCATCGCCGGAGGACGTGTGACCGTTTCCGTTCAGAGACCCGAATACTGTTAAGAATGGCCGAAAGTGACGCAGATCACCTTGGTGGCCGGGTGGAGGCCCGCAGCACGAGTTCCACGGGCACTCTGATCGGTCCGCCGGGGCTCTCGCCGTCGAGCAGCCTGAGGGCGAGTTCGCCCGCTCTTCGCCCTTTCTCGGCCAGTGGCTGCCGAACCGTGGTCAGCGGCGGGTCGGCGTGCTTGGCGTCGGGCACGTCGTCGAAGCCGGTGACCGACACGTCGTCGGGCGTGGTGAGCCCGGCGTCGCGCACGGCCCGCAGCGCGCCGAAGGCGAGCTCGTCGGACGCGCAGAGCAGGGCGGTGGGTCTGGGGTCCTGCTCCAGCAGCCATCTCGCGCCCGCGCGGCCCAGTTCCCGTCTGCTGCCGCTGGCTTCCCAGATCGGCACGCCGGTGATCCCCGCGGCGGCCAGCACGTCGAGGTAGCCCGCCAGCCGGTCCCTGGTGACCCGGAACGACGCCTCGGTCCGGCGGCGCTCGTCCACCGGGCCGGTCCTGCCTCCGGGGCGCAGGGCGAACGTGAGCACGCCGAAGTGCCGATGCCCCAACAGGAGCAGGTGCTCCGCCGCCGAACGGGCGCCACCGGTGTCGTCCACCTCGACGCGTGCCGCGCCGGCGAGGACCGGTTGGTCCACGACCACCATCGGCAGGCCGCGGGCGCGCACGGCGGCCAGCGCGGGCGCGTCGTCGGGCAGGGAGTACGCCACGAACACGTCGGCCTGCGCCCTGGCCACGGTCTCCGGCCGGGGTCCGCCGGTCTCGTTGCCCGGCATCAGCACCAGGCAGTGGTCACGACCGTCCACAGTGGAGGCCAGTCCGTCGAGGAACACGCTGACCGCCGGATCGGAGAACGCCGCGGTCAGCGGCTGGCCGAGCATGAACCCGACGGCGGCGCTGGACCTGGTCGCCAGGCTGCGGGCCACGGGGTCCGGTCCGGCGTAGCCGAGTTCGAGCGCGGCGGCCAGGATGCGCTCGCGCAGCGCGGCGGAGAGCTGGTCCGGCCTGTTGTAGGCGTTGGACACGGTCGCGCGCGACACCCCGACGACACCGGCGACGGTGTCGAGGGTCGGCTTGCGCGGTCGGGCTGTGTCCACACCGCAGAGGGTAGCCATCGACCTCGAAGATCGGACTGGACGGATCTGAAGCGCTTCAGTCATGCTGGGGTGAGACCCGATGAGGAGGACCGCCTTGCCGTCACCCCGACTGGCCGTGTTCATCGTCTTCGTCTTCAACGGCGCGGTCTTCGGCTCGTGGGCCGCCCGCGTCCCCGCGCTGGCGTCCCAGGTCGGCGCGGGCGAGGGCACGCTCGGCCTCGCGCTCCTCGGCGCCAGCATCGGGCTCGCGCTCACCGCGCCGTTCGCCGCGCGCCTCTGCGCCGCGTTCGGCGCTCGCCGCGTCGTACTGGTCAGCGGTGTCGCCAGCGCCCTCGTCCTCCCGCTGCTGGCGCTCACGGCCACGCCGGTGCACCTGGGCCTGGTGCTGTTCCTGCTGGGGTCGAGCATCGCCGCGCTCGACGTGTCGATGAACATCGCGGCGGTCGGCGTCCTGCGGGAGCTGGACCGGCCGCTGATGCCGCAGTTCCACGCGGGCTTCAGCTTCGGCGGTCTGATCGGCTCGATCGGCGCCGCGCTCGCCGCCGCCGCGTCGTGGAGCCCGCTGCCGCACTTCCTGGTCGCCAGCGCCGTCGGACTCCTGGTCCTGCTGCTCGTGCACCGCAGGGTGCCCGGCGAGTCCGGTGAACGCGACCGCGAGGTGGCCGTCGGTCCGCAGCCGACCGTCCTGCGCCGTCCGGTGCTGTGGCTGCTGGCGGGCGTCGCGTTCTGCTCGGCCATCGCGGAGGGCGCGTCGGCCGACTGGTCCGCGCTGTTCCTGGTGCGGGAGCGGGGGATGGGCGAGGCCGCCGCGGCCGTCGCGTACGCGGTGTTCTCCATCACGATGGCGCTCGCGCGGCTGTCCGGCGAGCCCGTCCAACGCCGCTGGGGTCCCTACCGCCTGCTCGTCGGCGGAGCGGTGGTCGCCTCGGTCGGGCTCACCGCCGCCGTGCTCGTCCCGGTGCCCGCCTCGGGCTACGTCGGGTTCGCGCTCGCCGGACTGGGGCTGGCGTTCGCCTTCCCGGTGATCATGGACCTGGCCGGGGAGGCCGGTCGCCGCGCCGACGGCACCGGCGGCGAGCGCGAGCTGGGACTGGTGACGACCATCGCCTACACCGGGTTCCTCGCCGGGCCGCCGATCGTCGGCGGGCTCGCCCACCTCAGCTCGCTCACGGTGTCGCTGGGCGTCGTCGCGCTCGTCTGCGCCCTCATGGTGCCGACGGTGTGGTTCGCCGCCCGCTCCCGCGCCCGCGAACTGGCCGCTAGGCGACCGGAATCCGTGCCAGCGCGGCCTTGAGCAGCGGTGCCATGACGACGACCATCTGGTCCGGCACACCGCCGGTCTGGGCCATCGCGACCAGGACGCTGCGGTTGGCGTTCACCGCGATCGTGGCGGTGCAGACCTCCTCCGGACCGGTCAGCTGGCAGAACATCCACGTCGAGTGGCCCTCCACCAACTGCTCCTTGCCGCCCTTCTGCCGGTCCCGCACCTGTTCGTAGCGCTGGTAGAGGGCGGTGACGACGGTCCGCCCGGTCGGGCTGCCGTCGTTCAGCAGGTACTGGCACGACTCCTGGATCGTGTCGTCCTGGCGGCGCGGGTCGCGCTTGAACACGCCGATGCCCTTGAGGTCGTTCGCGTCGAGCACCTTGCACGGGTCGACGCCCGCGACCGTGCGCGGCTTGGCGATCTTCGGCGCCGGACCCGCCGCGACCGACGTCGAGGGCGCCGTCGTCCTCGTCGCGGTCGTGGCCGAGGTGTTCGGGTCCGGCAGCGCGGAGCCGTTGACGGAGTAGCTGCAGCCCGCGAGGGCCAAGGCCGCCAGCACGAGCGGCAGTGCGCGAGGAGGGCGGGTCACGGGTCGGAACGGTAGTGGGTCGGAGCAGGACCCCGGCTGCCGCGCCCGCGTGGGCGAACAGGCCGGAGCACGGGGGGATGACAAGCCGCCTAGGCTCGATGCGTGCCCTCCGAAGCCCTCACCGACGCCGAGTCCCCGCCGAGCCCCCGCAGGAGGCGTACGGGACTCGTCCCCCTGCTGGTGGTCGGGTCCGGCGTCGCGGCGCTCGTCGCGGCCGGGCTCCTGAGCGCGACGGGCAACGACCGCACCGGTCTGATCGTCGTGCGGGTCCTCACCGAGTCCGCCGCGGTGGTGACCATCGGGTCGTTGCTGCTGGCCGCGTTCCTGGTGCCCCCGCAGCCTTCCGGGCTGCTGGCGGCCGACGGGTACGCGGCGCTGCGCACCGCGGGGTGGACGGCGCTGCTGTGGACGTTCGGCGCCGTGCTGGCCGTGCCGTTCACCGCCGCCGACGCGATGGGGCAACCCGTGTCGGTCATGTTCAACCCGGCCGAGCTGTTCCAGGCCGCCGGGTTCATCGAGCAGGCCCGCGCGTGGATGATCACCGCCGTCGTCGTGGCGCTGATCGCGCTGGGCAGCACGATCGTCCTGTCGTGGGGCTGGACGGCGGTGCTGTTCTCCGCGTCCCTCTTCGCACTGGTGCCGGTCGCGGTCACCGGGCACTCCTCCGGCGGCGGCTCGCACGACGTGGCCACCAACAGCCTCCTGTTCCACCTCGTGGCCGCCGCGCTGTGGGTGGGCGGGCTGATCGCCCTGCTGGCGCACGGCCGCAGGCGCGGCAACGACCTGGCGCTGGCCACGACGAGGTTCTCCGCCCTCGCGCTGGTCTGCTGGATCGTGATGGCCGTCTCCGGGATGGTCAACGCGCTGGTGCGGCTGCCGCTGGGCGACCTGTTCACCACGAACTACGGCCTGCTCGTGGTCGCCAAGATCGCCGCGCTGCTCCTGCTCGGCGGCATCGGCTACCTGCACCGGACCCGCGGCGTGCGCGACGTCGTGCGGACCGGCTCCGGCGCCGCGCTGCTGCGGTTGGCGGGCATCGAGGTCCTGATCATGTTCGTCACGCTCGGCATCGCGGCGGCCCTGAGCCGCACGCCTCCGCCGACCGACGGCAGGGTGCTGCCGAGCCGGGTGGAACTGCGCATCGGCTACGACCTCGACGGCGCTCCCACCGCGTTCCGGCTGCTCTTCGACTGGCGCTTCGACCTGATCTTCGGCACCGCGGCCGTCGTGCTCGCGGTGCTGTACCTGCTCGGCGTGCGCAGGCTCCGCGGGCGCGGTGACGCGTGGCCCGTCGGCCGCACGGTCGCCTGGGTGCTCGGCTGCGCCACGATCCTGGTCGGCACGTCCTCCGGCATCGGCCGGTACGCGCCCGCGATGTTCAGCGTGCACATGGGGGCGCACATGCTGCTCTCCATGCTGGCGCCGATCCTGCTGGTGCTCGGCGGTCCCGTGACGCTGGCGCTGCGCGCCCTGCCGACGTCCGGCAAGGACGGACCGCCCGGTCCGCGCGACTGGCTGCTGGCGTTCGTGCAGTCACCGCTCGCGAAGCTGCTGACCAACCCGTTCGTCGCCCTGTTCCTGTTCGTGGGGTCGTTCTACGGCCTGTACTTCTCCGGCCTGTTCGACGCCGCGCTGCCCAACCACTGGGCGCACCTCGCGATGAACGCCCACTTCATCCTGGTCGGCTACGTCTTCTACTGGCCGGTGATCGGCATCGACCCCGCCCCGAACCGGCTGCCCCCGCTGGGCAGGCTGGGCCTGCTGTTCGCGTCGATCCCGTTCCACGCGTTCTTCGGCATCACGCTGATGAGCTCGCAGACCGTGATCGGCGAGAACTTCTACCGCGGCCTCGGCCTGCCGTGGGTCTCGTCGCTGCTGGAGGACCAGCGGCTCGGCGGCGGCATCGCCTGGGCCGCCGGTGAGCTGCCGCTCCTGGTGGTGATGGTGGCGCTGCTCGTGCAGTGGGCCAGGTCCGACAACCGCGACGCCCGCCGGTCGGACCGGCGGGCGGACGGCGACGGGGACGCGGACCTCGCCGCGTACAACGCCATGCTGAAGAAGATGTCGGGCGACTAGAGGGGCTTGCGGAACCCCTTCACCGCGAACGCCCCGCCGACCGCCGCGATGACGAGGCTGGTCGCGATGGCGGCGAACGCCCCGGTGACCGGCTGGGCCAGCGCGAGCCCGCGCGCGGCGTCGACCGCGTGCGTGAGCGGGTTGACCGTGGCGACGGCCTGCAACCAGCTCGGCAGGCCGCTGACCGGCACGTAGGCGCTGGACGCGAACATCAGGGGGAAGATCGCCAGGAAGCCGACGGTCTGCATCAGCTCCGCGTTGCGCAGCCAGGCGGCGATGGCCAGGAACACCCAGCCGAGGCCCCAGCCGACGACCAGCGCGAGCGCCAGCGCGGCGGTCACGCCGAGGATCCCGCCCGCGGGGGCGAACCCGAAGATCGTCACCGCGAAGACGATCATGATCAGCAGTTGGAACGCCGAGCGCACCAGGTCGGACAGGCTGCGGGCGATCAGCACCGAACCCAGCTGGATCGGCAGCGAGCGGAACCGGGCGAGCACGCCGTTCTTCATGTCGGTCACGAGCCCGACGCCCGCCTGGAGCGCGGACTGCATCGCCGTGTTCACCAGGATCGCGGGCATCAGGAAGTCGATGTAGGCCACGCCCTGCGGGAACCCCGGCGTCTTCGCGATGCTGCTGAAGATCTGGCTGAACAGCGTCAGCATGATCAGCGGCTGGAGCACGCTGAAGATCACCATGCGCGGGTCGCTGACGACCGCCCGCAGCGATCTCTGCGTCAGCACCAGCACCTGGGTGGCGAAACCGCTGCCGCGCCACGCGGTGGGGGCCGCCGCGGCGGGCGTTGGAGCGAGTGTGGAGGTCATGCCCATCTCCTGTTCAGGCGGCCTGGTCGGCGGCGAGGGTGAGGTACACGTCGTCGAGCGTCGGCTCGCCGAGGGCCAGTTCGCTGGCCTCCAGGCCGACCTCGTCCAGCGCGCGGACCACGACGGCCAGCTCGCGCGAGGCGGTCACGGGTGCGGTGAGGCTGTTGTGCTCGACGTCGAGCACGGGCTGGAGACCCGCCTGTTCCAGCGACCGCATCGCCTTCGGCAGGTCCGCGGCGGCGGCGAGCGTCACGGTGACCGTGCGCTGGCCGACCTGGGCCTTGAGCTCCGAGCTGGTGCCGGAGGCGACGACCCTGCCCTCGGCCAGGACGGTGATCGAGTCGGCCAGCCGGTCGGCCTCGTCCAGGTACTGCGTGGTCAGCAGCACCGTCGTGCCCTCGGAGACCAGTCGTTCCACGATCTCCCACATGCTCAACCGGCTCGACGGGTCGAGGCCGGTCGTCGGCTCGTCCAGGAAGATCACGTCCGGGCGGCCGACCAGACCCGCGGCGAGGTCGAGGCGCCTGCGCATGCCGCCGGAGTACGTGCGCGACGGGCGCTTCGCCGCGTCCGCCAGGTCGAACACCTCCAGCAGTTCGGCGGCCCGCTCGCGCGCCTCCCTCGGGCTCGCGCCGAGCAGCCTGGCGATCAGCACCAGGTTGTCCGTGCCGGACAGCTGCTCGTCCACGGCGGCGAACTGGCCGGTGAGGCCGATCCTGCTGCGCACGTCGTGCCCCTGCGCGACCACGTCGAACCCGCCGACCCGCGCGGTGCCGGAATCGGGCGGCAGCAACGTGGTCAGCACGTTGACCAGGGTCGTCTTGCCCGCGCCGTTGTGGCCCAGCAGGCCGAGCACCGTGCCCCTCGGCACGGCGACGCTCACCCCGTCGAGCGCCTTCACGTCGCCGAACGCCTTGACGACGTCCCGCGCCTCGATCATCAGGTCGGTCATTGCTCTTCCCCTGTCCGGATGGTGCCGTGCAGGAACAGCTCGACGAGCTGGTCCGCTTCCGCCGCGCCCTCGCCGAACCCGTTGTGCTGCATCCGGTTCGTGAACACGAAGCCCATGAGCAGCCGGGCGGCCAGCAGCGGTTCGACCCGCAGCCGCTCGGCGTCGGGCTCGAACAGCTCGGCGACGCGCCGCATGACCCGCTGCATCTCCTCGGGCGGGCCCTTGCGCCCGCCGCCCTCCCCGCGCGGGTCGAACCCCGTGTCCTGGAGGGCGCTCATGAGCGACCACATGCGGTCCAGGTAGCCCGTGACGGCCCTGACCGCGCCGGTCAGCCGCTCCTCGATCGGGGCGGTCGCCGGGATGCGGTCGATCAGGTCGATCTCGGTGTCGGGCTCCATGGCGCTGCGCAGCGCGCAGGTCAGCAGTTCCTGCTTGTCCTTGAACGCCCGGAAGACCGTGCCCTCCGCGACGTCGGCCGCCTTGGCGATCTGGTTGGTGGTGACGTTCGCCCCGTGCACGAGCAGCAGCGGGATCGTGGCCTTGACGAGCGCCTCGCGGCGGTCTTCCAGGCTCATCGCCGGGGCTCGGCGTCGTCGGGTCGTGCCTTCGTCGGACATGTCACGACTGTATGAGTGAGCACTCACTCATGTCAAGGAGTGAGCACTCACTCATTCTAGTCCGCGCCTACCACAGGGGACCGACGATTCCGGTCCCACGCTCGCGACCTGTCCACAGGCGGGGTGGTCGTCCACAGGTCCGGAGATCGCGCTGTCCCGTACCCGTCGCAGGTCGGAAGCTTGTCGGGACAGAACTGGCAGCAGGGAATCGGGAGGCGCGGCGATGGGTTGGAATGACACGGCGATCACGGTTGTCGGTGTCGTGGCGAGCGAGGTCACGCACCGGGAGCTCGCCTCGGGCGTCAGCCGCACCTCGTTCCGGATCCTGTCCGTGGCGCGGCGGTACGACACCGACGCCCAGGGGTTCGTGGACGGCGACAAGCTGTTCCTGAACGTGACGTGCTGGCGGAGGCTGGCCGACGAGGTGGGCAAGGCGCTGGAGAAGGGCGACTCGGTGATCGTCACGGGCAGGCTGCGCAACCGCGACTACGAGCTGGACGGGAACCGGCGCAACGTCTCCGAGATCGAGGCGGCGGCCGTCGGCGCGAGCCTCCAGTGGGGTCGGGTGGCGATCGAGCACGACGGGTCCGGTTCGCCCGACGTGCCGATACCGGGCATGCCGGACCTCGTCGCTCCCCGCAAGGAGGGCGAGGGGGTGCCGGAGGTGGTGGGCGCGCTGCCCTGATGCGGCGGTCGGGTGCGGGGTGCGCGTCCGCTCGGGGCAACCCTCGAACGCGGGTGGAGAAGTCGTCCGCTCCGACCGCCGAGACGACAAGATGTACCGGAAGCCGCGCGGCGAAGGCCCGCGCGGATCGTGAACGCGAGTGCGGAGGAGGGAAGGTCGGAGATCGGCGTCGGGCGTGACCGCGCCGCCGGTTGTGAGGAGTGGACCGAGGAGTGCCCGCGCGAGCGGACGTCGGAACTTGACATCGACGGCCGGTCGGGCGGGTCAGAGGATGGGCTGGTCAACGCGCTGCGCGACCACTGAGCACGTGCCCCGAACGGGGTGTGTTGCAGGTGTGGGTGACCCTCGTCCGCGTTAACTCTTCAGTGTCGAAAGACGCGCTGCTGGCAACCGCGGTTCTAGCTCGATCGGCACCGCTCTACGATCGCGGCCATGGCCGAGTTCATTTACACCATGAAGAAGGTGCGCAAGGCGCACGGGGACAAGGTCATCCTTGATGACGTCACGATCATGTTCTACCCCGGTGCCAAGATCGGCGTCGTCGGCCCCAACGGGGCGGGCAAGTCGAGCGTCCTCAAAATCATGGCCGGTCTGGACACGCCGGGAAACGGTGAGGCGTACCTGGCTCCCGGCTACACGGTGGGCATCCTCCAGCAGGAGCCCCCGCTGAACGAGGAGAAGACGGTCCTCGGCAACGTCGAGGAGGGCCTCGGCGAGATCAAGGTGAAGCTCGACCGCTACAACGAGATCGCCGAGAAGATGGCCACCGACTACTCCGACGAGCTGATGGAGGAGATGGGCGCGCTCCAGGAGGACCTGGACCACGCCAACGCGTGGGACATCGACTCCCAGCTCGACCAGGCGATGGACGCCCTCCGCTGCCCTCCGCCGGACGCCGACGTCACCAAGCTGTCCGGTGGTGAGCGCCGTCGGGTCGCGCTGTGCAAGCTGCTCCTGAGCAAGCCCGACCTGCTGCTGCTCGACGAGCCCACCAACCACCTGGACGCGGAGAGCGTCCTGTGGCTGGAACAGCACCTCGCCGGGTACGCCGGTGCCGTCCTCGCCGTGACGCACGACCGGTACTTCCTGGACAACCTCGCCGAGTGGATCCTGGAGATCGACCGCGGCAAGACCCACCCGTACGAGGGCAACTACTCGACGTACCTGGAGAAGAAGGCCGAGCGCCTCGCGGTCCAGGGCAAGAAGGACCAGAAGCTCCAGAAGCGGCTGAGGGACGAGCTGGACTGGGTCCGGTCGGGCGCCAAGGCCCGCCAGGCCAAGTCGAAGGCCCGCCTCGACCGGTACGAGGAGATGGCGGCCGAGGCGGAGAAGACCCGCAAGCTCGACTTCGAGGAGATCCAGATCCCGCCGGGCCCGCGTCTGGGCAGCGTCGTGGTCGAGGTCAACGAGCTGAAGAAGGGCTTCGGCGACCGGGTCCTGATCGACGGCCTCACGTTCGACCTGCCCCGCAACGGCATCGTCGGCGTGATCGGCCCGAACGGCGTCGGCAAGACGACGCTGTTCAAGACCATCGTCGGGCTGGAGCAGCCGGACGAGGGCAAGGTCAAGGTCGGCGAGACGGTCAAGCTGTCCTACGTCGACCAGAACCGCTCGGGCATCGACCCCAAGAAGACCGTGTGGGAGACCGTCTCCGGCGGCCTCGACTACATCCACGTCGGCAACGTCGAGATGCCGTCGCGGGCGTACGTCAGCGCCTTCGGGTTCAAGGGTCCCGACCAGCAGAAGCCCGCGGGCGTGCTCTCCGGTGGCGAGCGCAACCGGCTGAACCTGGCGATGACCCTCCAGCAGGGCGGGAACCTGATCCTGCTCGACGAACCGACGAACGACCTGGACGTCGAGACGCTCGGCTCGATGGAGAACGCGCTGGAGCAGTTCCCCGGCTGCGCCGTCGTGATCTCGCACGACCGGTGGTTCCTGGACCGCGTGGCCACCCACATCCTGGCCTGGGAGGGCACGGACGAGGACCCGGCCAAGTGGTACTGGTTCGAGGGCAACTTCGAGGGTTACGAGAAGAACAAGCTCAGTCGTCTCGGCGCCGAGGCCGCGAGGCCTCACCGGGTCACCTACCGCAAGCTGACTCGGGACTGAGCCGGGACGCATGGCGGCGAGAGGCGAAGCGCAGGCGGACGTCGAGGTGAGCACGCTGGTCGTGCCCGCCTGGCGGCTGCGTTGGCGGGCACCGGAGCTTGCCCTGGTGCTCGGTGAGCGAGCCGTCGCGCTCGCCTCGACCCGCCGTGACGAGATCGACCGGTTGCGGGCGGAATCCCTGGTGATCTTCGCGGCCAACCGGATGGGGCGCGGTGTCCGCATCGCCGACCGCGCCCTCGACGCGCTGCGCGCGTCGGAGAAGGCGGGCGAGCAGGAGACCTCCTGGCGCCTGCGGATCGAACTGGCCGCGTGCGCGACCGCCGTCGGGGCCCCGTTGACGGGCTTCGGCGCGGTCCGCCCGGTGCTGGCGGCGGACGGCGTGCCGCACGCCCTCCGCGCCGCCGCGCTGGTCCAGGCGAGCGACTGCCTGGTCACCATCGGCCGGGGCCCGCAGCCGGGCATGGCGTTGAGCGAGGCCGACCAGCTCTACGTGGCCGACACCCTGCTCGACGCCGACACCCGCCTGCTGCAACGCGGCCTGCTCCACGCCTCCGCCGCGGCGCAGCACCGGCGGTGGGGCGACCTCCAGGCCGCCACCGACGCCGCGGGCAGGGGCTTGGAGCTGCTGGCCAAGCTCGGCGACCCGTCCGTCGACAGCGGCCAGGTCAGGGCGAAGCTGACCCTGGAACTGGTCTGCGCGCTGATGGACTCCAACCGGCTCGCCGAGGCCTCCGAGGTCGGGTCCCCGCTGCTGGACCTCCCGGTCCGCGCCCCGTCCGCGGGCGACGTCGGCTGGCTGCGGCTGGCGCTGGCCACCCGCGTCCACCTGCCCGCCGGTCGGGTCGACCTGGCTCGCGGGATGCTCCGCGACGCGGCGGACAGCGCTCAGCGCCACCAGTTGGACACCCTCCTCGCGGAGAGCCTGCTGGCGCTGGCCCACGTCCACGAGGTCTCCGGTGACCTGGCCGAAGCGCTGACCGACCTGCGTTCGGCGCACGCCGCCGAACGCCGTCGCGCTCGCGCCGTCTACGCCGTGCGCGCCCGCCTGGCGGCGGAGTTCTCCGGGGCCCACCGCCAGCCGGTGAGCCCGCACGAGCAGCTCGGCAGCCTGCTGCGCCCCGGCGAGGGGCGCTCGCCGTCCGCGCAGGGCGTGATGCGCGGCAGCCAGCCGCCCGCCGACGCCGTGCTGGCGCCCGAGCTGAAGCAGCAGCTCCGCCAGTGGCGTCCCACCCAGGCCACCCCCAAACCGGAGGGGCCGCGCGTCAAACGCGCCCTGCGCGCCGCCGAGGACATGACCGTCGAGGGCATCTCCGCCGCCCGCGCCCACGCGGCCGACCGCTGGCGCCTGGTCCAGCCTTTCGGCACGACCGCACCCGAGCCCGCCCAGGACCCCGCCGACGCCGTCGCGTCCACGGGCGGCAGGCGCCGTGCCGAGGACCGCGATCCCGCGGCCACCGACCTCCCGGCCACGTCCGAGCGGGGAGGGGAGACGGCCGTCCCCGCCACCGGCCTGATCGCCGCCGCCGGGGCGATGCGCAGCGGTCGCCGCCGCGCCGCCCGCGAGGCCGCCGAAGAGGACACCACGCCCACGCAGGCGCCGTCCGCGGAACCGTCGGTCCCCACCGCTCCCTGGGCCGCGGGGCAGGCCGCGCCGGACGAGACTCCCGACCCCGCTCCGGCCGCCGCCGACGGTCCCGACCACGGGACGGAGGCGCAGGGGCCCGAGGTCGCGAACGTCCTCGACACCCTCGAAGCCGCGGGCCTGCTGAACAAGCGCCGTTCGGGCGGGCGCAGGCGCGCACCCGACTCCGAGTCCCCCCAGCCTCCCGCCGCCGATCCCGCGCCCGCGGCGAGCGCTCCCGAGCCCGAGCCGCCGTCCGAGCCCGCTCAACCGCCGGTCGAGGACACCCCGAAGTGGCGGGTGGAACCCCCGAAGCGCCTCCGCTCCGACGACGACCAGCCGAAACGCCCGCCGTCGGACCTCTTCGACGCCCCCACCACGGTCTACCCGGCCGTCGGCGCGGACGGCATGCCCGTGGAGCGTCCCGCCGCGGGCCTCGGCGCGGCGTTCGCCAAGGGGCCGGTGATCCCCACCGCGCGCACCCCCCAGTCGTCGGGCCTGGAACCCCCGCACCGGTCCACGCCCGACGCGACCCCGCCGGGCGAGCACCCGACCGCCGCTCCGCGCGTCGGTCCCGACTTCCGCCTGGGTGCCGACTCCCTGGGCCGCTCGGGCTTCCGCCCGGCCTCGGACCAGCCGCCCGTGGCACCCGGAGCGTTCCCGGTTCAGCCGGAGAACGCCGTTCCGGCCGAGCCCCAGGGCTCCGCGCCGGTCCCGCAGGGCCAGGGCTCCACCGGTCCCGACTTCAGGCTGCCCGCCGACTCCTTCGGCCGCGACGGCTTCCGAACCGCCAACGCGGCCGATCCGGACCCCACCACGCCGCAGAACTGGCCCCCCACCACGACGTCGGGCCACGGCGCACCCGACCTGCCGACCACGTCCCCGCCCGATCACGGGTCGACGTCGCGGCAACCGGGGTGGGCCGGGTCCGAGTCGGGTGCGCAGACCCCGGACTGGTCCGCGGACGCCGCGGTGAACCGGGCCGCCGGTCTTCCCCCGGACTTCGGCCTCGGTCAGGGCTCGGGACGGACGTGGGTTCCCGACGACGGCCCCGGCTTCGGAGCGGGCTCGGCCGCGGACTGGACCGCGGACGCCCTGCCCGGCACCGGCTCCCGCCCCGCGGACCGGCCGTCCGACGATCCGGGTCCGGCCGAAGCACCCCCCACGGGTCTGCCGAACGACGAGCCCGGCTCGGACACCCACCACACCTCAGGCGCGGGCGAGGCCTCCGCTCAGTCCGGCAGGCGTCGCCAGCCCGAACCCGATGCCGGGGCCGCCACGCCCGGAAGCGACTTCGCCCGGCCAGACCCGCGCCACCAGACCGACCACGGCTTCACCACCGGCTCGCGACAGCCCGCGGGCGCCGGCTTCGACACACCCGACCACACCACCCTCGCTCCAGGAACGCCCCAGGAGCCCACCTTCGGCGCCGACCGGCCGACCTCCGCCGCCGGCTTCGGTCCTGGCGCCGATCGAGGGGCTCCCGCTGACGGGTTCGGTTCTCACTCGGACGGGCCGATCTCTGCGGATGGGTTCGGTGCTGACCGGTCGGGTCTTGGTGACGGGTTCGGTTCCCGCTCGGATCGGCCTGCTTCGGCTGACGGGTTCGGCTTTGACCGGTCGGGTCCTGGTGACGGGTTCGGTTCTCACTCGGATCGGCCGATCTCTGCTGACGGGTTCGGTGCTGACCGGTCAGGTCCTGGTGACGGGTTCGGTTCACACTCCGACCGGCCGACCCCCGCCGACGGGTTCGGCTCTGGTGCCGACCGGCCTGCTCCCGCTGACGCGGTCGACTCCCGCTCCGACCGGCCGGCTCCGTCCGATGGACTCGGGTCCCCCTCCGACCCGCCGAGCTGGGCCTCCGGTGCGCGGCCGAACTGGGATCCCGGCTACAGCTCCTCCGGCGCGGCGGACCCCGGCATCTTCCCCGGCGCCGAGTTCGGAGCCGCGGCGTCCGGCAAGGGCGCACCACCGTCGGACTTCTCGTTCGACGTCGACTTCCCGCGCTCGTCCGAGCCGGACGCCCTCACCGCCCCGCGGCCGCCCGGCAGCCCGACACCGGACCGCGAGCCGGAGCAGGTCCCGGCTGTCCCCGAACCGGGGCAGGTTCCGGAGGTCCCGGAGCCGGACCAGGTCCCCCCGATCCCGGACCCCGACCCGATCCCGCAGCCCGCCCCCATCCCGATGCCGCCGACCAGCAGCGGCTTCGACCTCGGCCGGTCGCGGTTCCTCACGTCCGCCGACGTCGAGGACGACCTGCCCGAACTCCCCAGGCGGGTCCCGGCCGAGGCACCGCCCGTCGAGCCGGACCCGTTCGTCACGGCCGTCGTGGTCGGCGACCGGACGATCGAGGTCCCCAGCGCGGCGCGGGCGTCGCGGCGGCACAAGAGCGACCTGAGCCTGGCCGAGCTGCTCACCGAGGCGCTGGTGGCGTACGAGACCGGTCGCCGGTCGGACCCGGACCCGGACCAGACGGCCGGTGAGGAGATCGCGGACTGGATCTCGTCCGCTGAGACGCCGACGCCGCCGGGCACGCCCGAACCGCCCGCGTCGCCGATCTCGCCGGACCGCCTGGAGCGGGCCGGGCACCACGTGGCGGAGCCGGAACCGGCGGCCGACCCCGAGCCGAGGCCCAGGGCCGTGCCGACCGATTCCGAGAAGACGACGTACCTCACACCGGTGCGGGACGTCGAGTCGACCGCGCCCATCTGGGAGCCGGGACCGGACGGGGAGCCGCACCCGCCCTACGACAGTTGGACGCTTCCCGAATCATGAGAATATGATTTGAGGTTTTAATAAGGTTTCCCGCTGGTAACAAAGGCTTGGCTACGAGAAATACGCGAAAAGTCGCGATAATCGGCTTTCCCGAAAGTAGTCCAGGTTGTTCGATTCAGTACCCGGGTCATTGCCACCCCGTTCGAACCGGCCATCTACTGTGGTCCTCGGACCCGGTACACAGAGGTGCCGGATAGCTTGGAGAGTCGTCTGAACATGTCCTCGACTGGAGCCCCGTCCCGTTCCGAGTTCGAAGCCGGTCGCGCCGAACCTGGCAAAAGCCGCTCGGCGAGCCCCGAGCAGGTTCGGGATGAATTGATCGAACGGGCTGCCGCCGCCGCGCCGGAACTCGCCGATCTCATCCGCCTGTACTACCGCCACGCACCCTCCGAGGAAGTCAACGACGACGACCCGGTGGACCTGCTCGGCGCCGTGCGGTCGAACCACCAACTCGCCGAGTCGCGGGTGCCCGGCCGCCCGGCCGTGCGCATCCTGAACCCGACCCGCGCGCACGACGGCTGGGAGTGCCCGGTCACGGTCGTGCAGGTCGTCACCGACGACATGCCGTACCTGGTCGACTCCGTCGCCTCCGAGCTGACGCGCGGCGGTGTCCAGGTCCAGCGCGTGGTGCACCCGATCGTCGTGGTCCGCCGCGACCCGGTGACCGGTGTGCTGCACGAGGTCCTGCCGCTCGCGGACCCGTCCGCGCCACCGGCCGACGCCATCGCCGAGTCGTGGATGAACATCGAGGTCGACCTGATCACGGACCCCGACCGGGCCCGTGAGCTGGAGACCCGGCTGCACACCGTCCTGAACGACGTCCGCGAGGTCGTCGAGGACACCGACAAGATGACCACGACGGCCCGCCAGCTCGCCGACCAGCTCGACAGCGACCCGCCGCGGCTGTCGCAGGACGAGACGAGCGACGGCGCGAAGCTGCTGCGCTGGCTCGCCGACGACCACTTCACCTTCCTCGGCTACCGCCAGTACGAGCTGATCCGCGACGACCCCGCGACCAACGGCGAACCGGCCCTGCGCGCGGTGCTCGCCTCCGGTCTCGGCGTGCTGCGGCAGGACAGCCTGGCCGCGCGCAGCCTGACCGCCGGGCCGGACGCGGGCGCGCAGGCGCTCTCGCCCGAGCTGCTGGTGCTGACGCAGGCCAGCGCGCAGTCGAGCGTGCACCGCTCGGTGTACCCGTACTACGTGGGCGTGAAGACGTTCGACGCCGACGGCAACGTGACCGGTGAGCACCGGTTCCTCGGCGTGTTCGGCACGACCGCGCTGCACGAGGACGTGCTGGACATCCCGGTGATCGAACGCCGGGTGCGCGACGTGATCCACCGCGCGGGCTTCCCGCTGCACTCGTACTCGGGCCAGCGGATGCTGGAGGTCGTCCAGAACTACCCGCGCACCGAGCTGTTCTCGGTCGACGCCGACACGCTCTACGCGACCGTCGCCGGGGTCATCGCGCTGGCCGAACGCCGTCGTCTGCGGCTGTTCCTGCGCCGCGACCCGTACGGCCGCTTCTACTCGTGCCTGGTCTACCTGCCGCGCGACCGCTACACGACGACGTCGCGGCTGGCCATGCAGGAGGTGCTGCTCGACGCGCTCGGCGGCGTGAACCTGGAGTACAGCGCGCGGATAGGGGAATCGGCCCTCGCGCGGGTGCACTTCATGGTGCACACCGACCCCGCCCGCGGCGCGGTCGAGGTCGACACCGCCGAGTTGCAGAACCGCCTGGCCGAGGCCGTGCGGAGCTGGGACGACCGGATGGTCGACGCCGTGCTGGCCGAGCAGGCCGACGGCGGGCAGAACGGCGGCCTCGGCACCGAATCGGCCGGTGAGCAGGGCCAGCGGTTCGCCGTGGCGTTCCCGGAGGCCTACAAGGAGGACTTCTCCGCGGCCGACGGCCTCGCCGACTTCCGCCGCATCGAAGCGCTCCGGCCGGGCGACCTGGACATGGTCTTCTACGTGCCGGAGAACGCCGAGCCGGGGGAGCGGCGGTTCAAGCTGTTCCTGGCGGGCGACCGGATCACGCTGTCGCAGGTGCTGCCGATGTTGCAGCGCATGGGTGTCGTCGTGGTCGACGAGCGCCCGTACGAACTGGTCCGCGAGGACGGCGTGCAGTGCTGGATCTACGACTTCGGCCTGCGCATCGAGCCGAAGATCCTGGACCGGCTCAACACCTCGGACCTGGACACCGTGCAGACCCGCTTCCAGGAGGCGTTCGCCGCCGCGTGGCGCGGTGAGGCGGAGGTCGACGGCTTCAACACGCTGGTGCTCCAGGCCGGTCTGACCTGGCAGCAGGCCGCGATGCTGCGCGCGTACGCGAAGTACCTGCGCCAGGCGGGCACGCCGTACAGCCAGGACTACATCGAGGACGTCGTGCTCGGCCACACGGAGGTGGCGAGCGAGCTGGTGCACCTCTTCGAGGCGCGCTTCGACCCGGCGCTGGACGACGCGAACCGGTCCTCGCGCACGGAGTCGCTCACCGGCGGCCTGGTGAAGCTGATCGACGACGTGACGAGCCTGGACGCGGACCGCATCCTGCGCAGCCTGCTCACGCTCGTGCAGGCGACGCTGCGGACGAACTACTTCTTCCGCGACGCGAGCGGCAACGCCCGGCCGTACCTGGCCGTGAAGCTGAACCCGCAGGCCATCCCCGAGCTGCCGCAGCCGAGGCCGCGGTTCGAGATCTTCGTGTACTCGCCCCGCATCGAGGGCGTGCACCTGCGCTTCGGCTCGGTCGCGCGCGGTGGTCTGCGCTGGTCGGACCGGCGGGAGGACTTCCGCACGGAGATCCTCGGCCTGGTGAAGGCCCAGGCCGTGAAGAACGCGGTCATCGTGCCGGTCGGCGCCAAGGGCGGCTTCGTCGTGAAGCGCCCGCCCGTCTCGACGGGCGACACGGGCCTGGACCGCGAGGCGTTCCTGGCGGAGGGCGTCGCCTGCTACCGCCAGTTCATCTCCGGTCTGCTGGACCTGACCGACAACCTCGACTCCGGCAAGGTCGTCCCCGCGCCGCAGGTCGTCCGGCACGACGGCGACGACACGTACCTGGTGGTCGCGGCGGACAAGGGCACCGCCCAGTTCTCCGACATCGCCAACGAGGTCGCCGTGTCCTACGGCTTCTGGCTCGGCGACGCGTTCGCCTCCGGCGGCTCGGTCGGCTACGACCACAAGGCCATGGGCATCACCGCCAAGGGCGCGTGGGAGAGCGTGAAGCGCAACTTCCGCGAGCTGGGCGTCGACACCCAGTCGCAGGACTTCACCGTCGTCGGTGTCGGCGACATGTCCGGAGACGTGTTCGGCAACGGCATGCTGCTGTCCGAGCACATCCGCCTGGTGGCGGCGTTCGACCACCGGCACATCTTCATCGACCCCACCCCGGTCGCCGCGCCGTCGTTCGCCGAGCGCAAGCGGCTCTTCGAGCTGCCCCGCTCGTCGTGGGCGGACTACGACCTGTCGCTGGTCAGCGCGGGTGGCGGTGTCTGGCCGCGCACGGCGAAGTCCATCCCGCTCAGCGCCGAGGTGCGCGAAGCGCTGGGCATCGACGCCGGCGTCGAGAAGCTGTCGCCGCAGGACCTGATGAAGGCGATCCTGCTGTCCCCGGTCGACCTGCTGTGGAACGGCGGCATCGGCACGTACGTCAAGGCCGCGACCGAGACGCACGCCGAGGTCGGCGACAAGGCCAACGACGGCCTCCGCGTCAACGGCGTCGACCTGCGGGTCAAGGTCGTCGGTGAGGGCGGCAACCTGGGCCTGACCCAGCGCGGCCGGATCGAGTTCGCCCGCAAGGGCGGCAAGGTCAACACCGACGCGCTGGACAACTCGGCCGGTGTCGACTGCTCCGACCACGAGGTCAACATCAAGATCCTGCTGGACCAGCTCGTCCGCGACGGCAAGTTCGACCAGCAGCAGCGCAACGAGCTGCTCGGCCAGATGACCGACGAGGTCGGCGAGCTGGTGCTGGCGGACAACTACTCGCAGAACGCCGTCATGGGCGTCAGCCGGGCGCACGCGGCCCCGATGCTGTCGGTGCACGCGCGGCTGGTCGCGGACCTGGAGAAGCGCGGCGTGCTCGACCGCGAGCTGGAGGCGCTGCCCAGCGCCGCCGAGTTCCGCGCCATGGAGAAGGCGGGCAGCGGCCTCACCTCGCCCGAGCTGTGCACGCTGCTCGCGCACGTGAAGCTCGCGCTCAAGGAGGACGTGCTCGCCAGCGACCTGCCGGAGGTCGAGACGTTCGCCCGCAAGCTGCCGGAGTACTTCCCCAGCGAGCTGCGCGAACGCTTCGACGACGTGATCCCCGCGCACCCGCTGCGCAAGCAGATCACGACGACCGTGCTCGTCAACGAGGTCATCGACGGCGCGGGCATCTCCTACCCGTTCCGCCTGACCGAGGAGATCAGCGCGTCCCCGACCGACGCGGTCCGCGCGTTCGCCGTGGTCACCGAGATCTTCGGCCTCAAGGCGCACTGGGAGGAGATCCGGGGCCTCGACAACCTGCTCGACACGGCCGTCGCCGACGAGATGGTGCTGGAGTCGCGCAGGCTGCTCGACCGCGCGTCCCGCTGGCTGCTGTCCAACCGGCCGCAGCCGTTGCAGGTCGGCTCGACGATCTCCCGGTTCGCCGGTGTGGTCACCGAGCTGGCGGGCAGGATCCCGGACCTGTTGCAGGGGCGTGAGCGCACGTCGCTCGACCTGCACGTGGCCCGACTGGTGAAGGCCGGTGTGTCGGAGGACCTGGCGTGCCGGGTGGCGTCGCAGCTCTTCACCTACAGCCTGCTCGACATCACCGAGATCGCCGAGCTGGCCGAGCGCGAGGCGGGGGACGGCACCGGGCTGCTCCCGGAGCGGTCGCACCTGGAGACCGCCGAGCTGTACCACGCGCTGTCCGAGCACCTGGGCATGGACCACATGCTCAGCTCGGTGAGTTCGCTGGAGCGCGGGAACCGGTGGCACGCGCTGGCCCGGCTGGCCCTGCGGGACGACTTCTACTCCTCGCTGCGCGCGATCACGCTCGACGTGCTGCGCATCAGCGACCCCGGCGACAGCCCGGAGGAGAAGATCGCGACCTGGGAGCAGATGAACGCCTCCCGGTTGAGCAGGGCCCGCGCGGCGCTGGAGGAGATCAACCAGGCGAACCGGTTGGACCTGGCCACGCTGTCGGTCGCCGCGCGGCAGATCCGCGGCATGGTGCTGTGACGTGAGGTGTGCGGGAAGCCCCCGGAGCCCCGCGGGTTCCGGGGGCTTCCCGTCGCTGGGTCACTGGTGCGGGATGGGGATCCCCGCGGCGCGCAGATCGGCCTCGACGAGCGCGTTCAGGCGCGCCCAGCTCGTTCCGACGCCCTCGCTGTGGTGGTTGACCAGCCCGTAGCGGGCGGCGGCGTCCGGTGGGAGCCGGAAGCCCGCCGGTACCTCCAGCAGTTCCCGGTTGGCCAGCAGGCCCGCGGACAGGGCCGAGGCCAGTTCGTCGATCCGGGGGTCGTCCGGGGCCCACGACCGCGCGTCCCAGGCGCGCTTGGTCAGCTCGACGAACGCGGGATCGTCGAGCCGGTGGTCGAGCTGGGTCAGGAACAGGTCGAACAGGTCCGGCGCCAGTGCCCTCGCCAGCACCAGGGCCTCCCGCTGGCCGGCCACGTAGTCGGGGCTGAAGCCCAGGTCGGTGAGCCTGCGCAGGAGCGTGAGGGCGCGGTCGGGGAGCAGGAGCCGGTCGCCGTCGGCGAGCCGCCGCAGCGTGTCGCGGCGGGCCACCAGGTCGGCGATGCGGTCGGTGAGGCGCTGCTCGACGTCGGCGACGGCGGTCGCGAACCGCTCGGTGTCGGCGTCGAGCATGGACCCGACCTCGGCCAGCGGTGCGCCCGCGGCGGCCAGGGTCCGGACCTGCACCAGGCGGAGCAGGTCGGCCGATCCGTAGCGGCGGTAGCCGGAGCTGTCGCGCGGTGGTTCGTCCAGCAGGCCGTGCCGGTGGTAGTGCCGCACGGCCTTCACCGTGACACCGGCGAACGCCGCGGCCTGACCGATCGTGACGCCGGTCGGGTGTCCCGTCATCCGTGGTGGTCGACTTCCTGGTCGGGGCAGAACACGTCGTGGACCAGCGAGGCCAACGCCCGCGGGAACGCCGTCGCCAGGTCGATCTCGGAGGCCCCGGACGTCAGCGCCGCGGTCAGGGTCGTGCTGCCGTCGGGGGTGCTGTACATCAGCGCTCCGTGGCCGATGGTGCTGCCGTTGTGGCGGAGGACGGTGGTGCCGCAGTCCGTCTCCTCCACGAACAGGCCGAGACCGTAGCCGATCTTCGGGTGCGGTGTGCGCATCTCCGCCAGGAGCGGGGCCGGGAGGAGAGCTCCGCTCAAGAGGGCGGAGAAGAACGTGGACAGGTCCTGGGTGGTGGAGATCATGTCGCCCGCGGCGAAGAACAGGGACGTGTTCTGGCGGGTGACGTCGACGGTCTTCCACTCGCCCGCGTGCTGGTAGTGGTAGTAGCCGTGGGAGTGCGGTTCGGCGATGTCGGGGTCGGCGCCGGGCAGTTCCGTGTGCCGCAGTCCCAGCGGGTGCAGGATTCGTCGGCGCACCTCGTCGGCGAAGGGGCGGCCGGTGATGTCCTCGACCAGGAGGCCGGCCAGGGTGTAGTTGGTGTTGGAGTAGCTCCAGTCCGTGCCCGGTGCGAACCGCGGTGGCTTGGAGAGGGACAGCCGCACCAGTTCGTCCGGGTGGTAGGTGTGGAAGCGGTTGTCCACCCATTCCTGGCCCGTTGAGGGGAGCCCAGGAGCGGTGGTGCCGTCCCGGTTGAGGTCGCCGGTGTGGTTGAACACGCCGCTGGTGTTCTGGAGCAGCATCCTGGTGGTGATCCGCCGGTCCAGGGCGAAGCGGGGGAGGTGGTCGGCCACCGGGGTGTCGAGGGCGAGCCCGCCCTCGGAGACCAGGTCGAGGACGACTGCGGCGGTGAAGGTCTTGGTGTTGCTGCCAATGCGGATCCGGCCGTCGGCGGGGGGTGGGGTTCCCGTGTCCTGCTCGCGGGTTCCGGCGGTGCTGGTCCGGTTGGTGCGAGGGGTGCGCACGCGTAGTTCCGCGCTGGCGAAGCCGAGATTGACGAGGGTGCGGGCTGAGTCGTCCAGGGTTCGGGTCGGCATGTGCGCAGGGTTCAGGTTGACCCTGGGGCGGGGTCAAGGGAAAGCGGCTCGGTCGCCGACGCCGGGGTGCGACCGGTTTGACGCGGGCCCGTCGACCTGTCCCTTTGTCCGGTTGGGAAGGGCAGGTGGAAAGCCCTTGCCGACAAAGGGGCAAATCCCCGAGCGAATCCGGCGGCGGTTCGTGCCGGGTTGGGTGGTGCTGGCCTTCTCGGGTGTGGCGTTAGGTTGGTGTTCGTGGGGTTTGCCATGAGTGTCGAGCAGGTGCTCGCTGTGCGGATGCGGGCGCAGAGGCTCGTTTCTCCCGCTCGTGGTCTGCGTGATGTGGTGGCGTTGCAGGCTCAGGACGTCCGTGCCCTCGGTGTTGCCGCCGGAAATCGCGGGTTGGGTGTCGAAGGGGTGCGCACGTGGGCTTTTCGGGGCACGTTGCACCTGCTCCACGCCGCTGATGTGCGGTGGGTCCTGGGAGTGGTCGGACCGCGTTCTGTTGCCGCTGGTGCTCGTCGGCGGGCTCGGTCGGGGTTGGACGACGAGTTGTGCCGTCGCGCGTTGGGGGCGTTGCGGGAGGTCCTCCAGGAACCGCGGGATCGTGCTGGTGTCGTTCGGGCGCTGGCCGAGGTCGGGGTCGTGGTGGACCCAGGGGGGCAGGCGCCCGCGCACCTGTTGGCGTTCGCCTGCCTCTCCGGGGTGGTCCAGCGGGGGCTGGACGACCGGTACTGGCTGCTCGCGCCCGACGACGGCGAGGATCCGCGTGGTGTCACCGAACTGTTCCACCGCTACCTCGGTGCCTACGGTCCGGCCACCGTCGAGGACTTCGTCACCTGGAGCGGGCTGCGGGCGGCCGACTGCCGCGGTCTCGACCTCGACGGGCTGCGGGACACCGGGTTCGGGTTCGTCCTGCCCGGTACCGAGCCCGCTGAACCCGTCGGGGCGGTGGCGTTGCTCGGGCACTCCGACACCTACCTGCTCGGGTACCGGGACCGGTCGCTCGCGCTGGACCCGGCGTACGCCCCCCGGATCCAGACGGGTGGGGGTTTCCTCACACCGCACGTGGTGCTCGACGGGCGGGTCGTGGGGACGTGGAAGCGCTCCGGCGGTGAACTGGTGCTCGCTCCGTTCGAGCCAGGGCGGGGCCGGGAACTCCGGCGGTTGCTGGGCGAGGACACTCGTTAGGCTGGGGAAATCCACAGACTTGCAGGAGGCGCGTTCCGTTGGGTGTGTTCGTCACGGGTGTCCGGCCGCGATGGTCGGACATGGACGCGTTCGGCCACGTCAACCACGCCAACACGGTGACGTTGCTGGAGGAGGCGCGGGTCGACCTGCTGTTCACCGAGGCCGCCCGGCACGGCGTGACGGACATGACACACGGCATGGTGGTGGCCCGCCTCGTGGTGGACTACCTGACGCCGATCGTGTTCACCGGCGACGAGATCGTGGTCGAGATGTCGGTTCGCGAACTCCGGTCGGCGTCGTTCCTGCTCGACTACACCGTGCGGAACCAGCGCGGTGAGGACAGCGTCGTCGTGACGAAGGCGGAAACGCTGATGGTGCCCTACAACGTGACGGCCGCACGGCCGCGGCGTCTCGACGAAGCCGAGCGCGACTTCCTCGCGGGCTGGCGGGCCGGAGGTAACGGTGCCTGAGTTGATCCTGGCCGATCCCGCCGAGCGGGACGACCTCGGCGCGTTCGTGGCCCGCGCCGTCCGGCTGGAGCCGCAGGCGGTGGTCCGGCTGCGCAACCGCGGTGACAGCGGGCTGGTGGACGCGTGGGTGGCGACCCCGTTCGACGCGCTGGCCACGCGCACGGTCGCGGGCCGCCTCGAACCGTCGGACGTGACGGTGTCGGGCAGCGACCTGCTGATGGGGCTGGCCGTGGTGCGCAGCGCGACGGTCGACCCCGGCCCGGCGAAGGACCTGATGTGGCGGTCGGCGCTCCCGCCGACGGCGGGCTGGCTGCCCGTGGACCGGCTGCCCGGCAGCGTCGTGTCCGGGCTCGCGGACGAGGGCGTGGCGGTGGCTCGGGAGAACGCGGGCCCGCACGGCACGCCGCCCGCGTCGCTGCTGGACCAGACGGTGATCACGGTCAGCGGGTCCGGCCTGGACGTGAAGGTGCCGCTGCGGTGCCTGTTCGCGCTGTCCGGCATGGGCTTCCTCGGCACGACCGAGGAGGACGAGGTGCGCGTGACCGCGACGGACTCGTGGCTGCGGATCGACGCGCGCTTCGGCGCGATCGTGCGCCGCAGGCACTCCATGCTGCCGCTGCTCGTGTGAGCCGATCCCCGGTTTCGACTACCGTGGTGGCTCCGCCGTAGTCGCGCGGGGGGCGCGTCCGGCGTGGCGGGGGGAGTCGCGTGGAGTTCCGGGTCCTCGGACCGATCGAGGCGTACGTCGACGGTGCGGCGGTGCCCGTCGGCGGCCCCAAACCGCGCACGCTGCTGGCGCTGCTCGCCGTGCACGCGGGCCGGGTCGTCTCCCAGGACCAGCTCGTCGACGCCGTGTGGGGCGAGGAGCCGCCCGAGCAGACCCGTGCCGCCGTCTACACCTACGTGTCGACGCTGCGGCGCGCGTTCGCCGAGGAAGCGGACGTGCTCTCGCGCAACGGCGGCGGCTACCTGCTCGCGGCCGAACTGGACCAGGTCGACCTGCACGTGTTCACCACCGAGGTCGTCGCGGGTCGCAAGGCCCTCGCCGACGGCGACCTGGAGGAGGCCGCCGCGCGCTTCACCGCCGCGCTGTCGGTGTGGCGCGGCCCGGCGCTCGGTGGTGCGCAGGGCCGGTGGGCCGAGGGCGAGCGGTCCCGGCTGGAGGAGCTGCGGCTGGCCGCGCTGGAGGACCGCGTGGACGCCGACCTGGCGATCGGCCGCGGAGCCGCGCTGGTCCCGGAGCTGAGCGCCGCCGTGGCCGCGCACCCGCTGCGCGAACGCCTGCGCAGCCAGCTCATGCTCGCGCTGCACCAGTCGGGCAGGCAGGCGGAGGCGCTGGCCTGCTACCGCGAGGGCCGCCAGGTCCTGCTGGACGAGCTGGGCCTGGAGCCCGGCCAGGCGCTGCGCTCGACGCACGACCGCGTCCTGCGCTCCGACGCCGAACCGACCCCACCGCCCGCGTCGCCGCCGGACGCCGTGGAGGTGGTCGTCGTGCCGCAGCGGCCCAGCCAGCTCCCGTTCGACATCGCCGACTTCACCGGCAGGCTGGACGAGGTCACCCGGCTGTCGGAGCACCTGTCCTCGACGGGATCCGCCGTGCGGCTGTGCGCGATCTCCGGCAAGCCGGGCGCGGGCAAGTCGACGCTGGCCATGCACGTGGCCCACGCCGTGCGCGGGCACTTCCCCGACGGCCAGCTCTACGCGACCCTGCGCGGCGTCCAGGCCGTGCGCGCGGACCCGGCCGAGGTGCTGGCGGGGTTCCTGCGGGCGCTCGGCGTCGCCGACTCGGCGGTGCCCGCCGAACTCGACGAGCGCGCCCAGCTCTACCGCACCCTGCTGGCCGACCGGCGGGTGCTCGTGGTGCTCGACGACGCCGCCGACGAACGCCAGATCCGGCAGCTGCTGCCGGGCAGCCCCTCCTGCGCGGTGCTCGTGACCAGCCGGGAACGGCTCGGCGCGCTCGGCGGTGCGGCCCAGTTCGGCTTGGACGTCCTGGACGACGCCGAGGCGTTCGAACTGCTCGACCGGGTCATCGGCGGTGGCCGCGCGAGCACCGAGCCGGAGGCCGCGCAGGACATCGTGCGGCTGTGCGGACGGCTGCCGCTGGCCGTGCGGATCGCCGGTGCCCGCCTGGCCGCCCGTCCGCAGTGGAAGCTCGCGCGCCTGGCCGACCGGCTGCGCGTGCAGCGCCGGGTGCTCCAGGAGCTGACGCTGGGCGACCTGGAGGTGCGCGGCAGCCTGGCGCTGAGCTACGGCGGACTGGCCGAACGGGAACGCGCCGCGCTGCGCCGCCTCGGCCTGCTCGACGTGTCGACGTTCGGCGGCTGGCTGGTCGCCCCGCTGATCGACTGCTCGCCGGACGAGGGGGAGGAGGTCGTCGAGCGGCTGGTCGACGCCCAGCTCCTCGACGTCGTGACCAGCGACGACAGCGGCGCGCTGCGCTACCACGTGCACGACCTGACCAGGGCGTTCGCGCGGGAGCGGGGAGACGCCGAGGAGTCGGGCGCCGAGGTCCGCGCGGCCTGCACCCGTGCCGCCGAGGCGTGGCTGACGCTGGTGGAGACGGCCGGGCAGCGGATGCCGCACGCCCAGTTCGGCGAGCGCGGGGTCCCGTCCCCGTCGCCCTACCTGGACGCCGACCTGGCCGACGAGCTGCTCGCCGACCCCGAGGCGTGGTTCGACGCCGAGCAGTCCGACCTGGTCGGCGTGGTCGAGCGGATCAGCGAACTGGACCTCACCGACATCGCGACCAGGCTGGCCGCGGCGCTGTGCTCGTCGCGGTTCTCCGTCCGCAACCTGTTCGGCCAGTGGTGGCGCACCCACTCGGCCGCGCTGGACGCCGCCCGCCGGGTCGGTGACCGCACCGGTGAGGCGCGGCTGCTGTCGGGGCTCGGCTGGTTGCGCTACGAGCAGGACCGCTTCGACGAGTCCTCGGGCTACTTCGAGCAGGCGCTGGAGGCGTACGCGCACACCGCGGACGCCCGCGGCCAGGCCCTGGCCCGGCTGGCGCTGAGCACCGTGCGCCGCGAACGCGGCGAGCTGACGAAGGCCCACGAGTCGCTGAGCCTCGCCCTGCTGGAGCTGCGCGAACTGGACGAGCCGCACGCCGTCGCCCAGGCCGAGCACGAGCTCGGCCGCGTGCTCACCGAGCGGGGCGACCTGGACGGCGCCTTGGAGACGTGCGAGCGGACCCTCGCCGCCTACCGCTCGTTCGACGACCGGCGCGGCACGGCCATCGCGCTCCGGTCGGTCGGCATCGCGCTCCGCGCCGCCGGCCGCCTGGACGAGGCCGCGCAGCGCTGCGAGGCGGCCGTCGACGTGCTGCGCGGGCTCGGTGACCGGCTGATGTCGGCCTACGCCGTGCAGGCCCTGGCGAAGGTCCGCATCCGCCAGGGCCGCGGCGACGCCGTGCGCAGCGACCTGCTGGAGTGCCTGGCCACGTGCAACGACATGCAGGACGGCTTCGGCCAGGCGCTGCTGCTGCGCACGCTCGGTGAGCTGGAGCAGGCGGCGGGACGCCCGGAGGTGGCCCACCGCTACCTGGAGCGCTCCCTCCAGTGGTGGGACGCGCTGGGCCTGCCGGTGTGGCGGGCCCGCACGCTGCGCGACCTGTCGTCCGTCCTGGTCGCCCTCGACGACCGGTCCGCGGCCGACCGGGCGTGGACCGAAGCGCTGTCGATCTTCGAGCGGCACGGCAGCCGGGAGGCGCGCGAACCGAGGGAACCCCGGCCGCAGGACGTCCTCAACCCCGCGTGACGGTGTGGTCGACCCGGTGCGCGAAGAACCAGCCGCGCCGAGTCCTCGTCGGCAGCAGCTCGGCCGAGTCGACCCGGAGCCCGCCCGCCTCCGGCGAGGTGGCGGGCCCGACGACCACGATCGGGTCGTCCGGGCCGCTCAGCCCGCGATCCGGGTCCGGTTGGTCAGCCCGAGCGTGGCCAGCAGGTTCCGCACGGGCGTCTCCGCGGTCCGCGCGGACAGCACCAGCCGGTCGGCGACGGCGCGGTTGGGCAGCCCCGCGCCGACCATCCCGGCGACCTCGCGCTCACGGACCGCCGCCCCGCCGGGACTCCCCTCCACCTCAGACCAGCCACACCGCGGTGTCCGGGGGCAGCTGCGCGCCGTCCATGGGCCCGCTGGAGATCAGGATCTCGCCGGGCGGCAGCGGCACCGAGGCACCGGACGTGTTGAGCGCGCAGATGAGCCCGCCGCCCTTGCGGCGGAACGCGAAGCAGCCGGGAGGGGCGCCGTACCACTCCAGCTCGTCACCGGTGATGCCCGGCTGGGACTTCCGCAGCTCCAGCGCGTGCCGGTACAGCGACAGCATCGAGTCGGGGTCTTCCAGCTGCGCCTCGGCGGTCAGGTCGTGCCACTCGTTGGGCACCGGCAGCCACGTGTGCGCGTTCTCCGAGAAGCCGAACGGCGGGACGCCGCCCTCCCACGGGATCGGCACGCGGCAGCCGTCACGGCCCCGCTCGGTGTGGCCGGAACGCTCCCACGTCGGGTCCTGCAACGCCCACTCGGGCAGTTCGACGTTGGGCAGGCCCAGTTCCTCGCCGTTGTAGAGGTAGACGACACCGGGCAGCGCCAGCTCGACCAGGATCATCGCCCGCGCGCGCTTCAGGCCGAGCGGACCGCCGCCGTAGCGGCTCACGTGCCGCACCACGTCGTGGTTGGACAGCGTCCACGTCGGCGGGGTGCCGGACGGGGAGACCGCGCCGATGGAGTGGTCGATCGCGGAGCGGACCTGGTCGGCGTCGAAACCCGCCTCCACCAGGCGGAAGTTGAACGCCAGGTGCAGTTCGTCGGGCCGCACGTAGCGGGCGAAGCGCTCGTCGTCGGTCACCCAGACCTCGCCGACGGCCATCGTGCCGGGGTACGCGTCGAGCGTCTTGCGGATCATCCGGTGGATCTCGTGCACGCCGTCGTCGTCGAACCGCGGGTCGCGGACGTCGTCGTGCAGCACGCCGGACGTGCCCAGGACCCTCGGGTCCATGTTCGGCAGGTTGTACGGCTTCGCCATGCCGTGCGCGACGTCGATCCGGAAGCCGTCGACACCCCGGTCGAGCCAGAACCGGAGCGTCTGCTCCAGGTCGGCGTGGACCTCCGGGTTGTCCCAGTTCAGGTCGGGCTGCTCCGGTGCGAACAGGTGCAGGAACCACTGGCCGTCGCGGACGCGGGTCCACGCCGGACCGCCGAAGAGGCTGGTCCAGTTGTTCGGCGGCTGCGAGCCGTCGTAGCCGCCGCCGTCGCGGAAGACGTACCGCGCCCGCTCGTGGCTGCCGGGGGGCGAGTTGAGCGCGGCCTGGAACCACGGGTGCTGGTCGCTGGTGTGGTTCGGCACCAGGTCGACGGTGATCCGCATGTTGTGCGCGTGCGCGTCCGCGACCAGCGCGTCGAACGCGGCCAGGTCGCCGAACATCGGGTCGACGTCCCTGGGGTCCGCCACGTCGTAGCCGTGGTCGGCCATCGGCGAGCGGTAGAACGGCGTGAGCCACAGCGCGTCGACCCCGAGGAGTTCCAGGTAGCCCAGCCGGGAGCGGATGCCCTCCAGGTCGCCGATGCCGTCGTTGTTGGAGTCGGCGAACGAGCGCACGTACACCTGGTAGAAGACCGCGTCACGCCACCAGGCGGACTCGTCGGCGATCTCTGGTTGGAGGTCGGAGGATCGTCGCACGAGTGTTCATCCTGCCATTCGGGGCGGCGTGGTTCGTCCCGGTTCACGGGATCGAGCGGGGAGGGCCGGGGAATCAGACCCAGGCGTTCATCAGGCTGTTCGCGGCCATCTCGAGGTAGGCCCAGAGCTGCGCGCGGTGCTCGGGGGACAGGTTCTCCTCGTCCACCGCGATCTTCATGCAGCGCAGCCAGGCGTCGCGTTCGACCGGGCCGATGCTGAACGGCTGGTGCCGCATGCGCAGCCGCGGGTGCCCTCTGGTGTCCGAGTACGTGTGCGGGCCGCCCCAGTACTGCATGAGGAACAGCCGGAAGCGCTCCTCCGCGGGACCGAGGTCCTCCTCGGGGTAGAGCGGCCGGAGCACTTCGTCGGTGGCCACTTCCTGGTAGAAGCGCGCGACGATCCGGTGGAAGGTGTCGTACCCGCCCACCGCTTCGTAGAAGTTCTCCGGAGTGGCCACCCGTCCATCCTGACTCACGCACCCGCCCCCGCGCGCGTCGGGGGGGCGGATGTCGTGGCGCGATCAGGATTTCGCGGTGGTCACACCCGAGTCGTCCTTGACCGTCGTCACACCCGAGTTCTCCAGCGCGGGCATGAGCTTCGCGCGCAGCGCCCGCTGCACCGACCACTGGCGGCCGGGGCGCACCTTCACGGTGACGCGCATGGTGATCCCCTCGGCGGTGACCTTCTCCACACCGAGCACCTGCGGCTTGTCGATGACGTCCTTGGACAGCGGCTCCGCCTCGGTCGCCTCCAGCGAGACCTTCTCCAGCACCTCGCTGGCCTCGGCCAGGTTCGCGCCGTAGGCCAGGGGGAGGTCGACGACGGCGACCGCGAAGCCCTGGCTGGAGTTGCCGACGCGCAGGATCTCGCCGTTGCGGACGTACCAGACGGTGCCGTTCCCGTCGCGGATCGTGGTGATCCGCAGGCCGACCGCCTCGACGGTGCCGGTCGCGGGGCCGAGGTCCACGACGTCGCCGACGCCGTACTGGTCCTCCAGCATCATGAACATGCCGGACAGGAAGTCCTTGACCAGGTTCTGCGCGCCGAAACCGATCGCCACGCCGAGGATGCCCGCGGACGTCAGGATCGGGGCCACGTTCATGCCCAGCTCGGTGAGCACCTGGATGAACGCGATCCCGAAGACGCCGATGGTCGTCACGGACTTGAGCACCGAGCCGATGGTCTTGGCGCGCTGGTCGCGGCGTTCCGAGACCAGCGCTCCCAGGGCCTGCGGCGCCCGTTCCCGCAGCGGTCGCAGCAGCGAGGGCTTGCGCTCCGCGTTGCCGCCCTTGGTCAACCGGTCGATCAGCCTGCGCAGGAGCCAGCGGACCACGATCGCGATCAGCACGATCAGCGCGATGCGCAGTCCTGCCTGGGCGAGCTTCGGCCCGTTCTCCACCCACCAGTCGATGGCGAGCGCCTGCTTGGCGTCATCGAGTCCCTGCACGAACGCTTTCCTCCTACAAGTCCAGGCCCGTCGCGTGGGCGAGGAAGGTCAACTGGTCCACGGCCAGCCCCGCCGCGCGGCTCACCGAGCGACCCGCGTGACCGACCTCGGTCTCGCGGCGGATCAGCACCGGGTGCTTCGCCGGGTCGGACGTGGTCGCGTGCTGAAGTGCGGCGCACATCTTGCGGGCGTGGTTGGGATCCACTCGGCTGTCCGACTCGAAGACCGTGAACAGCACCGAAGGGTACTCAACTTCCGGGCGTACCCGGTGGTACGGGGAGTAGGACAAGAGCCACGTGAACTCCTCCGGCTCCGCGGCCGTGCCGTACTCCTCGGCCCACAGCCGCCCGAGCAGGAAGTTCTCGTAGCGCAGCATGTCCAGCAGTGGGGCCGAACACACGACGGCCGCGTACAGCTCCGGGCGCTGGGTCAGCGCGGCCCCGACGAGCAGGCCCCCGTTCGAGCCGCCCATGATCGCCAGCTGCTGCGGCGTGGTCCACCCGTCGCGGACGAGCCGCTCCGCCGCGGCGTGGAAGTCGTCGAACACGTTCTGCTTGTGCTCGCGCATCCCGGCCCGGTGCCACCGCTCGCCCTCCTCGTCGCCGCCGCGCAGCGACGCGTGCACCCACACCCCACCCGCCTCGACCCAGGCCAGCGTCGTGGCGGAGTAGCCGGGGCCGCGACCGACCGCGAACCCGCCGTAGCCGGACAGCAGCGTCGGACGGGGGTGGTCCGGCGTCCGTTCGGCGGAGACCACGAACATCCGAACGGTCGTGCCGTCCGCGGAGGTGTACTCCAGCTGCTGCGTCGTCACGTCCGGCAGCTCGACGGCGCCCGGCGCCGCCGCGTGCAGCTCGGTCACGCCCCGTGACAGCGAGTGGCGGAACACCGACAGCGGGGTGGTGAAGTCCGAGTACCCGAACCACACGTCGTCGCCGCGCTCGTCGTCCACAATGGACAGCCCGTGCACGGAGCCGGTGCCCGGCAGCGGGACCTCGCGGAGGTGCTCGCCGGTCACCGGGTCGTGCAGGTGCAGCTCGGACACCGCGTGCCGGGTGCGCAGCACGACCAGCGCGTCGTCCAGCCACCTCGCGCCGTCGAGCACCGAGTCCTCCTGCTCGGGCACCACGTCGACCCAGTGCTCGGGCGTCGGCGTCGCGGGGTCGGTCGCGCACAGCCGGAACCGGGGCGCGTCCAGCGAGGTGTGCAGGTAGAGCCTGCCGTCGCGGGCCACCCACGCGGTGCACTGGGCGCCCGCCTCGACGTCGACGACCTGGTTCAGCACCCGGTCGCCGTGCAGGTCCGCGATCCAGACCGAGTCGCGCCGCACCGAGCCGGGGGCGCCGTTGACGACCAGCCACCGGCCGCAGGGCGAGACCTTCAGCCCGTAGAAGTAGGTGTGGTCGAGCCCGTCGCCGTGCACGAGGACGTCCGTCGCCGGGTCGGAGCCCACGCGGTGCCGCCACACCCTCCGGTGGAACAGCCGCTCGTCCTCCGGCAGGTCGGCCGGGTCGAGCTGCCGCACGTAGTAGAACTCCTCGCCGCCGGGCAGCCAGCCGACGGGGGAGTAGCGGCAGCGGTCGATCGGGCCCTCGACCCGCTCGCCGGAGTCGACGTCGACCACGAAGAGCACCGACCGCTCGTCGCCGCCGACGGAGACCTGGTAGGCCAGCAGCCCGCCCTCGGCGCTCGGCGACCACGCGTCCAGCGTCGTCGCGCCGGACGGGTCCAGCTCGTTCACGTCCAGCAGCACGCGCTCGGTGCCGTCGGCCTCGCGCAGGCGCACGACCGGGTGGTCCTGGCCGGGGTCGCGGCGGGTGAAGAAGGCCCTCCCCGCGCGCCACACCGGGGTCGACACCGATCCGGTCCGCATGAGGTCCCGGAGCCGGTCGCCGAGCGCCTCGCGCCCCGGCAGGGCGTCGAGCCACGACCGCGCGAGTGCGTCCTGTGATCCAGACCACTCTGCTGTGCGGGGGTCGGCGGGGTCCTCCAGCCAGCGGTACGGATCCGCCACCGGGTAGCCGTGCAGGTCCTCGACGAGGTCGAGCCGTTCGGCCGAGGGATAGGTCATCGTCGCAGGCAGAGCTGCGGGGGGAACCTCAGTCACCCGCGCCAGCGTAGCGTGGGTATGACAACCATCCCCGATAGGCCCGAGTTCACCCACATTTCGATCTCGGGTGGGCTCGCACACGTGCCTTTTGGGGGTGATCTGTGGTCTGCTATGGCTGTACCGGTGGAGGTGGTCGCGTGCCAGACCGACAACCGACCCCGATCGGCGCCCTGACCACGGTCGGGGTAGCGCCGAGGGTCCCTCCTGGCCAAAAACAGGCCATTGTCCGCTCCGTGACGGACGGGGACCGCAATGGGGAGGGTACCGGTCACGCGCCGGTCGTGTTCCCCTGGGGTAGAAGAAAAGTGCTCCTGCTCAACGCCACGTTCGAGCCCCTGACCGCGCTGTCCCTGCGACGCGCGGTCGTGCTCGTCGTCTGCGGCAAGGCCGAGGTCGTCCACGGGGACCCCGCGGGTTCCATGGTCCACTCCTCGTCCGCCGAGGTCATAGTGCCCTCCGTGATCCGGCTCAGCACCTACGTACGCGTCCCCTACCGGGGGCGCGTTCCGCTGACACGGGCCGGGTTGATGCACCGGGACCGCTTCCGGTGCGCGTACTGCGGTGGCCGGGCCGAGACGATCGACCACGTCGTCCCCCGCAGCCGCGGTGGGCCCCACACCTGGCAGAACTGCGTCGCGTGCTGCGCGAAGTGCAACCACCGCAAGGCGGACAAGCTGCTGTCCGAACTGGGGTGGCGGCTCCGCGTCGTGCCGAACGCGCCGAGGGGGCCGCACTGGAGGCTGCTCGCCGGGGTCACCGAGGCCGACCCGCTGTGGTTGCCCTACCTCGGGGAGCCCGCCGCCTAGTCGGCTGACGAGCTCGTCGCGGGCGGTCCACCCCTAGGCCGCCGGCGCGAGCTCGTCCTGGCGTGCCGTGATGCGCACGGAGTCGTCGTGCGCCGTGATGCGCACCGAGTCGGTCGCGGTGATCCGGACCGAGTCGCGCGCCGTGATCCGCACCGAGTCACGTGCCGTGATGCGCACCGAGTCGTCGTGCGCGGTGATGCGCACGGAGTCCGCCTCGCCGGTGATGCGGACGGAGTCGCGGGCGGTGGTGCGGACCGAGTCCTCCGAGGTGATCCGAACGGAGTCGCGCGCGGTGATGCGCACGGAACCGGTCTTCGCGGTGATCCGGACCGAATCGAGGGCCGTGATGCGCACGGAGCCGCTCTTCGCGGTGATCCGGACCGAGTCCGCGGCCGCCGTGATCCGAACGGAGTCGCGCGCCGTGATCCGAACGGAGTCCTCGCAGGTGATCCGAACGGACGCGGACGCCTGATCGCGCCGCTGAACAGTGGTAACGCTCTGCGCTACCTGGCCGTACTTCGAAAGGGTGACGGCAGTGCTCTGGACAGCGGGGATCATGTACATGTTGTGTCCTCCTGGACTCGTTGAAGCTCGGATTGCCCTCGATAGAGGAAATGCAAGACCCGTATAGGTGAAAAGCTAGAAGCCGAGTGGCTCGGAGACAAGACGCCAAACCGGCCGCAGTCCGCCGCCGGACGGTCGGAGACCGTCCGGACGCAGCCGTTGACCCGCACGAACGTCCTCCGTTGCGGCAATTGTCACCGTCTGGACACGGTGCGTAACGTCACCTGGGTTCCCTCGTCGTCGACGGTTGAAGCGAGGTCGTGCCGGTGGTCCACCCGTTGGGCACCACGGGGGTGCGCACACCGGCCTTCCGTCGGCTGACGGGGGCGTGGGCGACGTCGTTGGTCGGCGACGGCGTGCGCACCGTCGCGCTGCCGCTCTACACCGCGATCAGCACCCGGAGCCCGCTCGCGGCCTCCGCGGTGGCCGTCGCGACGGCGCTGCCGTGGCTGCTGGTGGCGCTGCCCGCGGGCGTCCTGGTCGACCGCTGGCCGCCGCGCGCCGTCGTGGCCGCGGCGCACGTGTTCCGCGCCGTCGTGACGGCCCTGCTCGCCGCCGCGGTGTTCGCCGACCGGGCCGGGGTGGTGCTGCTGTGCGCGTTCGCGTTCCTGCTCACCAGCGCCGAGACGTTCGCCGACACGGCGTCCCAGGTGCTGCTGGTGGAACTCGCGGGCCCCGACGACCTGGAGCGGGCCAACGGGCGGTTCGTGACCGTCGAGACGGTCGGCATGGACCTGGTCGGACCGCTCGCCGCGAGCGCCCTGTTCTGGTGGCAGCCCGCGGCCTGCTTCGCGCTGGACGCCCTCACGTTCGTCGTCGCCGCCTGCTTCGTGCTCCGGCTGCCGCGGGTCGCGCCGGACCGGCCGCCGCGCGCCCGGCTGCGCACCCAGCTCGCCGAGGGCGCGGGCTTCCTGCTGCGGTCGCCCGAGCTGCGCGTGCTCGTGGTCGCGGTGGCCGTGACGGCGATCTGCGCGTCCGCGGTGAACGCGATGTTCGCCCTGTACGCGATCACCGAACTCGGCCTGGCGCCGTCGGCCGTGCCCTGGCTGGTGGTGGTGATCGCGCTCGGCGCCCTCGCCGGCGCCCGGATCAGCCCCGTCCTCGCCGCCCGGCTCGGCGCGGGCCGGGTCATGGTCGGCGCGCTGGTGCTGCTGGGCGGCGCGTTCGCCCTGTACGGCGCCGTGCCGCACCTGGCGGCCGGGCTGGTGGCCGTGCTCCTGTTCGGCGCCGCGTCGGCGGGCTGGAACGTCCTGTCGGCCACCCGCAGGCAGCGCCTGACCCCCGCGCCGCTCATGGGACGGGTCACCAGCGCGTACCGCGTCCTGGCCTGGGGGCTGGCGCCGACGGGGGCGGGCCTCGCCGGTCCGCTGGCCGCCTCGACGTCCCTCGGCGTGGTCTACCTGGTGGCGGGCGCGACCACCGTGATCACCGCCGTGGTCCTCGCGCGCCCGCTCATGCGCACCTGAGGGCGCCGCCACGTGGGCGATCGGTTACCGTAGCCGCCGTGACCATCGTGGAGACCGTGCTCGTCTTCGCGCTGATCCCGCTGGCCATCTACGGCGTGATCACGCTACTGACGCTGAGGCCTAAGGCCACCCGCATCACCCGGTACCGCCCTGGGCAGGAGTGGGGCTACGCACCGGTGTGGTGGAGCGGGAACCCGGCCGGGGTCAGCTCGACCCACCAGACGCCCGACGCGGGCGAGGCCGGCGACGGCGTGCCCGCGCGCACCGCCAGGGGAGGTGCCCGTGGCAACTGGTGAAGTCGCCCAGCGCCCGCAGGTAGACCCGTCCGACCTCGCCGTCGGCGAGGTGATCACCAACAGCGGCAGGCTGTCGGTCGCGCGCATGTACGAGCCGCACGCGCCCTCCCTGCCCTTCACGCCGAGCCAGCTGGCCAGCCTGGACGAGGCGCTGACGCTCTCCAGCCGGGAGACCGGGCTGGACTTCAGCGTGTACCTGGGTGAGCTGGCGGGCGACACCCGCGCGACGGCCGAGGCGATGCACGCCAGCGTCGGCGCGCGTGCGCCCCACGCGGTGCTGATCGCCGTGTCGCCTGGGCAGCGGGTCGTGGAGGTCGTCACCGGTGAGGAATCGCGCCGGCGCATCTCCGACCGCGGGGCGAAGCTCGCCGTGATGAGCATGGTGGCTTCGTTCAAGGAGGGTGACATCGCGGGTGGCCTGGTTGGCGGCCTGCGGATGCTCACCGATCAGGCTGGATCCGCTCCTCGGGTGTGATCCCCGGATTCGTCGAAGGCCGTGCTCCGCTCGTGGTGGGGTGCGGCCTTTGGTGTTCGTGTGCTTGAGGGCTGCCGGTCCTCCGGGGAGTGGCTGCCGGTCCCGTCGGATCGGGTGGCTGTCGGCCCCAGCGGGGCGGCCGATGTGACTCGGGGACCCCTCGATGTGCCCCTGTGATCGGGCTCAAGGGCAGGTGGTGACCACCCGCCCGATCCACCAGGGCAAGGGGCAAATCCCCCGAGTAAAATCGGCCGTTGTTCAGGGAAGGCCCTGTCTCGCCCTTGTTCTTGCTGAGGGGCGGGAACTTTGTGTTCCCGCCCCTTCCTGTTGTGCTAGGACCTGTCGAATTCTTGTGCTGCCAGGGCCCTGACGATGCCTGCCCTGCCCTCTGAGACGAGCCTGCGCAGTGCTGGTGGGTGGTCTGCTGAGGCCAGCCAGTCGTCTGATGCCTTCACGGTTTCCGGGGTGATCGACCAAGCCGGGTAGAGGCCGATGACCATTGATTGGGCGCGTTCGCTGGAACGGCGGTCCCACACGCTGCTGACGTCGGCGAAGTAGCGCTCCATGTACGGGGCCAGCAGTTCTTTCTGCGACGGGTGCGAGATGCCCGCGATGATGGCCTCGCTGACGGCGTTGGGGATGTCGTCGTCGTTGACCGCGCGGTCCCACGCCTCGTCCTTGGCGTCGGTCGTCGGGCGGAGGGCGCGTGCGGACTCCGCGCGGCGGCGGCCCGTCGCGGTGGGGTCGCGTTCCTCCTCCGCCTGGATCTCCTCCAGACCCGCCGCGCCGTGTGCGGTGAGCGCCTGGAGCAGTCGCCAGCGCAGGTCGGTGTCGACCTCCAAGCCCTCCAGCACGTCGGTGCCGTCGTACCACCCGCGCACGACCGCCAGTGCCTCGTCGTCCAGCACGGAACCCGCCAGGGCGTTGGCGAACGCGAGCTGGTGGTCGGAGCCTGCTTCGGCCGCGCGCACCAGTTCGAGGGTCTTGGTGGTGAAGCGGCGCCAGCCCTCGTCGCGCCACGAGGCGTCGGCGTAGGACGAGAGCGCAGTCTGGGCCTGGAGCAGCAGGCGCTGCACGACGCCCACCTCGGTCTCGGCGTGCAGTCCGCCCAGGACCAGGTTCACGAAGTCGCGGGCCTTCAGCTCCGCCTCGCGGGTCATCTCCCAGACCGCGGACCAGCACAGCGTGCGCGGCAGCGGCTCGGCGATGTCGGCGATCCGGTCGACCAGCGTGGTGAGCGAGTCCGGGTCGAGCCGCATCGTGCAGTAGGTGAGGTCGTCGTCGTTGACCAGCACGAGCTTGCCGCGCGACCGGCCGACCAGCTCGGGCACCTCGGTGCGCTCACCGGTGACGTCCAGCTCGATCCGCTGCGTGCGGACGAGCTTGCCGCTGCCGTCGTCGTCGTACACGCCGACCGCGATCCGGTGCGTGCGCAGTTCACCCGCGCCCGGCCGGGCACCGTTCTGGAGCACGGCGAAGTCGGTGAAGTTGCCGTTGGTGTCCACGGAGAACTTGGGGCGCAACGGGTTCAGGCCCGTCGTCTCCAGCCACTGCGCGCTCCACCACGACAGGTCGCGGCTGGAGGCCTCCTCCAGCGCGCCGAGCAGGTCGGCCAGGGTGGCGTTGCCCCACGCGTGCTTGGCGAAGTAGACCCGCAGGCCCGCCAGGAAGTTCTCCAGGCCCACGTACGCCACGAGCTGCTTGAGCACCGAGGCGCCCTTGGCGTAGGTGATGCCGTCGAAGTTGACCTCGACCGCCTGGAGGTCCGGGATGTCCGCCGCGACGGGGTGCGTCGAGGGGAGCTGGTCCTGCCGGTACGCCCAGGACTTCTCGATCTTCGCGAACGTGGTCCACGCGTGCTTGTACTCGGTGGCCTCGGCCTGCGCGAGCACCGACGCCCAGGTCGCGAAGGACTCGTTCAGCCACAGGTCGTCCCACCAGCGCATGGTGACCAGGTCGCCGAACCACATGTGCGCCATCTCGTGCAGCACGGTCTCGGACCGGCGCTCGTAGAGGTAGCGGGTGACCCGGCTCCGGAAGACGTAGTCCTCCAGGAACGTCACGCAGCCCGCGTTCTCCATCGCGCCCGCGTTGAACTCCGGCACGAAGCACTGGTCGTACTTGCCGAACGGGTACTTGACGCCGAAGGCCTCGTGGTAGAAGCCGAAACCCTGCTTGGTCTCGGTGAACAGGCGCTCGTGGTCCATGTGCGGCGCGAGCGACGCGCGGCAGTACAGGCCGAGGGGGATGGTGAAGTCACCGTCGGTGAACTCGTCGCGCCACTCCGCGTACGGGCCCGCGACCAGTGCGACCAGGTAGGTCGACATCGGCTTCGTGGTCCCGAAGCGGTGCTTGTCCGCACCGCCGGGAGCGTCCTCAGTGGACTCGATCGCCGAGTTGGAGATGACCTTCCAGTCCGAGGGCGCCGTCACCGTGATGTCGTAGACGGACTTCAGGTCGGGCTGGTCGAAGCAGGCGAACATCCGCTTGGCGTCGGCCGTCTCGAACTGGGAGTAGAGGTACACGCCGCCGTCGACCGGGTCGACGAACCGGTGCAGGCCCTCGCCGGTGTTCATGTACCGGCAGTCGGCCTCGACGGTCAGCTCGTTGACCTCCGCGAGGTCCGCGAGCGGCAGGCCGTCCTCCTCGCGGTAGCCGGAGACGTCCAGCTCCACGCCGTTGAGCACGGCCCGGTGCACGGTGGCGGCCACGATGTCGATCCAGGTCGACGCCCCCGCGTTCAGGCTGCGGAACGCGACCGTGGACGTCGAGCGGAACGTCTCCGAGCCCGGCTTGCCTCCGCCGTCCGTGAGATCCAGCTCGATCCGGTAGGAGTCGACTTCCAGCAGCGCCGCGCGCTGCTGGGCCTGGTCGCGAGTGAGGTTGGGTGCCGCCACTGGTCACCTCGTCTGCCGGCGTCCCCGTGCTCGACACCGACGTCGTCGGAATGGGAAGTCGTCATGTCCGTGAACACGACATCCGCATCCAATCACGTGACGCGGCCGGAAGTGGACTCCAGGATCGGGAAGACCTGTCGACCGGGCGTTGTTGCTCTGTTCGGGGCGTCCCGTACCCGGCGCCCGCACACAACGTGAACAGAATGGGGCTCACCGCATGTCGTCAGAGGCCAAGGCGAAGGTCGACTTCTACTTCGACCCAGTGTGTCCGTTCGCGTGGATCTCGTCCCGGTGGATCCTCGAGGTGGAGAAGGTCCGCGACATCGACCTGAGCTTCCGCGTGATGAGCCTCGCCGTCCTCAACGAAGGCCGCGACCTGCCCGCCGAGTACCGCGAACTCCTCGACAAGGCGTGGGGCCCGGTGCGCGTGGCCATCGCCGCCGAGAAGGCGCACGGCAACGAGGTCCTGCTGCCGCTGTACACCGCGCTGGGCACGCGGATCCACAACAACGGCGAGAAGGACTACGAGGGCGCCATCAAGGCGGCGCTCGACGAGGCCGGTCTGCCCGCCGAGCTGGCCGAGGCGGCCACGTCGACCGAGTACGACGAGGAGCTCAAGGCCAGTCACCACCGCGGCATGGACCCGGTGGGCATGGACGTCGGCACGCCGACGATCCACATCGACGGCGTCGCGTTCTTCGGGCCCGTCCTGAGCAAGATCCCGAGGGGCGAGGACGCGGGCACGATCTTCGACGGCGCTCGCGCGCTGGCGAGCTTCCCGTACTTCTTCGAGCTCAAGCGCACCCGGACGGGTGGTCTCGACTTCTCCTGAGCCCTCTGACGCGGAACGCCCCCGGATGTGACACCCTGGGGGCGTTCCGCGTTTCTGGTGTCACAGGGAGTGGGTTCATGGACATCGAGGTCGTCAACCCCGCCACCGGAGCGGTGATCGGCACGGTCGTCGCGGGCACCCCCGCCGACGTCGACGCCGCTGTCGCCGCCGCCGTCGCGGCGTTCCCCTCCTGGTCGGCCACGTCCGTGGACGAGCGGGTGGGGGTGGTCCGGCGGATCGCCGAAGGCCTGGTCGAGCGCACCGGCGAACTGGCGGCCACCATGACGGCCGAGATGGGCACGCCCCTCACGTTCGCCACGAAGGTGCAGGTCCCGAACCCCGTCGGCATCGCGAACGGCATCGCCGACGTGCTGGAGCAGGGCTACTTCGACGGCGAGGAGATCGGCAACTCGCTGGTGCTGCGCGAGCCGATCGGCGCCGTCGCCGCCATCACGCCGTGGAACTTCCCGCTCCAGCAGATGGTCGCCAAGGTCGTCCCCGCGCTGGCCGCGGGCAACACCGTCGTGCTCAAGCCCAGCGAGCTGGCCCCGATGACCGCCGACCTGCTGGCCTCGATCGTCGCGGCGGCCGGTGTGCCGTCCGGCGTGTTCGGCCTGGTCCACGGCACCGGCCCGGTCGTCGGCGAGGCGCTCGTCAGCCACCCCGACGTGGACATGGTGTCGTTCACCGGGTCCACGAGGGCGGGGCGCCGCGTGTCGGCGCTGGCCGCCGAGACCGTGAAGAGGGTCGCCCTCGAACTGGGCGGCAAGTCCGCCTGCGTCGTCCTGGACGACGCCGACCTCGGCCGCGCGGTGAAGATCGGCGTCGCCAACGCGTTCATGAACAACGGTCAGGCGTGCAGCGCGTGGACCAGGCTCCTGGTGCCCGCGGACCGCCACGACGAGGCGCTGGAACTGGCCGTCGCCGCGGCGTCGAAGTACCGCTCCGCCGACCCGTCCGACCCCGCGACCCGCATCGGCCCCGCCGTGTCCGCCGCCCAGCGCGACCGCGTCGTCGGCTACATCCGCAAGGGTGTCGAGGAGGGTGCCACGCTCGCCCACGGCGGCCCGGACGCCCCGCTGGAGCAGGGCTTCTACGTCGCGCCGACCGTGTTCGGCGGTGTCACGACCGACATGACCATCGCCCAGGAGGAGATCTTCGGCCCGGTCCTGTCGATCATGCCGTACACCGGTACCGACGACGCCGTCCGCATCGCCAACTCCACCGTCTACGGCCTCGCGGGCGCCGTGTTCTCCGCCGACACCGATCGCGCGCTGGCCGTCGCGAAGCGACTGCGCGCCGGGCAGGTCGACGTCAACGGCGGCGCGTTCAACACCAGCGCGCCCTTCGGCGGCTACCGCCAGTCCGGCAACGGCCGCGAGTTCGGCCGCTTCGGCCTCGACGAGTTCTGCGAGGTCAAGTCCATCCAGCGGTAGGCGTCAGCCCCGCAGCACCCCGTCCACCAGACGGGGAGCCGCCCCGCTGACGTTCACCCGCGTCGCCACCTCCACGTCCCCCGCGTGACCGGCCCCGATCAGCTCGCGCCCCGACACGCACCCGGCGACCACCTCCGCCACCCGCGCCCCCGTGCCCCGGTACGCGTCGGCCGCCACCCTGGCCTCCACCGACGCCCGCACTGGCGCGTGCTCCAGCAGCGCGGACAGGATCGCGCCCGCCCCCATGAAGTCCTCGACGCACGGCCGGAGCGGACCGAAGAACTGCTCCGCCCCGGTCGTGTTGACGTCGATGCCCCACCGCTCGCCCGCCGGGATCACCCCGATGGGTCCGCCGTCGGCGATCTCCAGGGCGGCGAGGGCCACGGCGTCGGCGTTGCGGAGACAACCCGCGAGCACGGCGGCGCCGGTGCCGCTCGCCAGCTCGCACAGGGTCGCGCCGTTCGGGGAGGGGAGTTCCAGCAGCTCACCAGCGGGAACGGTGTCGAGGGAGGAGGGGCGCAGCGTCCACGCCGGGTTCGAGGCCGGGGCGGCCGAGGCCCGGTCCAGCCAGCGCACGGGCTTCACGGCGGCGCCCCGGCCGACGGCCACGTCGACCGACGTCGTGAACGACAGCACGTCCACCACGACGAGCACCGCGCACAGCCCGCCCAGGGCGGCGACGCCCTCCCCGCCCCATTCGAGCCGAAGTCCGCACCCCTCTTGACCGAACACGCCGCAAGCATGCCTGCACGGGGATGGCAGACTCCCCGGACGTGCGCGTTTACCTTGGATCCGACCACGCGGGCTTCGAGCTGAAGTCCCACCTCGCCCAGCACCTCGCGGCCACCGGCTACGAGGTCGTCGACATCGGCCCGGCCGTCTACGACGCCGAGGACGACTACCCCGCCTTCTGCGTCGCCACGGCCACCAGCGTCGTCGCCGACGAGGGCAGCCTCGGCGTCGTCATCGGCGGTTCCGGCAACGGCGAGCAGATCGCCGCGAACAAGGTGCCCGGTGCCCGGTGCGCCCTGGCGTGGAGCGTCGAGACCGCGACGCTGTCCCGCGAGCACAACAACGCCCAGCTCGTGGGCGTCGGCGCGCGGATGCACTCCACCGAGGAGGCGACCGCGATCGTCGAGGCGTTCCTCACGACCAAGTTCTCCGGCGAGGTGCGGCACGCCCGCCGCATCGGGATCGTCTCGGAGTACGAGGCCACCCACGTCGTCCCGCCGCTGCCGTAATGCCCGAGGGCCACACGCTGCACCGGCTCGCGAAGCTGCACCAGCGCAGGTTCGCGGGCGCACCGGTCGAGGTGTCCAGCCCGCAGGGGCGCTTCGCGTCCTCGGCGTCCCTCGTGGACGGTCGGGTGCTCGAGCGCGCCGAGGCGCACGGCAAGCACCTGTTCCACGTCTACGGCCCGGACGCCACGGTCCACGTGCACCTGGGGCTGTACGGGACGTTCGTCGAGCACCCGCTGCCCGCGACCACCCCGGTGGGGCAGGTGCGGATGCGGGTGGTCGGCCGCACGCACTGGGCCGACCTGCGCGGGCCGACGGCGTGCGAGGTGCTGACGGACGCCGAGGTGGCGGCCGTGCACGCACGCCTCGGTCCGGACCCGCTGCGCCGCGACGCCGACCCGGACCTCTGCTTCGCCCGGATCTCGAAGTCCCGCACGCCGATCGCGGTGCTGCTGCTGGACCAGAGGGTGCTGTCGGGCGTCGGCAACGTCTACCGCGCCGAGGTCCTGTTCCGCCACGGCGTGCACCCGCTGACGCCCGGCCGGAAGATCGACCGGGCGCTGTGGGACCTGCTGTGGGCGGACCTCGTGCTCCTGATGCGCGACGGCGTGAAGGTCGGCCGGATCGACACGGTCCGGCCGGAGGACCTGCCCGAGGCGACCGGCCGCGAGCCGAGGAAGGACCGGCACGGGGGCGAGGTCTACGTCTACCGCCGCACCGGCCTGCCCTGCCTGCTGTGCGGAACGCCGGTCGCGGCGAGCGAGCTGGCCGGCCGCAACCTGTACTGGTGCCCCACCTGCCAGCCCGAGTAGCGCCGTTCCCCCTCGGCCCGCTCCGCCGAGGGGGAGCGGTCTCGGTCTAGAAGTCGAAACCGCCCGCGTCGAACCCACCGGCGTCGAACCCGTCGCTGCCCGCGTCGAACCCGCCGGAGTCGCCGACGTCGCCTCCACCGTCAGCGGCGGCGCCGTCCTGGTAGCCGTCCGCGTAGGCGGCCTCCATGTCGCCGCCCGAGTACCCGGCCATGCCGGAGAACATCGCGTCGAACAGCAGGAACGAGCCCACACCCCAGGCGCCCGCGACGAGCGCGGGCTTCCACCACGGCTCGCTGTACCAGCCCTGCGGCACCGGACGACCCGCGACGACACCGCCGGGGTAGTAGTGCGGCGTGCGGGAACCGGGCTTCGGCGAGGCCGCGTACTCGTGGCCCTCGACGGTCACGTCGCGGTCCTCGGACACCTGGCCCGCGCGGCTCTGGCCGGTGAGGTCCGGCAGTTCCGGACCGGGGTCCATGTCCATGGCGACGCGCGCGGCCCGCACGTAGTACAGGCCCTCCATGGCGGTCTGCGTGACCTGCCTCGCCTGCTCCTTCGTCTGCGCCTGCTCCATCTGGGAACCCGCGGCGGTGAACCGCTCCGACGCGTCCGCCATGGCCTGCTGCGACGCGGTGTCGGTGCCGGACAGGTTCATCACCTGCCCGCCGAGCCGTTCGACCCAGCGCCGGGCCTCCGACTTGGCGTCCTCCAACTCCCGGCGTTTGGTGTCCGCGCTGGACTTCACCAGGTAGAGGACACCACCGAGGATCACAAGGACGATCGCGAGCAACACGACTGTGCCCACCGGTGCCTCCTGAGGTAGATACCCGTTCAACGAGGACCCCTCGTCGGCGGTTCCCTCAGAACAGCTCGGGGCAGTGCGGGTCGCGGTCGCCGAGGAACGCGCGGGAGAGCGCGTCGACCGCGCCGGGCGTCAGCTCCCGCAGGTACTGGGCCCTGGCCAGGGTCGACAGCCGGGTGCCGCCGAGGAACGCCGCCCCGAGCGCGCTGATGTCGAGCGCCACGTCCGGCTCGTCGGTGACGCGACGCACAACCGCCTCGCCCTTCTCCGCGGTGAACCGCCAGCGGTCGGCGTTCCACGGGCACCGGTCGTCGGTCACGTGGAGCACGACGTCCACATCGGACTGGTAGGACCGCGCGACGAGCGCGCGGTCGAGGTCGACGATCCGGACCCACAGCGAGTCCGCGACGCGCCGCGTGGCCAGCCGCGGGTTGGCGAGCAGGTGCCACACGGGGTCGTCCGACGCGGTGCTGTGGTGCACCTCCGACACGAGGTCGAGGTCGAGCAGGTAGCGGTGCAGCGCGGCGTGGGCCCGATCGTCCTCGGCGACGAGTTCGCGGACGGTCACCTCGTCGCCCGGCCCGCGGTCGTTCCACCCGTTCTTGATCCGGTACACCGCGTACCCCCCTGGGTGCAGGGCGTACCGGTAGGCGCTCATCCCCTCGCGGTGGTGCTCCTCGTCGGCGAAGTGGTGGGCCCACGTGGCGTCCGTGCGGCTGAGGTACCCCGTCCTGGTCGGCGCCACCCGCTCGTAGACGGACCGCATCGCGGGCATGGCCTCGTCGCGCGGCACCTCGCGCACCCGGTCGTCGCCGACGTCGACGCCGGGCCGGAACGCCGCACCCCTGGGCACCTGGACCGAGGCGTACTGCGCGGCCACGCCGTAGCCGTAGCGGCCATAGATCGAGGCCTCGGAGGCCCAGAGCGCGGCGAACGGCTCCCGACCGCCGTCGTGCAGGCCGTGGAACTGGGTCCGCATCAGCGCGCTCAGCACGCCGCGCCTGCGGTGGCCGTGCTTCACGCCGACCCCCGTCACGGCGGCGACCGGGCGGACACCGCCGCCCGGCACGGTGACGGCCCTGGTCAGCACGGCCGCGGTGCCGATCAGCTCGCCGTCGTCGAACACGCCGTGCACGCGGTCGAGGTCGTAGAGCGCTCTCGTGCGGTCGGCGTCCGACTCGACCGGGTCGAAGTTGGAGGCCGTGGCGACCAGGTCGGCGAACGACCGGTACTCCTCGTCACCCAGTGTCCGAATCGAGAAGTTCATGCGCTAAGTCGTACCGCGTCCCGCCGGAAAACGCGATGATCGAGATCACTGGTGGTGACGTCAGAACACCTCAGGGCAATGGGGGGCGACCTCGCCGAGGAGCGCGTGCGACAGGGACCGCAGCGCGCCCGGCGTCCGCTCCCGCACGAACTGGGCCCCGGCGAGGGTGGTCAGCCGGGTGCCGCCGAGGAACGCCGCCCCGAGCGCGCCGACGTCGAGCCTCAGGTCCGGCTCGTCGGTGACCCGCCGGACACCCGCCGCACCCTCCCTCACGGTGAGCCGCCAGCGGTCGGCGTTCCACGGGCAGAACTCGTCGGTCACGTCGAGCACCACGTCCACATCGGACAGGTAGCCGCGGCCGGTCAGCGCGCGGTCGAGGTCGACGAGCCGGACCCACAGCGAGTCGCGGTTCGCCCGCCTGGCCAGCCTGGGGTTGTGCAGCAGGTGCAGCACCGGGTCCTCCGAGCCGGTGTAGAACTTCAGCTCGGCGACGAGGTCCACGTCGAGCAGGTACCGGTACAGCGCCGCGTACGCCCTGTCGTCCTCCGCCACCAGTTCGCGGACGTGCAGCTCGTTCTCCGGACCCCGGTCGCCCCAGGCGAACTTGACCCGGTAGACCGCGTAACCCCTCGGGTGCAGGACGTACCGGTACTTGCTCAGACCGCCGCGGTGCCGCTCGCCGTCGGCGAGGTGCTGCTCCCACTCCGCCCCGGTCCGGCTCAGGTAACCCGCCCTGGTCGGCGCCACCCGCTCGTAGAGCGCCCGCGCGACGGGCAGGGCCTCCTCCCGCGAGACCTCGCGCACCGCGCCGTCGCCGACGTCGACCCCGCGGTGGAACGCCGCACCCCTCGGCACGCTCAGGTCGGTGAACTGCGCGGCCAGGCCGTAGCCGTAGCGGCCGTAGATGGACCCCTCCGACGCCCACAGCACCGCGAACGCCTCCCGACCCCCGTCGTGCAGGCCGTGCAGCTGGGCGCGCATGAGGCTGGTCAGCACGCCCCGCCTGCGGTGGCCGGGCCTCACGCCGACCGACGTGATCGCGGCGGTCGGCCGGGGACCGCCTCCCGGAACCGTCAGGTCCCTGGTGGTCACGGCCGCGCTGCCGATCATCTCCCCGTCCTCGAAGACCCCGTGCACCCGGTCCAGGTCGTAGAGCGGTCGTTCGAACGCGGCGTCCGCCGGGTCGGGGTCGCCCAGGAACGCCGCCGAGACCACGGCGCAGAACGACTGGTAGTCGTCTTCGACGAGAGTGCGGATCGTGAAGCCCATCCCGAAGTCGTACGCCGCTCGACCGCGGTCCGCGACGCATTTTCCGCGCGGGCTCTGGTCACCGGCGTGCCGCTCGGCGACACTGCCCCCGACGGATCCCCACGCGCCGTCGTCGCCGCGTGACCGGGCAGAGGAGAACCCCATGAAGGGACCCGCGTGGCGGGTGGTCCTGCGGTGCCTGGTGACGTTCACGTTCGGCGTGCTGCTGGTGCTGCTGGCCATCAGGTTCGGCGAGGAGCTGTGGCGGCTGGTGGACCGCTGACGGGTCAGGCCGCCGGGACCACGAGGCAGAACTCGTTGCCCTCCGGGTCCAGCAGCACCTGGAACGCACCCGACTCGTCCACCACCAGCCCGCCGACCCTGGTCGCGCCCAGGCCCTCGCAGCGGACCGCGGCGGCCTCGACGTCGTCCACCCGGACGTCGAGGTGGAGGCGGTTCTTGATCGTCTTGCCCTCCGGCACGGGCTGGAACGACATCCGCGGCGACTCGGGCGGCTCCACGTGCGACCAGCCCAGCTCGCGGTCGACCGGCTCACCGCCGAGCAGTTCCGCCCAGAAGCGGACAAGCCGAGCGGGGTCGTGGCTGTCGACCACGATCTGCTGGAGGCGTGCGCGCACGGCCCAACCCTAGGACAGCGGCTCGAAGAAGACCTTGTAGAGCCGGTAGACCGACTCCTCGGAGCCGCAGTTGCGGACCGTCAGCGCGTTCTGGCCGGGCCGCAGCACCGAAGCCGGGATGTCGAACCGCTCCAGCTCCCGAGTCCTGGTGCCCGCCAGCCCTTCCCGCGTCCACACCAGCGTCCCGTTCGCCTCCATCCGGATCTCCACCGGCCGCCGCGACGTCGCCCGCGGCGAGCCGACGAGCGTGACCCGGCCCAGCGGCGTGCCCGCCGAGCAGCAGAAGCCGATCACCGCCTCACCACCCGCGCGGATCACCCAGTGGTCGCCGCGGAACAGTGCCCCGGACGACCCCGTGAGCAGTGCGGCGCTCCCGCCTCCCACGGGCGCCTCGGAACGGAAATCGACGAGAACCTGCTGCACCCTGGAGCCCTCCGAATCGTTCGGTGACCCACACTGCACCCAACGTGACGGAGGAATGCCAGGCAGAACGACCGGCAGAACTCGCGGTCCTCCGCTGGTAGGAGACCCGCACCTCACCCGACGACCCGGTGATTCCGTTGTGCCGCAAGGAGATCACCCGAGAGGCCGCCCGCCGCCGACGACCGCCGTTCAACCGGTGGTGGCCAAACCGACATGTTCGCCCACGTTCTCGGCGTCGGCCGCCGCCAGCACCGAGCGCAGCAGACCGGGGAAGCGCGCCTCCAGGTCGTCGCGGCGCAGCCGCACGAAGCACCGCGTGCCCTCCTCACGCGTCCTCGTCAACCCGGCCGCGCGCAGCGTCTTCAGGTGGTGGCTCAACGTCGACTTCGCCACCGGCGCCCGCAGCTCGCTCCACCCGTGCTCCGCACCGTCGGCCAGCACCCGCACCAGCCCGATGCGGATCGGATCGCTCAGCGCGCCCATGACCTCGACGAGCCTCATCTGGTCGGTCGTGGGGTGCTCCCGCGGGTGCTTCACGACGTCCACGCTACCGCTGGAGGGGCGGATGGGGCGGGTCCTGCTTCGCACCGCTGACCTGGTTCGACAGCCCGGTCAGCAGCGCCGGCCGGTGGCCGAAGCGCGCCGCGCGGTCGCGCACACCGCCGACGAACTGCCCGAGGAAGCCCGAACAACGCCGTCCACGCGCTGAACTTCTGGAACGTCGGGAGGAAAGCGGTGGTCGTGGAGGTGGTTTTCGAGGAGAGGGAGCACTCGGGGGGCACACAAGATCGGCTAACGCAAGAAGACCGTCCACTGGGGACGGTCTTCAAGGGCTCTACCAGCAAGAACGAGGTGGAGCGGGTGACCGGGATCGAACCGGCATGACCAGCTTGGAAGGCTGGGGCTCTACCATTGAGCTACACCCGCACGGCCCTCCGGGGGAGGGCGCGGAAATAGCTTAGCGTGCCGCGCTAAGCTACGGGGGACCGGG
>NZ_DASUSQ010000071.1:0-33322 GCF_036375055.1 Umezawaea sp.
TGCCGACATCGATGTGGCGTTGTGCGTCGTGGTCGCGGTGAACAGCGACGCGGAGGGCATGCTGGTCACCTCGGCCGTGAGGCGGTTGACCAGTGCCGCGATCATCCTCGTGGTGCGCAGATCGGTGGTGACCTCCGTGGCAACTCTGCTCGGCGCCACCCGCGTGGTCGTGTCCGGTGGAGTGGGTGACGGAACGACGAGGCAGTCGGTCTTCTGGCCCGGTCTGTTGAGGCCGTTCATCGACGCCGCCGCGCTAGCCGGCGACCTGGTGCTGGCACTTCGCCCCGTCCACCTCACCGAGATCGGCCGCGATCCGCTCCAGTTCTGCCCACGTGTGCTGGCCGTGCTGCGCAATGGAACACGTCTCTGGTGCGAGGAACCCGAGGCCGCGCACCTGCTGCCTGACGACCACCTCCTGGAGGTGCGCGGCAGCGCGCCCGGCGGTTGAGCGGTCAGAACCAGGCCGTATCGCCCGGCGGGACGTCGGCGGGTGGCTCGCCCCCGGCCTCGGCGCACGCGATCAGAGCCTCGACCAGCCCGCACCGCGTGGATTCCGGCATCCGGGCGACGATGTCCGCGATCTCCGCCCGCCGCCGTTCGGTGATACCGCGCACGACCTGCCTGCCGACCGGCGTCAACCCGATGACGACCTCGCGCCGTGTCCCCGGGTTCGGCTGCCGGTCGACCATGTCCACCGCGACGAGCCGGGCCACCATCCGCGTGGCCGCCGACGGGTTCACCGCCAGCAGTTCCGCCAGTCCGATCAACTTCATCGGACCCCGGCTGTCCAGCACCACCAGCGGCCGGACCCCGGCCAGGGTGATCGTGTCCTCAACCGCTGCGCGGATTCCCCTCAGGTCGGACAGGGCCGCCCCGTTCGTGCTCGGGTACAACAAGGGGGAGGACGCCGCGATCGCTGTGGGATTCACCGTGATGATCACGGCCGGATCCAGCGCGGCAGCGACCTACCAGTACAGGCGAAGCGCCCGTCACAGGCCGGAGCGGACTTCGTGAGGCGCTGACGAAATGGCCGTGGCTGCTGTCGACGGCGGCCACGGCAAACGAGCGGTTCCGCATCGAGACGACCGACGTCCGAGGTGACGATCGGTGTCGACCAGGTTCTTCGCGAAGTGCTCGGCTGCTGCGCGGACCACGGTGCCGATCAGCGTCATCGACGAGCACAGCGGCAAGGGGCGAGGTCGGCGGACACAGCGTCACCACACAGGGAGGCCACCTCGGCCGACATCGTCGGAGCCGAGGTGATCACCTGGCCGGGATGGGTGGAGTCGTTGTCCCGCTTCGCTTTCGACGCCGCGAGACCTCCTCCGCGCACCGCCAGCGGCCAGCTGCGTCCTACGAGGACGTGATTGGCCCCGTCATGGTCGCCAGGGCGAGCGAACACGGATCGACCAGCCCCGGAGACGAGCACAGTTGCCTTGTTGCGGTCAGCGCCAACCAGACAAGGATGCCGGGGTGACCATCCGACACGTCGTCATGTCCGTGTCGGGCCGTGTGGCGGGACTGCCCGGCTGTGATCGGTACGCGGGGTGGTGTCTGATCCCTACTTCACGGAGGAACGCGTTCCCCGCCGCTCAGTCCTGTGGGTATACGCCGAAGTGGAAGTGTCCGGCTTCGTCGGCGCGCACGTTCAGGACCTTGTCGGCCAGAAGTCGGGCAGCGACGGGGTCGAGGAACACCGCGGCACCCGGCTCGGAGGTGACCACGAGTTCACCGTCGCCTGGTTGTGGTGCGATCGACAGGTCGTACCTTCCATCGCCGCTTCGCGCGGCGATGCGCAACCCGCCGCGCTCCGACACGTCCATGGCATTGGTCAGCGTGGTGATGGCAGCTTTCGCGGTGTCATCGATGGCGAGCACCGGCTCTCCTCCCCGTTTCGGATCCTGCGGTTCGCGGCAGGATGCCCCGACAGTCCACACTGGATGGACCGACGTGGATCACTTCGCGTTCGAGGCTATCCGCCCGACGGGCCGAAGGAAGCTCGGGTCCGCGTACCGCAAGGAAACCGTCAGGTGCCCGAGTCGCGAGTCGGCTGCGGTCGGCGGATGCTCGGATGGCCGCGAGAAGCGCATCGGCACACGGCCAACCGCACGTGGCGGAGGGAGGGCTACCTGGTGGCCAGCACCGCACCGGCCACCGGCGAGAAGGGGTTCTTCGGGCACCCCCGCACCTTGGCCAACCTCTTCGGCGTCGAGATGTGGGAACGGTTCTCGTTCTACGGGATGCAGGGCATTCTCACCATCTACCTGTACCACTCCGCGGCCGAAGGCGGGTTGGGGTTGGCGGAATCCACCGCGACCAGCATCGTCGGCGCCTACGGTGGACTGGTCTACCTGTCGACGATCGTCGGCGCGCGGGTGGCGGACCGGCTCTTGGGATCCGAGAGGGTGCTGTTCGGCAGCGCTGTCCTCATCATGTTCGGCCACATCGCCTTGGCGCTGCTACCGGGTTTCCTCGGCGTCGCGATCGTGGGCGGTGCGGCCGTCGCCTTCGGCGTCCTGCTCTTCCTGGCCGCGCCGCGCATCCGCCAGCTCCTGCACGGTGTCCGCTGATTCCGTCAGGGCGAGCTTCCTTGCGATTGGCTGACGACGGCCGGCAGGCGTTCGTGCGCGTCTGCCCCGGGGTAGCCGACCGGTGTGAACACCTTCCGCGTTGTCGCCGTGTCGAGTGCCCTGGTGCTCTCCCTCGCCTCCTGCGGGGAACCTCAGCAGCATCTGGAGAGCGGCACGATGGGCTCCAACGGGCAGGTGGGCCAAGTGCTGCTGAGGAACGTGGTGGTCCAGGCGCCACCCGGCCACTCCTGGCACCCTGGTGACGACGCGGACGTCCGCTTGACCCTGCTCACCGACGCGGACACGTCCGACGCCCTGATCGGGGTGCGCAGCGACAGTGCCGAACACGTCGAGCTGCGAGCCGACCAGGACTGCGACGGCACGAGTCCGCCGGTGGACGCGATCCCCGTACCCCCGAACGAAACAGCCGGTGGCTCCGGCGACATCGGATCCGACTACCACCTTCGGATCATCGGTTTCACCCGCGAGGTGCTCGCGGGCACGACCGTCGCGTTGACGTTCGACTTCGAGAAGGCGGAGGACACCACCATCGAGGCCATGGTCGAGGCGAATGGTGATGGTGACGTCTTCCCGCCTGCTTGTGGAACCCCTGCGACATCGACACCCACCACGTCGCCGAGCGACGGCCAATCCGTTCTGCGGGGCCGGGTGGAAGCCGGGGTGGAACCCGGATGTCTGGTGTTGACGACCGATTCCGGGCAATTCCTCCTCCTCGACGGTGATGCGCAGGTGCTGCGGCCGGGAACGGAGGTCGTCGTGCAGGGCGAGGCACGTCCCGGCCAGGCGACCACCTGCCAACAGGGAACACCGTTCACCGTGCGCGAGGTCCGACTCGCACCGGCCAGCCGCTGACCCGGCCCAACGCCCACGCCGCCCGGTGGGTGCTCGACGAGGAATGCGGGTCGTCGTCCGGGGTTCGAATCCGATCTGTTCAGGGGGTGCGGTCGGAATGCCCGCTCTGGACGTTCCGCACTGCTGGGAACGGATGCACGCGGGTGCGCGACCTGGGCCGGGTCGGCTTGGTGCCGTGTGCGATGTCCGCGGTGGACACCGCGTTGTAGGACCTCATCGCGGGGCTGTGCGGGTTGCCGCTGGCGCGCCTGGGAGCGGTGCGGACCACCGTCGCGGTCTACGGCAGCGGAGGGTCCACCACACAGTTCCGATCTGTGGAGACCTCGCGTTTGCCTGACGGCGGTTCGCGACGCGCTACAGGGCTCGCGGGCCGGTAGCCGATGGGCATGAACGGATTTGGCACCCTCGGAGTCGCCGGTGCGGTGAACGCCGCGATGGTGGCATCGTGCAACGTCGCGCCGCGGCAGTTGGGCACTGACGCGGAGATCGGTGGTGCTCTGCTGCGCGACGTGTTCGCCGAGGCACCTGGCGACGGTTCCTGCCAGCGCGGTGACGACCCCGTGGTGCGTTTCGCGATGTTTCGCGAAACCGATGCCGCCGACGTGCTGCTGGGCGTGCGCACGAGCACTGCGGACGATGTGGAGCTTCGTTCGGACGAGGACTACGGCGGAACCGTGCAGCGCATCCCGGTTCCGCTCGACACGGCCGGCAGCGCGGATCCGACCTGCCACCTGCGCATCGTGGACTTCTCCGAGGAAGTTCTGGCCGGCACGACGATCTCGCTGACGTTCAGCTTGGAAGACGCGGGTGAGACCGCGGTGGAGACGGTGGTCAAAGCCGCGGGGAACGGTGACGCGCCACCCGCCCGCTGCTCCAGGAACAGTTGGAGCTGAGACCTCCAGCAGCCAAGGGGTTCCTGCGCCGGTCAGCGGAGATCCGGCTGAGGACGTGAGGGAACGATAACGATGACAGGAGTGGGAGTCGTGATTCGACGTACCGAGAAGTTGCTCGCGGTGAGCGCGGCGCTCACGCTGGCCGCAGCCACGACCGGCTGCGGGGCCGACGACGACAGTCCGATCGCCGACGGAGGTGCGATGACCACGACCGCGGCACCAACGATCACGACGCCGGCCGAGAGCCAGTACTTCGCCGACGGCGACCACGTAGGAGATCAGGTCGACATCACAGCCCCGGTGGATGCCGATCTGACCGACGACGACTACGCCGATGACTACGGGCCGGTCGAGTCCGCGCTGCTCGATGCCTACGCGGATGAGGACTTCCTCGCCGTCGAGAGCGTGGTCGCGGGGTCGTCCCCGCCGAGCGGTTGACCGGCCGCGGTCCGACCGGTGATCGGAGGTCCTGCGGTGATCAGTCGGTGCACGACGTCGCGGAGCTGGGCGGTGGTCACCGCGACGAGATCGACGACGGGTGGCAACCGGATCGCGTCGAGCACCGCGGTCCAGGAGGTCCGGCCGGTTTCCAGGGCCGCCACGACGGAATACGGCCAGCCGGGGATCATGTGGGGCTCGCCCTTGCCGCGTCCGTAGGTGTGGCAGAACGACCGCCGTGGGGAGGTGTTGGCGTCGAGCCGCAGCCAGGGCGACACATCCACCGCCACCACGATCCGTCCATCCGCTGCTTTGGCAACCGTTGTGCGACAAGGATATTTGGTGGTCGTCATAGTCGATCCGGCCGTTGTTGACCGCGTCGTAGAGGCCACCGTGGCCTCGCCGGTGCTCCGGCGCCGGCGACAACCCGACCAATGCTCGGACCGGGCCGTCAGCGCAGAGCACCGCGTCGGTCAGCTCGAACAACCCGTCCGCCCGCGTGGTCAGACAGCGGTGGAAGTCCTGACGGAACCGACCCAGCTCCCCGAGTGCCTGTTCCCGGTCGACATCGTGCACGCTGATCACGGAGCCCTTGGATCGATCGTCCTTCTGCCGCGATAAGGTGATCAACCAAGGGCTGCGCTCATGACCACACAGGGGTGCGTCTCACCGCCTGGGTCCTTGAACAACAAGCTGAGGGCTTGTCGCGTCCGATCCACGTGCTGAACGCGTGATCGGTTCGTCGGAGATGAGTGCTCTGCGCCGCACGGCGGAGACGGAGATCTCCACGTGGTTCAACCGCGAAGCGTGCACGGGAACGTGGACCATGTGGGCGTCGGGGTCAGGCAGTGATCCATTGCACGGTGGCCGCGATGTGGTCCGCCGCTGGCAGCGCGCCGACCTGCGCGGGATCGCCGTCGAACTGGATACCGCCATCACGTCAGGTCACGAGCAGAAGCACTTCGGCCAGACCTCAGCCACCGGTGCGCTGGTAGTTCCATCCTGGCCGGCGGCCTCCGAAACAGTGGTGGATGCCGTGTCCGAAAGCCATGTGGGGGACTGGGTTTCGGTGACGTGCACGTTTCCGGTCGCTACGGCCGCCTGCTCATCGAACTCGGCGAAGCCCTCTAGCGCTCCTCGACCAAGCGGGCCAGTGCCGTGCCGGTGATCAAGGCCATCGTCGCAGCCATCAGCAGTCCGCCGAGGACACCGATGAGCACGCGGAGCGCGAGTCCCGGCTGCCACAGCGGGATCGTGACAACCAGGAACACCAGCAACGCCATGCCCCACGCGACGCCGGTCGCCCAGACCCACCGGTGTGCGTTCTGCACGTGGTAGCGCAGCACCAGCCACTGCGCGGTGCCGATGGACAGCAGCACCGCCATCCCCAACACCGCGGCGACGGGCAGGAGCACGACAGCGGGCAACGAAGCCAGTCGTTCGCCGTTGGCCGTCGCCATCATCGCGACCGTCCACGCGAAACCCGCGGCCGCGGCCGTGGTGGCGATCCACTGGAGACCGGGCAACCCCGGCAGGACACGGGGCAGCACCCGCGCCTGCGCCCAGCCGAGCACCGCGCCCTCGACGACACCCGCGAGCACCAGCACCGCGGGCCAAGGGGCCACCGCTCCCGCGACCGCGGGCAGGACGAACCCGACGAACTCTCCGGCGGTCACCCATCGGAACCAGCTGAGGCGGTCGAGCGGCTGGTTGGCGGTTGTCATGGTCCCAGGGTGGGCGACCTGGGAACCGGAGTGCAGGGACCAAGGTCCTTTCCTCTCGACTGCGAAGGACCCGCGGGGTGCGCTGGTTGATCCCGGCTCATCAGCAACGTCCGTCTCTACTGTGATCCATGTCACTTGGAGAGAGTGGGATGTCGCTCGAAGCACGCAATCCGGGGAAGGGGTTGGTCGCGATGATCACCAGCAGGTACACGCCGAGGCACCGAGCCATGTTGAAGGCCATCGCGGACGGCCGCGGTCAACTGCTCTGCGGGCGCCGTCCCAACCTCAGCGTCGACGGCCTCTGGTGCGACTTCACGGCCACCGGCGACCTCGTGGACAACGACCTCGTGCGCCCGGCCTGGCAGGCGCCGCCGGGTGTCGCCGCTCCCGCGGTGCTGACCGGGTCCGGCACCCTCGTGCTCCAGGCCATGTCCGCGCCGTGACGGCGCCGCGCTCGCGGGTGGTGGGCTCAGCGCGTGCGGGCGCGCAGCCGGACACCCAGTCCGCTGGCCGCCAACGGGGCCGCGCCCGCGGCGAGGAGCAGACCGCCGCCGCTCACCGCGCCGTCGGTCCAGTCCCACACCGCCTCGGGCACCACCGAGGTCGTTGCCACCACTCCGGCGACCAGCAGGACGGTGGTTCGGGACCGCGGGTACGCGGCGAAGGACACGGGTGCGACGGCGGCGCTGAGTGCGTACGCCCAGGCCACCGTGTCCGAGCCGCCGAGCAGTTGCTGCGCGCCGAACAGCGCGATCGCCACTCCGATGCCGAAACCGAGCGGAACGGGCCGCAGGACACCAAGCAGCGCGACGGCGAACCACACCGCGCCCAGGACGGACAGGGCGACACCGGTGGCAGGCGCGGTGTCGGTGAACAGGTCACCGGTCCACCGCCACCGCGCAGGCGCCCGCCACCGCCCGCCACGAGCACGACGGTGGCGGTGCCCGCCAGCGCGACGCGACCGACGCGGGACAGGTCCTCCCGGGACGTGCCGAGCATCGGCGCGGCACCGCCCAGCGGCAGACCGCCACCGACGTAGCCGAGCAGTTCCACGAGAACCTGCGCGGTGCCGCCCTTGACCTTGCCGCTGTCGTCGAGCGCTGCCCGCACGGCCTCCTCCCGCTCGGCGGACAGGATCCCGGCCCGCATCAGGTCCCGCAGGGCCGCGAGCTGGTCGGTGCTCAGCGCCATGTCGTCGCCTTCCCGTGGCGGTGCGGTGCACGAGCGTGCACCGGCGAGGACCGGAGCGGCAGCCCCGCTCCGGTCCTGTCCGCTGTTCACGCCTTCGGTTCGTGCGCGACCTCGACCCCGCCGAGGATCGCCGTGGCGTTCACGGTGAGCTGCGGCGCGTCCGGCGGCAGGTCCTCGGCGCCGGAGGTCTTGTCGTCGAATCCGCCCATGAACGGCAAGCCGCCCAGCGACACGCGCCACCCCTTGGGCACCAGCACCTGGACGCCGCCGAACAGCGCGAAGGCGTCGACGGTGGCCCTGGTGTCGATGTGGGCCTCACGCAGGTCGAGCGTCGCGCCGCCGAAGATGGCCGAGACGGTGGTGCGCTCGAAGTGCTTGGACCGCTCGCGCGTCGTCGTGCCGCTGAACATCACCACGGGCGTCGGGACGCTGTCGTGGTCGGTCGTGCGGTGCCTGCGCAGTCCTGCCAGCACGGCGAGTCCGACGAGCACCAGGATCGTGGGCCACACGACGTTGCCCGATGCCCAGCCCAACGTTTGCGCGAGCAGCACGACGCCCAGCACGGTGAGGACGACCGGGCCCGCCGACACGCTCCGCTGGGCGATCATCGCCGTCATGCCGAGGCCGATGACGGCGACCGGCCACCACCGGCCCAGGACGTCACCGGGGTCCAGGACGTCGGTGGCGTCGAGGATGCCGAAGACGCCGAGGGCCAGCAGCGCCAGTCCCACCCAGGTCCGGACGGGTTTCACTTCTCACCTCCTTCGACGGGGGGCGTCTCGTGGTGCTCGACCTGGATGGTCCACTCGTTGGCGAGAGCCCCGATGGCCCCGACGGCGACGGCCACGGGGGCGGCGATCGCGGCGACCACGCCCGCGGTCACCGGGATCTCCATCACGGTGTCGCCCTTGTCGTTCTTGATGACGACGCGGCGGACGTTGCCCTCGTGGATGAGCTGCTTGACCTTCTCCACCAGCGCCTGGCCCCGAACCCGCGTGTCTCCGGTTTCCTGTCGCACGGTCATGTCGTTCTCCTCCCACCACCACGGTCCGCCGCGGCGGTGAGCGGGGGCAGAGCCCGAAGTCCTCGTGGAACCCGGAAATGGTCCTCTCCCGTCGATCACCTCGGGTTCGTCACGGGACGGTGCCGCGAACAGCACGCAGAAGGCGCCGGTTCCGGCGCTGTCCGCGGCACGATCGCGTTGGACGAACCCGCGGGAGGGACCGGTTGGTGCACGGGTGACCGGATGGGGGCCACGGGTGGCGCTTCGCTCCCCGCCGCAGCGAGAACAGGGCGATGACGGGCAGCGTGCACGGCAGGTGACCGAGTACCGCGAGTGGCCGCTCCCACCACCAGATGAGGTCCGGTTCGCGGTCGTCGACCATCCGTCCGGCGAGGACGACGTAGAGGACGGTGCGGGCCAGTGCCGTCCCGTTGCTGTGGAACAGGAACAGCGGGAGCGCGAACCGGTTGACCAGAGCGGTCGCCCACCGGTTCGAGGGCATCGGACCGGTTCCGCGAAAGACCCTGCGTCTGGGGGACCTACGGCCAGTGCGCGCGGCACGCCCGATTCGTAACGTCGGTGCCAGGTACTCGGACGGCGAAGAGGAAGGCTTGCCATGACCGCAGTTGTGGCTCCGATCGTGGTCGGCGTCGACGGTTCGGAATCCGCGCTCGACGCGGTGCGGTGGGCGGCGGCGGAGTGCGCCAGGCACCGGGTTCCGCTGCGACTGGTGCACGGCTACGTGCTGCCGGTCGGCGGCTACCCGGAGATCGTCCTGACCTCGTACGGGGTGCGCGAGTCGATGGCGGCCTTGGCGCGGGGTTGGCTGGAGGCCGGTGTCGCGGCTGCCCGGTCCACCGCGCCGGACGTCGACGTCGAAACCGACTCGGTGCTCGACGGGGTCGTGCCGACGCTGATCCGGGAGTCGAAGCGCGCCCGGATGGTCGTGCTCGGTTCCCGAGGGCTCGGTGCCTTCACCGGGATGCTGCTCGGGTCCACCGCGGTCGCGCTGGCCGCGCACGGCAAGTGCCCCGTCGTGGTGGTCAGGGGAGCGGCCACCGAGGGCGGCCCGGTCGTGGTGGGGGTGGACGGCACACCGGCCAGCGAGGCGGCGATCGCCTTCGCGTTCGAGGCCGCGTCGACACGGGAGGCCCCGCTCACGGCCGTCCTGTCGTGGACCGACGTCCGGGTGGACAGCGCGTTCACCGAGGCGCGGATCACCATCGACTGGTCGCAGGTCGAGGAGGAAGAGGAGCGGCTGCTGGCGCAGCGGTTGGCCGGGTGGCAGGAGAAGTACCCGGACGTGCGCGTGGAGCGACTCGTCCTGCGCGACCGCCCGGTGCACGCCCTGCTGCGCCTCGCGGAGACCGCGCAGCTGCTCGTCGTCGGCTCCCGCGGACGCGGTGGCTTCACCGGGATGCTGCTCGGCTCTACGAGCCAGGCGCTCGTCCACCACTCCCACTGCCCGGTGGCTGTCGTCCGTCCTGCGTAGGGGATTCGCCCACGGCGGCCAGTTCGGCCAGCACGGCGTCGACCGCGGGGCCGAGCGCGCCCGCGACGAGCGGGCTCAGTCCCACACCGAAGGCCACGTCGTCGACCTCGATGGCGAGCACGACCAGCCTGGCGGGCATCCTGTCGAGGGCACGGGCCAGCTCCACGGCCTCGGGGACACCGAACCCGTGCGAGCTGGTGGCGGACGTCGAGGTGGGCACGTTCGCGCGGTGCAGCCGACCCGGCCGCGACGGGACGCACCGGACCGCGTCCACGACCACCGCCAGGTCGGCGTCCTCCCAGGCGTCCATGAGCCGGACGGGGTCGCCGTCGGAGATCTCGACCCGCACGCCGCGGCGCGCGACCTCCGCGACGATGGCGGGTCCGACGCCGTCGTCGCGGCGGAACTCGTTGCCGATGCCGATGACCACGGCGCTCACCCGCGTTCCACCGTGAGGTCGAGGAAGTGGGCCGAGCAGGAGATGCAGGGGTCGTAGTTGCGGATCGCCTGCTCGCACAGGTGGGTCAGGGCGTGGTCGTCGAGGCCCAGCGCCCCCGTCACGAGGTGCGTGAGGTCGTCCTCGATCGCGGCCTGGTTCTGCGAGGTCGGGGGGACGATGTCGGCGCTGAGGACCGCACCGCCTGCATCGAGTTCGTAGCGGTGGTAGAGCAGACCGCGCGGTGCCTCGGTGGTGCCGTGCCCGACCCCGGCTCGGTGGTCCACCTCGATGAACGGCTTCGGGCGCTCGTAGTCGGCGATGATCCGCAGCGCCTCTTCCACGGCGTAGACGACCTCGACCGCGCGCACCACGATGCTGCGGAACGGGTTGAGGCACTGCGCGCCCAGACCCGCGGCGGTCGCGACCTGTGCGGCGACCGGGGAGAGCCGGTCGGAGTTGAGGCTGTAGCGTGCGAGCGGGCCCACGAGGAAGAGCTGTCCGTCGAGCCGGGCGTGCAGCGCCGTCGAGTGCGGCACCTGGTGCTCGACGACGTGCGACGAGAACTCCGCGGGTGGGAACGACCGCCCGGTCGTGACGTGCGGTATGCCGCGGTCCAACGGGTACCCGCTGGTGTCGCGCAGCGCCATCAGCCGGTGCGGCACGTCCAGGTCGGGGAAGTCGAAACCGGACACCCAGCCGACCGTCGCGACGGCGTCGTCCAGCGCTTGGCGCAGCTGTTCGGCCAACGGTCGCAGTTCCGCCGCGGTGGGCACCCGGTAGAAGCCACCGAGCCGGACGTTCACCGGGTGGATCGCGCGACCGCCGATCGCCGACATCACCGAGTTGCCCGCCTTCTTCAACGCCAGCCCCCGCTCCACCAGTGACCGCTGCGCGCGGGCCATCGCGATGCCGTCGGGGAAGCCGAGGAAGTCCGGCGCGTGCAGCAGGTAGATGTGCAGGGCGTGGCTGGAGATCCACTCGCCGCAGTACAACAGCCTGCGCAGCGCCCGGAGTTGCCCGTCGACCTCCACGCCGCACGCGTCCTCGACCGCCCGACAGGCGCTCATCTGGTAGGCGACGGGGCAGATGCCGCAGATGCGCGCGGTGATGTCCGGCGGTTCCCGGTAGTCCCGGCCGCGCAGGAGCGCTTCGAAGAACCGCGGCGGCTCGTAGATGTTCAGCCGCACCTCCTCGACCCGTGCGCCCTTGGTCCGCACGTGCAGCGCGCCCTCACCCTCGACCCTCGCGAGCCCGGCCACGTGCAGCGTGCGGGACTGGTGCGTCACGCCCACTCCGGGGCGGCGGCGTTGAACGTCCGGAACACCCGGTCCACCTCCCCGTCGTCCATGCCGCACCGCCGCAGCAGTGGGATCAGCGCGGGCACGTTCGCGCCCGTCATCGGTCCGAAACACCCGTAGCAGCCCCGGTTCACGGCCGGGCACAGCGCGCCGCAGCCCGCGTGGGTGACCGGCCCCAGGCACGGCGTGCCGTCCGCCACGGCCACGCAGGTGAGACCTCGGCGCTTGCACTCGGTGCACACGCTGGTGTCGGGCAGGTCCGGCTCACGGCCCACCAGGAACGCCGAGAGCACTTCGAGGAGCTGGCGCCGGTCGATGGGGCACCCGCGCAGTTCGTAGTCCACCTCGACGTGCGCCGAGATGGGGGTCGACGTCGCCAGCGACTCGATGAGGGAGGGATCGGCGTAGACGACCGACCGGAACTCGGCGACGTCGCCGAAGTTCCGCAGCGCCTGGATCCCGCCCGAGGTGGCGCACGCGCCCACGACGACCAGCACGCGGGACTGCGCCCGGATCGACCTGATCCGCTCGACCTCGTCCTCGGTCGTCACGGACCCCTCGACGATGGACACGTCGTGCGGTCCGGGTTCGACGACGCCGGAAACCTCGAGGAAGTGCGAGATCCGAACGCGTCCGGCCAGTTCGAGCAGTTCGTCCTCGCAGTCGAGCAGGGTCAACTGGCACCCGTCGCACGAGGTGAACTTCCAGACGGCCAGGGAGGGGAGTTCCATCACAGCTCCTTCACCAGCATGAGCGGGGTCGCCACGGGGAGGTCGACGACCGGTCCGTCGCGGCACAGCAGCAGGGGGCCCAGCTGGCAGTGCCCGCACACGCCGGTGCCGCACTGCATGTTCCGCTCCAGGGAGACCTGGACGCCCTCGTCGGGAACTCCGCGGCCGAGCAGCGTCCGCGCGCAGTAGCGCATCATCGGTTCCGGACCGCACAGCATCGCCGTGGTGCGCGTCGCGTCCAGCGGGATCGACGCGAGCGGTTCGGTCACGACGCCGACGCGCCCGGTCCACCCGTCGGCGGCGTGGTCGACGGTCACGACGACGTCCACGTCGGCCAGCGAGTCCCAGTGCCGCAGCTCGTCGTCGTACAGCAGGTCCGAGGGTGTCCGGGCGCCGACGACGAGGGTGACGCGGCGGTAGCTCGACCGGTGCTCCAGAGCGTGCCGCAGCGCCGGGCGCAGCGGTGCCAGGCCGATGCCGCCCGCGACCAGGAGCAGGTCGCCGCCCTCGGCCCGGTCGACGTCCCACGCCGTGCCGAACGGGCCGCGGACACCGAGCACCGCGCCCGGCTCGGCGGAGTGCAGCGCCCGACTCACCGCACCGACCGCGCGGATCGTGTGGACCAGCACGCCACCGGCGGGGATGTCGCTGATCGAGATGGGGACCTCGCCGATCCCGTGCGCGTAGAGCATCGCGAACTGGCCGGGCCGGAACACGGGCAACCGGTCCGCGACCGGGGCCAGCACGAGGGTCGCCGAGTCCTTCGTCTCCACCCGGCGGCGCCGCACCCGGTGCGCCACCGGCAGCCACGGATCAGTCGCCATCGGGGTGCCGGTAGAGGTCGAGCAGGCGGATCCTGGTCGCCTGCAACCGGTTGAGCAGGGCCTCGACCAGTATCCGGGACATCCGGTAGCCGAGCACGGGATCGGCGTCCGCGAGCCTCCTGAGGTCCAGCGCGTCCACCACGACCGCGCTGGTCGGCGCGGCGATGCTCGCACCGAAGTGCCATCGGTACGGCGGTACCAGCCAGGACCAGCCGAGCAGTTCGCCGGGGCCCACGCTCTGGACCACCGTGCGGCCCCGGCCGGGGATGTCGGTGTCCACCACCGCGCAGCCCGCGGTCACCACCCAGCACCGGTCCGCGAGCCGACCTTCCTCGAACAGCCGCGCACCGGGTTCGTAGTCCTCGTGGCGGGCGATCCCCGCCAGCGCGGCGCGCTGGTCGTGCGACAGACCCGCCAGCAGCGGCAGGCCGTCGAGTTCGGTCATCGGCGCGGACGTCATGGTCGCCCTCCCAGCAGATCGGTGAGCGCCGCGGCTTCCGCGGTGATGTCGATGCCCACCGGGCACCAGGCGATGCACCTGCCGCACCCGACGCAGCCGGAGGTGCCGAACTGGTCGTGCCAGGTGCCCAGCTTGTGGGTCATCCACTGCCGGTAGCGGGACGCACCGCTGGTGCGCACCGCGCCGCCGTGCAGACCGGAGAAGTCGATCTCGAAGCAGGACGCCCACCGCTGTGCGCGCTCGGCGTGCCCGCCGCTGAGGTCCGTGACGTCCTCGGTGGTCGCGCAGAAGCAGGTCGGGCAGACCATCGTGCAGTTGCCGCAGGTGAGGCAGCGCTGGGCCACCGACTCCCAGTGCGCGGAGTCGCGGCTCGCCGCGAGCAGCGCACGCAAGTCGACCTCCGGCATCACCCGGCCCATCCGGTCCGCGGCCGCCGCCACGTCCGACTCCGCCAGCACGACGTCGCGCTCCTGCGCGGCGCGGCCGGGCAGCCGTGCCAGCAGCGCCGCGCCCGCCGGTGTTCCCGCCGAGGCGAGGAACCGGTGGCCCTCGTCGTCGATCCGCTCGGTCAGCGCCACGTCGTAGCCGGACTCCACCGCGGGGCCGGTGCGCATCGACGCGCAGAAGCACACCTCGCCCGGCTCGGTGCACTGCGCCGCCACGACGAACGGTGTGCGTCCTGTGGAGCGCAACACCTGCGTGAGCTTGGCGATGGCGGCGATGTCACAGGCGCGCGCGCCGAGGAACGCGTACTTCGCGGCAGGCTCGTCCGGCACGTGGAAACCGCCGCTGTCGCTGGACACCAGCGTGCGGCGGGACGGGTGCAGGAACGACTTCCACGACTGCGGCCCGGCGGAGTGCCCGAACACCGCGTCGTCCGAACGCCTGCGCACCCGGTAGCGACCCGGTCCCGCGTCGACACCCCACCCGGCGGGCAGGTCGACCACGGACTCCACCTCCGCCAACGTGATGGCGTTGTCGCGCAGGACCGGGCCGATCACCAGGTGGCCGTCGGCGCGGAGCGCGCCGATCAGCGCGTCGAGGCCGTCGAGGTCGAGTACCGCGTCGCCCAACCCGTTGGTGCTGTTCGGGATCACCATGGTTCGCGTCCATCCAGTTCGTGCTCGGTCCGAAGGGCGCAGGCCCACGGTCAGCCGGTGGGGGGATCCAGCACGTCGTCGAGGGGACGACGGGGAGTCGGCGGGAGCGGGGCCGCGTTCATCAGCCCCCAGCCGATCCGCAGCACCATCTGCGGGTACGTCGCTCCGCCCAGCACCTCGGTGCGCAGCAGTTCCCTGGTCTCCGCGACCTCGAGCGGTTGGGTCAAGGGGCAGGTGGCCAGTCCGGCGGCGGTGGCCTCCAGCAGCACGGCACTGGTGGCCTCACCCGCGCGCAGGCAGGACATCCGGTCGTCAGAGGTGGTGCCGAGCACCACGAGCGAGCCCTCGTCGTCGACTTCCGCCCCGCCGGGCTGGCGAAGCTCTCCCGAGGGGAACGTCCGGGTCCGGACGTCGCCGTACCAGACGTCGCCCGCTGGGATGTTGGCCGCGGGAACGCCCTCGACGGACCGGGCGCCGACGTCGCTCCACGTCCGCAGCTCCAGTGCGTACTCGGGGTCCGCGTTCTGGGCCTCGGCGGCGCGGATGATGGCCATGACCAGTTCGTACCGCGCCTTGTCGTCCGCCACGTCGCCGGCGATGACGCCTTCGGCCCTCGCGCGGTCGGCCAGCTGCGCGAGCAGCGCGGGAGGTATCCGCCACGAGGAGAAGCGGCGGCGGTCGGTTCGCCGGAACGTGATCGCCTTCGCCATGGCCACCTCGACCTCGTTCGGGTCGTGCCGCGACAGCTCGACCACCGCGAGGTGGTCGGGGCGGTCGGGGTCGGGCAGTCGGTGCACGGTGGCCCGCCAACCCGTGGCCGCGAACGCGATCCGCGCGTGGTGCAGCGCGGCTCCGCAGCTGAGCAGCAGGTCCGCGCCGGTCGGGTCGACAGCGGGCAGGTGACGGGAGGGATCCGCGAAGAGGTGCAGGCCCTCCGGGCCGAACCGCCACCGCCACGGCTGTGAGTTGTGCACCGACGGCGCACGGCAGGCCATCGTCACCGCCGCGCGGACCGTCGTCTCGTCCGGCGTACCGCGGTCCATCCGGATCACCTCCTGGCGTGGCACTCCGCCGTGGTCACCCTGTAGACCGTGGCACCGATCGATGGCCGGGTTCAGGGTCGGAGTACCCGTGTGGTCAGGGTCTGCCGTCCTGAGCGGCGGCCAGGCTCGCGCGGCAGGCGCGGACGAGTTGGCGGGTGGCGCGGCTGTTCGGCGACCTGCGGCACCGGGTGCAGCGCACGACGACGTCACCGGTCAGCTCGTCGACGCCGACGGTCGCCGAGCACTCGCAGTCGCGGCACCACCGGTGCCCGGTCACCACGATGACGTGCGCGGGGGAGTGCACGCACTGGTGCAGCCAGCGCTTGTGCAGTCGGCAGGTCGTGCGTTCCAGCGGGTCCAGCCAGCTCAGCTCGGCGAGGTCTTCCTCGGTCAGCGCGACGGCGAGCCCGCGGTCGCGCAGGTCCGCGTACCGGTCGGCTACCGCGGCGGTGAGCTGTTGCGTGGACATCTTCTCCTCCAAGGGGGTTCGGGACCTGGCCCTACGGTCCGCCTCGTAGCCGCGGGCGAACACCGCACGGGGACCCCGTTCCGGAGTGACCTGCACGCCTCGTCGGGTGCCCATCGGCTCTCCGCGCCGCGGACCAACGGCCCTGTGTGGCGACCGCGGTCCGGAGCAGCCTGGTACCAGCCCGAGGAGGACGACCATGAACAGCCAGCCCGCATCACCGGTCGCGCGACTGGTGCGCAGCGTGTTCGACCGCCGCAACCCGTTGGCCCGCAGGGGTGATCGGTTCGAAGGCGTGGTGCTGGTGTTCGCCGTCGCGGTCTCGCTGCTCGGCGTGCCCGTCGCGGCGACCGTGGGCTCGGAGCTGCACGAGTCCCGGTCGATCGACTCGAGGCACCAGCTGAGCACCCGGCACCAGGCCCTCGCCGTCCTCCTCGTCGACGCCCCGCCGTTCACCCGCACGGTCGACCAGGCCGGTGGTGTGCGGGTCTCGGACGTCCCCGCGTCGTGGGAGCTGCCCGACGGGTCGACGCGAACGGGCGAGGTGGCGGCGAACGACGGGGCCAAGGCGGGAGCCTCGGTGCGGATCTGGGTGGACGACGAGGGGGCGGTGACCAAACCGCCGATGACGTCCGTGGGCGCGGGCTTGGGTGCCGTCGTGGTCGCGCTGGTGTCGTGGACGGCGCTCGTCGGCGCGTTGGCCGCGCTGTACTCGCTGGTGTGCTGGGCCAACAGGAGGGCCTCCCTCCGCCGGTGGGCCGACGAGTGGGCCGAGGTCGGTCCGGAGTGGACTCGCCGGATCCGCTGACCGCAGTGCCGAACGTCATGGGATGCACGGGACCAACCGCACTGTCCGCGGACAGCGGTGAGCGGAAGCCTTGTTCCATGGAAGCCACCGAGGTGATGAGGCGCCCGGTGGTCTCGGTCAGTCCGAGCACCACCGTCCGCGCCGCCAACGCGCTGCTGGTCGACCACGGGTTCGCGGCCTTGCCGGTGGTCGACGAGGACGGGCACGTGGTCGGGGTCGTGACCGGGTCGGATCTCCTGCGAGCGAGCGTCACCGGGGCGAGTTCCCGGACTGTCGTGGCGCAGGTGGTGCACGCGCCCGCGATCACGGCCGACGTGACCGCGACCGTGGTGGAACTGGCGGACGCCGTGCTCCGCCACGGACTGCACTGCCTGCCCGTCGTGGACGAGGCCGGTGTGCTGGTCGGTGTGGTGAGCCGCACGGACCTGCTGCGCACGCTGGTGCCCGACGACGACGTGCTGGCCTCGCGGATCGACCGGCTGCTGCGCGACCACAGCCGAGCGGCGCGCTGGCGGGTCCGCGTCGTCGACGGTGACACCACGATCAGCGGACCGTTCGAGGACGAGGCGGAACGCCGAGTGGTCACGGCGCTGGCCCACACGGTGCCGGGCATCACCGGGCTGGTGCTGCGCGACCCCCTCGATACCGAGGACCCCACCACGTCGGCGGCTCGCTGACGGCGGGGGGAGACAACCGTGCGGCCGTGGCACCCCGGGGCCGTCGAACACCGCGGGTCTGCTCGGGCTCGCTGGGAGCGGAGGGAGTGGGACATGTCGGTCGGCCGATCGACCGGGACCGCGGTGACGGGCTCGGAGGACTCCCGTGATGCGCGGATCCACGTCGACTTCGTCGGCGGCGAGGAGTACGCGGTCCGGATGCGCGGCCACCACGTGGCCACCGACCAGCCCCTGGACAACGGCGGGGTGGACCGCGGTCCGTCACCCGTCGAGCTGTTCGTCGCCTCGATGGCCGCCTGCACGGCGTACTACGCGGGCCGCTACCTCGACCGCCACCACGTGCACCGCGAAGGTCTCCGGGTCTCCGCGGACTACCGCATGGCGGCCGATCGGCCCGCGCGGGTGGAGCGGGTGCGGCTCGACGTGCGCGTGCCCGACGGCACACCGGCGAACCTGCGGCAGGGCCTGCACGCCGTCGTCTCGCACTGCACGGTGCACAACACGCTGCGGCAGCGGCCTGAGATCCACATCGACATCAGCTGACCGGACCTGGCAGGAAGGCGGGGTGGGTGACGTGCGCGAACCCGTGGTGGGGTCGGTGATGACCAGGGCGGTCGTGACGGCACGGCCGGGCACGACCTTCAAGGAGGTCGCGGAACTGCTGGCGGACAACGGAATCAGCGCGGTCCCGGTCGTCGACGACGACGGAACGCCGATCGGTGTCGTCTCCGAGGCCGACCTGCTGGCCAAGCAGGAGTACGGAGGGGGTAGCCGGTCCGGTCCCGGTCTGTTCGCCGGTCGCGCTCGCAGGGCCAGGTGGCGCAAGGCTTTCGGCACGACGGCAGGTGACGTGATGTCGAAGCCGGTGATCATGATCGATCCCGGCGCGCCGGTCAGCGAGGCGGCCGGGGTGCTGGCGGAGGCGAACGTGCGGCGGCTGTTCGTCGTCGACCGCGCGGGTGAGCTGGTCGGCGTGCTCGCCAGGCGGGACCTGCTGCGCTCGTACCTGCGCGACGACGGTGAACTGCGCGAGGACATCCGGCGGTTCGTGTTCCGCGGGGTGCTCTGGGTCGACCCGGACATGGTCGGCGTGGTGGTCGAGGAAGGCGTGGTGACGTTGTCCGGCGAACTCGACCGGCGCAGCGAGGTCGACATCGCGATCGCGCTGACCCGCGAGCTGCCCGGAGTTGTCGGCGTGCGCAGCGAACTGGTGCACGGGTTCGAGGACGACGATCCCGGCACCGCGCGACTCACAGGGCGACCGACAGCCGGGGACCGGTGATGGTCTCCCAGCGGACCTCGAGCCGGTGTTCCAGCTCGCTCGTGGTCGTGTGCTCGGGACCCTCCAACGGCAGCCGGTGCGGCTCGAACGCCCAGCGCTCGCCAAGTCCACAGGGGTCGCGCGCCCAACCTCGGAACGTGGACTCGAAAGGTCCGATGTGGGTGCTTCGCGAAATCCACTGGCAGGGTGGTCCGCCGTTGACCCAGGCGTGTTCGGACACCGTGCGGTAGCCGAGGCCGAACGCCCTTGTCCGCGAACGCCCACAGGACCTGCGGGCCGTCGTGACCCGCAGGACGGCCAGTGCTCAGGTCGTGGCGGGCTCGCGGCACCTTCGGGCGTCCAACCACTCGGCGGCCGTCGTCCTCACGCGTCGCCGCGGTGCTGGTCGGCCTCGCGCTGGGCGTGCTCGGCGGGGGAGGGGCGATCCTGACCGTGCCGATCCTGGTGTTCCTGGCCGGGGTGGACGCCAAGCAGGCGATCGCCATGTCGCTGTTCGTCGCGGGCGTCACCAGCGCCGTCGGCGCGGTGTCGCACGCCAGGGCCGGTCGGGTGCGCCGGCGCACCGGCCTGCTGTTCGGAGCCGCCGGTATGACCGGAGCGTACGGAGGAGGTCGGCTCGCGGCCTTCATCCCCGGTGCCTGGCTGCTGGTCGGCTTCGGCGTGATGATGATCGTCACCGCCGTCGCGATGATCCGCGGGCGGAAGGCCGGGAGCACGCCCGCCGTCCACGGTGAACTGCCGATCGGCCGGGTCCTGGTCGAAGGCGTCGTGGTCGGACTGGTCACCGGGTTGGTCGGTGCGGGCGGCGGCTTCCTCGTCGTCCCCGCACTGGCCCTGCTCGGTGGCCTGCCGATGGCGGCGGCGGTCGGCACATCGCTGGTGGTGATCGCGATGAAGTCGTTCGCGGGTCTTGCTGGCTACCTGGCCACCGTGGAGATCGACTGGACCTCGGCGCTCGCCGTCACGGTCGCGGCCGTGGTGGGCAGCCTGCTCGGCGGTGCACTGGCCGGGCGGATCCCCGAAGAGCTGCTGCGCAAGGGATTCGGCTGGTTCTTGGTCGTCATGGGCGGCTTCCTCCTCGCCCAGCAGGTGCCTTCGACCGCGTGGCACGCGATGGCCACCGAACCGGCCCTCTGGCTCGTGGCCATCCCGCTCGGGGCATTGGCGGCGACAGGCTGGTGGGCACACCGGCGGTCGCGGTCCGACGTGCGCGGACATCGCCGCTAGCCGGTGGCGGGGCCTCAGGCCGACGTGGTCGACTGGGGGCCGCGCAGGTCTTCCGGCAGTTCGTCCTGGTCCTCGTGCGGCACGGGCGCGCTGACCCGACGATTCGCCGACCCGACGAATCCCAGGGTCGGCACGGCTCGGGTCCGGTGTGACGTCCGCGCACCGACCGGAACAGGGACCAAGGTCATCTGTGATGGGGACCAACCTCACTGCCGCCGGCTCACGACAGGGGAAATCCTGGTCGCATGGGAGCCGTCGATGTGATGATCAGCCCGGTGGTGCCTGCTCGGTCCGTTGAGTTGGCCGGCCAGGTGCCGGTGGTCGACGCGTCCGGGTCGGTGGTCGGCGTCCTGGGTTACGCGGACCTGGTGCGCGCGTTCACGTCCGAGGACCACGCGCTGGAGTGGCGGATCGAGGACCTGCTCCGTGACCGCTACGCCACCGCGAACTGGCAGGTGCGCGCCGTGGACGGGTTGGTGACGATCTCCGGTCACTTCGCCGACAACGCGCAGCGCTGGGCCCTCATGGCGCTCATGCGCCTGGTCGGCGGGGTCAAGGGTCTGGTGCTGAACGGGACCGCGACGACCGGCGTCGCCCGCATTCGACTCGGCTGACCGCGGGAGAGTTGCGTTTCGAGCGGCTGGGATCCGCCGTACCGAATTCCCGGTGAGCAGGTTCCAATTGTGGTGGGCTGGACTGGTCTCCCGATCCGCACTCCAGTGGAGTCCCGACCGAGAGTTGCGACGTCTATCTCAGTCCTGTTCGCTCGACCTGTCGTGCGGCGTCATGAGCCGCAGCGCGATATCGCGGTCGTCCGCGCTATCGGCGTCGTTGTCCGAATTGGCATCCGACCACGAATTCGGCGTGATGTCCGCCTTGGGCGGTAATTCCGCTTCGGGTAGCCATCCCCGGTAGCGCACGGTTGCGATGACCTTCGCACCTGCCGCGTGCCGCACGGCCAGGTCCAGCGAGACGGCTCGGGTGACCCCGAACCTGGCCGCGATCGACACGGCTCCGGGGATCCACCGCTTCACCGCGTCGACGGTCGAGCGGGGCGTCGACCTGCTGCCGTCGAACTCGACGCTGCCGACGAGCCCGTGTTCGGCGACGGAGGCGCTGAAGGCCGACAGGACCGCGTCGAGCGATCGATCGCGACCGCTTCTCCGGTGCTCGCTCGCGACGACGCGCGCGCTGGTCGCGATCCGGTCGGCCTCCAGGACGGCGGCGTCGATCGACTTCGACAGCGCTTCCGGCGCCTGCGACCTGAGCGAGCACAACCGCGACGTGATGGCGAACAGGCTGCCCGCGACGTGCCCGTAGACGCGCGCCGCCGCGTCCGTGCCGTCGTCCGCCGGTGCGAGGTGGCCGACTGCTCCTCCTTCCGGCACGAGCAGTGCCCACGCCAGGTACTCGGCGAACGCGGTCGCCATCCCGCGGTCCGACTCGGCGGAGTTCGCCTGCCCCGGCAGCCTGCTCAGCAGGAGCGCTCCCCGGAACTGGCCGCCGCTGTACGCGGGTGCGACGACGGACGGGCCCGTCGTCGTCGACCTCGCGGACTGCCCGGTGCGCTCGTGCAGCGTCGTCTCGTCGACCAGCACGGCTCGCCCCGCCTCGACCGCCAGCGCGGTGGCCGAGCCCTCGAGCGGCAGGACGCGGTTCTCCCATTCGGCGGACCCACCCGCCGCGACGACGACCCGGACCCAGTTGCCGTCGTGGAACGGCACGGTGAGCGCCGCTGCCGTCGCACCGCTGTGGACGCGGGCGCACTCCACGAGCGACCGGATCAGCCCGAGCGGATCGGCCAGCGGGCTCGCGGCGACCAGCAGGGAACCCAGTGCGAGTCGCCAGTCCCCGCCCTCGGCGGACGTGGTTCCCGCGCCCGAGGTGTCGACATCGGGTTCATCCGAATTCATTCGCCTCCAACCGGATCGGGTAGGCATTGCGTCGAGCGGGCTGATGAAGGGGTGGTTGACCATTGAACACCACTCGCCGGTCGATCGGTGCTGAATCCGCGCGGAGAAGCAGTCGAATGGACGATCGTTTGCCGGGGAGGCGCGAGGGTGCGGTCTCGCCGGCGCGCGGAACCACCATTGTGGTGGCGCCCGTCTTCGGACGAGTGGCTCGCGATGGCAATTCCCTCCACTGTCCCGCGGTCGTCGAGCAGGCCCACGGGCACGGATTCGCACTGCGCGCCGCGCGTTTCCCGCTTGCGCGGTGCCGCGGAAGGCCGAGCCGTGACCAGCGGACCTGTGCACTCGGGACCAAGGGCCGCGTCGCCGCCCCCCTCGGCCTCCTAGCGTCGAGGGCGTGGCACCTGTGGTCGTGGAGGTGAGCTGCGGTGACTCGTACGGGGAACTCGGTGGTGGTCGGCGTCGACGGATCGGCGTCGTCGATGGGGGCGGTGCGGTGGGGAGCTCTGGAGTGCGCGCGGCAGGGCGGCAGCGTGCTGCGGCTGGTGCACGCCTACCTGATGCCCGCCAAGGTGGCGCCGACCGTCCTCGCGGTCGGCTCGCGGATCCCCGGCGCCATCGAGGCGCAGGGACGGCGGTGGCTCGCGGAAGCCCGCGCGGCGGCGGGCGACGCGGCGCCGGACGTCACCGTGGAGACGGAGCTGGTCCTCGGTGCGGCGGTTCCGGTCCTGGCCCGCGAATCCGAGGGTGCCGGGATGATCGTGCTCGGATCGCGGGGACTCGGCGGTTTCGCCCGGCTGCTGGCGGGGTCGACGGCGCTCGGGACGTCCACGTGCGCCGAGTGCCCGGTCGTCGTGGTCAGGGGAGAGTCCACGGAGGATGGTCCGATCGTGGTCGGCGTTGACGGGTCGGTCGCCGGTGAGGCGGCGGCCGGCTTCGCGTTCGAAGCGGCGGCGGCCCAGGGAGCTCCGCTGGTGGCGGTGATCGCGTGGACGGACTACCTGGAACCCGCCCTCCACGGTCGGACCTGGCCGCGGGCCGAGTGGTCGCGGGTGGAGGAGGCCGAACTGCGGGTGCTCGACCAGAGCCTGGCGAGGTGGCGGGAGAAGTTCCCCGACGTGCGCGTCGAACGCGTCGTGACGGAGGACCCGCCGGTGCGCTCGCTGCTGCACCAGGCACGGAAGGCACGGCTGCTCGTGGTCGGCAGCCGCGGTCACGGCGCGCTGGCCGGGATGCTCCTCGGCTCGACCAGCCAGGCGCTGGCCCACCACTCCCCGTGTCCGCTGGCGGTCGTCCGCCCCCGGTGACGATCGCGGAACCCGCTGCACGGCGGGGAACCCGCGTCAGGGTCCGAAGTCCCGTCGACGTCGGCCGGTTGGACTCTCACCCCGCCCACCGCTGTGGACGAGCGTGGAAGTGCACAGCCGACGAGGAGAAGACATGCGCCACGCAGGACAGACCACCATCGACAACATCCAGGTCTCGCTGACGGCGAAGGTGCCCGACGACGCGCGCGACTACGCGGCGGCGAAGGTCGGGGCGCTGGCGAAGTACGCGCCCGCGCCGGTGGACCTCGCGGCCGTGCGGCTGACGACGACGGCCGACCGCAGGACCCGGCCGCTCGTCGTCGCGCACGCCCGGCTGACCGTGAACGGTGCCGGGGTGAACGCCGAGGCGACAGCGGGCACGTACACCGAGGTGGTCGACCAGCTCCACGACCGGCTGCGGGACCTGTTGCTCAAGCTGCACAACTGACCATCCACAACGGACTTCCACCGCACATCGGGGAGGCGCCAGATGACCACGGCGACAGCGGGCTACCCGGTGCACGTGCGGGGTCGGCTCGATCCGGGACCGAGTCGGGGGCTCTGGCCGGTGAAGTGGTTCCTGGCGATCCCGCACCACGTCGTGCTCGCGTTCCTGTGGGTCGGGTTCGCGGTGTGCACCGTGCTGGCGTTCTTCGGCATCCTGGTCACGGGCCGCTACCCGCGACCGCTGTTCGACTTCACCCTCGCCGTGCTGCGCTGGACGTGGCGCGTCGCCTACTACACCTACGGCGCGCTGGCCACCGACCAGTACCCGCCGTTCAGCCTCGGCGCTGAGCCGGACTACCCGGCGACGCTGGACGTCCCCTACCCCGAGCACCTGTCCCGAGGTCTGGTGCTCGTCAAGTGGTGGCTGCTGGCGATCCCGCACCACCTCGTCCTGGGAGTCTTCCTCGGTGGCGGCGGGTACGCGGCGTCTCGGGTGGGGGCGTGGGCCACCCGCACCGGCGGCCTGGTGGGGCTCGTCGCGCTGTTCGCGGGCGTGGCGCTGCTGGTCACCGGCCGCTACCCGCGCGGGCTGTTCGACTTCCTGCTGGGCATGGACAGGTGGGCGCTGAGAGTCGCCGCGTACGCGGGCCTGATGACCGACGCCTACCCGCCCTTCCGCCTGGACACCGGCGGCGACGAGCCCGGCGTGACGACGATCGACCACCCGCCGCCGCCGCACGCCGACGGCGGGGGGTGGTCGGGAGGCCGGATCGCGGCGGCCGTGATCGGTGTGGCCCTGCTCCTGTTCGGCGTGGCCCTCTCGGCGGCGGGCTCGCTCGGGCTCTGGGCGGACGCGACCCAGCGCGATGCCGACGGCTACCTCCACACCGGCGCGAAGTCGTTCCACAGCGACGGGTACGCGCTGTCCTTCGGCACCGTGGACCTGCGGTGGACCGAGGCCGCGTGGCCCATCGGCACGGACTGGCTCGGTGACGTCGAACTGCGCGCCGACGAGGACGTGATCATCGGCATCGGCCCCGCCGACGACGTGAACCGCTACCTGTCCGTCGTGGAGCGCGACGAGGTTCAGGGCATCGGTCCGGAGGTCGTCTACCGGCACCTGGACGGCGGTCCGCCGCCCGCGACCCGGCCGACCTGGGCCGCATCGGGGACGGGATCGCTGACGTGGCACGCCGACGAGGGCACGTGGGCGGTCGCCGTCCTGAACCCGGACGGCTCGCGGGTGGTCGACACCCGGTTGTCCGCCCGTGCCACGGTGCCCGCGCTCGGCTGGGTCTCCACGGCGCTGCTCCTCGGCGGGGTCCTGGTGGTCTCGCTCGGCGGCACGACGTTGCTCGTGGCCGCGGTGCGGTCGTCCCGCCGACGCGAGGTGGACCAGGTCGTGGCGCCACCGGGCCATCCCGAAACCGATCTCTAGTCTTTTGTGGACAGTGACGGAAGTCCCTCTGGCCAGAGTGCGCACGCCTCTGGCCAGAGGCGTCCGCGAGGTGTCTCCTGGAGACAGGAGCAACGCAGGGAAGGAAGGGAACGAGATGACCTCCATCATCCGCCGTCCGACCAGCACGTTCATCCCGGACGTGGTGGACCTGTTCGACGCGGCGTGGCCGTTCAGCGCGAACAGGCACCCCGTCCACGTCGAGGACTTCGTCGACGACGGCTCGTACGTCGTTCGGGCGGAGCTGCCGGGGCTCGACGCGGACAAGGACATCGAGGTGAGCGCTTCGAAGAACACGCTCACCATCTCCGCCAAGAGGGAGGAGCGCAAGCACGACCGCCACCACTCGGAGTTCCGCTACGGCTCCTTCAGCCGCTCGGTGACGCTGCCCGCGGGCACGGACACCGAGACGATCTCCGCCAAGTACGACCGGGGCGTCCTGGAGATCCGCGTACCGATCAGCGAACCGGAGCAGGACCGCAAGATCCGGATCGAGGTCCCGGCCGAGTAGCGGTCGCCACACATCCCCGTGCCGGGTTCTCCGACACGGGGATGAGGTCTGTCCGGGTTCCTGACCCGCTCGTCGCACGAGCGGTCGGACGGCGCGAGCAGCGCCCCGCGTGCTCCGGGGACGGCCACCCCCGCATCGGCCCGCCCGATCCGCCGCCCGGACGTCGCGGCAGCGGGGAACCGGGCCGGACGCGCCGGACGGTGGGGCCGTTCGGCGCGTCCTCGCCTCATCCGAGCACGTCGTCGAGGGCGCGGCGTGGAGTGGCGGGCAGCGGCTCACCGCTCACCGGCGCCCAGCCGACCCGGAGCACCAGCTGCGGGAACGCGACGTCGTCGAGCACGTGCTCGCGCAGCAGGTCCCTGGTGGCGGTGACCTCCAGCAGTTGGCTGAGCGGACACGTGGCGAGCCTGGAGTCCGTCGCCGTCAGCAGCACCGCGCTCAGCGCCTCCCCGGCGCGCAGCCGCGATCCCCGGTCGTCGGAGGACGTCGCCAGCACCAGCAGGGCGCCCGCGTCGTCCTCCCAGCCCGGCGTGGACACCGTCAGCGAGCCGTTCGGGAACGGACGCATCTCGGTGTCCCCGTGGGACACGGGCACCGAGGGGATGTTCGCGGCGGGAACTCCCTCGCGGGCACCGCGGCCACGACCGGCCCAAGCCGCCAGCTCGCTCGCGTAGGCCGGGTTCATCCCCTGCTGCCACGACGCGGCGCTGATGGCCGAGGTGATCCGGAACCGGTCGCGCGGGTCGTCGGCGGCCACCAGGATCGCGCCGTGCTCTGCCGCCCGGTCGACCAGCACCCGCACCAGGTCGGCGGGCACCTCCCACGAGCTGAAGCGCCTGCGGTCGGTGCGGCGGTGGGGGATGGCTGCCGACAGCGCGATGTCCTCCGCGCTCGCCTGCCTCGGGTAGAACGTCACCGCGGCCAGGTGGTCGGGCTCGGCGGGGTCGGGCAGACGGCGGACCACCGTCGCCCAGCCGAGCGCGGCGAAGCCGACCCGCAGGTGGTGCAGCGCCGCACCGCAGCTGACCAGCAGGTCGCGCCCGTCCGGATCGGTGGCGGGCAGGGTCCTGCTGGGGTCTGCGAACAGGTGCACCGAGCTGTCGCCGACCGTCCACCGCCACGGCTGGGTGTTGTGGATCGACGGCGCTCGGCAGGCCAGTCCGATGACGGCCCGCACGGTCCCGACGTCCGGGTGGTCGTCCCGCATCACGCTCACCTCCTGGCCTGGACCGCTGCCGCCAGCATCAGCCTGCGTTCGGCCGAGCCGATCACCGACCGGGCGGCGTGCACGGCGTCGGGGTTGACCGAGATCGACGTGATGCCCTGGCGCACCAGGTGTTCGGCGAACTCCGGCCGGTTGGACGGTGCCTGCCCGCACAGCGACGACGTGATGCCCGCGTCGTTGGCGGCCGTGATGATCCGGCTGATGAAGTCGAGCACGGCCGGGTCGGACTCGTCGAACAGCTCCGCGCACACCTCGGAATCGCGGTCGACGCCGAGCACGAGCTGGGTGAGGTCGTTGCTGCCGATGGACACCCCGTCGATGCCCGCCCTGGCGTACTCGGGAATCCAGTAGGCGACCGACGGGACCTCCGCCATGACCCACCGGTGCAGGCCGCGCTGGCGGCCGAGCGGGCTGGCGTCGATCTGCTCCAGGCACGCCTCCAGCTCCCACTTCGTCCGCACGAACGGGATCATCAGGTGCAGGTTCGGCGTCTGCTCCCGAACCCTGGCCAGCACGTCGAGCTCGCGGCCGAACAGCATGGGTTCCTTGACGTACCGGTAGCAGCCACGGTAGCCGATCATCGGGTTGTCCTCGTGCGGCTCGAACTCCGCCCCGCCGAGGAGGTCGTGGAACTCGTTGGTGCGGAAGTCGATCGCGCGGTAAACCACGGGCCGGGGGTAGAACGCCCGCGTGATGCGCAGCAGCGCCTCGATCATCGCCGTGGCGAACTCGTCCCCGGTCTCGTGGGCGAGCAGGTACCGGGGATGGGTGCCCTTGAGGGCCTCGGTGAGCATGAACTCCGCCCGCAGCAGGCCCACCCCGTCCACCGGGAGGGCCGCGACCTCCTCGGCGTGCTCCGGCATCGCCAGGTTGACGTAGAGCTTGGTCGCCAGCGTCTCGACGGCGCCCGCGGTGGTCGGAGCCTCCTGGCGGGGCGTGGTGCGTACCGGTCCGCCGACGTCGCCCTCCAGGACCCGGCCGCCCGCGCCGTCCACGGTGACCAGTTCGCCGTCGCGCAGGACCTGGGTGGCCTTGCGGGTGCCCACGACGCAGGGCACGCGCAGCTCCCTGGCCACGATCGCGGCGTGGCAGGTCATGCCACCGCCGTCGGTCACCAGCGCGGACGCGCGGCGCATCGTGGGGACCCAGTCCGGGTTGGTCATGGTCGCCACCAGGACCTCACCGTCGACGAAGCTGCCGCCCTCGGACGGCGAGGTCAGCACCCGCACCCGGCCGCTCGCGAGGCCCGGTGAGGCGGACAAACCGTTGAGCAGCACCGTTCCGGGTGCTTCACCTTCTTCCAACGTGGTGATGGGCCGCGACTGGACGAGCCACGTCCTGCCGTCCGCGATCGCCCACTCCAGGTCCTGGGGAGTGCCGTAGTGCTCCTCGACCCGCAGCGCCAGGCGCGCCAGGTCGATGGCCTCGTCGTCGGTGAGGACCCGCTCGGCCCCCGTGTGCTCGTCGAGGTCGACGCGGAGGTCCGCGCCGTCCGGACCGCGGACGATCTTGTGGGTCTGGTGGCCGACGCGGGCCTCCAACAGCCGGGGCCCGGTCTTGGCGAGCACGTAGGTGTCGGGTTCCACGGCGCCGCTGACCACGACCTCGCCGAGGCCGAACGCGCCCTCGACGACGACCCGGTCCCGGTTGCCGTTGGACGGGTCGGCGGTGAAGGCCACGCCGGAGCGCTCGGAGTCGACCATCTGCTGCACGACCACGGCGATGGCGGGTTCCTCGACGATCTTCCTGCTGGCCCGGTAGGCGATGACCCTGGGACCGAACAGCGAGGCCCAGCAGTCGCGCACGCGGTCGACCAGATCGGTGTCGCCCACGACGTTGGTGTAGGTGGCGTTCATGCCTGCGAACGACGTCCCGGCGCCGTCCTCCGACGTGGCCGACGACCGGACCGCCACCGACGCGTCCTGGCCGAGGGCGTGGTAGGCGTCGAGGACGGCCGCGCGCACGTCGTCCGGGATCCCGGCCTTGCGCACGAGGTCCTGGAGCAGCTCGCAGGCGGCGGTGAGCTCGGTGGGCTTGTCCACGGCCAGCAGGGCCGTGTCGAGGGCGGACCGCAGGTCGTCGCGGGTCCCCCCGCGTTCCATGGAGGCGAGGTAGGCGTCGGCGGTGATGACGAATCCGGGGGGCACGGGCAGGCCCGCGCCGGTGAGTTCCCCGAGGTTCGCCCCCTTGCCGCCCGCTACCGCCGTGTCGTTCTTGCCGAGGGTGTCGAAACCGACGACGTTGCTGGTCATGTCATCTCCTCTGCCGGTCGACTTCCCCCTTGGCGTTCGCGTCTCGAACGGGGAGGCGGAAGTCCTGTTGGTGGACACGGAGGTCCCGCGCCCTGGTCATCTGGTGAGCACCGCGCGCAACCGCCACGCGCCCAGTGCGAACAGCACCGCCGCGTAGCAGGCCAGCACGCCGAGTTGGGGCAGCACGTCGGGCAGCGCGCCGCCGTCGCGGCCGAGTGCCGCGAACCCCCGGTCGGCCCAGGCGTGGGGGGTGAGGAGGGCGACCTCGCGCAGGGCTCCGCTGAAGAACTCCAGCGGCACCATGCAGCCGCCCAGCGCTGCCAGCCCGAGCGCGAGCAGCACGCCGAAGCCCCCGGCCTGCTGCTCGGTGCGGAAGACCGCTCCGAGCAGCATCCCCGCGCCGCCCGCCACGAGCGCGAACAGCAGCAGCAAGGCGCCCACGGCGACCGGGTCGCCCCAGCGCACGCCGAACAGCAGCGCGGTGCCGACGACGATGAAGACGCCCTGCACGAGCGCGATCGCCACCCGACCCAACCCCTCCCCGAGCACGACCGTCACCGCCGAGGTGGGAGTGGCGACCATGCGTCGGGACAGGCCGAGCCGTCGGGTCTCGATCAGGGCGACCGAGCTGTTCATCGCGGTGAGGAACATGAACAGCAGCAGCTGGCTGGACGCGCCGAGCGAGAACATCCCCAGGTCGGCGGGGAACAGCGCTTCGCCGGTGGTGGTCGCGGACACCGAGATCGCAGGCACCGCTTCCGCCACGGAATCCACTGTGGACAGCGCGGTGTCGAGGTCGGTGCCGTTCAGGCCTGCGACGAACGCACCGGAGGCGAGCCTGCCGCCCTCCCGCGCGAGCACCCCGGCCACGAGCGGGCGCGTCTGCTGACCGTTGCCGTCCTGCCGGACGACCAGGCGCAGCTCGGCCACGCCTCCCGCGGCGACCGCCGCGGACAGCGAGGGCGGGACGACGAGACCCGCGGCGAGCTCGCCGCGCTCGACCGCCGTGCGCAGCTCGGCCTCGTCCGCCACCTCCTCCACGCGCAGGCCGGGCTCCGCGCGGAGCGCGTCGAGGAGGTGCCCCGAGGTCGCGCCCAGCACCCCGAGCTTCGGCGTGCTGGGACCCCCGAACGCGGCACCGAGGATCAGGACGAGCATCAGCGGGAGCACGAAGACGAAGAACAGGCTGGTGCGGTCGCGGAAGATCCGGCGCAGGTTCATCCCCGCGATGGTCAGTACCTTGGTCGTCACCTTGGTCGTCACAACCCCACCTCCCGACGGGTCAGCGCGTAGGCGGTGCCGAAGCCGACGAGGGCGAACGCGCCCAGCACGGCGACCGACGGGAACACCGCCGCGACATCGCCCCCGGCCAGGTCGGCCAGCCCGCGCAGGAACCACCGGTGCGGGGAGACGAGGCTGAGCGCGGCCAGCGGACCACCGACCTGCGCCACCGGGAAGAAGGCGCCGCCCAGCGCGCCCAGGGTGATCGCCACGACGGCCTGCCACCCGCCCGCCTGGTCGGAGGTCCTGGCGAGGGAGGCCACCACCGCGACGATCCCCGTCGCGGCGAGGACACCGGCGACGACCAGCAGCGCGACCCCCAGCGGATGGCCCCACCTCGCCCCCATCAGCACGCTCGTCGCCACCACCAGCACGGTGGTGCCGATCACCCCGACGACCAGGCTGGTGGTCAGCTTGCCGAGCAGGACGGCGGACGGGCGCACCGGTGAGGCGAGGATCCTGGCGAGCGTGCCCGCCCGCCGCTCGTCGAGCAGGCTGGTGACGCCGAACTGGACGGTGAAGAACAGGAAGAAGACCGTCATGCCCGCCGCGTAGTAGGTCGTCATGTCCAGTTCCCGGCGCGAGGCCGGAACGTCGACCAGGCGCAGCGGGTCGGTCGCGGCCGCGGCCTCGGCGACCAGCTCGGCGGGATCGCGCGTGGACCCGCCGTGCAGCGCGGCGGCGACGGAGACCCGCACCGACGTCAGCCGCTCGGCGAACGACCCGGCGACGGACCGCGCCACCCCGACGCCCAGTGGTGAGTCGACGTCGCCGACGACCTCGATCGTCGCCGGTCGGCCCGCGCTCACCTCCGCGGAGAACCCCGGCGGCACGACGAACGCGGCCGTGACGTCACTGCTGCCCACCAGGCCCAGCGCCTCGTCCCTGGACGCCGCCGCCCGCACGGCGACCGCACCGCCCTCGACCACGGCGGGCAGCACCTCGTCGGTGAAGACGGCGGCCACCGGGCCGCCGTCGGCGTTGACGACCGCGTACCGGAAGACGTCGCCCCCGCCGCCGACACCACCCAGAACGAAGCTGAACACCAGAGCCAGCCCGAGCGGGAGCAGCAGGGAGAACACCAGCACCGACCGGTCGCGCAACCGTTGGCGGAGGTCCTTCGCGGAGATGAGGAGAGCTGTTCGCACGGCGTCACTCCCGGAGTGCTCGGCCGGTCAGGTGGAGGAAGACGGTCTCCAGGTTCGGCTCGTCGACCTCGACCGCGCGCACGTGGACGTCCTGTTCGGCCAAGGCGGACAGCACGCCCGGCAGGCACTGGCGTGCGCTGTGCACGAGCAGCTCCAGACCGTCGCCGTGGGCGGCGACCCCCAGCACCGCGGGAATCCGCTCCGCGACGCGCTTCGCGCCCGCCGGGTCGCCGTCCACCGACAGCGAGATCCGGTCCCGCTCGGCCAGCCGCTCGACCAACTCGCGCCTGCTGCCCTCGGCGACCAGCCGACCGCCGTCGATGATGCCCACGCGGTCGCACAGCCGCTCGGCTTCCTCCATGTAGTGCGTGGTGTAGAGGATCGCGAGGCCGCTGTCGGCGAGTTCGCGGATGCTGTCCATGATCGCGTTGCGGCTCTGCGGGTCGACACCCGCGGTCGGCTCGTCCAGCACCAGCAGGATCGGCTCGTGCAGCAGGCCCATGCCGATGTGCAGCCGCCGCTTCATACCGCCCGAGTAGTGCTCCGCGCGCTCGTCGGCGCGGTCCGCCAACCCGACCACGTCGAGCACGTGCGCCACCCGCTGCGCGACGGCGGCACGGGACAGCCCCTGGAGACGGGCGAAGAACCTGAGGTTCTCGCGTCCGGTGAGATCGGGGTAGAGGGCGAGTTCCTGGGGCACGTAGCCGATGCGCCCCTTGGGCTCGGTCGTCCTGGTGGACACGGGCACACCTTCGACGAGCACCTCGCCCGCGTCCGGGCGGAGGATGCCCGCGACCATCGAGATGATCGTCGTCTTGCCCGCGCCGTTGGGCCCGAGCAGACCGTAGGTCTCCCCGGCGGAGATCGTGAACGTCACGTCGTCGACCGCGGTGAGGTCGCCGAACCGCTTGAGCAGACCCCGGCAGGACAGCACTTCCGTCATGACTCCAGCCTGCGTCCGCCACCACGCCGCGGGCAGTGCCGAACGTCATCGTCGGACGGGACCAACCGCACTGCCCCCGGACCGCGGACGGCGGGAGCCTGGAACCGGCCACGACCACGGGCGTGTCCGAAGACCGAGTCCCGCGAACAGCGAGGAGGTCGACATGAAGATCGACGAGATCATCACCGAAGCGCGCGACGCGATCACGGTGCGGCGGGTGTACTCCGAGCCGTACGAGCGCGACGGCGTCACCGTGATCACCGCGGCCTCCGTCGGCGGCGGGGGCGGTGCCGGGCTCGGCGA
>NZ_DASUSQ010000072.1:0-163174 GCF_036375055.1 Umezawaea sp.
CGAAAACCCCCACCCGACACCCCGTCGGGTGGGGGTTTTCGCGACCTCGGGCACCGGCGCTCCCCTCCGGCGCCCGTGCCCTCCCCCCGGACGCAACAGTGGACCGCCGACCTTCAAGAAAACTCAAAAGCCGTCGCGGCACGGCCGGTCGAACCCGCCCGAACCGCCCGCCCCCGGTGCGCCGAGGCGGTTCCTCACGCTCGTCCGACCTGACGACGTGGCACCATTGCGGACGTGACCGTGCCGAACGTCGAAGTGTCCGAGGTCCCCGTCGAGCTGCCCGAGGGCAAGGTGCTGCTCGACGTGCGCGAAGCCGACGAGTGGGAAGCCGGGCACGCGCCCGACGCGCTGCACATCCCGATGAGCGAGCTGGCGAGCAGGCTCGAAGAGCTGCCCGCCGACAGCGAGCTGTACGTGATCTGCCGTTCGGGCGGCCGGTCCGCCCGCGTCACCCAGTACCTGAACGCGAACGGCTGGGACGCGGTGAACGTCGACGGCGGCATGCAGCACTGGTCCGCCCAGGGCCGTCCGCTCGTGGGCGGCGTCGCGGGCGCGGAGCCCGAGGTCATCTGATCATGCAGCCGTTGCAGCCGATGCGCGTGGACTGGGTGGCGACCCCGCCGCCCGGCGCCTACCAGCGTCGGTCGCGGCGGTTCACCCCGCGCTACCAGGGGCCGCCGTCCTACCCGGTGCCGCCGAGGTGGGGTTTCCCGCTGCTCGCGTGGCGCTGGCCGACGTCGGTCATGGGCGACGCGTCGGTCCCGGTCTCCGTCGACCAGGTCCGCACCCGCGCCCGCGCGGCCACGAACGCGCTCGGCCTCGCGGCCGTGACGGCGATCTGGGCGGCGGGCAGCGAGGTGTGGCGGTACGTGCTGCTCGCGCTCAGCCGGTACGGGGCACTGTCGCCGACCACCGTCGGCCTGTCCGACGCCATGGTCGTCTCGTCGGCCGTGATCTCGTGGGTCGCGTCGGCCCTGGCCCTCGTGCTCACCCTGCTGTGGCTGCGCCGCGCGCGCGACGCCGCCGCGGACGCCGCGGGGTACGCCCCGTCCCGCTCCGACCTCCAGGTCCTCATCGGCCTGGTCGTGCCCGGCGTGAACCTCGTGGTCCCCGGATCGGTCGCGGCGGAACTGGAGCACGCCGCCCTGCGCGAGCCCGCCGACCGCCGCCCCACCCCGTCCAGGCTGCTCAGGGTCTGGTGGGGCCTGTGGGCAGCCACCGGCCTGTTCGTCGCGTTCACCCTGGCCTGGACCTTCCGCTCCAGCGTGCAGGCGCTGGCCGACGGCGTGCTGCTGCACGCGTTCGCCGACCTGCTCGCCGCCGCCGTGGCGATCACGACCACCCTGGTCGTCCGCCGCATCACCACCCTGCTGCTCCCGGTCGACCCGTCGGCGGTGCGGTTCATGCGCGTGGTCGGCGTCAAGGACGCCCCGGAACCGCCGCTGCGCGCCCAGCGCTACGCCGGTTCCGCCCGCTAGCCGCGGGTACCAGGGAGCACGTCCAGCGTCCAACTCGCGGATACCGGGCGGCCACCTCGATCTGCCACGGTGGAGCCATGCGGGCACTCGTGGTGGCTGTCGTGATCGGTGTGCTGGTCCCCGGCGTCGCTGACGCCCACGGACGCGAGTTCGACCTCCAAGCCCACCGGGGCGGGATCGGGCTCACCGTCGAGAGCACCCTGGCCGCGTTCGAGAAGGCCTTGCGAGTCGGGGTGACCACGCTCGAACTGGACATCCAGATCACCTCCGACGGCCGCGAGGTCGTGACGCACGACCGGAGGACCAACCCGGCCAAGTGCGTCGACACCGCCCCGGCCACACCGGGCGACCCGGCGTTCCCGTACGCGGGCAAGTACGTGAAGGACCTGACGTTCGCCCAGGTCCGCACCCTCGACTGCGGGTCGCGGCGCTGGGAGCAGTACCCGGACCAGGAGCTGTCGCCGGGAGCCAGGATGCCGACGCTGCGGGAGGTGTTCGACCTCGCCCGCAGGCACCACGCCCACGGCATCCGGTTCAACGTCGAGACCAAGGTCGAGGCCGCCGCGCCGCACGAGACCGCGCCGCGCGAGCAGTTCGTCCAGGTCGCCGCCCGCGAGATCCGCCGGTCCGGCTTCCTGCGCAACACCACCGTGCAGAGCTTCGACTGGGGCGCGCTGATGCGGATGCGCCAGGTGGAACCCCGCATCGGGCTGGTCGCCCTCACCCAGCCGGAGTTCCTGCGCCCCGGTTCCCCGTGGCTCGGCGGGCTGGACCTGGCCGACTTCGGCGGCAGCCCCGTCCGAGCGGTGAAGAGCTTCGGCGCCGTCGCCCTGTCACCGGTCCACGGCAACCCGCAGGGCGGCGGTGTCGGCGACCCGGACTACGTCCCGTTCACCACGAGGGCGCTCGTCGACGAAGCCCACCGCGCGCACCTCAGGGTGGTCCCGTGGACCGTCAACGACCCGGCGACCATGAACAAGCTGATCGACGACGGCGTGGACGGGCTGATCACCGACTACCCGGACCGCCTCCGCGCCGTGCTCGCCGACAGGGGCCTCAAGCTCCCGCGCCGGTACCCGTGAGAGGCAGTTCGTGCAGGCCGCGGATGACGAACTCCGCGCGCCTGCGCGGCTGCGCCGCCAACTCGGCGCCGGGCAGCTTGCGCGCCAGCGCGCCCAGCGCGGCCTCGACCTCGATGCGGGCCAGGGGCGCGCCGAGGCAGTAGTGGATGCCCGCGCCGAAACCCAGGTGCTGGTTGGGGAAGCGGCCGATGTCGAGGGTGTCGGGCGCGCTGAACACCAGCGGGTCGCGGGCCGCGGCACCGAGCAGCGCGGCGATCTTGTCGCCCGCCCGCAACTCGTACCCGGCGATCTCCACGTCGGCGGTCGCCGTGCGCTCGAAGAGCTGCAACGGCGAGTCGAAGCGGATCAGCTCCTCGGTCGCGGTCGGCAGCAGCGCGGGATCGGCGAGCAGCCGCCGCCACTGGTCGGGGTGGCGCATCAGCGCCAGGACGCCGTTGCCGATGACGTTCACCGTGGCCTCGTGGCCCGCCATGAGCAGCAGGACGGCGGTGGCGACCAGCTCGTCCTCGGTGAGCTTGCCGCCGTCGGTGTCGGTCACCGCGACCAGGTCGCTCACCAGGTCGGCACCGGGGTTCTCGCGGCGCAGGGCGACCAGGTCGCGCAGGTAGGCGACGAACTCGGTGGAGGCGCGCTCGGCGGCGGCCCTCTGCTCCCGCGGCAGGTCGAACTCGTACATCTTCACGATCGCGTTGGACCACGGCTGGAGCAGCGCACGCTCCGAGCCGGGCACGCCGAGCAGTTCGGCGATCACCTCGACCGGCAGCGGGGCGGCCACGTGGGCCAGCAGGTCCGCCGAACCCTGGTCGGCGATCTTCGCGCACAGCTCGTCGACCAACCGGTCCGCCAGGTCGGCGATCCACGGTCTCAGCCGTTCGACGTGACCGCGCCCGAACGCGGCGGCGACCAGCCGCCGCAGCCTGCCGTGGGTCGGCGGCTCGTTCTCCAGCAGCGAGTTGCGGTGCAGGAGGTTGAACGAGGTGAACGCCTCGACCGGCTTCACGTCCGACCACACCCGCCCCAGCGAGCGGTGGCGCAGCACGGCCGACGCGGCGGAGTGCGACGCGGTGACCGCGATGCCGAGGTCGTCGTGCCAGTGCACCTCGCCCCGTTCGCGCAGAGCGGCGAAGACGGGGTAGGGGTCGGCGATGAACGCCGGGTCCCGCTGGTCGAATACGACACTGGTCACGCCCGGAACGCTATGTCGTGGCACCTGTCCAAGTCCACGAGGTGTGCTTGTCGGCTCAAATAGTTATCCAGTGGTTCACCTGGGGCGAGTTGACCGGGAGCCGCAGGTCACGGACAGTTTTCGCTCGTGCCACCTCTCGTCGTCGCGCACCGCGGCGCTTCAGCCCACCGGGCCGAACTGACGTTCGCGGCCTTCGAACTAGCGATCACCCAGGGGGCTGACGGCCTGGAGTGCGACGTCCGGCTCACCGCCGACGGACACCTGGTCTGCGTCCACGACGACGCCGTCGACCGCACCTCCTCGGGCACCGGCCTGGTCAGCAGGATGACGTTGGCCGAGCTGTCCGAGCTGGACTTCGGCAGTTGGCGGGACGGCGAGCACCAGCCCGTGCTCACGTTCGACGCGCTGCTCGAACTCCTCGTCGCCTCGCGGCCGGACCTGACGCTGTTCGTCGAGTCCAAGCACCCCGCTCGCTTCCCCGGTCGGATCGAGGCCGCGGTGGGCGCGGCCCTGCGCCGGTTCGGGCTGTCCAAGCCCGAGACGAAGGACGAGGCGCGCGTGGTGCTGATGTCGTTCTCCACGCTGGCCGTGCGCAAGCTGCGCGAACAGGCGCCGCGCCTGCCCACCGTGCAGCTCATCGAGAAGATGGGGGAGCAGGGCCGCGACGGCTGGCTGCCGCCGTGGGCCGACCACACCGGCCCGGACGTGGAGCTGCTGCGCCTGGACCCCGGTTACGTCGAGCGCAGCCGGGAGCAGGGGCACGACACGTACGTCTGGACGGTCGACTCCGCGGAGGACGTCGAGTTCTGCCGCGACCTCGGGGTGCGGTTCCTGGCCACGAACTCCCCGATCAGGACTCGTGAACACCTGTCCGGGGCGCGTGCAACCGCTGCCCAACTCGGATGAGCGGGTCGCGGTCGGATAACTTTGCGCACTGACTGCGAGCGCGAGGAGGGCCACAGGTGGCCAAGCGGACGGCCGTGAAGAACGCTGCGAAGCCAGCTGACGGGATCAACCCCCGCCAGCCGTGCCCGTGCGGCTCCGGCAAGAGGTACAAGGCCTGCCACGGCTCCGAAGGCGGCCCCGGCGACGTGATGGTGTCCCGTCCGTTCGAGGGACTGGCCTCGGAGTGCGAACTCATCGCGCTGCGCGAGTTCGTGCCCTCGGCGACGGTGAAGCTGCCGCTCGCCAAGGGCGACCGCGAGATCACCCTCGCCACGGTGCTGCCGATGGCCGCGGCCGGTCTGGTCCGCGGCGACGGCACGGCGTTCGTCGGCCTCCAGGTGCAGATCAGGTCCGGCGACATCAGCCGCGACCTGGCCCGCGCCGTCCAGTGGGCCGAGAAGGCGGAGACCGGCGAGGCGCTGTCCGTCGTCGGCCCCGACAACGGCGAGAACCCCGGCAGGCTCCAGGACGTCCTGGACGTCGACGCCGAGCTGAGCCCCGAGCTGCACGACGACTTCGCGTGGTGGATGCCGCCGGACAACCAGCCCACCGGCGAGGTGGCGCTGTCGCTGGAGCGGGCGAACTCGGCGATCCTGCCGACCGCGCGCGTGGACGCCCCCGGCGTGAAGGCGGCCTACTGGGTCGACGCGGGCGACAAGGCGCACCTGCGCTGGGTCCGCCCGGAGGCCGAGGAGAAGCTGCTCAACGCCATGGCGCGCCTGCACGTGCGCGGCGAGCTGGACCTGGGTGAGGGCTCCCGCTACGCGGGCTCGTTCCGCGCGCACGGCCTGGTCGTGCCGGTGTGGGACCTGGACCGCGAGCTGCACGCCTCCGAGTGGGCCGGTCCCGCCGAGGCGTTGGGCAAGCGGTTGCTGGAAGCGCTGGCCAGCGTCGAGGACGAGCCGATCACCGACGCCGAGCGGCGGGCCCGCGAGGGTCTGCGCGGCCGTCAGATCACCCTTCGCTAGCGGCACCTCGGGGAGCGCCCGGCGCTCCCCGAGGTTGTCCACAACGTTGTCCACAGGGGGTGTGGATAAGTGATCCTGCGCATCAGCGGCACCGACGAGTGGGCCGCCGACCGCGAGCGCGGCGAGGTCCGACCGGACTCGCTCGCCACCGTCGGCTTCGTGCACTGCGCCGACCCCGGCAGCGTCCACCTGCCCGCGAACCTCCTCTGCTCGGGCCGCACGGACCTGCTGCTGCTCGTCGTCGACCCGACCGGGTTGCCGGTGAAGTGGGAGCCCGGCGAGCCCGAGCACCCGACCGGCGTGTGGTTCCCCCACGTGTACGCCCCGATCCCGGTGGGCTCGGTCGTCCGCGTCCTCGACTACGCGCCGGGGGACGACGGCCGGTTCCGGCCGCCCACGACGATCTGACGCTCCGGGGCAACCGACGACGTTCGACGGGCGTGCAGGTTGCGTGCCACCCGCGAACCCGAGCGTGATCTCCGCCCCACCCCGGTACCGGCAACCGGTGCGGTGCTCCGGACGTGTGCCTCCCAGCGGCAGTCGTGGGGGCTGTCGAGGAGGGGGGCGTGCGGTGTTCGCACCAGTGCACGTCGGTGCAGCGGGGAACGGCGTCGGAGGGACGGCCGAACTCGGCGGGGAGAGGGCCGTGGTGGAGGACTTCGCCGAGTTCGTCCGGATGTCGTTGCCAGGTCTGCTCCGGTACGGCCACGCGCTGACCGGCAACCCGCACGACGCGGCCGACCTCGTCCAGTCGGTGCTGGAGAAGGTCGGCTCGCGCTGGCACTCCGTGCTCGGCAAGGGCCCCGACCCGCTCGCCTACGTGCGGCGCGCGATGGCCAACGGGCACGTCAGCCGGTGGCGTCGGCTCCGCAGGGAGAACCTCGTCGCCGACTTCCCCGACTCGCCCGCGCGGGCCGAGAGCGACCGGCTGGAGCACGAGCCGCTGTGGCAGGCCATGCGCGAACTGCCGCCGAGGCAGCGCGCCGTCGTCGTGCTGCGGTTCTACGAGGGTCTGTCCGAGGCGGAGATCGCCGACTCGCTCGGCGTCACGAAGGGCACGGTGAAGAGCCAGAACAGCAAGGCGATGGCTGCGTTGCGGACGAAACTCGGTTGGCTCGTGGAAGGGAGGGACTGACCGTGGACCTCGACGACGAACTGCGCAGGCTGTTCCAGGACCAGAGGTTGGAGATCCCGGTCAAACCGGGTGCGGACCACGCCGTGGTGACCGGCGCGCGCCGGGTGCGGCGCAGGCGCGTGGCGCTCGCGAGCGCGGGCAGCGCGTTCGCGGTGGCCGCGCTGGTGGCGGGCGGCATCGCGCTGGCGGGCCTCGGGGGCCCGGCGTCCATGCCACCCGCGGGTCCCCCCACGTCCGAGGTGACGAAGACCGTCACCGTGGAGCAGCCCCCCTCGTCCGGCTCGGTCGGCTTCGGGGTGCTCAAGCTCGGCATGGCGGAGGCGGACGCGGTCGCGACCGGCTTCATCACCAGGACCGGGGACGACTCCCTCGGGTGCCACCAGTACTCCAGCCAGGGCCACCCGGACATGGTGGGAGCGGTGGTCGTCAGCCCCTCGGCGGGCGTCGTGCGGATCACCATCCCCAGCACCGCCAAGACCTCGATGGGCATCGGCGTGGGCTCGACCGTGGCGGAGGTGAAAGCGCGGTACCCGTCGGCCACCGCGGTGCTCGCGGGATTCGTCGTCCACACCGGGGGAGCGCTCGCGTGGAACTACGTGTTCCACGTCCAGGGAACTGGCGGGTCATTCCAGGACGCCGACCGGGTCACGATGATTCGAATGCAGCTCGACACCGCGGAATGCTTTCTCGAAAATTGAGTCGGCTATTTTCCGACAGTGCGGTCGCCGTGGTGCCGATGCCCGAACGGCGCCCGTCCCGGTGTCGGGTCGGACGCCGTTCGCAGGCGCTCAGGTGAGCAGGCAGGACGTCAGACGGCGCCACCGGCGGCGCGGGGAGCACCGGAGTCGGACTCCTCGCCGACGGTCTCGCGCACCAGGAAGTTCTCCACGTGGAACAGGTTGCCGTCGGCGCGGTCGATGACGGTGAGCAGCGTGCTCATCGACGCGACCTCCTCGACCTGCTCCTTGAGGAACCACTGGAGGAACTGCTCGCCGATGTAGTCGCCCTCGTCGCGGGCGGTCTTCGCCAGCACCACGATCTGCTCGGTGACGTCCTTCTCCTGCTGGAGCGCGAGCGCGACGGGCTCGCGGGCGGCGGAGAAGTCGTTGCGGACGTCGCCCACGCCGGGGATGCTCACCGGGAGGCCGTTGTCCATCAGGTACTGCACGATCATCATGGCGTGGTTGCGCTCTTCGAGCGCCTGCTTGTAGAAGTGCGACGCGAGGCGCGGCAGGTCCGCGTTGTCGAACCAGACCGCGACGGCGATGTACTGCTGCGACGCGGTGAACTCGTTGCCGATCTGCGCCTGGAGCAGGTCGTGGAACCTGTTGGACTTGCTGCCGATTTTCTTCACGTTGAGAGCCATGCCGCGACGGTAGCCCAATGAGGGGTAGAATGCATTGCAGGTAAGGCTAATATGTGTTTGGAGAGGTAATCCAAACAAAGCTTAGGCAAACCTACGGATCGCCGCTGACAAACGCTTGCGCACGGCGTGGACCAGGTGTCGGCCGGTGATCCACGCCGTGCGCTGTGGCGACGATCTCAGACCAGGGCCGCCCGGTCGATCGGGCACGACATGCAGCGCGGGCCGCCGCGGCCGGACCCGAGTTCGGACCCGCTGATCCGCAGCACCTCGACGCCGGCGTCCTCCAGCCGGGCGTTGGTCTCCACGTTCCGCTCGTAGGCGACGACCAGTCCGGGCGCGACGGCGAGCGTGTTGTTGCCGTCGTCCCACTGCTCGCGTTCCGCGGTCACGGGGTCGAGACCGGTGTCGATCACCCGCAGCCGGTCGATGCCCATCGCCTCGGCCGCGGCCTCCAGGAACGGCACCGGGCCGTCCACGACCACGCCACCGCTGCCGTCGGAGCGGACCGGGTAGGCGGACAGGGTGTTGCGCACCGCCGGGTACATGACCACGGCGTCGCGGTCGACCATGGTGCACACGGTGTCGAGGTGCATGGTGGCGCGCTCCTGGACGATCGGCACCGCCAGCACGGTGTGCGCCAGGCCGTCGGCCAGCGCCGAGCGGGCGAACGACTCCGCGCCCGCCGGGGTGGTGCGCTCGCCGACGCCGATCGCGAGCACGCCGGGCGCCAGCAGCAGCACGTCGCCGCCCTCGACGGGCGCCGAGTGCGCGCCGTACGCGCGGCCGGTCCTGCGGAAGCGCGAGTGGTAGGCGTAGATCAGGTCCGTCAGCGCCGTCTCGCGGTCGCGCGCGGGCAGCGCCAGCGACGTGATCGCGACCCGGTCGCCCACCCACACCGACGAGTCGCGGGTGAACAGCAGGTTCGGCAGCGGGTCGACCGCGAAGTCGATCGGGTGGTGCATCTTGCGCACCAGCGACGCGCCCTCGGCGGCGGGCAGCTCCTCGAACGTCATGCCGGTCATCAGCGCCTGCGCCAGCGGCTCCGGGGCCAGCGTCGACAGGTGCGAGCGCAGCGCGTCCGCCAGGTCGATGCCCAGGCGCCGCTCGTTGACCGCGCTGTGGATGCCCGCGATCCGCGCGCGCTGGTCGGTCAGCGCCTCCTCCAGCAGGTCCGACAGCAGCAGCACCTCGGCGCCGCGCGAGGTCAGCACCTCGGCGAACGCGTCGTGCTCCTCCTGCGCGCGGGCCAGCCACGGCACGCCGTCGAACAGCAGTTGGTCGTTGTTGCGCGGCGTGAGCCTCTTGAGCTCGTTCCCCGGTCGGTGCAGCAGCACCGTGCGCAACGGCCCGACCTCGCTCTCCACCCTGGGGGCGGGGTGCGGGGCACCGTCGACGGCTTCCGTCTCAGCGATGTGCGCAGTCACGAATCCGAGAGTAGCGCCTGGACGGCGAAATAATCTGCTTCGAGTGGGCTGTACCGCGTGAAGTCGATCGTAAGAACGCCTCTATGCAGTGAAACATTCAGCAATATGAGGTTTGGACAGCCGAATCGTTGCGGACGGTCACGGCAGCCAGGACACGTGGCCGCGCAGCGCCGTGTAGCCGACGAAGGCCACCACGTCGAGGATCGTGTGCGCCAGGACCAGGACCCACAGCCTGTTCGTCCGCTGCCACACGCGGCCGAACACCAGCCCCATGACCACGTTGCCGATGAAGCCGCCGAACCCCTGGTAGAGGTGGTACGAGCCGCGCAGCACCGAACTCACCAGCAGCGCCTTGTTCTCCGACCAGCCGAACTGCCGGAACCGGGTCAGCAGGTAGCCGACGACCAGCGCCTCCTCGGCCCACGCGTTGCCCGCGGCGGCGAGGATCAGCACGAGGGTCCGCCACCACGCCTCGTCCAGCACCGACGGCTGCACGGCGAGGTTGAGGCCCAGGTTGTAGGCGAGCAGGTAGAACGCCAGACCGGGGATGCCGATGACCGCGGCGAGCCCGAGGCTGCCGAGCGCGTCCGGACCGATCCGGGTGCGGTCCAGTCCGATCATGCCGAGCTTGATGCCGCCCCGCCACAGCAGGTAGAGGCCGAGCCCGCCCCACGCGGCCAGCTGGAGGACGCTGAGCAGCTGCGCGACGAGGTCCAGCAGGTCGAACCGGGCCTGCGGCACGTTGAGCGCGACCGACTGCTGGTTCAGCGGCACGGGTTGCAGCAGGCTGTCCAGCAGCCGGACCAGGCTCCGCAGCCCGGACAGGCCGAGGGTGACGCTGAAGACGACCAGCAGTTCGATCTGGTAGCCGCGGTGCTGCTCCTTCGGGAGCACTTCGGGGAACGCGGGGCGTTGGGGTGACAGCCAGTTCACCTGTGCAAGCTAGCCGTGTCCGCGTTTTCTTGCTGTCGTCGCTGGTCAGGCCGTCCCGGTTTGGGCGAGGAACGGGCAGCCGACGAGGCGGCGCAGCTCCACCGACAGCTCCTTGGACGACGCGACCGGGCGGGAGAACGCGATCCGCACGTCGTGGTCGGTGTCCGCCGCCTCGACCCGCAGCCGCAGGCCGAACCGGTCGAGGCCCAGCGGGCGGACGTGCCCGCCGCGCAGCTCCTCCGGCAGGTGCTTCGCGAGCATCGAGACCACGTCCCGGTGCGACAGTTCGAGGTGCCGCAGCCAGTGGTCCTCGTGGGCGCAGAACGGGTCCGGCTCCGCCGCGGCGAACTGCTCGGGCCGCAGCGAACTCGTGCCCTCGGCGTCGGCGATCACCATCGACGCCGGGCTCAGCCGCAGCACCGTGGCACCGTGACCGGCGTCCAGCAGCCGGGGATCGGCCTTCTGGTCGGCGACCGCGAGCACCTCGTCGCGCGCCTCCCGGCCGTCCAGCGCCCTGAGCCAGCCGGTGATCCACAGCAGGCCGCGGACCGGTTCGCGCAGCTGGACGGGCGCGTGGTCGGCGACCTCCAGCATCGCGGTCACCTCGGCGCGCGGGGCCTGCCACGTCGACGCGACCAGCGGGTGGTCGTCGGGCACCAGCAGCATCGCGGTGCCGTTCGGGTGCACGTGGTGCAGCAGCGGGCTGATCCGCACGCCGTCGCCCGCGTCTCCGGCGGAGGGCAGCACGGCGGCACGGCCGCCGCGGGCGGCGATCGTGCGGGCGCGCTCAGCCGCGTGCGGGGCAGGTGGACGTCGGTGCTCGGTCACCGTTCACCTCCTTAGGTTAGGTGAGCCTAACTTGGAGTTGCCTGGAGACGGAAGCCCTTCACCCGTCGTAACCTCTTCGTCGTCAGGCGGAGGTGGCCTGTGGGTGTGCCGAACAAGCCGTCCACCGAAGGTGCGGCCCGATACGACAAGTGGACCCGGCGTTGCCTGGAGCGCGCAAGTCGACGAGCGCTGACCTGGACGTTCATCGGCGTGCTGGCGTTCGTCGGGCAGCTGCTGCTGGTCCACCGGGTGGGCACGGCGTCCGTCCTGCCGGTGTTGCTGCTGGTCGTGTCCACCGCCGTCTTCGGCTTCACCCTCCGCAGACGTCCACCCGTTGGGATGATCCTCGGGGACGAGCCGTGGAACCAGGTCCAGGTCCGCTGGGAGGGCCGCCACCTCGTCGTCGCGGGCTCCCCTCCCGTCGTCCTCGCCGTCCACGGGATCGGTCCGCTGCTGCGCGGCCGGGTCCGCAGGCACCGCCGGGCGTGGCTCGTCGACCCCGACCAGGAGGGCCGCACGGTGGTCGCGTTCCGCGGGGTTCCGAAGCTCTTCCACGCCGAGGTGCTGACGCGGGTGTTTGGCTGATCATCTCCATGGGGTATCTGTAGAGGTGATGAGCACGGCGGAAGCGATCAGCGACGAGTGGACCAACCGCTGCCTGGCGCGCGCGGACCACCGGGCCGCGGGCTACCTCTCCATGGCGTTCGGCACGGCTCTCCTCGTCGTCGCGCTGTGGATGGCGCTCGACTCCACGTGGGTCCTGATCCTCTTCCCCCTGTGCGTCGAACTGGCCGTCCCCGGCCTGCGCCACCTCGTCGACCGCCCCAAGGTCAGGCGCCTGGTCCGCGACTACCCGTGGCGCGCCGTCGACGCCCGCTTCGTCCCCGGCCGCGCCCGCATCGGCCGCCAGGCCTACCTCGAACTCGCGGGCTCCGACCGCAGCTACCTGCGCGTCTCCGAGATGCCCGAGCGCGTCCGCGAGCACGTGCGCGCCACCGGCCGCCTGTGGATGGCGGGTCCGGACGACCGAGGTCGCACCGCCGTGATCACCGAGAAGCACCTGTACCTGATCCTCGGCCGTATCGTGATCCGGTAGACCGCAAGCACCGGCGAAGGGCCAGTAGTGAACGAGATCGTTTTTCGCGTCGTCGACGATTCGCTGAACGACACCCAGCTCGACGAAGCCCTGCACGCGCTCCTCGACGACCTGCTCGAACTCCACGTCGACGCGACCCGCCTGCGCACCGGCCAACCGCCGGTCAGCGGCCACGGCCCCTCCCTGGAGGAGGCGAAGGTCGTCTCGCAGGCCATCACCGAGCCGGACGTGGCCAAGGCGCTGGCCGAACGCGTCCAGGCCTGGCTCACCCGCACCGGCGTGAAGCAGCTCGTGATCGAGGTCGGCAAGACCGCGCTCAGGCTGGACGCGACCACCGCGGTGCAGCAGGACCGCCTGGTCGAGCACCTCGTGGGCGTGTCCGCCCGCTGACCCACGCCCCAGGTACCCGCCTACCGGCTCACGCCTCAGGTGTGCGCTTACCGATTCACGCCAAGGGTGCCCGCACGCTGACCCACGCCACCTGCGTGGCCCGCCCCCCGCGCGGGGCGGCGGGGTTCGTCGGGCATCTCGCTGACGTGACGCGAGCGCCGACCCGCACCAATGCGTGGCCTGTGCGGCGTGGCAGGGCCGGTCGGGCTGCTCGTCGGCGCGGTGTGATCGCCGATGCCTGTGCGGCGCGGCAGAGCCGATTAGGCTGATACGTCCGCGCGGTGTGATCGCCGATGCTTGTGGCGTGGCCGATCGGGTTGCTGGTCCGCGCGGTGTGATCGCCGATGCCTGTGTGGCGCGGTGGGGTTGATCGGGTTGCTGGTCGGCTCGGGGCGACCGCTGACCCGAGCCGCTGGTCGCCCGGTTCGCCGTGGCAGGGCTGGGCTTCTCGGTGCGTTCGCGCGCTGACCCGTGCCGTTGCCTGCCTGTGCGGCGGGTCGGTCGTGCACCGCGTCGGCGTGACCGCGCTGGTGCCCGTCTCGCCGCCGTCCGTCCCGCCGCGGCGGGCTAGCGGCCGACCGGGATGCCCGACTGTTCGGCCCAGGTGGCGACGTCCTCCCTCCGGAGCGCGGTGGCCAGGAGGTCGGGGAAGCGGTCCGGGGTGCAGGCGAAGGCAGGCGCGCCCAGTTCGGAGAGCTGTGCCGCCAGTTCGTGGTCGTAGGCCGGGGTGCCGCTGTCGGCCAGGGCGAGCAGGACGACGACGGTGACGCCGCTGGCCACCAGTTCCCGCACCCTGCGCTGGAGTTCGCGGGCCACGCCGCCCTCGTACAGGTCGCTGATCAGCACCATGACGGTGTCGGTCGGCCTGCGCACGAGCGACTGCCCGTAGGCCACGGCGCGGTTGATGTCCGTGCCACCGCCCAGTTGCGTGGAGAACAGCAGGTCCACCGGGTCGTCGAGGGCTTCGGTCAGGTCGACGACCTCGGTGTCGAAGACGACCAGCTTCGTGTCGATCGACTTCAACGACGCCAGCGACGCGCCCATGACCGCCGAGTAGACGACCGAGTCGGCCATCGAGCCCGACTGGTCCACTAGCAGGATCACGTCCCGCAGCGCGGCCGACCGGCTGCGGCGCTTGCGGCCGGACAGGGTCTCGACGACGAGCGTGCGCTGATCCGGTTGGTAGTGCCGGAGGTTCGCCCTGATCGTGGTCGGCCAGTCCACGTCGGCGGGCCGGGGCCTGCGGGTGCGCTGCGAGTGGTCGACGGCGCCGTGCACCGCGGCCGTCAACCGGTCGGCCAGCCTGCGCTCGATGTCCTCGACCACCTTGCGCACCACCGCTCTCGCGGTCTCGCGGGTGCGGGCGGGGATCGCGGACGACAGCGACACCAGCGTGCCGACGAGACTGACGTCCGGCTCCACGCTGGACAGCAGTTCCGGCTCCAGCAGCAGTTGACGCAGCCCCAGCTTCTCCACCGCGTCCTTCTGCATCACCTGCACCACGGACGCGGGGAAGTACTTGCGAACATCACCCAGCCAACGGTGCAGCACCGGCGCACTGGAACCGAGCCCCGCGCCGCGCTTGCCGCCGTCCGGCGCGTCACCAACGGTCCGCGCCCCCGCGCCACCGCCGTACAGACCGGTCAACGCCGAGTCCCGCCGCTGGTCGTCCTCACCCAGCTCACCCATGCCCTCGGCGGCCGAGCCCAGCAGCAACCGCCACCGCCGCACCCGTTCCACGTCCGTCGTCCCGCTCATTCGGCACCCCTTCGACGTGCTCCGGCCGGTCCCGCCGTCACGTTCGCGTTCCCGCCCGCACGTGACCCGACAACCGTTCCGCTACGGCTTGGTCCCATCCGTTCGGCGCGGCGCCGGAGGATGTCGGTGAGCCCGACAGCCGTCGTCGCTCCGGTCATCGGGCTCCACCCCTCCGACGTGCCGCGACCAGCACCACCGCCACGGCCACCGGCAGGTGATCCCGCGGTCGTTCCGGCACGGCGTCGGCCCGTTCGTCCGGCACGGCGGCGGAGGAGGCGGCCGGTGGGCCCTGTCGCCGTCGTCGCGCGCTCGTCGTCCCGGTCGTCCGGTCCCGCTCGCCCACCGTGCGCCGGTCGGTGCGCCGTCATGTGCGCGCTCCCGCCAGCAGCGCTCGGACGTGGTCCGAGAGTCGTTGTGCCGCGGCCTCGTCCCACTCGTCCCGGGTCGGGCCCGACGACGTCGACGAGCCCAGTACGCGTTCGCCCAGCAGCCTGCGTTCGGCCGGGCTGAAGTCGGTGATCGCCTTGCGCAGCAACGGGAGCGCGTCGTCGAAGTCCGCGGGTGCCAGGCCGGACAGCCACTCGTCCACCAGGTCGAACAGTCGTGCGTCCGCAGCCAGCAGCGATGCCGAACCGCGCAGGAAGCCCGAGACGAACGCGGTCGCGCCGCTCGCTGTGCCGCCGTTCCACGACGTCGCGCGGTGCAGCCTGGTCGCCACGGCCGCGGTGTCCAGCTCGCCCGCCTCCCACAGCAGGCGCGTCGCCCGCCCGGTCGGCAGGCCGTGCGCGTCCGGCATCCCCACCAGCGACCGCAGCGCTCGCCGCCACGTCGCCCGGTGCTCCTCGTCCGCCGCCAGCCGGGTCGCGTCGTCCGCGCCGTTCACCGCGACCAGCGCGCGCTCGGCGGTCTCGTCGTCCACGCCCTTGCACGCCAGCGGAAGACCGACCGCGCCGCGGGCCAGCAGGCCGTGCAGCGCGACCCGCAGCAGTTCGGGGTCCGTGCCGCGGACCGAGCCGTACCGGACGGTCGTCGCCAGGTCCGGCAGCGCGCCCAGCAGTTCCACGGCGTCCGTCGCCGCCGCCGCGCAGCGGTCCAGCGCCGACCTCGCCGCGAGGACCGCGATCGGCAGTTCGCACCCCACCGCGACCGACAGCACCTCGGCGGCGGGCGCCACCCGGTCCGCGGCACGCGCCCGCCCGCACAGCACGCGTTCCGCCGCGGCCTCCACCGTCGTGCCGTGCCGCGCGGCGCTGCCGAGCGCCACGGCGAAGCCGGGGTCCCAGCGGACCCGCCACACCTCGGTGAACGTGCCCAGCCCGCGCGCCGCGTCCGGACGGCCCCACGGCACACCGAGGACCTCCAGCCTGCGCAACAGCTTCGACCGCTCCCGGTCGGTGTCCTTGCGCAGGTCGAGCCGGACCTCCCTGCCCTCCAGGCTCGGCGGGAACCTCAGCTTCCGCTGCAACCGGGCCACGTCCGCGGCCAGCGGTGAGGTCGGCACGCCCGCGCCGACCTCACCCAGCCGCTCGCCGATCACCAGCTTCTCGTGCACCAGCCTCAGCGGGACCTCGTCGCCGCCGCACAGCACGGCCAACGCGGCCTCGCTCACCTCCGACAGCCCCGGCGACGGCCTGCCGCGCAGCGCGGCGAGCGTGTCGGCCAGCCGCACCGCCTCGACCGCGCTCGCCGTCGACGCGGGCAGGTCGTCCGCCCGCAGCACCGACGCCGCCCGCGCGAACCAGCGCGGCACCGCGTCGCCCCGGTCGGCGCACTCCCACAGGTGCGCGTACCAGCCGGGGGAGTCGATGCCCGCGCCGTAGCCCGACGACGCCGCGAGCCGCCCGTGGCTCCACGGCACCCACGTGCCCGACACCCTGCGCTTCGGCAGGCCCTTCAGCAGCGCCGCGTCGGCCGTCGCGGGCGGCAGCACCCGCAGGGCGGGCACGTGCCACGCCCCGCACACCACCGCGATCGGCCCCTCGGTCTCCTTCAACGCCCTGCGCAGCGACTGCCGCATCGACGCCTCGCGGCGCAGCGTCCGGTCGTCCACCTCGTCGGCGAACTCCTCGCGCAGCGCCGTCATCGCCTCCGCGACGGCGCCCGCCAGGTCGCGCGGATCGGCGGTGGCCGAGTGCTCGACCACGTCCTCCCACCAGCGCTCCGGATCGTCGAACCCGGCCGCCTCCGCCAGCACGCCCAGCGGGTCGACCACGGCCCTCGGCTCGGACGGCTCCTCACCCAGCGACGCGGCGGCGGGCAGGTCGAAGAACCGCGCGGGCACGCCGTTGCCGTGCGCCCACGTCAGCGCCCGCCACTCCGGCGAGAACTCCGCGAACGGCCAGAACGCGGCCGACGACGGCTCCGCCTCGTCGTGCAGCAGCAGCGCCACCGGCGGGACCAGCGACGGCAGGTGCTCCAGCAGCGCGTCGCCCTCCGGCGGCCCCTCGATCAGCACGACCGCGGGCCGCACGGCCGCCAGCGCGGCCTCGACCATGCGGGCCGAACCGGGGCCGTGGTGCCGGATGCCGAGCAGCACCACCCGATCCGGCAGCACCTGGTCGCGCGGAGCCATCAGGCGCCGCTCACCGTGTAGCCGGACGTGTCCAGGTCCTGGCAGGCCCGGTACAGGTCGCGCCACTCGACGCGCTCCTTGATCACGGCCTCCAGGTACTCCTGCCACACCGCGCTGTCGGACACCCTGTCCTTGACCACCGCGCCGAGCAGGCCCGACGCCAGCTCGTCCGCGCCCAGCGAGCCGTCGCCGAAGTGCCCGGCCTGGGCCATCCCACCCGCGATCACCGAGATCGCCTCGGCCGTCGACAGGCTGCCGCTCGGCTTCTTCAACTGCGTCCGACCATCCACGGTGGACCCGTTGCGCAGCTCGCGGAAGATCCGCACCACGCGGCGCACCTCGTCCAGCGCGGGCGGCTCGGCGGGCAGTTGCAGCGACCGGCCGAGCTGGGCAGCCCGAGCCGTCACGATCCGCACCTCGTCGTCCTCGGTCGCGGGCGGCGGCAGCACGACGGTGTTGAACCGGCGGGCCAGCGCCGACGACATCTGGTTCACGCCGCGGTCGCGGTCGTTGGCCGTCGCGATCACGGTGAAGCCCGGCACGGCCTGCACGTGCAGGTTCAGCTCCGGCACCGGCAGCGCCTTCTCGGACAGGATCGTGATGAACGAGTCCTGCACCTCGGCGGGCATCCGGCTCAGCTCCTCGACCCGCGCCACCGCGCCGGTCCGCATCGCCCGCAGCACCGGACTCGGCACCAGCGCGGCCTCGCTCGGCCCCTCGGAGATCAGCCGCGCGTAGTTCCAGCCGTACCGGACGGACTCCTCGCTGGTGCCCGCCGTGCCCTGCACGACGAGCGTCGAGTCGCCGCTCACCGCGGCCGCCAGGTGCTCGGACAGCCACGACTTCGCCGTGCCGGGCACACCGACCAGCAGCAGCGCCCGGTCCGTCACGAGCGTGCCGACGGCCACCTCCACCAGCCGCCTGCTGCCCACGTACTTCGGCGTGATCACCGTGCCGTCGGGCAGCGTGCCGCCCAGCACGTACGTCACCACGGCCTGCGGCGACATGAGCCAGCGCGGCGGGCGGGGCCGGTCGTCCGCCGCGGCCAACGCCGCCAGCTCGGCGGCGTACTGCTGTTCCGCGGCGGGCCGCAGCACGGTTTCGGTCGTCACTGGACGGGTTCCTTCCGGTCGAAAGCCTGGCTGAGTTTCATGCGGAGCCGCAGCACCTCGAGTTCGACCGAGTGCTCCGGCCACCGCTGGGTGATGAGCGCCCAGTTCGCGCCGAGCACCTCCGCGTCGCCGCGGGCCAGCAGCACGGCGGGCGGGCGCCCGGCCCGCCACCTCGGGTCGCGCATCGCGGCGTACCGGCCGAGCAGCGCCGCCGTCGACTCCGCCGACCACGGCGCGGGCAGCTGCGAGCACGCGTGGTCCAGCAGGTCGTAGTTCCACTGGTGCGACACCGCGATCACCGTGCGGGCGGACAGCTCCGCGGGCAGCGACGCCAGCATCTCCAACTGCTCCATGCCCGTCAGCGTCCGCGTCGCCGCCACCGCCCACGGGCTCGCGTCGACCGCCACCGCCAGCCGCTGCGCCACCCCGCGCAGCAGCGCCGCGGCCCACGGGCCACCGCTCAGCACCTCCGCCGCACCCTCGTCGTCCGTCGCGAGCCGAGCCGTCCAGTACGCCGCGGGCACGCTCGCCGCCGCGGCCCGCAACCTGCCCGCGACGCCGACCTCGGACCCGTCGCGCTGGAGGTCGCGCGCCTCGTCCCGGCCCGGCAGCGCCTCGGCCCACAGCTCGTCGGCCCGCACGTCGAAGCCGTCCTCCACCAGGTGCAGGCCGCGGTCCAGCCGTTCGGCTGCCCGCGCCGCCAACGCCGATCCCGGCAGCATCCGCAGCAGCCGCACCGCCTCGTCGTGCACGCCGATCGCCCGGTCGTCCAGCGCCGCTTCCAGCAGCTCCTCGTCCTCGGGGCCGAGCCCCGTCTCCACCGCGGTCACCAGCGCCTGCCGGTCCACCGCCCGCCGCTGCGCCGCGAACTGCTCGACCAGGAACGCCCGCGTGCCCACCGGGTCGACCCGCCGCGCCCGACGCAGCGCGGCCAGCCGCCGCGCGCCCGGCAGGTCGAGCACCTCGCCCAGGGGGACCAGCTCGGCCGACACCCCGGAACCGGTCGCCCACGCCCACCCAGGCCGCGTCCCCGCCAGCCACCGGCCGCGCGACCCCAGCACCGCGGCCACCGCCGCCCGCAAGCCCGGATGCGTCGTGCCCAGCACCAGCAGCTCCGGCAGCGACCGGTGCTCGGCCACCTCACCCGCCGCACGGGCCTTGCCGCACCACTCGGTCAGCAGCACCTGGTCGTCCACCGCCGCGATGTGGGTGAACACCTCCCGCGCCGCCTCACCGACGATCCGCTCGGCCGTGCTCGGCGCGGCCTCCAGCTCGGCCACCTCCACGGCCACCGGCAGCGCCGCTCCGAACGCGGCGGGCCCACCCGCCGCGCAGTCGTCCAGCAGCGCCTCCGGACCGCCACCGCCGCGGTGCGCACCGACCAGCAGCCGCCGCACCGCGTCCTCCCACTCGACCCGCACGCTCACACCGCACGCCCCAGCGCGGTCACCGGCACCACCCGGCGCCTGCGGCCGACCAGCGTGCGGCCCGTGGCGCGAACGGGCACGCAGCGCGGACGGGACTGGGCGGCGAGCAGCTCGCGCAGGGCCGCGGCCAGCAAGGGCAGGTCGTTCACGGGGGTGCCTCCGGCGGGAGTGGAAGGGGTGGTCACGCGACGACCTCGGGAGCCCCGCCCGGCTCGGCGACCGCGCCGAGCCGCAGGCCGTGGCCGTCCCAGAGGCCCCAGGCGTCGAAGGGTTCGCCGCCGGTGACGGCCAGCGCGCGGTCGAGCGCCGCGTCGCCTCGCACGGGCAACCCGCGGCGGCCCGCGTCGACCAGGAAGCGGAGGTCGCCGCTCGCGCGCACGGCACCGCAGCCGAGCGGGTGCAGGCGCTGCCACGGGTCGGCGCGGAGCGCGGGTTCCAGGCCCGCCACGGCCTCCCGCCACGTCGACGCCACCGGGATCGCCTGAGCCCGCCGCTCGCCGACCAGCTCGCCGACGACCACGCGGTGCGGGGGGACACCGGGGTACGGGTGCAGCGTGCCCGTCACCTCGGCGCCGTGGGGCAGCGGCGGCACCGGCTTCCCACCGCCGCCGAGGTGCTTGACGCCGACGACCCACTCGGCCCGGTCGCGCCCCCAGACCCACTGGCGGACCGTGCGGAACGGCCCGTCGTCCGTCTCCAGCCGCAGCAGCGCGACCCAGCGGTCCGACCAGCCCGGCGCGGCGCGCACCTGCTCCTCGGGGACGGTGAAGCCCAGCCGGGCCCGCACGACGTCGCCCAGCGGCCCCTCAGCGGTCTCGGAGAGCCGCGCCAGCAGGTGCAGACCCCCGAGGCGATCCGCGGCGTCCACGGCCCACTGCGGGCCTCCCGCGGCCACGACCTCGCGCAGCTCGCCGACCGCCGCCGCCAGACCGGGGGCCTTCGCGTCGACCATCCGGGCGGTGATCGAGTGCCACCAGGCCGCGTCCCGGCCCGGCAGACCGGCGATGCCGGAACCCGCGAGGTCGCTCAGCCAGTCGCGCAGCGCCGCGACACCGCCGCGCACCGCCTCCTCGCGCTTGAGCGCCGTCTTCTCCTTGGCGCGGGCCCGGCGCTCCTCCGCCTCCGGCGACGCGTCGACGGGCGCCGCGACCGCGTGCCGCTTCGACACCCAGTCGGACACCCAGTCCGGCACGGCCTCCTCGGCCGCGACCGCCACCTCGCCGCGGGCGTGCAGCAGCTGCACGGCCACCGCGTGCTTGCAGGGGAACTTCCGCGACGGGCACGAGCACCTGCTCGCCCGGTCGCCGAGGTCGACGCACACGCGGTACGGGTTCTTGCCGCTGCCGGGGCACAACCCCCACAGCACCGCGGGGGTGCGGCCGAGGCCCGTCCACCCCGCGACCCCGGCCAGCCGGGTGGCGCCGCTCGCCACCTGGCCGTCCGGTGCCAGCTCCAGCACTGCCTGTGCGTCCATGGTCAAGAAGCTATCGGCGACCACCGACAAAAACTGGTCAGTCCAGGTCAGGACCCCTGCGAGCCCACGACCACGCGTACTTCGGGTCCTCGGTCCCCAGCGCCGCCTCGCCCAGTTCCAGCGGGCGGAACGTGTCGACCATGACCGCGGTCTCGTCGAAGTGGTCGACGCCCAGCGACGCCTCCACCGCGCCCGGCTGCGGGCCGTGCGAGCAGCCCGACGGGTGCAGCGACAGCGACCCGATCCCGATGCCGGAACCCTTGCGGGCCTCGTAGTTCCCGCCGACGTAGAACATCAGCTCGTCGGAGTCCACGTTGGCGTGGTTGTAGGGCACCGGCACGGACAGCGGGTGGTAGTCGACCTTGCGCGGCACGAACGAGCAGACCACGAAGTTCGGCCCCTCGAACGTCTGGTGCACGGGCGGCGGCTGGTGCACGCGGCCGGTGATCGGCTCGAAGTCGCGGACGTTGAACGCCCACGGGTACAGGCAGCCGTCCCAGCCGACGACGTCGAACGGGTGGTTGGCGTAGGTGAACCGGGTCAGGCCCGCGCGGTGCCGCACCAGCACGTCCACGTCCTCGCCGTCGACCAGCAGCGGCTCCACCGGGCCGCGCAGGTCGCGCTCGCAGTACGGCGAGTGCTCCAGGAACTGGCCCTTGCCCGACAGGTACCGCTTCGGGGGGCCGACGTGCCCGGTGGCCTCCAGGACCAGGACGTCCATCGGCTCGTCCGGGACCACCCGGTAGGTGCACGACGTGGGGATCACGACGTAGTCGCCGTCACCGACGGTGATCGCGCCGTAGACGGTCTCGACCGTGCCGCTGCCGCTGCGCACGTAGAGCAGCTCGTCACCCGCGGCGTTGCGGTAGAGCGGGCTCGGCGCGGACGCGACCACGAACGAGATCACCACGTCGGGGTTGCCGAACAGCGTGCGCCTGCCGGTCACGGCGTCCGCGCCCTCCGGCCAGGACAGGTCCTGCGTCCTGAAGTGGCGCGGCTTCAGCGGCAGGTTCGGCGTGGTCGCCCCTCGGGTCTCCGCCACGGTCTGCGCGTCCACGATCGCGGTCGGCAGGAAACGGTGGTAGAGCAGTGCGGAGTCGGACGAGAAACCCTCCACGCCCATGAGCTCCTCCGCGTAGAGACCACCCTCCGGATCGCGGAACTGGGTGTGGCGCTTTCGGGGGATCTCACCGACTTGGCGGTAGTACGCCATGATCACTCCGGGCGTTCGATAGTCGGACATCTTTGTTCATTGACCGATACGCCACTAGCGTGTCAGCCGTGTCAAGCGCCTTCGAACTCCGTGCGCCAGGTCCACGCGGTACTCCGCCCCTGCTGGCAAGGCTTGTCGACGATGCCGCGTTGTTCCCCCCGGGCAACGCGTCGATGCCCGACGCGGTGCGCGGGCACCTCGACGCGCGCGTCGGGGAGTGGGCAGGTGCGATCGGCCTGTTCCTGTGTCCAGCGTCACGATTGGCCGAGTTGATCACTGAGTTGATCAAGGTCAAGCCGGTCAAGCCGATCGCCCTCTCGTTGGTCATCGACACCGGCCTCGGCGGTGTCCCCAAGGCCGTGTCGATCGTCGAATCCCGCAGCGAACTGCTCGCCCTGCGCATGGTCGAGATGCCCGCGCCGTCCGACGTGGACGAGGTGTGGCTCGAACGCGTGTCGGAGTTCGTGCCCGAGGACGTGATCCGCGTGGTCGAGCCGAGGCGCGGGGGCGCCGAGTGGCTCGACGGCGTGCGCCGCGTCATCGAGCACGGGAGCTGGCCCAAGCTGCGCTGCGGCGGCGTCAGCAAGGAGAACTTCCCCAGCGTCGACGAGGTCGCCGACTTCCTCGCCGTGGTCACCCACAGCGGGGTCGCCTTCAAGGCCACCGCCGGTCTGCACCACGCCGTGCGGCAGACCGACGAGGTCACCGGCGTCACCCACCACGGGTTCCTCAACCTGCTCGTCGCGACCGCGCGGTCGCTCTCGGGCGGCGACGTCCGGGGCGCGCTGGCCAGCACCGACGGTGCGGCGCTCGCGGCCGAGGCGAGCAAGCTGGCCGACCCGGCGGCGCACGCCGTCCGCGGCGTCTTCGCGTCCTACGGGTCGTGCTCCCTCGCCGACCCGATCGCCGACCTCGACGCGCTGGACCTGCTGTGACCTGGATCGACGACCCGGCGTTCACCGCCGACGAGCCGTTCGGCCCGCAGACGCTGCCCTACGGCGTCGTCGACGCGGGCGTCGCGGTGCGCGTGGGCGACCACGCCCTGCCGCTGCGCCCGCTCGCGGGCTACCTCGGCGACCGCCTGGCCGACCTGGTCTCCGCCGACACGCTCGACCCGCTGCTGCGGGCCGGACGGCCCGCGTGGAGCGAACTGCGCGCCCGGCTCGTGGAGGCGGTGGCCCTGACCGCCGCCCCGCGCGGCGCGTCGCTCGTGCCGGTCGAGGGCGCCGTCCTGCCCTTCACCGTCGCCGACTACGTCGACTTCTACTCGTCGCGGCACCACGCGGAGAACGTCGGCAAGATCTTCCGACCGGACAACGCCGCGCTGCCGCCGAACTGGACGCACCTGCCGATCGGCTACCACGGCCGCGCGGGCACGGTCGTCGTGTCCGGCACGAACGTCGTGCGCCCGCACGGCCAGCGCCACGGCAAGCCGCACCCCGAGTTCGGGCCCAGCGGGCGGCTCGACGTCGAGGCCGAGGTCGGCTTCGTCTGCGGCGGCCCGGTCGCGTCCCGGCTGTCCACGTCGCGGGCGGTCGAGCACGTGTTCGGCGTGGTGCTGCTCAACGACTGGTCCGCCCGCGACGTGCAGGCGTGGGAGTACCAGCCGCTCGGACCGTTCCTCGGCAAGTCGTTCGCCACCTCCGTCTCCGCGTGGATCACCCCGCTGGAGGCGTTCGCGGTCGCCCGGATCACCCCGCCGCCGCTGCCCAACCCGATCCACGACTACCTCGTCGAGGACCAGCCGTGGGGGCTCGACCTGAGCATCGAGGTCGAGTGGAACGGCACCGTCGTGTCCAGGCCGCCGTTCCGCGAGCAGTCGTGGACGTTCGCGCAGCAGCTCGCGCACCTGTCGGTGAACGGCGCTACGGTGCGACCGGGCGACCTCATCGCGTCCGGCACGGTCTCCGGGCCCGAACGCGACGAGCGCGGCTCGTTCCTCGAACTCAGCTGGGGCGGCAAGCACCCGGTGGCGCTGTCCGACGGCGTCGAGCGGACCTTCCTGGAGGACGGCGACACGGTGCGCATCACCGCCACCGCCCCCGGTGAGGACGGCTCGCTCGTCGGCCTGGCCGAAGTGGTCGGCACGATCGAGCCCGCCGACGGGAAGTAGGGCACCTTGGTCCGACCGCACTCCGACCCGCGCGGACGGCTCCCCGTGCCCGTGGCGGCGTCGAAGGAGAGCTCGCTGACCCTGGAACGGGGTCTCGCCCTGCTCCAGGCGGTCGCCGACGCGGAGACCGACGCGCCGAGCATCAGCGAGCTGGCCGCCGCGATCGGCGCGAGCCGGGCGGCGGTCTACCGGCTGCTCGTCCCGCTCCAGGCCAGGGGCCTGGTCCGGCGCGAGGGGTCGAAGGTGCGGTTGGGGCTCGGCGTGCTGAGGCTGGCCGCGAACGTGCTGCCGCAGCTGCGGATGGCGGCGCAGCCCGCCCTGCGGGAACTGGCCGACCAGGTCGGCGCGACGGCACACCTCACCGTCGCCGACGGCAGCGAGGCCCAGGCGGTCGCCGTGGTCGAACCGTCGTGGACGGCGTTCCACGTCGCCTACCGGGTCGGCAGCAGGCACCCGGTGCACCGCGGTGCCGCGGGCAAGGCCATCGGCCTGCCCCCGGACGTGAAGCAGTGGGTGCAGTCGACCGGCGAACTCCAGCCCGGCGCGTACGGGGTCGCGTCACCGGTGCGGGGCGTGCCCGGACTGCGGGCCAGCGTGGGCGTGGTGGCCCTGGAGAAGCTGGACGGGGAGTCGATCGGGCCCAGGGTGCTCCAGGCCGCGCAGGACGTCGCGGCGGCGCTGAAGTAGGCCTACCCGAAGATCGCCGCCCACAGTGCGACGAGGGTGAAGGCGGCGAACACGAATCCCGCCACTCGCTGGATCAGGTGGGTGGGGATGCGGCCCGCGATCTTCCGGCCCACGAGCACCGCGATCCCGGCCACGGCCGTCAGCGCCAGCCACGCGCCGATGCCCACGGCGACCGGCGTGCCGTAGCGGGCGGTCAGGCCCGCGGTCGCCAACTGCGAGGCGTCACCCCACTCGGCCGCGAACAGCACGCCGAACGACGTGAGCGCGGACCGCAGGAACGGGGTGGCGGTGGCGCCGGAGCGCGCGGCGTCGGACTCGTCGTCGTCCGCCGTGGAGAAGCCCTCGCGGAGCAGCATGAACGCGCCGACACCGAACAGGACCGCGACGACGGCGGCGACGACCTGGTCCGGCAGCAGGGTGATGGCGCTGCCGAACGCGACCGCCACGACGCACTGCACGGCGAACGCGGAGACCACGCCGACGAACACCGGCCAGGCGCGGTAGCGCGTCGTCAGCACGAGGGTCGCCACCATCGTCTTGTCCGGCAGTTCTGCCAGGAAGATGATGGCGAAGGTGGTCGCCAGGGCGATGAATGAGGTGGCCACGAGACTCCAGTCCGCATTGGACCCGGACGGAGGCGCGACAGACCCCGACCGGGTGTGTTGCACTACCCGGCCGGAGGTCTCGTTCGCCCACACGCGGTGGGTGAGGGACCGGATCCCCGCACTGGCGGATCAGTATGTCGATCACCTCGCCGCGCCACAGCCGTTGACTGGCGCTGGTGGCAGCGGGAACTACTCCCCTCTGGCACCACCCATGCTACAGCCCGCACGTGTCTGCGGCAGTGTCGACCGCGGCACAGTCCCGGCCCCGGCGGGACCTAGGTCCTACCCGAACGAGGGACCGTCGCACCTGCTCAGACGTGGTGCGGCGGACCTACGTTCGAAGCGTGGAAGTACTGGATCTCGCGCGGTGGCAGTTCGGCATCACCACCGTCTACCACTTCTTGATGGTGCCGCTGACGATCGGCCTGTCGCTGCTGGTGGCCTGCGTGCAGACCGCCTGGGTGCGCACGGGCGACCGGCGCTACTACGCGATGACCAAGTTCTGGGGGAAGCTGCTGCTGATCAACTTCGCCATGGGCGTGGTGACCGGCATCGTGCAGGAGTTCCAGTTCGGTCTCACGTGGAGCGCGTACTCGCGGTTCGTCGGCGACGTGTTCGGCGCCCCGCTGGCGATGGAGGGCCTGGTCGCGTTCTTCGTCGAGTCGACCTTCCTCGGCCTGTGGATCTTCGGCTGGGACCGGCTGCCCAAGAAGGTCCACCTCGCGTGCGTGTGGGCGTTCTCGCTGGCCACCATCGCGTCCGCCTACTTCATCCTCGCCGCCAACTCGTGGATGCAGCACCCCGTCGGCGTCGAACTCGTCGACGGCCGCGCCCGGCTCACCTCGATCTGGGCGGTGCTGACCAACAACACCGTGCTCGCCGCGTTCCCGCACACGATCTTCGGCGCCTTCATGGTCGCCGCCACGTTCCTGGTCGGCATCTCCGCATGGCACCTGTGGCGGAAGTCGGCCGAGGAACCGGTGTGGCGCTCGTCGTTGAAGCTCGGCACGTGGGTCGGCGTCGTCGCGTTCGCGGGCGTCGCCATCAGCGGCGACCTCCAGGGCAAGCTGATGTTCGAGCAGCAGCCGATGAAGATGGCCGCCGCCGAAGCCCTGTGCCACACCGAACGACCCGCGAGCTTCTCGGTGTTCGCGATCGGCGACGTGACCCGCGCGGACTGCGAGAGCGTCAAGAACATCACCGTCCCCGCACTGCTGTCCTTCCTGGCGCACAACGACTTCACCAGCGAGGTCAAGGGACTCGACGAGCTCGTCCCGATGTACCAGGAGAAGTACGGCACGAACTACCCGGTCGACCCGCAGCTCGGCGAGCTGTCCGGCAAGCCGATCGACTACGTGCCGGTGCTGCCCGTGACGTACTGGGGCTTCCGCCTGATGATCGGCTTCGGCGCGATCTCGACCGGCGCGGGCCTGCTCGCGCTGTGGCTCACCCGCCGGGGCCGCGTGCCGAGCGGCCGGTGGTTCCCGATCGCCGCGCTGGCGAGCACCGCCACCCCGTTCCTCGCCAACAGCGCGGGCTGGATCTTCACGGAGATGGGCCGCCAGCCGTTCGTGGTCGTGCCCAACCCGTCCGGTGTGGACGGGGTCTGGATGTTCACCGCCCGAGCGGTCTCGTCGTCCACGGTGGGCGAGGTCCTCACCTCGCTGATCACGCTCACGCTGGTCTACGGCGTCCTGGCGTGCGTCGAGGTCTTCCTGATCAGGCGCTACGTGCGAGCGGGCGTGGCGGGCGTGCTGCCGCCCGAACCACCACCGGCCGCCGAGAAGACCGACGCGCTCGCCTTCGCCTACTGAGAGAGGGGACCACCGTGGAAACGCTCTGGTTCTGCGTGATCGCCCTGCTCTGGCTGGGCTACTTCTTCCTGGAGGGCTTCGACTTCGGCGTCGGCATGCTCCTCCCCGTCCTGGGACGCGACGAGCGGGAACGCCGCGTCATGATCAACACCATCGGGCCGGTCTGGGACGGCAACGAGGTGTGGTTGATCGTCGCGATCGGTGCCACGTTCGCGGCGTTCCCCGGCTGGTACGCGTCGCTCATCAGCACGGTGTACCTGCCCGTGCTGGTGTTCCTGCTGGCGCTGATCGGCCGGGGAGTCGCCTTCGAGTACCGCGGCAAGGTCGACTCGGTCCGCTGGCGCGCCCGGTGGGACGGGGTGATCGTCGTCTGCTCCTGGCTCGCGCCGCTGACCGTCGGCCTGCTGATCGCGTCCACCGTGCTCGGCCTGCCGATCGACGCCGAGGGCAACCGGGTGGGCTCGCCGTTCGCGTCGCTGCGCTGGGACACCCTCCTCGGCGCCGCCGCGATCACCGGGTACGCCCTGGTGCACGGCGCGGTCTTCACCGCGCTGAAGACCGAGGGCGACATCCGGCTGCGAGCCCGCGCCCTCGCCCTGCGGCTCGCGCCGCTCGCCCTCCTGCCGCTGCTGGTGCTGCTCCTCGTCGTGCAGGTGCGCTCCGGCTCGGTGTGGACCTGGGCCGCCGCGATCCTGGTCGCGCTCGCGGCGTTCGCGGCGATGGCCAGGCTCGCCCTCGGCCGCGAGGGCCAGTCGTTCGCGCTGATGGGGCTGACCATCGTCGCCGCCGTGACCGCCCTGTTCGGCGCCCTCTACCCGAACGTCCTGCCCTCCACGCTGGACCCGGCCTACTCCCTGACCGTCGCGGGCGCCGCCTCCAGCCCCTACACGCTCACGGTCATCACCTGGGTCGCCGCGTTCGGCACCCCGGCCGTGCTGATCTACCAGGGGTGGACCTACTGGGTGTTCCGCAAGCGCATCGGCACCCGCCACATCCCGCCCGTGCACGTCCCGTCGTCGTGAAGGGGCCGCTCGGCGCGCTGCCCGCGCTGTCCCGCTCGGCCAGGTGGGCGCTGGTCTGGTGCGCCGCGCTCGCCGTGGCCACCGCCGTCGCCACGGTCGTGCAGGCCGTGGCGCTCGCGACCGTCCTGACCGGCGGCTCGACGTGGTTCCCGCTGGCGACCGCGGTCGTCGCCCGCGCCGTCCTGGCGTGGGTGACGGAATCGGTCGCGGCCCGCGCCGCCGCGGGCGCGAAGGAGGAACTGCGGGCCGCGCTGCTCGACCGCTCGCTCGCGCTCGGACCGTCGTGGATCGCGGCCCGCGGACCCGCCGAACTCGCGGTGCTCGCCACCAAGGGCCTCGACGCGCTCGACGCCTACTTCACCAAGTACCTGCCCGCGCTGGTCACGACCGTCGTCGTCCCACCGCTGGTCGGCGCGTGGATCCTGATCACCGACCCCACGTCGGCGCTGCTGATCGCCCTCACCATCCCGCTGATCCCGGTCTTCGCGATCCTCATCGGGCTGTTCACCCAGCGGCGGGTGGCGCACGCGGCCGACGTCACCGAACGCCTCTCCGGCTACCTGCTCGAACTCGTCCGGGCCCTCCCGGTGCTGACCGCGTTCAAGCGGGCCGCGGCTCAGGCGAAGGCGGTCCGCGAGGTCGGTGACCGCCACCGCGGGGCCACGATGGGCACGCTGCGGGTGGCGTTCCTGTCCGCGCTGGTGCTGGAGATCGCCGCGTCGCTCTCGGTCGCGCTGATCGCCGTCGGCATCGGCCTGCGACTCGTCTCGGGCGAACTGACGCTGGTCACCGGTCTGGTGGTGCTGATCCTCGCCCCGGAGTGCTACCTGCCGCTGCGGGCGGCGGGGGCGGCCCACCACGCCAGCGAAGACGGCCTGGAAGCCGTCCGCCGAGTAGCCGAGATCACCGAAACCCCAGCTCAAAGCCCGCACACACGTCAAGAACAACCCCCACCCGTCCCAGGGGGGCGTCCCAGCACCAGCCTACCGCCCTCACCCGGTCGAGACGCGGATGTGGATCTTGCCTGTGGACAACCGGTCAACCTGTGGACAACCTGCGGCCAAACGGGTGACGTCGTCCTGGACGTCCGCGACCTGCGCGTTCGCCGACGCGACCGGGACGCGCCCGACGGTGCCGGCTTCACGGTGCGCGCGGGCGAGGTCCACCGGCTCGACGCGCCCAGCGGCGCGGGCAAGTCGACGACGCTGGCCGTGCTGCTCGGATTCGTGGAACCGGACTCGGGACAGGTCCTGGTCTGCGGAAAAGAGCTGTCCACTGTGGACAAGACCGCGTGGAGGCGTGCCGTCGCGTGGGTGCCGCAGCGGCCCGCGTTCGCCGGGGTCACGGTCGCCGACGAGCTGGAACTGGCCACCGGCCGCCGACCGGAACCCGCCGAACTGGCCGACGTCGCCGCCGAGCACCTGTGTGACCGGCGTGTTGCCGACCTGTCCACAGGTGAGCGGCAGCGGGTGGCCGTCGCCAGGGCCCTGCTGAAGGTCCGCGCCGGGGCGCGGGTGCTGCTGCTCGACGAACCGACCGCCCACCTGGACCCGCCGACGGCCGCCCTGGTGATGGCGGCCGTGCGGCGGGTCGCCGCCGACGGCGTCGCGGTGCTGCTCGCGACGCACCGGGTGGTGGAGGCGGCGGACGAACCGCGCGCCCGGACGACCGCCCCCGCCGACGAGGAGCGGGCGGACGGCGGCCGGGCACCGGGTCGGCTGCTGACCGCGCGGGCGTTCGCGGGAGCGCTGCTCGGCATCGCCGCACTGGGCAGCGGCGTGGCGCTGAGCGCGTTCGCCGCGTACCTGATCGCCCGCGCCGCCGAACAGCCGCCGATCCTCACCCTGTCGGTCCTCGTGGTCGGCGTGCGGACGTTCGCCCTGGCCAAGGGTGTGCTGCGCTACCTCGAACGGCTCGTGTCGCACGAGGCCGCGTTCCGGCTCGCGGGCGACCTGCGGGTGCGGCTGTGGGAAGCGCTCGTCCGGCTCGGCCCCGCGCGGATGCGGCGAGACACCCTCCAACGCCTCGTGGACGACACCGACACGGTCCGCGACCTCGTGCCGCGCGTGCTGCTGCCCCCGATCGTGGCGGTGGGCGTCAGCGCGGGCGTGGTGGTGCTGTTCAGCCTCATCCTCCCCGCGGCGGGCCTCGCGCTGGCGGTCGCGCTGCTCGTCGGCGGACTGGCCGCGCCCGCCGTGGCCATCGCGGTCGAACGACGGGCCACCACCGCGCTCGCCACCGGCCGCCGACGGCTCGGCGCGGACGTGTTCACCCTGCTCGACGCGGCACCCGACCTCATCGCGTTCGGCGCGCACGAGCGCGAGCGCGCCGAGGTGGCGCGCCACGACGCCGAACTCGTCCGGCAGACCCGCAGGCAGGCGCTGGGCGCCGGAGCGGCCACCGCCGTCCTCCAGCTGACCACCGGTCTCGCCTCGCTGGTGTGCACGGCCCTCGCGCTCGGCACCGTCGACCCGCTGCTGGTCCCGGTGCTCGGTCTCGTGCCGCTCGCGCTGGCCGAGACGCTCGCCGGGCTGCCCGCCGCCGCCCAGCAGCGGGCCGCGCTGCGCCAGGCCCACCGGCGGCTGGCCGAGGTGATCGACGGCGACGTCCTGCCGGAACGGCCGGACGGCATCGGCTGGCCGGGCGCCGAACCGGTGCTCACCGACGTCGACCTCGACCTGCCCGTGGGCTGGACGGCCGTCGTCGGACCGTCGGGCGCGGGCAAGTCGACGCTGTTCGCGTTCCTGCTGGGCTTCCTCGGCGCGCCCGCGGCGGCACCGAGGATCGCCTGGTGCCCGCAGGAACCACAGCTCGTGTCCACGACGCTGCGCGAGAACCTGCGGATGGCCGACCCGCACGCCGACGACGACCGGCTGCGCGAGGCCCTGCTGCTCGCGGGCCTGCCGGAGTGGGTGGACCGGCTCGACGTGCTGATCGGCAACGGCACGCTGTCCGGCGGTGAGGCCCAGCGGGTCGCGCTCGCCAGGACGCTGCTGCACGACGCCGACCTGGTGCTGCTCGACGAACCCACCGCGCACCTGGACGAGCCGACCGCGCGAGCGCTGCTCGACCGGCTGGAGGTCGCGCTGCGCGGTCGGACCGTCGTCCACATCACCCACCGGCCCGAGGAGGCCGCGCGGGCCGACCTGGTGCTGGACGTCGCCGACGGGCGGGTTCGGGAGCGGGCCTACCGTTGAGCCCCGTGGACCCCAGGCAGGTGCTCGCCGCGTCGACCGAGATCACGACGGCCGCGCTGGAGGGCGACGACCCCGACGCGGTGCTGCCGCTCGTCGTGCGCTCCGCCGCCGCGCTCGCCGAGGCCGACCTCGGGCTCGCGATGCTGACCGCGGAGGACGGGCGGCTGGTCGTGGAGGCGTCCCACGGCTTCGGCTTCGACGGCGACCCCGTCGGCTCGGTGCTGTCCGCGCGGTCCGCCGCCGCCCGCGCGGCCCGCGGCGGGGTGCCGGTGGTCGCAGACGACGTCACCACCGACCCGCGCACGGCCCCGTTCGTGCCCAAGTCGCTGCGCGGGTACGGCCCGTTCGCCGTCGCGCCGTTCGGCACCCGTGAACGCGAGATCGGCGCGCTGGCGGTGTACCGCAAGCGCGGGGCGCCGCCGTTCGAACCGGGCACCGTGGACCTGCTGGCCGCGTTCGCCGCGCAGGCCGGGCTCGCCGTCGTGCTCGCGGAGGGGTCGACCGCCCGGCAGCGGGTCGCCGTCTACCAGGAGCGGGAGCGGATCGCCCGCGACCTGCACGACGTGATCATCCAGCGGCTGTACGCGACCGGTGTGCAGCTCGACCTGCTCGGACGGCGGCTGGGCAAGCAGCTCGACGCGCGGGAGTCCGCCCGGCTCGTCGAGGCCGTCGACCAGCTTGACGAGACGATCGCCGAGGTCAGGGCCACCGTGCGCGCCCTGCGCAGCACCGAGCCCGGCAAGGCCGCCGACAGGGACCTGGTGGACTCGGTGCGCGCCGAGGTGCGGACAGCGGGCGAGCTGCTGGGCTTCGCGCCCGAGCTGGACGTGCGGGGCGACCCCGGCGACGTGCCCGCCCCGCTCGCCGACCACGCCCGCGCGGCCCTGCGCGAAGCCCTGTCCAACGTCGTCCGGCACTCCGGCGCGCACTCGGTGCGGGTCGACCTGCACCGCGAACCCGACCGGCTGCTGCTGCGGGTCGTCGACGACGGCTGCGGCATCCCGCGCGGCGTCGCCAGGCGCGGGCTGAGGCACCTGGAGGAGCGGGCGGTCGCGGCGGGCGGGCGGTCCGACGTGACGTCGTCACCGCGGACCGGGACGACGATCACGTGGCAGGTGCCGCTGTGACCGGTGGTCAACAGCGCTCCGCCTTCGACGGCCGCGGGGTGACCGCCTCCAGCGGTGAGGTCGACGGCGGGGCGACCAGACCTAGCGCGACCGCCTCGCCACCCACGCGGCGGCCTGGGTGCGGCGTTCCATTCCCAGTTTCGCGAGCACGGACGTGACGTAGTTCTTCACGGTCTTCTCCGCCACGAACAGCCGCTCGGCGATCTGCCGGTTGGTCATGCCCTCGCCGATGAGGTCCAGCACGCGCCGCTCCTGGTCGGTCAACGACGCGAGCACGTCGGGCTCGGCCGGGCGGCGCATGCGGTCCAGGACGCGGGCCGTGGTGACCGGGTCGAGCAGGGAGCGGCCCGCCGCCACCTCGCGGACGGCGGTCACCAGGTCCTGGCCCCTGACCTGTTTCAGCAGGTAGCCGGACGCGCCCGCCATGATGGCCCCCACCAGGGCCTCCTCGTCGTCGAACGCGGTGAGCACCAGGCAGCGCGGCCCGTCGGGGAGGGCGCGCAGGCGCTTGCACAGCTCCACGCCGTTGCCGTCGGGGAGCTGGACGTCGACCACGGCCACGTCGGGCATCGCGAAAGAAGCTCTGGCGACCGCCTCGGCGACCCCACCCGCCTCCGCGACGACCTGGATGTCGTCCTCGTCGTCCAGCATTTCGCGCAGTCCCCTGCGCACCACCTCGTGGTCGTCCACTAGCAACACGCGCACCGGCACGAAACAACCGTACGGCGAATGCCGGTTCACGAGTGCCCCTCGTGTTGACACAGTTCAAGGATGGTCGTTCGCCCCATCGAGGAAGCCGACCGGATAGTGGTCGGTCGTCTGGTGCTGGAACTTCAACGCGCCCACACGGCGGTCGCGCACGGGGAGGTGTTCTTCCCCGCCAGCCTTCCCGGTTTTCTCGTGGAGCAGCAGGACCGCGTGCTCGGCCTGCTGACCTACACGACCAGCGGCCCGGTGATGGAGATCGTCACCATCGACGCGCTCCGCAGGGGCCGGGGGGTGGGCAGCTCCCTGGTCGACGCGGCGGTCGTGCGCGCGCGGGAACTCGGGTGCACGCGCATCCGGCTGACGACGACGAACGACAACCTGGACGCGATGCGCTTCTACCAGCGGCGCGGGTTCAAGTTGGCGGCGCTGCGGCCGGACGCGGTGCGCGAATCGCGCCGCCTCAAACCGGAGATACCGGTTGTGGGGGACTACGGCATCCCCATCACCGACGAGCTCGACCTGGAAAGACGGGTGTCGATCCGCTAGTTGTGCACAACCTTTCCCCAAGGTTGTCCACAGGTTGTGCACAACCTGTGGCTAACGTCTCGGTAACGGGCTGAAGACCTCGTCCCAGGCTGCGGCGACCTGCCGCGCGCACGTCTCCGGCGCCACGCCGCCGACGCCGGTGCCGAGACCCGGCATGGCGATGGTGCGCACGACGTCGCGCACCGGCCTGCCGTCCTCCAACCTCCCCTCCTGCCACAGGCGCAGGACGGCCCTCGCCGCGAGGTACGGGTGCACCGTGTCCTCGGGCAGCCGCTCGCCGGGGTGGCGGACGGTGGGGGCGCTGATCAGCCAGTGCGGCTCGGGTTCGCCGGTGGACACCAGCATCGCCTCGCCGACGGGCAGTTCGCCGCCGTGCAGCGCGAGCACGGCGCTGCGCACCTGCGCCTCCACGTCGGGGAACGCCCGCGCGTAGACGGCGTCGATGCCGCCGCGCATCCAGCCGTAGGAGTTGGCCGGGCTGACCACAGCCTCGGCGATGATGTCGAGCACGGAGCCCCGGTGCACCCGGATCCCCGCTCGACCTTCCGCCACCGCGAGCCAGGCCGTGGCCAAGGGCTCGTCGACGGCGCACAACACGATTTGGGGAGCTGCCGGAGTGTTGATCTCACCCTCCGCATCGGGGGACACGCGGACAAGCATTCCAGTTGCGGCACCCACTTCGGAACCGGGTTGGGCACCGGTCGCTCTGGTGATCCTCGACTCAACGACGGTCGCGGCAGGTCACCCTCGTATTGTTGAGCCGTGCCGCGCATCGCTTATTTCGGGCCACAAGGGACGTTCACCGAGCAGGCCGCCATCGGCTTCGTCCAACCCGGACGGGACGAGCTCGTGCCGTTCGAGACCGTGCCGCAGGCGCTCGCCGCCGTCCGGAGCGGCGAGGTGGACGCCGCCTGCGTACCGGTGGAGAACTCCGTCGAGGGCGCCGTGCCCGCGACGATGGACGCGCTCGCCGAGGGCGAACCGCTGGTCGCGGTGGCCGAGACGGTGCTGCCGGTGCGCTTCAGCGTCCTGGTCCGCCCCGACACCGAGCCCGCGGCCGTGCGCACCGTCGCGAGCCACCCGCACGCGCTCGCGCAGGTGCGGCACTGGCTGGAGGCGAACCTCCCCGACGCCAAGGTCGTGTCGACGACGTCCACGGCCGCGGCGGCCGTCGCCGTCCAGCACGGCGAGTTCGACGCGGCCGTGAGCGCCCCGGTCGCCGTCAACCACTACCCGCTGCGCGAACTCGCGACCGGTGTGGCCGACGTGGCGGACGCGAAGACCCGGTTCCTGTACCTGCGCCGCCCCGGCGCGGTCCCGGAGCCGACCGGCGCGGACCGCACGTCCCTGGTCGTGACGACCGCCGACCGGGTGGGCGCGCTGTCGGAGCTGCTCGTGGAGCTGGCGCTGCGCGGGATCAACCTGACCAGGATCGAGTCCCGCCCCACCAAGGGCAGGCTCGGTGAGTACCGGTTCTACGTCGACCTGCTCGGCCACGTCGCCGAGCCGAGGGTGGGCGACGCCCTGGCGGCGCTGCACCGGCACTGCAGGCAGGTCCGGTTCCTCGGGTCGTACCCGCAGGCCGAGCCGACGGTGAGCGGCGAGCTGGTCGCCGCCACCAACGAGGACTTCACCGCGGCCGTCGACTGGGTCGCCGCGGTGCGACGAGGGGCGGGCGCGTGAAGCTGGTCCTGGTGCGGCACGGTGAGACCGCGTCCAACGTGAGGATGGTCCTCGACTCGCTGCCGCCGGGACCGCCGCTGACCGACCTCGGTCACGAGCAGGCGAACGTGCTCGCCGACGCGCTGGCCGACGAGCCCGTGGTGGCCGTCTGCGCCAGCACGGCGGTGCGGGCGCAGCAGACCGCGGCGCCCGTCGCCGCGAGGCACGGGATGGCCGTGCGGGTCGTGGAGGGCGTGCAGGAGATCTTCTGCGGCGACCTCGAGGGCCGGTCGGACCGCGAGGCCTACGGGGTCTTCGTCAAGACCGCCTCGGAGTGGGCGGACGGGCGGCTCGACCTGACGCTGCCGGGCGGGGAGAACGGTCGTCAGGTGGTCGACCGCTGCCTGGCCGCCATCGAGCGGATCACCGAGGGCGTCACCGGGGGGACGGTCGTGCTGGTCAGCCACGGCGGCGCCATCCGGCTGGCGGGGCAGGCGCTCGCGCCGAACGTCACGGCGAGCCTGGCCGCGGGAGGTCTGCTGCCCAACACCGGTCGAGTCGTCCTGGAACGGGACGGCGCCGGGTGGCGCTGCACCGCGTGGTCGGGCGTGGACATCGTCGTCGACTAGAACTGTTAGCGCGGCTCACTATTTCCGCAACCGCACCGGCAATTCGACGAGGCCGTTGTAGATGTACGTCGGCAATGGTTGGAGTTCCGCGGCGGGCACGGCGAGTTCCATGTCCGGAAAATGCGCGAAGAGTGCGGGCAGGGCGATTGATGCCTCCATTCGGGCTAGTGGTGCACCGATGCAGTGGTGCACCCCGTGGCCGAATGCGAGGTGGTCCCTGTCGGTCCGGGTCAGGTCGAACTCGTCGGCGGTGCGGCCGTGCGCCACGGGGTCGCGGCCCGCCGCGCCGAACGCCAGCATGATCGGTTCGCCAGCTCTGATCACGGTGTCGAACCCGAGGTCGACGTCCTCGACGGCGAAGCGCAGCGGGAGGTGCTGCACCGGGCCCTCGGCGCGCAGCGTCTCCTCGATCACGTCGATCCAGGTCGCGTCGCCCGCCTTGACCAGTTTGAGCTGGTCGGGGTGGGTGAGCAGCGCGGTGACGGCCTTGCACAGCAGGTTCGCCGTGGTGCCGCTGCCCGCGCCGATCATCAGGATCAGCGCCGCGTTGACCTCGTCCTCGGTCAGCTGGTCGTCACCGTAGCGGGCGGTGATGAGGTCGCTGGTCAGGTCGTCGCCCTTGACCATGTACTTCGTCGCGACCAGGGCGCCGAGGCACGTGGTGAGGTCCATGAAGTCCCGGTCGTCGGTGGTGGGGCGGTTGATCGCCTGGATGCTGTGCGCGGCCCGGCCCCGGAACGAGTCGGGCATGCCCATCAGGTCGCACAGGGCCTCGGCGGGCACGACGTCGGTGAACGCGCGGCGCAGGTCCAGCACCTCACCCGGCCTGGCGCGCCCCATCTCCCGCACCAGCCTGCCCACGGTGGCGTGCACGCGCCCCCGCACGGCCTCGACGCGGCGCGGGGTGAACGCGCTGCTCATCATCGTGCGGAGCCGCTTGTGGTCGCCGCCGTAGGTCGTGAACGCGTTCACCGTCGAGATGAACGAGCGCAGCGGCCAGTCGGCGGGCAGGCCCGCGTAGGCGGGCCAGTGGCGCAGCGGGTCGCGCGACACCCTGGGGTCCTCGCAGAGCCGCTTCACGACCTCGTGCCTCGTCACCGACCACGCGGAGACCCCGCCGGGCAGCACCACCCGCGTCGCCGGACCCCTGGTCCGGAGTCTGTCGTTCTCCGCGTGCAGGAATCGCCCGGAGGGGTCGATCGTCGTCTGACGAAACTGCGGCTCCATGGTCACGGTCTCCGGGTGTGATCGGTACGTGATCTGACGGGGCAGTATTATCGTTCATTGTGGAAAATCACCGTCAAGTGATCCCGCGAGTCGCGAGCAAATGGCGTTGTCGTGCCAAACGGCCCGCTGGGAATAGCTGTCGGAGGCCTGTCGGGGCCTAGCCCCAGCCCAGTTCGTGCAGGCGGGCGTCGTCGATGCCGAAGTGGTGGGCGATCTCGTGGACCACCGTGACGGCCACCTCGTTCACCACGTCGTCCTCGTCCTCGCAGAAGTCGAGGAGCGCGTCGCGGTAGATGAAGATCCGGTCCGGCAGCACCCCGCCGTAGTCCGACGTCCGCTCGGTGAGCGCGACGCCGTGGTAGAGCCCGAGCAGCGTCGGCTCCTCCGGGTTCCGGTCCTCGATCAGCACCACGACGTTGTCCATCGCCGCCGCGAAGTCGGGCGGGATGAGGTCCAGCGCGTCCCCGACCAGCTCCTCGAACCGGTCGCGGGTCATCTCGACCGTCACGACGTCTCGGACGTCGTCGTCTGCGTGGTCGAGCTGCTCGGCGTCCCGCTCGGGTTCTGGCCGGACGACGGCGAGTTCGACGCCGACCCGGTCTCCGAGTGCAGCGGCGCGCCGGTGGCCTCGGCCTGGCTGACGGCCGTGGTCTGCGGCGGGTTCGAGGTGGTGAGGGGCGGTGCGTTCGGGTTGCGCACGGAACCGGCGAACGCGGTCAGCCCCGAGGCGTCCGCGGGCACGGCGCCGATCTTGCAGTTGACCCGCGTCGACCCGGCCGCCCAGCTCTCCGGCAGCCTGTTGTCCCAGGTCACGACCAGGCCCTTGGCCTTGAGGTCGGCGCCGCCGGAGTACTCGGCCGCCATCGTGTCGCAGGTGGCGGGCAGCACCTCGTCCTGCTTCTCCGGCGCCGGGAAGTCCTGGCCGATCGCCGCGGCGAGGTCCACCACGCCGATGATCTCGAACGTGTGGGGCTGGGCGCAGTCGACGGGGTCGCCGACGGACTTGCCGTTCAGGCCGAGGCAGACGCCGGGGTCGTACACGTCCGACTGGTCCTGCTTCTTCGCCGTGCCGAACGACGGCAGCAGCCCACCGGCCGGTCCCACGACCTGGAGACCGCAGCGCAGCGTGCGGAAACCGGCGTTCCACTCCTGCTCACCGGGGTTGAGCGGCCCGACGGTGTACTTCCCGAACGGGTCGAACCTCCCGGACAGGTAGTCCAGCGACGGCTTCGTGCAGTGGTCGAGGCTGATCTTCTGCCAGTCGGCCGCCGCCGGGTACTTCGCGTCCTTGGCGTACTCGGCGGAGATGTCGACCTTGCCGGTGACCTCGAACAGGTGCTGGTTGCCGCAGTCGACCTTCTTGACGTCCGACAGGTCGGGTTTCGCCCAGTTCAGGCAGTCCGCGGCTTCCGACTCGTAAGCTGGGTTCACGGTCGGCTTCGTGGACTCCGTCCCCACGACTCCACTACCGCTGACCGGCCAGGATGTGAAAGCGCTCAGCCCGAGGAGGAGGAAACCCCCCACGGACGCGCCGATCATGACCACCCGCGTACCGCGAATGTGGCCACCACGACGAAACCGCTGAGCGTTCACCGACATCTACTCCATGATGCCTGTGCCGTCCGAGCAGTCGTAGAGGCGGGTGACGAGTGTTGCTATTAGGACACTCGTCACCCGTTCAGCGGCTGGTCTCTGTACCGTCCCCGCCGGGAGTGGCTGATGACTGAGAACGACAGGTCCGGGACCTCTGGGACACCCGAGTCCGGACACGACGCACCGACACCGCCGAGCGGCGGGCCGGCTTCCGGCGCGCCCGCGGGCGGTTCCGCACCGCCGCCGTACGTGCCCGCGAGCCAGCAACCGCCGCAGCAACCGGGCAACGCGCGCGGCCGGATCAGGCAGCAGGACGGGTCGACCAAACCCCGTCCGCCGTCGCTGGCCGAGCAGCGCGCCCGTGAACGCGCGCAGCAGGAGCTGGTCGCGGCGGACGAGGCCCGCGAGGCGGAGCACGCGCGCAAGAAGAAGCTCCGCAAGCGGCTGCTCATCGGCGGCGGCGTGACGGTCGGCGTGGTCGCGCTGGTCGCGGTCGGGTACGCGGCGCTGAGCCCGGACAACGTGACCGCCACCTGTGTGACCAGCGACGACGTCGTGGTCGCCGACGACAACAACTGCGACGAGAACTACGCGCGCTCGCACGGCGGGTACACGTCCGGTGGCTTCATCTACATGCCGATCGTCGGCGGTGGCTACAGCCAGTACCGGTACAACTACGGCGGCACGGGCACGGTGGGGCAGAAGATCTCCGGCGGGACCACGGTCAAGCCCCCGAAGGCGAACATCTCGACCCGGTCGGGGACGACGGTGCAGCGCGGCGGGTTCGGCGTGTCCAGCGGCAGCAGCAAGAGCGGGGGTAGCTGAGTTGCGCCGAGGGACGTCCCCGCCGCGGCCGAACTGGCAGCGGACGGTCTCGGAACAGGGCCTCGTGTTCGGCGCGCCCGCCAGGGGCGTGAACGGCGTCGAGCGCCCCTACTGGGACGAGTCGGCGCACTACGTCTTCGAGATGAGCGACATCCTCTCGCTCGAAGCCGACGTGGAACTGCTGCACAGCATGTGCCTGGAGGCCGTGGACAACGTCGTGCTCACCGAGCGCTACCGCGACTTCGGCATCCAGGAGTGGATCTGGCCCGCCATCGCGGAGTCGTGGAAGCGGCGCGACCCGCACGTCTACGGGCGGTTCGACCTGCGCTACGACGGGTCCGGCCCGGCCAAGATGCTGGAGTACAACGCGGACACCCCCACGTCCCTGCTGGAGGCGGCGGTGCTCCAGTGGTACTGGAAGACCGAGGTGTTCCCGGACGACGACCAGTGGAACTCGATCCACGAGAAGCTCGTCGAACGCTGGGGTGAGATCGGGGCGCGACTGCCGTCCAACGAGCTGCACTTCACCTGGTCGTCGGCGGACACGTCCGGTGAGGACCACATCACGCTGGCCTACCTCCAGGAGACCGCGGCCGAGGCGGGCATGAACACCGTCGGCCTCTCCATCGAGGACATCGGCTGGGACACGCTGCTCAAGAGGTTCGTCGACCTCGAGGAGGAGCGGATGAACACCGTGGTGAAGCTCTACCCGTGGGAGTGGGTGGTCGACGAGCGGTTCGGCCGCTTCGCGGTGGAGAGCCTGCCCGGCACGCTGTGGGTCGAACCGCTGTGGAAGATGCTGCTGTCGAACAAGGCGCTGCTCGCGGTGCTGTGGGAGATGTACCCCGGCCACCCGAACCTGCTGCCCGCCTACCTCGACGACCCCGGGCTGCTCACGGAGTACGTGCGCAAGCCCCGGCTGGGTCGCGAGGGGTCGAACATCCAGATCGTCGCTCCCGGCTACGAGACCCAGACCGGCGGGGTCTACGGCAAGGAGGGCTTCGTCTACCAGCTGTTCGACCCCCTGCCCGAGTTCGACGGCTACCGGCCCGCACTGGGCGCGTGGGTCGTCGGGGACCAGGCCGCGGGTCTGGGCATCCGCGAAACGGTCGGTCTCGTGACCGACGACGGCGCGGCCTTCGTCCCCCACCGGATTGTCGAATGAAGCATCAGCACATGGAGGGCCAGTGATCATCCAACTCGCGTTGGACCCCGGATTCGGTTCGACGATCGGTCGGGGCATCGGCGCGATCGCGCTGTACGCCGTCGTCGGTCTGCTCCTGATGGTCGTGGGTTTCTACGCCATCGACTTCACGACGCCGGGCCAGCTCAGCGGTCTGGTCCGCACGGGCAAGCCGAACGCGGTCATCGTGACCGCCGCGGGCCTGTTCAGCATGGCGCTGATCATCGTGGTCGCGATCTACAGTTCCGAGGGCAAGCTCACCGAGGGCCTGCTCTACTCGTTGATCTTCGGCTTCGTCGGGATCATCGTCCAGGTCCTCGCCGTGCGCCTGCTGGAGTGGGTCACGCGCCTGGACATCGGCAGGCTCATCGAGTCCGAGAAGTTCGCCCCGGCGAGCGTCGTCGTGGCCAGCGCGCACGTCGCGCTGGGTCTCGTGGTGGCCGTCGCCATCAGCTAGGAGATATCCGGGCGCGATCGCGAGGGGTGACGGACTACCCTTACCCCTCGTGATCGACCTGAAGGCAGTGCGCGAGAACCCCGAAGCCGTCCGTGCGTCGCAACGAGCGCGCGGTGAGGACGAGTCCGTGGTCGACGCGCTGCTGTCCGCGGACGAGCGCCGCCGTGCCGCCATCTCCAGGGCCGACGCGCTGCGGGCCGAGCAGAAGCTGTTCGGCAAGCAGGTCGGCAGGGCCCGCGGCGAGGAGCGCGACGCGCTGCTGGCCAAGGGCAAGGAGATGGCCGCCGAGGTCAAGGCCGCGGAAGCCGAGCAGCACGCCGCCGAGGCCGAGCTGACCGAGCTGCACCGCGCCATCCCCAACGTCGTGCACCCCGACGCCCCCGCGGGCGGCGAGGACGACTACGTCGTGCTCAAGCACGTCGGCGAGCCCCGTGCGTTCGACTTCACCCCGCTCGACCACCTCGACCTGGGCGTGAGGCTCGGCGCGATCGACACCGAGCGCGGCGCCAAGGTCTCCGGCTCGCGCTTCTACTTCCTCACCGGGGTCGGCGCCCAGCTCGAACTGGCGCTGCTGAACATGGCCGCGACGCTGGCCACCGAGAACGGCTTCACGCTCATGATCACGCCCACCCTGGTGCGGCCGGAGATCATGGCGGGCACCGGCTTCCTCGGTGAGCACGCCAGCGAGGTGTACCGGCTCCGCGACGACGACCTGTACCTGGTCGGCACGTCGGAGGTGCCGCTCGCGGGCTACCACGCCGACGAGATCCTCGACGGCGAGCGCCGCTACGCGGGCTGGTCGTCGTGCTACCGCCGCGAAGCGGGCAGCTACGGCAAGGACACCCGCGGCATCATCCGCGTGCACCAGTTCAACAAGGTCGAGATGTTCTCCTACGTGCGTCCCGAGGACGCCGAGGCCGAGCACGCGCGCCTGCTGGGCTGGGAGGAGCAGATGCTCGGCCGCATCGAGGTCCCCTACCGGGTCATCGACACGGCGGCGGGCGACCTCGGCACGAGCGCGGCCCGCAAGTTCGACTGCGAGGCCTGGCTGCCCACGCAGGAGGCCTACCGCGAGCTGACGTCGACCTCGAACTGCACCACGTTCCAGGCCCGGCGCCTCAACGTCCGGTACCGCGACGAGAACGGCAAGTCGCAGATCGCCGCGACGCTGAACGGCACCCTCGCCACCACCCGCTGGATCGCGGCGATCCTGGAGAACCACCAGCAGGCCGACGGCTCGGTGCGGGTGCCCGAGGCGCTGCGCCCGTACCTCGGCGGCCGCGAGGTCCTGGTGCCCGCCACCCCCCGCTAGCGACGACGGACGACGGAGGGGCCCCGGTGCGGACCGGGGCCCCTCCGCGTCTCACCCGAGCTGCTCGACGACGAGCCCGCTCACGTGCTTGGCGATCTCCAGCGACCCCGTCGCCGCGGGCGACGGCGCGTTGAGCACGTGCACCTGGCGCGGGGAGGTCTCGACCAGGAAGTCGTCCACCAGCGAACCGTCCCGGAGCATGGCCTGCGCGCGGACGCCCGCCTCGGCCTTCACCAGGTCGTCCTCGCCCACGGCGGGCACCAGCCTGGCCAGGCTCGCCGCGAACCGCTTGCGCGAGAAGGAGCGGAGCACCTCCTCCAGACCGGTCTTGGCGAACTTGCGCGCCAGCTTCCAGGTGCCGGGGAACCTCGCCACGTCGAGCAGGTCGCTCGGGGAGACGTCGCGCCAGCGGTACCCCTCGCGGCGCAGCGCGAGCACGGCGTTCGGTCCGGCGTGGACGCTGCCGTCGAGCATGCGGGTGAGGTGCACGCCGAGGAACGGCAGCGCGGGGTCCGGCACCGGGTAGATCAGGCCGCGGACCAGGTGGCGGCGCTCGGGGCGCAGCTCGAAGTACTCGCCGCGGAACGGCACGATCGTCGCGGAGGGCGAGAGGCCCGCGAGCTTCGCCACCCGGTCGCTGTGCAGGCCCGCGCAGTTCACCAGCGCGTCGGCCCGCACGACGCCCCGCGGGGTCGCGACCTCGACGCCGCCGCCGGTGCTCGCCCGGCGGATCGCCAGCGCCGGGCTGTCGAGCCGCAGGTCGGCGCCGTGCTCGGTGAGCCGCCGGACCAGCGCGGCGCAGATCGCCGGGAAGTCGATGATGCCGGTGCTCTCGACGCGCAGCGCGGCCACGGTGGCGACCTCGGGCTCGTGCTCGCGGGCCTCCTCCGCCGAGATCATCTTGGCGGGCACGCCGTTGGCCTCGGCCCGCTCGGCGAGCGCGGCCAGCCTCGGCAGCTCGTCCTCGCTCGTGGCCACGACGAGCTTGCCGCACACCTCGTACGGGACACCGTTGTCGCGGGCGAACTCGATGATCGACGCGTTGCCCGCCACCGACATCCTCGCCTTGAGGGAGCCGGGCTTGTAGTAGAGCCCCGCGTGCACCACGTTGCTGTTGTGGCCGGTCTGGTGGGCCGCCCAGTGCGGCTCCTTCTCCAGAACGGTGACCTGCTTGCCGCGGTTGGCGAGCTCGTTGGCCGTCGCCAGTCCGACGATCCCGCCACCGATCACCACGATGTGCTGCACGTCTCGCCCTCTCGTTCGTGTGACACCGAGGTTACGGGGGCGACCGGGGGTGCAGGTCAGGCACCTATAGACTCACCTGCGGTCGAATACTGGGAGAGGCATGTCCGACACCATTGCTCTGGGTCAACCCACTGTCGGCGCGGAAGAGCTCGCGGCCGTCGCCGCGGTCTTCGAGACGGGCTGGCTCTCCGGCGCCGGACCGACCTGCGCCAAGTTCGAGGAGCGGTTCGCCGAGGTTGCCGGGGCCGAGCACGTGCTCGCCACGAACAACTGCGGCGCGGCGCTCCACCTGGCCCTCGACGTCGTCGGGGTCAAGCACGGTGACGAGGTCATCGTGGGCGACTACACGTTCCCGGCCACCGGTCACTCGGTGATGTGGACCGGCGCGAAGCCCGTCTTCGCCGACGTCCGCCCGGACATCTGGAGCGTCGACCCGGCCGCCGTCGAAGCGGCCATCACGCCCAGGACCGTCGGCATCCTCGCCGTCGACGTGTTCGGCCAGCCCGCCGACTACGACGAGCTGCGCGCCATCGCCGACAAGCACGGCCTGTTCCTCATCGAGGACGGCGCCTGCTCGTCCGGCGCGAGCTACAAGGGCAGGCCCGCGGGTGGGCTCGCCGACGTGGCCACCTTCAGCTTCCACGGCCGCAAGGGCATCACCGCCGGTGAGGGCGGTGCCCTGACCACGAACAACGCGGAGTGGGCCGCCAAGGCCCGCAAGCTGCACACCTACGGCATCGAGCCCGCGCTGAGCCGTGAGGGCGCGCGCGAGCTGCCCGTGCCGTCGTTCGACGTCGCCGGCTACAACTACCGCATGTCGGACGTCATGGCGGGCATCATGCTCGCCCAGCTCGACCGGCTCCCGACGCTGCTCGCGAACCGCGCCCGCGCGGCCAGGGGCTACCAGGAGCTGCTCGACGGCGTCGACGGCGTGACCCTGCCGGTCGAGCTCCCCGACCGGGTCCACCCGTGGCAGTCCTACGTGGTGACCCTCGACCCGGACGTCGACCGCGGAGAGGTCGCCATCCGGCTGCGCGAGCGCGGGGTGCAGTGCAACTTCGGCACCTACGCCTCGCACGTCCAGCCGGTCTACGGCCAGACCACGCCGTGCCCGGTGTCGGCGGACCTGTTCCGCAGGCACCTGGCGATCCCGATGCACGCCAACCTGACCGACGACCAGGTGGAGCGAGTCGCCAAGACGCTCCGCGAGGTGCTCGGCGAAGTCCGCTGACCCACCTCACCCAGCACGTACCCGAGAGCCTCGAAACACAGGAGTCCCCCCGCATGTCCTCGTCCCAGCGCACGGTCTTCGTCACCGGTGGAGCCGGCTTCATCGGTATGCACGTCGTGCCGATGCTGCTCGAACGCGACTACAAGGTCCGCATCTTCGACAACATGTTCCGCGGTGACCGCGACAAGGTCGCCGAGCTGGTCGCGACCGGCAACGTCGAGCTGATCGACCAGGACGTCCGCTACGGCGGCGCGGTGCAGAACGCGATGAAGGGCTGCGAGAGCGTCATCCACCTCGCCGCGGTCTCCATCAACAAGAGCGTCTCGGACCCGTACGAGAGCGTCGACATCAACATGGTCGGCAACCACAACGTGTTCGCCGCCGCCGCCGACCAGGGCGTGCGCAGGCTGGTGTACGCCTCGTCCGCCTCGGTCTACGGCGACCCGAAGAAGCTGCCGATGCACGAGGACGACGAGCTGTCGCCGCTCACGCCGTACTGCATCGCCAAGCGCTCCGGTGAGGACCTGCTGGGCTTCTACGAGCGCACGAAGGGCCTGTCCTGGGTCGGCCTGCGCTTCTTCAACGTCTACGGCCCCGGCCAGAAGACCACCGCGTACTACACCTCGGTGATCAACCACTTCGTGAACCGCCTCCGCCAGGGCCTGCCGCCGGTCATCGACGGCAAGGGCGAGCAGTCGATGGACTTCATCCACGTGACGGACATCGCCCGCTCGGTCGTCGCCGCGCTGGAGTCGGAGAAGGCCAACGTGCCGGTCAACATCGGCACCGGGATCGACACCACGGTCGCCGACCTGGCCAAGATCCTGATCAACGCCGTCGGCGTGGACGTCGAGCCGACGTTCAACCCGCGCGACGTGCTCGTGTCCCGCCGCGCGGCGGACATCACCCGTGCCAAGGAGGTGCTCGGCTGGGAGCCCACCATCTCGGTCGAGGACGGCATGAACGAGCTCGTCAAGCTCAGCGCCACCAGCTGATCCACCGGACCTGCGGACGCGGCCCCGATCCGGGGCCGCGTCGTCCGCGAACGGCCGAGGGGGTCGTCGGGTGCGCATCGCGGTAGTGAACAACTTCTTCCCGCCGAGGGTCGGGGGCAGCGCGCACCTGGCTTCAGCGCTCGCCGAGAGGTTCGTCCGGCTCGGGCACGAGGTGGTGGTGCTCACCGCCGCGTACCACGACGCACCCGCCGAAGAGGACGTGCGCGGCTACCGGGTGCACCGGCTGCCCGCGTTCGGGATGCCCCAGCTCGGCCTGTCGATCGACTTCGACATCACCTTCACCGCGAGGCCGGGCAACCTGCGCCGGGTGTTCCGCATCCTCGACGAGTTCGAGCCGGACGTCATCCACCAGCACGGCCAGTTCCTCGACCTGAGCTGGCTGACCGGCTGGTACGCCCGCAGGCGCGGGGTGCCGGTGCTGCTGTCGGTCCACACGAGGCTGGAGAGCCGGAACCGGTTCTACTCGCTGCTGTTCCGCGCGCTCGACCGGTTCCTCGTGCGACCCGTGCTCCGGTTGTCCAACCCCCGCTTCGTGATCATGGACGAACTCGCGGCCACCTACTGCGCGGCGCGGTACGGCGCCGACGAGGACCGTTTCGAGCACATCCCGGTCGCGGTCGACCCCGACTGGTGCTCGCAGCCGCCGACCAGGGACGTGCGGGCCGAGCTGGGCATCGGGACCGGGCCGCTGGTCGTCTCGCTCGGGCACGTGATCCCGCTGCGCGACCGGACGGCCCTGGTCGACGCGATGCCGGGCGTGCTCGCCGAACACCCCGACACCAAGGTCCTGGTCGTCGGCCACCAGTACTACGACGCGTACCTGCGCCGGGCGGAACGGCTCGGGGTCGCGCACGCGTTCCTCAGCACGGGCGCCGTGCCCAGGGCGGACGTGCCCTCCTACCTGGCCGCCGCCGACGTCGTCGCCCACGACCTCCAGGGCATAGGGTGTGGCACAGCGAGTCTGGAGGCGATGGCCGCGGGCAGGGCGACCGTCTGCGCCGTGCGCGAGACCAACTTCCCCGGTGTCGAGCTGCGCAACTGGGACAACGCGGTGCTGGTTCGGCCGGATCACACCGACGACCTCGTCAGCGCGGTGAACCGGTTGCTCGCCGATCCCGAGGAGCGGAGGCGGATCGCGTCCAGGCAGCGCGCCGTGGTGCTCGACGGGTTCACGCTGGAGAAGGTGACCCGCAAGCACCTCGACGTGTTCGAGTTGATGTCCGCTTCGACCCCGGCAGGAAAGCACTGATGTTCTTCGACGACGAGCGCAGCAACCGGCTCCGGCCGCACATCCTGACCGAGCTGGTCGGTCAGTACATGAACGACCAGGAGCGGGCGAAGCTGTTCGGCCTGCCCGAGACGACCCGCATCCGCGAGCGGGCCAAGGTGATCAGCCCCGACCGGCTGAAGATCGGCGACCACTGCTGGATCGGCGAGGGCGCCGTGCTCGACGCCAGCGGCGGCATGGAGATCGGCGAGCACACCAGCATCGGGCTCAACTGCCTGGTCTTCACGCACTCCAGCTGGCTCGCGAACATGATGCTGGAGAACCACTCGGGCACCGACCTGATCGAGCGCAAGCCGGTCCGCATCGGCAAGGGCTGCTTCATCGGCGGCAACAGCGTGATCATGCCCGGCGTGACGATCGGCGACTTCGCCACCGTGCAGCCGCTGTCGGTCGTGGCGAAGGACGTGCCGGAGCGCAGCCTGGTCGCGGGCAACCCGGCCAGGGTGTTCCAGCGCTACGACGACGAGTACATCCGCGGCGAGGCCGAGCGGGTGCGCGCGGAGAACAAGCGCCGCCGCGAGCTGGCCGAGGAGCGCGGCGAGACCGTCGTCTGGGGAGCGCCCGCGGGCGAGTTCGACAAGCCCTGACCCGTCACGCGGGTGCCCTCCGGCGCGACGCGCACCGGAGGGCACCCGCGTGGTCACCGCGCTACGTGATCGCGGCGTTGAGCGCGTTCTTCAGGACGAGCGAGCACGTGGCGTCCAGCGCCAGCGACCCGTTGAACGCGATGGAGCCGGTGTTGAACACCCAGCCACCGCCCGGCCGGTCCAGCTTGACCATCTCGGCGCCGTTGTCCCCACCGCTGTTCTGCCCGACCGCGATGAGCTGGGTGCCGGGGCGGGGTGGCACCGGCCTGCGGTCGACCTCCCACCCGCTGGCCGCGATGTTGTACGACTGCGCGCCGAAGGTGCCGCCCACGGTCAGCCCGCAGCCCGCGAGGAACGGGTGCGCGGCGTCCACCACCCGGTACGGGCCGAAGGTCATGAACTCCGATCCGTCCCAGTCGAGCCCGAGCACGGCCGAGGTCGGCTGCCCCAGGTTGGCGAACCACATCGGCTCGCGCAGCCCGTTCGTCGAGCGGAAGACCACCGAGTCGCCGTCCGCGGACCAGGAGACCTTCTCGAACATCGTGTTCCCGCCGGTGGCGATCACGTGCCCGCCGCTGCCGAGGTAGGCGTTCACCCGGTCCTTCATCGTCTGCGACCAGTACTCCGCGTGGCTGCCGAGCACCAGCGCGTCGTAGTGCCCGAGCCAGGTGCCGTCGGCGTCCAGGTCGCCGTCCTGGTAGCAGTCGAACGAGAACCCGTTGGCGACCAGCCAGCGCAGCAGCAGCAGGTCCGAGTAGAACGTGTGGCAGAGGCTCGCCCGGTCGTCGGTCCACACGCTGTCGTTCGGCCGCAGCGAGGCGAACGTCCGCTGCACCCCGACCTGGCCCACGGTGGTGTACGTGTTGTGGCCCGCCCAGGTGTTGTAGGCGTTGTAGGTGTTGGTCGGCAGCAGGACCGCGATCGGCGACGACGGCGCGGTGGGCTTGACCGCGAACGGGATGTCGTACCGGAGGTGCGGCACGCCGTTCAGCAGCCCGCGCAGCCTGCACACGTACACCCCGGACGGCCAGGACGCCGGGATGGTGAGCGAGAAGTCCGGGGTCCAGCCGCAGCCGGTCGCCCGGTAGCCGCCGGGGAGCGGTTGGAGGCGGCCGGGTTGGCTGACCGGTCCCCACACGACGCTGCCCGGCGGCTGCCCGCTCACGGCCAGCCGCTCGACGGTCGCCTGGACCGTGGTGAACGTGCTGGAGACCGGGAAGCCCTGCGGGTAGCCGGGGCGCGGGCTCAGGTCGTTCGCGTACCCCTGGAGCGCGGCCGTCGGCTCGACGGAGAACCCGGCACCGACCTGGAGGGGGGCGCCCCCGTTGACCCAGGCTCCCGTCCAGTCGCCGCTGATGGTCTCCGAGTTGAGCAGCCGGAACCAGTTCAGCTTGTCGTCGTAGCCCGGAGTGGTCGCCGTGTCCATCCACACCAGGTAGACCGTGCCCGTGGTGTTGGCGAACCAGGACTTGTTGGCGTCGTCGGAGAACCCGCTGCCGATCACCCACGGCTTGCCGCCGTTGGTCCACGCGCCCGCGGCGTTGGTGCCGTCACCCGCCAGGTAGCGCCACCAGTGCAGGAGGTTCCCACCCCGCGCGATGCCGTAGATCACGCCGTTCGGGTCGGCGAACACCGCGTAGAACAGCTTCCACCCGGTGCTGATCACCGAGCCGCAGTTGCCGTGCCAGGCACCCGCCCCGTTGGTGCCGTTGCCCGCCAGGTAGCGGAACCAGTGCAGGTCCCCGCTGGTGTCGATGGCGTAGAGGACGCCGTTCCACCCGCCGAAGATCCGCGGGTACGCCTGGAGCCCGGTGCGGATCACCGACCCGCTCGCCGGGTGCCAGGTCCCGGAACCGGTGTTCGGGTCGGTCAGCTGGTACTTGTACCAGCGCATGGAGCCGTCCTCGCCGATCGCGAAGAGCTGGCCGTCGTCGGCGGCGAGCACGGTCTTGAACTGCTGCCAGCCGGTCCCGATCGCGAGTCCCGCGCCGTTGCTCCACGACGCGGCGCCGGTCTGCCAGCCCGCGTGGCGGTACCACAGCAGGACTCCGTCCGCCTGGATCGCGTAGACGACGCCGTTGCCCCCCGGCACCAACCGGATGAAGCGTTGGTTCTGGTCATAGGTCACTTCGCACCTCCCCTGTGCGCTTGGTTCATCGCGCCAAGGAGGTTCCATGTGACATGGATCACCGAGATGGACGAAGGGGGTGTGCTCCGCCCCCGGAGCACACCCCCTGTGGAACTCGCAGGTCAGACCCCCGCGGGGACGGCCTTCCGGTTCTCGAACACCTGTGCCACCACGCGGTGGGACGGCAGGATCGCGTTGCGCTCCTCGTCGGCGTCGACCGTCCCGGCCAGGATGTCGAGGAACCGGTCGAGCTGGGCGGCGAGCGGCTCGCGCGCCGACACCAGCTCGGGGATCTCGATGATCGACTGCTGGCGGTAGCCCCTGCCGTCCGGCGTCGCGGCGTCGTTCGACACGTGCCGGTAGATGGTCACGTCGCGGCGCAGCAGGTCGGCCTCGATCAGCCGGTCCAGCTCGGTGATCACCAGCGAGCGGACCTTGCGCTGGCCGATCCGGCTCGCGGACACCGTCGCCAGGCCGCCGCCGTCGAACCGCAGCACGGTCTCGGCGATGTCCTCGGCGTCGTCGACCGACGTCGGGTGGAAGTAGCCGAAGCTGCCCTGCACGCTGACCGGGTCGATCCCGCCGAACGTGCGGATCGCCAGGTCGACGTCGTGCACCAGCAGGTCCCACGAGACACCGGTGCGGATGCGGGGGGCGTACGGCGAGTGCCGCGTGGCCGCCACGTGCACCGGGCTGTCGACCAGCGACAACGCGGTCAGCACGGCCGGGTTGTAGCGCTCCAGCAGGCCGCACATCAGGGGGATGCCGCGCTCGGCGGAGATCCGCACGACCTCCTCGCTCGCGGCCAGGCCGTCGCACACCGGCTTCTCGACCAGCAGCGGCTTGTCCTGCGCCAGCACCTCGAGCGCCAGGCCGTGGTGGAACTCGGTGGCCGAGGCGAGCACGACCGCGTCGACGTCGGACAGGTCGCCGATCTCCGGCGACCAGGTCGCGTCGAAGCGGTCGGCCACCGAACGCCCGACCTCCTCGCGCGGCTCGGCCACGCGGACCAGGTCGCAGCGGTCGGACTGGGACAGCACGCGGGCGTGCAGCGAGCCCATCGTGCCGGTGCCGACGAGCAGGATCCGAGGACGTGCGGTCACGCGCCCAACACCTCCCGGACGGTGCCGACGACGGTGGCGAGCTCGTCGTCGGTCAGACCCGCGTGCACGGGGATCGACAGGCACTGCTCCGTGACGCGCTTGGCCACCGGCGTCTCGGACGCGATGACGTTCGGGTTGTCCTGGTAGCAGGCGTAGTCGGTGACGAGCTTCGGGTAGTAGATCCCGTTGCCGATGCCGCGCTCGGTCAGCTTGGCCGAGAACTCGTCGCGGGTGAGCGCCGCGTCCTCGGTGAGCAGCACGGTGTACTGGTGCCACACGTGCGAACGACCGGGCAGCTCGGTCGGCGTGACCAGGCCGGGCACGCCCGCGAGGCCCTCGGAGAGGGTCGCGGCGTTCTCCTTGCGCTTCGCGGTGATCTGGTCGATCTTCGCGAGCTGCGGGATGGCGACCGCCGCCTGGAGGTCGGTGAGGCGGTAGTTGTGGCCCGCCATCACGTACTCGTAGCGCTGCCGCATGCCCTGGTTGCGCAGGATCCGCAGCTTCTCGTTGACGGCGTCGTCATCGGTCGTGATGATGCCGCCCTCACCGGTGGTGATGTTCTTCGTCGCGTAGAACGAGAAGCAGCCGAGCCCGAAGCTGCCCGCCGGACGCCCGTCGAACTTCGCGCCGTGCGCCTGCGCCGCGTCCTCGACCAGCGCGAGACCGCGCTCCTCGGCGATCGGCGCGATCTTGCCCATGTCGGCGGTCTGCCCGTAGAGGTGGACCGGCATGAGGACCTTGGTCCGGGGCCCGACGGCCTCCGCCATCGCGTCCGGGTCCACGCAGAAGTCGTCCTCGCGGATGTCCGCGAAGCGCGCGGTGGCACCCGCCTCCAGGATCGCGTTGAGGGTCGCGATGAAGGTGAACGGCGAGGTCACGACCTCATCACCCGGTCGCAGGTCCAGGGCCTGGATCGCGGCCACCAGCGCCGTGGTGCCGTTGTTCACGGCGACCGCGTGCTTCACGCCCGCGATCTCGGCGAAGGTGTCCTCGAACCGCTTCACCATCGGGCCCTGGGCGATGACTCCCGAGCGGAGCACTTCGAGCACGTACGGCTCCGCGTCGCGCACGTCGACAACGGTGATTGGGATCATTCTCCGTCTTCCCATCGGGCGGGGCCGCGTCGAGACAGACCGGTCCGGTCTGGCTCAGCAGCAGGTCAGGGAGCTGCTAGCACATGAGCGCAGCGAGCACCGTGGCAGGCTACCCGCGTTCACCCGCAGGAAATGCCCTGGGGTGGGCAGCTGTAACCGGTCTCATCCCGCCCGCCCCCTCCCCACCGTGGCTCGGAGGCTGCCGACCACCGGCTACCCTCGTACTCTGGGCCGCCGACTCGCGGGCGCCAGCACCCGCGCTGGACGTCGCAGGCCAGGACACGGGAGAACTCAGATGGACTTGCAGCAACGGCTGCGCAGCACCTTCGTCGAAGCGCTCGCGCTCGGTGAGGACGTCGACGTCGAGAACCTGAAGTACCGCGAGATCGAGGAGTGGGACTCGGTCGGCCACATGGCGCTCGTCGCGGCGATCGAGGACGAGTTCGACGTCCAGTTCGACACCGACCAGGTCATCGACATGAGCAGCTTCAAGGTCGCGCTCGACATGCTGCGGGTACTGGGTGCCGGTGACTGACGTGCGGATCGACCTGTCCGGTCGGGTGGCGGTCGTCACCGGGGGCACCAGGGGCATCGGGCTGGCCACCGCGGACGCGCTCGCCGCGTCCGGCGCGACCGTCGTGCTGACCGGTCGGGACGACACCGCGGCGAAGCAGCGGGCGGGCGAGCTGGCCGAACGGCACGGGGCCGCGGTCAGCGGCCTGGCGCTGGACGTCACGGACCCGGCAGCGGTCAAGGACCTGTTCCGGGGCGTCGCGAAGGAGCACGGCCGGATCGACGCGCTCGTCGCCAGCGCGGGGGTGCTGGAGGGCGCGCTGATCGGGATGATCGGCGACGACCACGTCGACCGCATGCTCAGCACGAACGTCAGCGGCACCATCGCGACCGTGCAGGCCGCGGCGCGCGCCATGATGCGCAAGAAGACCGGGTCGATCGTGCTGCTCGCGTCGATCGTGGGCGAGCGCGGCAACGCCGGGCAGCTGGTCTACGCGGCCACCAAGGCCGCTGTCGCGAGCATCGCCCGGTCGTCGGCGAAGGAGCTGGGCCGCTACGGCATCAGGGTCAACGCGGTCGCTCCCGGCGTGATCAAGACCGACCTCACCGCGGGCCAGTCCGACGACGTGCTCGAACGGATCACCAGGGACACCGCGCTGAGCAGGCTCGGCGAGGCCGACGAGGTCGCGCGGGTGATCCGCTTCCTGGTCAGCGACGACGCGTCGTTCGTGACCGGTCAGGTGCTCGGCGTCGACGGGGGGCTCGTGCTGTGAGCCTGCTCGGCGACGGCGCTCGGCTGGTCGACGCGGCGGACGGCACGGAGCTGGCGGGCGCTGACCTGCGGTCACGGGTCGACGCGCTGGCCGCCGAGCTGGCGGCGCTGCCCGTCGGCGTGGTGTTCGCGCGCACGGCCGTCGACGTGCCGAGCGTGCTGCGCTACCTCGCCGCGTTCACCTCGGACCGGCCCGTCGCGCTGCTGGACGCGGGCCAGGACCGGGACGTGCTGCTGGCGCTGGTCGCGGCCTTCCGCCCGGCCGCCGTGCTCGGCGCCGACGGGGTCGCACCCGACGGCTACCGGCCCGCCGAGGTGGGCGGACCGGCCTGGGTGCGCGAGGCCGCGGACGGCGTCGTGCCGCACCCGGACCTCGCCGTGCTGCTGCCCACGAGCGGCTCCACCGGCAACCCGAAGTTCGTCCGGCTGTCCAGGACGGCCGTGCTGAGCAACGCCGAGGCCATCGCCGAGGTGCTCGGCATCGGTGCCGACGAGGTCGCGCCGACGAGCCTGCCGCTGCACTACAGCTACGGCCTGTCCGTCCTGAACAGCCACCTGCTGCGCGGCGCGACCGTGGTCGTCGAGGCCACCGGCGTGATGGGCAGGCCGTTCTGGCAGGCCGTCGCCGACCACAAGATCACGTCGCTGGCCGGCGTCCCGTACCACTACGAGATGCTCAAGCGCCTGCGCTTCGACCCCGCCAAGTACCCCAGCCTGCGCACGATCACGCAGGCGGGCGGCAAGCTGCGCGACGACCTCGTCACCGAGTTCAACGACAAGATGGTCGCGGCGGGTGGGCGGATGTTCGTCATGTACGGCCAGACCGAGGCCGCGCCCAGGATGGCCACCGTGCCCGCCGAGAAGCTGGCCGAGAAGCTCGGCTCCGCGGGCCCCGCGCTCCCCGGTGGCGCGTTCACGATCCGCACCGGGGCCGGGGCGGAGACGACCGAACCCGGCGTCGTGGGCGAGGTGCTCTACCGCGGGCCGAACGTGATGATGGGCTACGCGGAGTCGGAGGCCGAGCTGGCCGACGGCGACTCGCGCGGCGGCGTGCTGGAGACCGGGGACCTCGGCAGGCTCGACGAGGACGGCTACCTCTTCATCACCGGCAGGCTCAAGCGCATCGGCAAGGTGTTCGGCAACCGCGTCAACCTCGACGACCTGGAACAGATCGTGCGGGGGGCGGGGTTGGACACGGGTGCGGTGGCCGCGGTGCCCGCGGGCGACAAGGTGGTCGTCTGGCTGGAGGACCGCGGTGCCGACACGCGCAAGGCGGTCGCCCGCGAACTCGCGGAGAAGCTGCACATGCACGTGTCAGGATTCGACGTGCGGGAGGTCGACGCCCTGCCCCTGCTGGCCAGCGGCAAGGTCGACTACCGCTCCCTGGAGGGACGGGCGTGACAGCGATCGTTGAGGGTGTTTTCGGGCTGGGCCAGGCCGAGCGCGAGGCGGCCCTGCTGCCCGCGCTGACGGAGCTGACCGAGCACCACCGGGCGCACTGCGAGCCGTACGACCGGATCCTCGGCTCGCTGGGCCACGCCCGCGGTGCCGGGTTCGACTCCGTCGAGCAGGTGCCGTGGCTGCCCGTGCGCATGTTCAAGCACCACGTGCTCAAGAGCGTGCCGGACGACGAGGTCTTCAAGGTCCTGACGTCGTCGGGCACGACCGGCGCCGAGGTGTCCCGGATCTACCTGGACAAGGAAGCCGCGGCCGACCAGCCCCGCTACCTCGGCCGCACGCTCCAGGCCGTGCTGGGCGACAAGCGGCTGCCGATGCTCATGGTGGACACCATCGGCATCATCAAGAACCGCCGCTCGTTCTCCGCGCGCGGCGCGGGCGTGCTGGGCATGGCGAACTTCGGCCGCAAGCACGTCTACGCGCTGGACGAGGACGACCAGCCGGACGTCGAGGCCGTCAAGGGCTTCCTCGCGGCGCACGGCGACGAGCCGTTCCTCATCTTCGGCTTCACCTTCATGGTGTGGCAGTACCTCTACGAGGTCGCGCGCGAGCACCGGCTCGACCTGTCCAACGGGATCCTGGTCCACTCCGGCGGCTGGAAGAAGCTGATCGACCGCTCGGTCGACAACGCCGAGTTCCGCCGCGCGTTCGCGAACGACACCGGGCTGACCCGGATCCACAACTACTACGGCATGGTCGAGCAGCTCGGCACCGTGTTCGTCGAGGGCCCGTCGGGGAACTCCCTGTACTGCCCCGACTTCGCCGACGTGGTGGTCCGGGACCCGGAGACGTGGGCCGAGCAGCCGGTCGGCGTGCCGGGCGTGATCGAGGTGGTCAGCACCGTGCCGCGCTCGTACCCCGGCCACGTGCTGCTCACCGAGGACCTCGGCGTGGTGCACGGGATCGACGACGGCGACTGGCCGGGCAAGCGCTTCTCCGTGCTCGGCAGGCTGCCGCGCGCCGAGGCCCGCGGTTGTTCGGACACGTTCAGCGGAGGAGCGGCGTGAGCAAGGTCCAGCAGCGTTTCCCGGCCGGGCCGGACGTCGAGGTCGACAGCCTCGTGGCCGAGCTGTCCGGCGAGCCGGCGAACGGCAGGCTGAAGGTCGGTGACGAGCGGGTCGTCGACTTCCTGGTGAAGTTCGCGCGCAAGCTGCTCGCGCCCGCGACCGCCCGGCGCTACCCGGAGCTCGCCTCGCTCGGGTTCTTCCTGCGCCGGGGCGAGATCGCCAAGGCACTGTCCACGATGGACACCGGGGCCGACGCGCTGAGGTTCCCGCGCGGCCTCGTGTTCCACGTGCCACCGGCCAACGTGGACACCATCTTCGTCTACTCGTGGGCGTTGTCCGCGCTGGCGGGCAACCCCAACGTGGTGCGCATCTCGTCGCGCTCGGCCGGTGCCGCGGAGACCGTGGTCGAGGCGCTCAACGAGGCGCTCGCGGACGCGGACCCGATCATCGCGCAGACCCAGCGCATGGTCACCTACGGCCGGGACGACGCCGTGACCGCCGCCCTGTCGGCCGCGTGCGAGCTGCGGGTGATCTGGGGCGGCGACCGGTCCGTGACCGAGCTGCGCAAGCACCCGCTCGCGGCGAGCGCCCGCGACCTCACCTTCCCCGACCGCGCGTCGTTCGCCGCGATCTCGGTGGCCGGGTGGCAGGCCGCGACACCCGAGCAGCGGCGCGACGCCGTGGTCGGGTTCTACAACGACTCGTACTGGTTCGACCAGGCCGCCTGCTCCTCCCCGCGCACGCTGTTCTGGGTCGGCGACGACGCCGCGGCCCGGCTCGGGCGCGAGGAGTTCCGCGGCCTGCTCGGCGAGGTGGTCGCGGGCAAGCACTTCACCGTCGAACCCGCGATGGCCGTGCAGAAGCGGGTGTCCGCCTACGGCGTCGCCGCGCAGGGCCACGCGACCGAGATCCGCTTCGACGGCAACGCCGTGGCGACCCTCGAACTCGTCGACCCGTCGGCCGTGCCGAGGGAGTGGCTCGGCGTCGGTACCTTCCCCCAGGCGACCCTGGGCAGCCTGGCCGAGTTCGCGGGCCTCGTGCGGCGCAAGGACCAGACGTTGAGCACGTTCGGCTTCTCCCGCGACGAGCTCATCGGCTTCGCGCGCGCGGTGGCGGGGCGCGGGATCGACCGGATCGTGCCCTTCGGGTCCGCCCTCAGTTTCGCCGCGGTCTGGGACGGCTACGATCTGCTGTCCGAGTTCAGCAGGCTCACCACGGTCAGCGTCTGAGCCCGATGCCCGTGCCGCCGAAAAGCCCTGCCGCGCATGGCAACACCAGCGACTCTCCCGGAGAGCAGATGACGACCGCCGAAGCCGAGGTCCCAGCAACCGAAGCCGCCGCAGCACCGAGGTCGACCAAGGCCTTGATCATCACATGGGCCCGCAGGCTGATGGTGGTCATCGTCATCGGGTTCGCGACCTACGCGCTGGTCACGAAGTGGAACGAGGTCTGGCACACGCTGGCCGCCGTCGCCTGGCAGTCGAGCCTGCTCAGCCAGCTCGCCGTCATGGCGGCGATCCTGTTCAACACGATCGCCTGGCAGACCATCGTGGACGACCTCGGCAAGCCGATCGGCATCTTCCGCGGTGCGCAGATCTGCCTCGTCGGCGGCCTCGGCAAGTACGTGCCGGGCTCGGTGTGGGCGTACCTGCTCCAGATGGAACTCGGCCGCAAGGCCGGGCTGCCGCGCGCCCGGATCTTCACCGGCTCGCTCGTGCAACTCGGCATCGCGACCGTGGCCTCGCTGCTGCTCGGCATCATCGCGCTGCCGGTGATCTTCGCGGAGACCCCGCAGGCGCTGTGGCTGTTCGCCCTGCTGCCGATCGGTCTCGCCGCGCTGCACCCGAAGATCCTCACCTGGGGCACCTCGCTGGTGCTCAAGACGCTGCGCCGCCCGCCGCTCGACCACCGGTTGAAGTGGTCGACCATCGGCAAGGTGCTCGGCTTCTCCCTGCTCGCGTACGCGGCGTTCGGCTCGCACATGTGGCTGCTGGCGAACTCGGTCGGCGCTCCCGGCGTGAGCGGCCTGCTGCTGTGCATCGGCGCGATGGCCATCAGCATGACGGCCGGTCTGTTCGCGTTCTTCCTGCCGTCGGGCGCGGGCGTCCGCGAGGCCGTCATCGTCGCGGTGCTGGCCGCCAGCGGCATCGACCCGGTGCAGGGCCTCGCCTTCGCCGTGGCGTCGCGGTTGATGTTCATCGTGGCCGACGTGGTCACCGCGGGCACGGCCGCCACCATCGCGACCCTCCGCCGTCGGGCTGCGCTGGCGGCGCACGGGGCGTGACGTTCCACCTTTTCCGCGCCCCCCGAGCCCACGCGCTCGGGGGGCGTTGTTCTGCGGTGGGCAAGAATGGCCTGCCGGTGCGCGCCGAGCAACACCATCGGTTTGGCGATTCGGTTCGTTACACCGATTGATGTGTTGTTGGGAAGTTGTGAATGAACTACGGATGTTCACGACTGATCTGAAGATTCTGCTTTTCAACCCGCCATTTTTCGGGCACTCTGGGACGCGGTTCTGCTGACGCGAGTGCCGGTGGGGATTGCCTCGCGTCACCATTCATCGTTACGGGGGGTTAGAACACGCATGTCTTCTCGTCGTTCTCTCTCGCTGGTCGCTGCCGTTTTGGCGACCACCGCGAGTCTTCTTCCGGCCTTGGCCGGAGTGGCAGGCGCCGATCCGGCCTCGACGGCTCCGTCGTCGTCCGCGGTCGCCACGCCGACCGAGTCCAGCACCACGCCACCTGCGGAGACCTCGGCTTCGACGCCGACCTCCAGCTCGGAGGCGCCCGCGCCCACCAAGGCCGAGACGGCCGCCCCCGAGGCGGCTCCGAAGGCCGCGGCCACCGCGGCCGACCCGTGGGAGCAGTCCCCGGTGTACAGCAAGTGGCAGCAGCTCGGCGGCGCGGCGTTCGCGGGTGACCTGGTCGGCGCCGAGGTCGTCCAGGCCAACGGCATCCGTTATGCCAAGTTCTCCAAGAACGTCACGATCACCCACGACGCAGCGAATGGCGCGCACTGGTTCTCGGGTGCCATCGCCGGCGTGTGGAATGGCACCACCAGTGGTCCGGACGGCGCAGTCAGCGTGGCGACCATGGACCAGGTCCCCGTTTCGCGCGGTTTCCAGGCGGGTGCGGCCTCCGCGTTCAGCAACGGGGTGTCCGTGTACTACTCCGACGCCTACGGCGCATTTCCCATCAGCGGGGCGATGCGGCAGAAGTACTGGGCGTACGGCAGCGTCAACGGCACGTTCGGCTGGCCGACCACCATCGAGGGCGCCTGGGCCGACCCCAACGGGGGCGCGACCCAGATCACGTCGCAGAACTTCAGCGAGGCGGTCACCCTCTTCAAGGGCCCGAGCGGCCAGGCCTACTGGATCAGCGGCGCGCTGCGCGAGAAGTACCTCTCCGCCGACGGTCCGGTGGGCTTCAACGGTTCGCTCACCGGTGACCAGACGGCCAGCGCGGGCTCCGGCTGGTTCGTCGGCACCGAGACGGGCACCATCTACTGGTCGCCCAGCACGTCCGCGGTCAGGCTCGAAGGCCCGATCAACGCCAAGTACTGGTCCGAGGGCGGCCCCAACGGCCGCTTCGGCTACCCGTTCGCCGACGTCGACAAGATCGGCGACGGCCAGTTCGCGAGCTTCACCAACCAGGTCACCATCTTCCACTCGGACACGAAGGGCACGCACTGGATCAGCGGTGCGCTGCGCGCGAAGCTCGACGCCCTCGGCGGCGTGACGGGTCCGCTCGGCTTCCCGACGTCGGACCAGTACGCGACCAACGGCCCGAACGGCCTGTACGTGCTGTTCGGTCCGAACAAGGTGATCCTCTGGGGTGCGAGCACCGGCGCCTTCCTGGTCCGGGACCAGTACCTGGCCAAGCTGCGCGCCGACGGCGACGTCTACTACTACGGCCTGCCGATGACCGAGGTCGGTCCTGTCGGCCCGTACCAGTTCCAGCAGTTCCAGGCCGCGACGATCTTCGACGGCAACGGCCGCTCCACGGTCACCCTCGGGTGGGACTTCCGTGAGGTGTGGTGGTACCTCGGCGGCACCAGCAGCCCGCTCGGCTACGCCCAGTACGACTACGAGAGCTGGGGCAACAACCAGTTCTACCAGCAGTTCGACTACGGCTACGTGCTGTGCGACTACAACGAGAACATCTGCTACTACGACTACAGCGGTGCTTCGGCGAGGTCCGCGTCGGGCACCGCGAAGCCCGACGTCGAGCAGGTCCGCCGCGAGGCCGACAAGATCTCGATCAACGGTGGCGGCCCGCGCGGCTGACACCTCGTGACCACAGGGGCCGGTGCGCACTCCAGCGCACCGGCCCCCGTGCTTTCCCGGCGCGCGGGCCGGGGCCGCCGACCGCCCCGTAAACTGGCCGACCGGCGTCGTCGGATCCCAAGGAGCAGCGTGAGTCACGTTCATCCCAGTGCCGTCATCGGTGACGGAGTAGAGCTCGGTGAGCGGGTCACCATCGGGCCGAACGCGGTCGTGCTCGGTCCCGCGAAGATCGGTGACGACTGCTGGATCGGTCCCGGCTGCGTGATCGGCACCCCGCCGGAGCTCAGCAGCGAGCCGCACAACCGCGCGTGGGACGGCGAACTCGCGCACAGCGGTGTCGAGATCGGCCCGCGCACGGTGGTGCGCGAGCTGAGCACCATCCACCAGGGCAGCTACCGCCCGACCAGGGTCGGCGCCGACTGCTGGCTGCTCAACCGCGTGTACGTCGCGCACGACGGCCAGGTCGGCGACGGCGTGACGCTGTCCGCGGGGACCAGCCTCGGCGGCCACGTCCAGATCGGCGACCGGGTCAACGTCGGGATGAACGCCGTGGTGCACCAGCGCCGCGTGATCGGACCGGGCGCGATGGTCGGCATGGGCGGCGCGGTGACCAAGGACGTGCCGCCGTTCGCCATGGCCTACGGGAACCCGGCCAGGCTGAACGGGGTGAACGCGGTCGGCATGACGCGCTCCGGCATGGGTGAGGACGTGGTGCGCCTGCTCGCCGCGGCCTACGCCGAACTGCTGGTGCCCGCCGACCTGCCGGAGGAGCTGCGGGAGGCGTTCGCCTGGTGGTTCGAGGTGAAGCCCGCGAAGCCGCTGGCGTCGAGCGAGGCTGCTCTGCCGCTGTAACCGCGCACCGACGGCGGTCCCGGTTCGCGGCACGAACCGGGACCGCCGTCGCCGCGGTCAGAACCAGCGTTCGAGCACCAGCGCCACGCCGTCCTCCACGTGCGAGGCCGTCACCTCGTCCGCCACGTCCAGCGCCTCCTGGTGCGCGTTCGCCATCGCCACCCCGTGGCCCGCCCAGGACAGCATCGGCACGTCGTTCGGCATGTCCCCGAACGCGATCACGTCCGCCGCACCCACCCCGAACCGCTCGGCCACGTCGGCCAGGCCCGAGGCCTTCGTCACGTTCGGCGCGGAGATCTCGATCAGCCCCGCGTTGCTCGAGTACGTGACCTCGACCTCGTCGCCGAGCAGCGAGGTCGCCGCCAGCGCCATCTCCGCGCTCGTCATCTTCTCGTGGCCTACCAGCAGTTTGATCGCCGGGTGCCCCAGCACCTCGGCCCTGGTCACCTCGCGGTGGTCGCTGTCGCCCCACGGGTGCCGGTAGGCGGTCTCGGCGACGAACGGCTGGACGTCGTCGTCGAGCGCCCTGGCGCCGACGCGCTCGGTCGCCACCGCGCAGCCGGGCAGCGCGGCGTCCAGCACGTTCGCGAGGTCCGCGAGCCGCACCGGGTCGAGCCCGACCTGCCACACGACGCGGTCCGCCCCGATGTCGTAGAGCACCGCGCCGTTGGCGCACACCGCGTAGCCGGTCGTCCCCGCCCCCTGCGCGACCACGGGCACCCAGCGGGGTGGGCGGCCCGTGACCAGCACGAACGGGGTGCCCGACGCGTGCACCCTGCCGATCGCGGACGCGGTTCGCCCACTCACCCGCTCGTCGAGCCCGAGCAGCGTTCCGTCAACGTCCGAGGCAACCAACCGAGGTCTCTCCACCTGCCCATAGTGCCTTGTGCGCGGGAGTGGTCGGTGAACGCCGCTTCGCCTCCCGCCGACGGTCTCGTTACTGTCTCCGGGTGCGCATTGGCATCGTGATCTTGCCCGAACACCGCTGGTGGGTGGCTGAACCGAAGTGGCGGGGAGCCGAGGAACTGGGGTTCCACCACGCGTGGACCTACGACCACCTCGGGTGGCGCAGCCTGGTCGACGGCCCGTGGTTCTCGGCGGTCCCGACCCTCACCGCCGCCGCGACGGTCACCTCGCGCATCCGCCTCGGCACCTTCGTGGCCAGCCCGAACTTCCGGCACCCCGTGCCCTTCGCGCGGGAGCTGCTGACCGTCGACGACATCTCCGACGGCCGCCTGACCCTCGGCGTCGGCGCGGGCGGCGCGGGCTACGACACCACCGTGCTGGGTGCCGAGCCGGTCACGCCGGGGGAGCGCACGGCCAGGTTCGGCGAGTTCGTCGAGCTGCTCGACCAGCTCCTGACCAGGGAGCGCACCACCTTCCGCGGGGAGCACTTCGCCGCGGAGGAGGCCCGCGGCGCGCCGGGCTGCGTGCAGCGCCCGAGGCTGCCGTTCCTGATCGCGGCCAACGGCCCCAGGGCCATGGGGATCGCCGCCCGCTACGGCACCGGGTGGGTCACCACCGGGCCGTCGACCGAGGACGTCGAAGCGTGGTGGCGCGGGGTCGCCGACGCCGCGGACAGGTTCGACGACACCCTGGCCTCGATCGGCCGGGAACGCGCGACGGCGGACCGCTACCTCAACCTCGACTCGGCGCCGGTGTACTCGCTGACCAGCGTCGAGTGCTTCCGCGACGCCGTCGGCCGCGCCCGTGGGCTGGGCTTCACCGACGCCGTCGCGCACTGGCCCCGTGCGGACGGCGTCTTCGCGGGCCGTGAGTCCGTGCTCGAACAGGTCGCGGCGGACGTCCTCCCCGAGCTGACCGGGGCTAGCCCGCCGACCGCCACCCGCTGAACTCGGCGTCGGTGCGCGCCTGCGCGTTCACCCGCAGCCGCGCGTCCGGGCCGATCGCCAGCACCATCGCGCAGGACTTCACGTCGGTCAGCACCGTCGGGTGGTCGACCGTGTCGCCGTTCATGCCGGACCACGGTTCGAACTCGCCGTCGGCCCGCTCGCGGGTGATCGCCACCTTGCCCCTGTCGTCCCGTCCGACCAGGACCAGCCTGCCGTCGCGCGACACCCCCGCGACGTCCCCGGCCCCACCGGGTCCGGGGTGGACGGTCGGTGTGGACCAGCCCGTCGCGCTCCGCCTGCTGATGGCGACCTCACCGGTGTTCGCCACCCGGTAGGCCAGCGCGTTCGAGCCGATCGCGACGGGTGCGCCCGCGGGTGCGACCGAGCCGAACGGCCGCCAGTCGCCCTGCCAGCGCACGAGCCCGTCGGTGCCCATCGCGAACAGCTCCACGCCGTCCGGTCCGCTCACCGCGGCGAGCCCGTCGCGGAACCCGGACCCGCCGAGGTCGGTCCACCCGTCCGGCCACGAGCCGGACCGCTCCTGCTCCAGCCTGCTGACCCCGCCCCTGCCGTTGAGCACGAACGCCGCCAGCCGCCCGTCGGCCAGCGCGACGACCGTCGGCGCGGACACCCCGTCGCTGCCGTCCGGGCTGCCGAGGTCGGTCCACCGGCCTCCGCGCCAGCACGCGATCGTGTCGTCGTCCCGCCGGAGACCGCAGGCCTCCAGGCCGTTGCGGCCGGTGGCGACGGCCACACCCGGCGCGAGCGGCCCGCCGGGGTCGCCGAGGTCCGCGTGCTGCCACGACTCGCCGCTCCAGGCCCGCAGCCCGCCCGCGAGCACGGCGAACGCCCACGGTGTGCCGTGCTCGTCACGGCCTGCCCAGGACACCCCGCGCGGCCACCGCTTGTACGTCCGGCGCGGCCAGTTGTCGTAGCTGACCTGCTTGCCCAGCAGCGGGTCGTGGGCCGTGTAGCGCTTGAAGTCGGCGAGCTTCTGCCGCTGCTGGGCGGGGTCGAGGTTCACCGGCGACTGCTCGATGTTGTAGTCGCGGTAGCCGATCTCGACGAACACCGGCCGACGCGCCGAGTCGCGGTAGTTCCGCGCCGCGGCCTCGGTGAACTTGGCCGTCATCAGGTGGTCGGGGTGGTCGTAGAACGGCTTCCAGTGCGGGTAGTCCTTGCGCGGCTCGGAGTCCTGCGTGCGCACGACGGTCGGCTGGAACCGCTCCATCAGCGTCTGGAGCACGTCCAGCAGGTCGTACCGGCGGTACGAGGAGGGCTTCGCCACCAGCGAGCCGCGCGGCTGCACCGCGGTGACCCGCACCGACTCGTTCCGGTCGGACCACAGCCTGCGCAGCGCGTGCAGACCGCCGGGCGTGCGGGTGCCGTCCTCCGGCAGGTTCACGAAGATCAGCTTGATGGACGGGCGGGCGCGCAGCGAGTACTGCTCGACCTGGTGGTCCGCGTCGATCCGCAGCGGCTCGCCGATCCAGTCGTCGGCCACGTCCGCCATTGCCGCGTAGGCCGCCCGAACCCCCGCCTGCCTGCTCGCCATGTACTCGGCGGGGTCCGAGGCGTTGGCCTCCCCGGCGGTCAGGAACACTGTCACCACGGCCCGTTCGGCGCGCACGTCGTCGCGCAGGTCCGGGTTCATGAACAGCAGGTCGTCGTCCTGGTGGGCGACTACCTGGAGCGACAACGGGCTGGAACCGCGCGGGGGCTCACCGGGCCTCGGCGCGCACGCCAGCAAGAAGACCGTGAGGATCAACGCGACGAACACCCTGAGTCGTGGCACGGCGTTCACGAGGGCGAACTGTCGTTGGAGAACACACGTCCGCCCTGGTGGTGCCGTGGTGAAGCGAGGGGCAACAGGCCGCCCGCGTGACTGCGCGTAGTTTATCCGTTGAGACGACGGTGGATCCACACAGGTGTGAGCCGAGGTGGGTTGGGCAACGCACACGTCTTCCCAGACGTCCTGGGAGGTTGGTGGGTTGCACGAACCGACCGGAAAGGAACCCATGCGTTTGTCGGTCGTCATCCCGTGCTTCAACGAGGAGCGCGGTCTGGCACAGCTGCACGAGGAGCTCAGCCGGGTGCTGCCGGAGGTCGCCGAGGACTTCGAGGTCATCCTCGTCGACGACGGCAGCGCCGACGGCACGCTGCGGGAGCTGCGTGCGCTCGCGGAGTCGGACCCCCGGTTCACCTACCTGGCGCTGAGCCGGAACTTCGGCAAGGAAGCCGCGATGCTGGCCGGTCTGAGCCAGGCGCACGGCGAGGTCGTGGCGATCATGGACGCCGACCTCCAGCACCCGCCCGAGCTGCTCGGGCAGATGACGTCGCTGCTGTCCAAGGGCTACGACCAGGTCGTGGCCCGGCGGACGAGGCACGGCGAGCCGGTGCTGCGGAAGATGGTCTCCAAGCTCTACTACCGCGTGATCAACAAGGTGGTGGACGTCGAGCTGGAGGACGGTGTCGGCGACTTCCGCGTGCTGACCAGGCGCGCGGTGCAGGCGCTGCTGTCGCTGGGTGAGTACAACCGGTTCTCCAAGGGCCTGTTCGCCTGGATCGGCTTCGACACCGCGGTCGTCGACTACGAGAACGTGCTCCGCCAGGCGGGCGACAGCGCGTGGACCTTCCGCAAGCTGCTCAACTACGGCATCGACGGCGTCGTGTCGTTCAACAACCGCCCGCTGCGCCTGGCCATCTACCTCGGTGGGCTGGTGACAGCGTTGTCATTCGGCTACGCCGCGTGGCTGCTCGTCTACGCGCTGCGCGTGGGCGTCGCCGTGCCCGGCTACCTGACCCTGATGTGCGGCGTGCTCGGCCTCGGCGGCCTCCAGCTGCTGTTCCTCGGCGTGATCGGCGAGTACCTCGGCCGGATCTACTACGAGTCCAAGCAGCGGCCGCACTTCCTGGTGAAGGAGTCGAGCGGTGCGCGCCCGGTGCCGGTGACCGTGCCGCTGGGTCGGGAGACCGCCGGTGGCCAGTTCCTGGAGCGGTCGGCGCCGTGAACTGGAAGTCCACCCTGGGGAGGATCGTCCGGTTCGGCCTGGTCGGCGTCGTCAACACCGCCGTCTACTACGGGCTGTACCTGCTGTTCAAGCTCGCCCTGCCCTACCTGGCGGCCCACGTGCTCGCGTTCTGCCTGGCGATGATCGGGTCCTACTTCCTGAGCTGCTACTTCACCTTCCGCACCCGTCCGACGTGGAAGAAGTTCCTGCTCTTCCCCCTGTCCAACGCCACCAACTTCGTCATCAGCACGGCAGGCCTCTACCTGCTCGTCGGCTGGTTCGGGATGAACCAGCAGATCGCGCCGCTGGTCGCCGCCGCGGCCGCGATCCCGCTCACCTTCGTGGTGGCCCAGTTCGTCCTCATCGACCGCAGCGTCGAAGTCGAAAGAGAGCTCAAGCCTTGATCTCGGCAGCCCGCAGGCCGCTCCACGGTGGGGTGGTCGCCTCCGGCGTGTGCCTCGTGGTCGTCCTGCTCGCCCAGCTCCCGTTCCTGCGCAACCGGTTCTTCTACGTCTGGGACGACAGCTCGGCGCAGTTCCTCCCCTCGTGGCACTACCTGGGTCAGCAGTTCGTCGCCGGTGACTGGCCGAAGCTGATGTCACCGGACAACTGGGTCGGCGGCAACTTCGCCGGTGAGGCCCTCTTCGGCCTGTGGAACCCGGTCAACGTCGCCAACTACGTGCTGGTCTCGCGGTTCGACGACCTCGCCCTCGCCGCGCTCGTGGTGAAGACCGAGTTCCTGACGCTGCTCGCGCTCGGCACGTACCTGCTGGTCAGGGAGTACGGCGCGGGACGCGGCGCCGCCGCTGTCATCGCCGTCGCGCTCCCCTTCGGCGGGTTCACCCTCTACTACGACGCGGGGTCGTGGGCCGCCGGTCTGATGGCCTTCGCCTGGATCCCGTTCACCTGGTGGTCCGCCCGCCGGGTGGCCAGGGGCGCGGGCAGCCCGCTGTGGCCGTTCCTCTTCGGCGCGCTGGCGGTGACGACCGGCAACCCGTACGGCCTGCTCGGCGTGTGCGCGGTGCTGTTCGCGCTGCTGGTCGAGTCGTGGTTCGCCCGAGACCGGGCGGCCGTGGTCAGGGTGTTCGTCGTCGGTGTGCTGGTCGGGCTGGTCGTGCCGCTGGTCTACCTGCCCCTGCTCGGCACCTCGTCGGTGACGGACCGGGCCGGTCAGGGCTTCGCCAGCACCGGGCTGCTGGTGCCCGCGCTGTCGGACTTCCTGAGCATGAGCACACCGAGCCACCTGCCTGCGATCTGGACGTTCGCCAACCCCCTCCGGCTCAGCGTGCCGGGCGTGTACTTCGCCTGGTTCGTCGTGCCCCTGCTGCCCTGGCTGGACTGGGGCGTGCTGCGCCGCCGGTGGCGGGAGCTGCTCGGGGTCTTCGTCGTGATGGGCGGCTACCTGCTGTTCGCGATCGGGCCGTCGAACCTGTGGATGTTCCGGTTCCCGCTGCGCCACGTCGAGGTGATCTTCCTCGCCGTCGGGGTCGTGTTCGCCGTGCTGCTGAGCGGCGGACTGCGCACCGACCGGGTGCGGGCCAGGGCGCTGATCACGGCGGGCGTGCTGCTGTTCACCGGCTACCTGAGCTTCGCGGCGGACTCGTGGGGCTGGAAGCGGCACGCGGTGTCGCTCGCCCTGCTCGCCGTCGGCACGGTCCTCGCGGTGCGGCTGGCCCGCGGGCGGGGGCTGTTCGTCGTGCTCGTGGCGGGCGTCGCCGCCGCGCTGGCGCTCCAGACCGCGTGGTACCCCAAGAACGCCGACGTGGCCGACTACGGGCTGCCGAGCACGGTCTCCGAGCGGCGCGCGATGCACGACTACCAGGGCACGACCTTCCAGGTGGGCTCGGTCGTCATCGGCAACAACGGCCTGCTGCTCGACGCGCACATGGTCAGCTCGTACACCGGCATGGGCAACCGGAAGTTCAACCAGGCCACCTGCCTGAACTACGAGGGCACCACGTGCCCGCAGTCGCTGGACAAGCTGCTCAAGCCGACCGACCTGGCCGGTCAGACCCTGCTCGACCTGCTGAGGGTGGAGACGGTCGTCGTGCAGCGCGCGGTGAACGGCAGCCCGCCGGTCCCGCCGGGTTGGGAGGTCACCGAGCGCAACGATCGCATCACGGTCCTGCGGCGCGGCACCCCGCTGCCGTGGCCGGGTGGACGGATCGGCTGGACCGACGTGCAGGTCTCCTCGGACACCTCTACGGACCGTCGCGAAACCGTCCGGTTCACCGGTTCGGGCACGCTCGCGTTCGCCCGGTTGAACTGGCCCGGTTACCGTGCGGAGGTGGATGGCAAGCCCGTCGACGTGCGCGAAGGACCGGCCGGTCTGGTTCTGGTCGACGTCCGCGACGGCGGCGAGCTGACCCTCACCTGGAGCGCGCCCGGCCTCGTCCCCGGTCTGGTCGCCGCGGTGGTCGGCCTGCTCGGAGCGGTCGGGTTCAGCGTGCTCGTGGTGATCCGCCGCCGCCGGGTCGCGGACGTTTCCGCTGATCAAGCGTCGTGAGGGGAAGGCAGGGCCGAGTGGGGACCGCGGTGGGCGCACCGCTATCCTCGGGCGCCGTGAGCTTCGCTGGTTATGACCTCGTCGTTGTCGGTTCCGGATTCTTCGGCCTCACGGTTGCCGAGCGCACCGCGACCCAGCTGAACAAGCGGGTCCTGGTGCTCGAACGCCGCGAGCACATTGGTGGCAACGCCTACTCGGAGGCGGAGCCGGAGACGGGCATCGAGGTGCACCGCTACGGCGCGCACCTGTTCCACACCTCCAACAAGCGGGTGTGGGAGTACGTCAACCAGTTCACCGAGTTCACCGGGTACCAGCACCGCGTGTTCGCGAAGTACCAGGACCAGGTCTACTCGTTCCCGATGAACCTGGCGCTCATCAACCAGTTCTTCGGCAAGTCCCACACGCCGGACGAGGCGCGCGCGCTCATCGCGAAGCTCGCGAGCGAGATCGAGACCGCCGACGCGCAGAACCTGGAGGAGAAGGCGATCTCGCTGATCGGCCGTCCCCTCTACGAGGCGTTCATCCGCGGCTACACGGCCAAGCAGTGGCAGACGGACCCGAAGAACCTGCCCGCGGCCAACATCACCCGGCTGCCGGTGCGCTACAACTTCGAGAACCGCTACTTCAACGACGACTTCGAGGGCCTGCCCGTCGACGGCTACACCGCGTGGCTGGAGAAGATGGCGGAGCACGAGAACATCGAGGTCCGGCTGAACACCGACTACTTCGACGTCAAGGACGAGATCCCCGCCGGGACCCCGGTCGTCTACACCGGTCCGCTGGACCACTACTTCGACTACTCCGAGGGCCGCCTGGGCTGGCGCACCCTGGACTTCGAGCGCGAGGTCGTCGCCACGGGCGACTTCCAGGGCACCTCCGTCATGAACTACAACGACGAAGAGGTCCCCTACACGCGCATCCACGAGTTCCGGCACTTCCACCCGGAGCGGGACTACCCGAAGGACAAGACGGTCATCGTCCGGGAGTACTCGCGCTTCGCCAAGGAGGACGACGAGCCGTACTACCCGATCAACACCGCCGAGGACCGCGTCATGCTGGAGCGGTACCGCGAGCTGGCGAAGGTCGAGGCGGCGGAGCGCAACGTGCTGTTCGGCGGTCGGCTGGGCACCTACCAGTACCTCGACATGCACATGGCCATCGGTGCCGCGCTGAGCACGTTCGACAACAAGATCGCGCCGCACCTGACCGAGGGCAAGCCGATCGACGGCAGCATCTGATCAAGACCCGATGGTGATCGCCCGGTGGGACGCAGGTTTCCCGCCGGGCGATCACCGTTTGTGAACACCGTGGAACGCAAAGCGCCCGAACGGGCGTTGAACGGGCTCGTAGGTAGTATGAGGACAACGCCGCCGCACCTGATCCACGACTCGTGGCGTTCGCGGTGCGGCGAAGCACGCCATGACCCCACGTCGAACGTTCGATTCTGAACCCGAAACCGCGTTGATGGCGGTTCGCCGGAGGAAGCACGTGACCGAGCAGGCCAAGGCCGTTAGCGCCGCCGCCCCGAAGATCGAGACGACCGCTCCGGACAACAAGGTCAGCGACGTGGCTTCGGTCCGCGTCGGGGCCAAAGGAGCGGGCTTCAACCCCAACCAGGTGTTGCAGCGGGTGATCCTGCCCCGCGACGAGGACCCGCTCGACGTGCGTCCGCTGTACCTGGACGAGCCCGCGAACGTGCACAGCCACGTCGTGTCGCGCCGATCCGTGACGGTCCCCGCCTCCGCGAAGGTGTCGTTCGCGTCGTACTTCAACGCGTTCCCGGCCAGCTACTGGAAGCGCTGGACGACCGTCGAGGAGGTCGTGCTGCGCCTGGCCGTGCGCGGCTCCGGCCGCGTCGACGTGTACCGCTCCAAGCCCAGCGGCGACCACATCCACCTCGAGGGCCACGCCGTGCGCAGCCCGAAGGCGTGGACGAACCTGGAACTGCGCGTCAGCCTCAAGCCGTTCGAGGACGGCGGCTGGATCTGGTTCGACGTGTTCACCGACGACACGCCGCTGGAGATCAAGGAAGCGGCCTGGACGACGGACACGCCGCTGCCCGAGCAGAAGGTCGCCATCGGCATGACGACCATGCGCCCGATCGACGCGGTCATCGCGCTGCGGGCGCTCGGCGAGGACCCCGCGGTCCTCGACGTCGTGCAGAAGGTGTTCGTCGCCGACCAGGGCGCGGTCAAGGTCAAGGACACCCAGGGCTACGCGGAGGCGCGCAAGCTCCTCGGCGACAAACTGGAGATCATCGAGCAGGAGAACCTCGGCGGTTCGGGTGGCTTCACCCGCGGCCTGTACGAGGCGATCGAGCACACCGACGTCGCCCAGATCATGCTCATGGACGACGACATCCGCCTTGAGCCGGACGCCGTGCTGCGCTCCAACGCGTTCGCCCGCGCCTGCGCCCAGCCGGTCATCGTCGGCAGCCACATGCTGAACCTCCAGGCCCGCGCCCGGCTGCACAGCTTCGGCGAGGTCGTCGACCTGGCGACCTGCAACTGGCGCGCGGCGCCCGGCGCGGTCACCGACCACGACTTCGCCACCGACACGCTGCGCGAGACCGAAGAGCTGCACCTGCGCATCAACTCCACCTACAACGGCTGGTGGATGTGCCTGTTCCCGCGCGAGGTCGTGCAGCGCACCGGCTACCCGCTGCCGCTCTTCATCAAGTGGGACGACGCCGAGTACTCGCTGCGCGCCCTGGAACGCGGCTTCCCGACGGTGTCGCTGCCCGGTTCCGCCGTGTGGCACATGCCGTGGACGGACAAGAACGACGCCACCGACTGGCAGGCGTACTTCCACACGCGCAACCGCCTGGTCATGGCGGCGCTGCACAGCCCGTACGACATCCGCTCGACGCTGCTGAAGCAGGGCCTCAAGCTGACCCTGCGGCACCTGCTGTCGATGGAGTACTCGACGGTCGCCGTGCAGCAGAAGGCCATCGAGGACTTCCTCGCGGGCCCGAGCAAGCTGTTCGACTCGCTGCGCACCGCGCTGCCGGAGATCCAGCAGATGCGCAAGCAGTACACCGACGCCCAGATCCTCACGTCGGCCCGCGAGTTCCCGCCGCCCACCTACGACATGGTGCGCGCCGAGCAGATGCTGAAGCCGCCGGTCAACCCCGCCGTCATCGCGGCGAAGGCGTCCAAGGCCCTGCTGCACAACCTGCGCGACCCCGAGGGCTCCACCGCCGACCGCCCGCAGATCAACGTGCCCGCGACCAACGCCCGCTGGTTCCTCCTCGGCAACCTGGACAGCGCGACCGTGTCCAACGCCGACGGCAGCGGTGTCGCGTTCCGCAAGCGCGACCCCAAGGAGTTCCGCCAGCTCATGGCGCGCTCCGCCCGCAACTACCGCAGGCTCGCGCAGGAGTGGCCGCGGATGAAGAAGGTCTACCGCGACGCCCTCCCGGAGCTCACCTCCGTCGAGTCGTGGCGCAAGATCTTCGAGAACTGACGCCGTACCGCTGACACCGACCATCCCCGCGACTCGACGAGTCGCGGGGATGGTCTCGTTCGAGGGCAACCCGTCGACGTGGTTCGGCGTGCTGTGCGCATGGGGGACAAGAAGCGAGCTGATTTCTACGACGGTCCGGCCCACGACTACCTGCGGTACTGGGACGGGCGCGACTACGAGCAGGCCGCGGAGGAGGTGGCCGTGCGGCGGCTGCTCAGGGGCAGGCACTTCGGTCGCGCGGTCGACGTCGGTGGGGGCTACGGCAGGCTGTGCGTGCTGCTCGGGGAGTTCGCGGACCGGGTGACCCTGGCCGAGCCCAGCGAGCGCCAGCTGGAGGTCGCGGAGCACTTCCTCGGCGTGGACCCGTCCATCGACCGGGTCCGGACGCAGGCCGACGACCTGGTGTTCGAGGACGGGTCGTTCGACCTGGTGACGATGATCCGGGTGTCGCACCACCTGCCGGAACCGACGGCGGAGTTCGCCGAGATCAGCCGCGTGCTCGAGCCGGGGGGCACCGCGGTCGTGGAGGTCGCGAACCTCGCGCACGGGCTGAACAGGCTCAGGTACCTGCTGCGCCGCGAGCCGGTGCCGACCGAGCCGGTCGACATCCGGTCGGCGGAGAACCGCCACGACGACGAGATCCCGTTCGTCAACCACAACCCGCGCGTCGTGATCGAGCAGCTCGCCGCCGCGGGCCTGCGGACCGAACGCGTGCTGTCCGTGTCGAACCTGCGCAGCCCCACCCTGAAGAGGCTGCTGCCGCACCGGCTTCGCGTGGCGCTGGAAGGCCTCCTGCAACCGGTGCTCGCCAAGGTCTACTTCGGACCGAGCGTCTTCCTGCTGCTGCGCAAGGGATGAGTCAGCCCTTGATCCCGGTCTCGGTCACACCGCGCACCAGGAACCGTTGCAGCACCAGGAACACGACCACCAGCGGCGTGATGGAGACGGCGGCGGCGAGGAACAGCTCGTGCACGTTGATGCTCTGCGCGGTGAGGAACACCGACAGCGCGACCTGCACGGTCCACGCGTCCTGGTCCTGAGCGATCACCAGGGGCCAGAGGAACTGGTTCCAGCTCGTCATGAACGCGATCACGCCGAGCGCGGCGAAGAAGCCGAGCGAGTTCGGCACCACCACCCGCCAGTAGGTGCCCCAGTGGCCGAGGCCGTCGATCCTGGCGGCCTCCTCCAACTCCCTCGGGAAGTTCCGGAAGTACTGCCGGAACAGGAAGGCGGTGAACCCGCTGAACAGGCCGGGGATCACCAGCCCGCGCAGGTCGCTGACCCAGCCCAGCGTCGAGACGACCACGAACGTCGGCACGAACGTCACCGCCGCCGGGATCATCAGCGTCGCGACGACGGCGTAGAACACCTTGTTCGCGTGGCGGTACGGGATGCGCGCCAGCCCGTACCCCGCGAGCGAGCAGAACAGCAGCTGGCCCGCGGTCTGGAGCACGGCGACCACCGTCGAGTTCACCATGCTGCGCAGGATCGGCACCGCAGGATCGTTGAACAGCTCGGTGAAGTTCTCCCAGCGCGGCCGTTCCGGGAACAGCCGCCAGTCGCGCGAGGCGATCTCCGCCTCCGTCGCCAGCCCGTTGCGGACGATCAGGTAGAACGGCAGCAGGAACACCACCGCGAGCACGCCCAGGGCCAGGTACCGCAGCGCCTTCACTTGAGGATCACCTTGCCCTGCAACAGGGTCACCGCGGCGATCAGCAGCGCCAGCAGCACCGCTCCCGCGCCGCCGTGGCCGAAGTCCTGGCCGCCGCTGCCGAGCGACGTGTAGTACAGGTACACCAGCGGCGGCCTGGCGAACGGCGGGTAGCCCTGCGCGCTGCCGAGCACGTTGTAGAACTCGTCGAACGCCTGGTAGGCCGCGATCAGGTTGAGCAGCAGCACCGCGACCGACGTCGTCCGCAGCTGCGGCAGCGTGATGTGGCGCAGCGTCTGCCACCCCGGCTTCGCGCCGTCGATCCACGCCGCTTCGTACAGGTGCCTCGGGATCCGCTGGAGCCCGGCGAGGAACAGGATCAGGTAGAAGCCGACCTGGAGCCACAGCCGCAGAGTGACGAGCACCAGCCAGTACCACGGCGGGTCGGTCGAACCGATCCACGCGACCGGGTCGACGCCGAACCAGCCGAGCACGGTGTTCGCCAGGCCGTAGCGGACGCCGTTGAAGATCGACAGCTTCCACACCAGCGACGCCACCACGTACGAGCACGCGGCGGGCAGGAAGAACACGGACCGGAAGAACGCCTGCATGAACGTGATCCCGTTGACCAGCAGCGCCAGCCCCAGCGACAGCACGAACGTCAGCGGCACGATGAACAGCGCGAACAGGGTGAACGTGCCGAGGCTCCGCAGGAACGGCCCGTCGGAGAGCATGTCGACGTAGTTCGACAGCCCCACGAAGTCCGTCGGCGTGACCGTGTTGCGGGCGTCGAAGAACGACAGCACCACGCTCCAGCCGATCGGCAGGTAGACGAACGCCAGCAGACCCAGTGCGAACGGCCCGACGAACAGCCAGAACGCGCGGGTGTCCGCCCGCCTCATCCGTACAGGCGCTTGAGCTCGTCCCGTGCCTTCTGGGCGGCGGCCTTCAGCTCGGTGCCGGGGTCGGCGCCCTCGCGGACCGCCCGCGACACCGCGTCGTTGAACGCCGTGCTCATCGACGGGATCCAGTCCGGCGGGTTGGACGACTTCGCGTTGTCCTGCACGAACTTCACCGCGTCGGCAGCGGCCCCCCTGGTCAGCTTGTCCGCCTTCTCCGCCAGGCTCTGCCGCGGCGGGATGTGGAACCCGTAGGACAGGTTGAAGTCCTCCTGGAAGTCGGTGCGGTCGATCCACAGCCACTTGACGAACGCCTTCGCCTCCTCGACGTGCTTGCTCTTGGCGTTGACCATGGCCCCGTAGGCGCCGACCGGCACCGAGGGCCGCCCGCCGTCGTCGAGCTTCGGCCAGGGCAGCACCCCGAAGTCGTCGCCCAGCGCCTGCTGCACCGCGGGCACGGTCCACAGCCCGGTCCACTGCATCGCGACCAGGCCCTGCGTGAACGCGTCCGGCTCGGCCCAGTCCTTGACCGCCCCCTGGAGCATCGCGCCGCTCGCGTACAGCTCCCGCAGCTTGCCGATCGCGGTGGCCGCCTGCGGCTCGTCGAACCCGACCTCGTGCTCGGGCGTCACGTAGTCGAGCCCCACCGACCACAGCGACGGCCCGCCCAGCACCCCCACACCACCGTCGTTGCCCGCGAACAGGCCCTTCACCCCACCGGTCGTCAGCCGCTTCGCCGCGTCGATCAGCTCGTCCACCGTGGACGGCGGCTTCACGCCCGCCTGCTCGAACATGCTCTTGCGGTAGAACAGCATCTGCATGTCCACTGCCTGCGGGATGCCGAACACCTGACCGTCGATGGTGTGCCCGTCGAGGATCGTGGCGGTGAAGTCGTCCCTGACCCCACCGATCAGGTCGTCCAGCGGCACGAGCTGGCCCGCGCGGACCGCGCTGATCTGCAACGTGGACTCGAAGACGTCCGGCCCGCCGTCGGACAGCAGGCTGGTGGCCAGCTTCGAGTCGTAGTCGCCGGGGTTCCACTGCACCCGCACGCTTGCCTGGTCGTAGGCCTTCGCGTACCGCTCGACCGCTTCCTGGACGCCCGCTTCGCCGTAGGCGTGGTACCACTGCCGCAACTCCTGGCCCCCACCACCGCCCCGGCCCGTGTTGGAGCCGCAGGCGGCGAGCAGGCTCGCCAGCGCGGCCGCTCCGGTGGCGCTCAGGACAGTGCGACGGCTGATCTCCCCTGGGTTCACACGTTCCGTACTACTCCCACTCCGCTGTGTGCACAAATGGTATTGATCCGTGGGACGAACTCACGCGAGCGCGGTCCAGTCGACCTCGTAGAGGGTGAGGTCCGGATTGCTGTAGCGGACGCGCAGCGCGGGCACCCCGCTGAGCCCGATGAGCCCCGGCGACCGCCGGAACCCGTCCATGAAACCGGTCGTCACGACGGCGTAGCGGATGTTGAGGTCGCGGACGACCTGGCCGACCTCGTGGTCGGTGTCGAGCCGGTTGAAGCGCTCCAGGAGCAGCTTCCGGCGCGGGCTGAGCGTGGCCGGGTTCGGGTAGTGGCCGATGATCGGCTCCGCGCCGCTGAGCGCGTAGGTCCAGACCGTGCCGTCCACGCCGTCGTTCATCACGCGCTCACCCGGCCGCACCACGGTGCCCAGTTCCACCAGGCCCGCGCGTTCCTGGTCGGACACGACGGACCCGGAGAAGTCCCACTGCATCCGCTGTCCGTTGCGCTCCGCGTAGCCGCCGGTCTGCACCAGGTAGCCCGCGGCCAGGAGGGCGCCGACCACCGCCAGCGCACCGAGCGACTCCCGCCGCAGGCGGGCGATCCGGCGTGCCGCGGCCTGGAACGCCCAGCCCGCGGCGATGGTCGCGGGCAGGACGAGCACCGCGACCAGGCGCCACCGGTCGTTCCACCAGGGCGCCGTGATGGCGGTCGACCACGGCGTGTCCAACGCCGCCGCCACCACGAACAGGCAGAGGAAGACCAGGTAGCCCACCAGCAGCCAACGCCACGCGGCGACCTTGACCAGCAGGTGCGCGCCGACCAGGGTGATCGCGGCGAGCAGCCACTGCGGCCAGTTCGCGTCGTGGCCGAGCAGCAGCGCGTCGCCGAACGCCTTCGACGACGTCGTCACGGCAGGCCAGTTGTAGGCGGCGGTCCGGCCCGCCATCGTCAGCGCGCCGAGGAGGTAGACGCCGGACAGGACGAGGGCGACCACCGCGAGGACCGCGAGCCGGGGCAGGTCCCGGCGCAGGAACCGCGACGGGGCCTGGACCGCCCGCTGCACGAGGTAGCAGAGCCCGAGGGCGGCACCGACGAAGGCCATGGCCGAGTGGGTCGCGACGAGCGCGACGGTGCCCAGCGCGACGAGCACGCCGATCCGGTCGAAGCCGCTGTCGAGCCAGCGGACGAGCAGCGCGAGGAACGGCAGCACCAACGACAACCCGGCCGCGTACGGGTAGAGCTGCCCCCACTGCCACAGGTCGAACGGGTACGAGGCGAACGAGGTCGACACCAGTGCCGACGCGGCGGCCAGGCCCGCACTGCCGTGCAGCGCCTTGACGATCGCGATCGTGCCGAGCGGCACGCCCAGCGCGGCGGTCACCAGCATGCCGCTGTTCATCACGGTCGCGACGGAGTCGCCGGACAACCGGTAGGCCAGCGCCTCGAACGCGTGGTAGGCGTTGGGGTAGAACGCGCCGTTCGGCGAGTCCGGCACGTCGATCCAGCCGAACGCCCGGTTGCTGGAGTTGCCCGTCTCGGCGATGAAGCGGATGCCGTTGGCGTGGTACGGCGCGTCCCAGCCCTGCGGCAGGGAACCCAGCCCGAAGGTGCCGGTGCGGATCGTCAGCGCGGCCACGCCCGCCGCGATCACCACGGCGGCGACCGCGGTGACCGTGCCCGCCCGCGACCACTCGGCGGTGTTCGGCAGTGCCGGGGCCAGGCCGCGACGGCGCAGCAGGACCACGACACCGGCCGCCGCGGCGCACGCGAGCAGCGTCCAGCCGAGGAAGAACCACGTGCTCCAGCCGAGGCCGATCGCGGGCGCGAGCGGTGCGCCGAGCCCGACCAGCCCCATCGTGACGACGGGTGCCGTGCCCGCGAGCAGCCAACCCCGCAGGCCGAGCACGGCCCCCAGGAGCGAGCCGGGGGTCCACAGCAGGACGGCCGTGACGACGAGGAGGAGGACCGTCGACGAGCGGAACTCCAACAACGTGTCGAGCACGACGCCCCCTGGCCTGGCTCAGCAAACGGTGGTGCGCCCCCGGTCGGAGCGCACCACCGGGTGGGAAGGACTCAGGATCGGCCCGCTGCCGTGCGCCTGCCGTTCAGGTTGGCCAGGTCCTCCATGTCGAAGGACGCCGCGGAGGGCGGGTTGACGTCGCGGACCGAGCGCGTCACGTACAGCGGGCGCTTGCGGGCGTCGTCACCCGCCCGGTACACGTACTGGCCGAGCATGCCGACGCAGCCGATCTGCACGCCGCCGACGAACAGCACGGCCCCGATGATCAGGCCGAGCGTGCTCGGCGCGGACAGCGTCACCAGCCCGATGACCAGCATCACCAGCGCGACCAGCAGACCGAGACCGGTGAACAGCGTGCCGAGCACCAGCATCAGCATGACCGGCATCGCGGAGAACTCGACGAACGAGTCGAACACCAGCTTGATCTTCTTGCTGGTGGTCCACTTGCTGTCGTTGGCGAGCCGCGGCTTCTGCTCGAACGCGACCGTCGTCTGGCGGAAGCCGGACCACGCGACGAGCGCGAGGATGTTCCGGTTCAGCTCCGGCATGGCGTTCACGACGTCGAGCACCGGCCTGCCGACCAGCATCTGCGACGGGCCTTCCTTGGGGAAGGTCGACGGCAGGTCGGCGTGCTTGGCGAAGAAGTCGTTGAACTTCAGCGCGAGCTTGTTGGCGATGCCCTTGGGCACCGAGCGCGTCGCGCGGATGGCCCACACGATGTCGTGGCCCGCACGCCACTCGTCCAGGAAGCGGTCGATGACGTCGATCGGCTCCTGGAGGTCCGCGCTGAGCGTGATGGCGCAGTCGCCGCGGCACAGCGCGAAACCGGCGCTCAGACCCGCGTGCGAGCCGAAGTTGCGGGAGAACGAGGCCACGCGGGCCACGTCGTCCTCGCCCAGCGCGGCGATGAACAGGTCTGCGGTGTTGTCCGTGGAACCGTCGTCGATGAGCACGATCTCGAAGTCCACGTCGGGCTGGGAGCGCCGGATCTCGTGGAACAGCGCCACGGTGCCGGTCACGTTCGGTGCCTCGTCGTAGGCGGGCACGATGATGGAGACCAGCGGGCGGCGTGATGGATCGGTCATGTCTACCTTCGATTCTCGTTGGCCGGTCACTGCCGCTCTCCTGTTCCTGCGGTCACAAGCTTCTGGTCGTCGGACTCGGAGCCCACCGGCTCGTCGGGACCGCCGTCGAGGCGACGACGACGCTGCGACCGGTCGACGAAACCGAGCAGCACGGTGATGAGCAGGCCCGCCGCGCCGGTCGCGATGCCGATCCCGAGACCGGGCATCACCCAGGTGATCTCCAGGGTTCCGCTGGACACGTCCTTCGGGAGGTCGACGGTGGCCAGGCCTGCCGGGCCGAGTCGAACCGGGACGTCCTTGCCGTTGATCGTGGCTTCGTAGCCGGGCCAGGCCAGCCTGGCGAACACGACGGAGCCGCCGTCGGCGCCGCTGAACTTGACCTCTTCGCTGACGTCACCGGTCATGCGGTCCGAATCGACCCGCAGGCCGTCCGGCGTGGACGACACCCGGCCGTCGGGGTGCGGCAGCGGGTCGATCCGCTTCCACACCACGACGCGGTCGGTCGACTCGACCTGGCGCCAGCCTTCGGGAGCGGGCTCGCGGCGGGTGTCGATCAGGCTGTTCTGCACGACCACGGTCTGCGCGCGCAGGAGGTCGGCCAGCGGGCGGTCGGCGCCGGACGGCGGGGTCCAGAGCGACTTCCACGCCTCCGGGCACCAGGTGGACCCCTGGTAGAGGGTGCAGGTGGCGTTGTCCATCGCGTTGAAGCCGACGCCGCTGTAGGCGGTGAGGGTCTCCACGCCCGCCAGGCTGTAGTTGGTGCCGAAGGTCAGGTCCTGGTACGCGCCGTTCGGGTAGCGGTCGTTGCCCGCGACGTGGCCCAGGTCGGCGATCTGCACCGTCATGCCCTCGTACCGGTCGGAGAACCGCTCCTCCAGCAGCTTCTCGCTGGTGGGGAACTTGTAGTCGGTTACGCTCATGTTCGCGGGGAACCAGTAGAGCTGGCAGACGAGGAAGCCGATGGTGCCGACGGCGATGACCGCGAAGCCCTTCGCCCTCTCGACGCCGACCTTGACCAGCACGACGACCATGATCGCCAGCAGCACGTTGGTGAGCAGCTGCCTGCGGTCGGTGGAGGGCAGCGCCGCCCACCCCAGGTAGGCACCGAGCGCGACCATCGCCATGGACGCGGCCATCCTGGCCCGCGCGTTCGTCCGCTGGATGCCCTCGCTGGCCACGATGGCCCAGATGATGATCAGCGGCAGGAACAGGAACGGCACCAGCCGCATCGGCCAGCGGAAGACGCTGAGCTGCGACGGGCCGAGCACCAGCAGCACGTAGACGGCCGTGTAGAAGTACAGGCCCATCAGCTCGCGGCGGCGTTCCACCAGGACCCGCCAGCGCAGCCACGGGACCAGCGGGACGATGAACCAGGCCAGGTACAGCGCGGGGAACGTCGGGGTGTCGCCGCTCCAGATCTCCACGAACGGCTGCATGGCCGGGTTGCTCATGCCGAGGAAGTCCTGGAGCTGCGGGGCGAGGAACCCGTCGTTGAGCGTCTTGCTGTCCCGCCGGTAGCTGACCGAGGCGGTCAGCGCGAACGGCAGGTACACGATGACGTTCATCAGGACGACCGCCGCACCCGCGGCCATCAGGCTCCAGACGCGCCTGCGGTCGAACACCAGCCAGGCCTCCAGCATCACGGCGAGGATGCAGAGGCCGAAGCTGACCAGCTCGTACGGGTTGCCGGTGGTGCACGCCAGGTAACCGGTGACCACGACCCAGACCATCGACTTGCCGGACCGGGCGGCCCGCCGGGCGGTCCACCACACGTACGGCATGAAGCCGTAGGTCACGAGCGCGTTGATCCAGGACGTGCCGTCCATGAAGAGCACGTAGCCCGACAGCGGCAGCGCGGAGCCGATCGCGGCGGCGACCCACGGGCGCACGCCGTACTCGCGGGCGAGCAGGTAGGTGCCGACCGAGAACATGACCATGAAGGCGAGCTTCACGATCGTGATGGCCAGTGCGACGTTGTCGATCCACTGGGTGCCGACGGCCAGCGCGACCTCGACGGGGTTCCACATGCCGGTCGCGACCTCGGCCGCGAAGTTGCCCCCGCGCCACATGTCGAGTTCGAGCAGCGGGAAGCGGCCCTGGCTGATCGCCTCGCCGACCCGCTGCCACACCGGGACCGCCGCGGCCGCGGTGTCGTCCCAGTAGTAGAAGATGTGGTTGCGGTACAGGGGCATCACGGCGCCGAGGAGCACCAGGCCCACCATCACCAGCGGCGGGGTCAGACGCTCGCGCAGGGAGGGCTTCGCCTCCTGTGCCGCGTTCGCTTCGTCGGTGTCCACCGCGGGACTCACAGTCGCTGCACTCATCTCAGGCAATCGTCGAGGGGCTGTGGGATTCGTGCGCATCGAGGAGCGGTGTCGATGGCGTGACGAGTTCATCGCTGGTCGTTCCGGGGTTCGTCACGATCCGTGCAGGACCGAACACCGCTTCCGGCCGGTGCGGCCGCGCGCGGTGAGCAGTCGATCTACTGTGGATCATTCGGAGCGCCTGTCCAGGAAATGCCGCAGCAACCCGCCTGAAACAACTTGCCAGGTACTCTAGCCGGTCCGATGTGACGTGCTCGACCACACCCGGCCCCGGTCGATCCGGAGCCGGGCGGTCCTGTGCTACTTGCGGAAGAAGCGTTCCCTCTGGCCCAGCCGGACCAGTTTGATCCACTCCACGAACGCCTTCGGGTCCTTCCGGACCGCGATGAAGTACAGCCCGAACCGGAACACCTCCAGCGCCCCGAGCTTCCGCATGCCCGGCTGCGACAGCAGGTAGCCGCGGTTGCGGTAGGTGTAGTACCGCTTGATCGGGTTCTCCGGGTCCTGGGCGTGGAACCGACCGCCCAGCATCGGCTTGAACTCGTCCGAGCCGTCCGGGTGCAGGTAGGCGACCTTCAGCGACGTGCCGAAGCGCAGGCCGGTCCGCACCAGGCGCCGGTGGATCTCCACCTCGTCGCCGCGGAAGAACAGCCGGTAGTCCGGGACGCCGATGACGTCGACCGTGGACGCGCGGAACAGCGCCCCGTTGAACAGCGACGCGATCCCCGGCAGGAAGTCCGTGCCCAGGTCGCCGGTGTTCCGCTTCCACGTCAGGCCGCGGCGCAGCGGGAAGGCCAGCTTGTTCGGGGCGTCGATGTTCGACACCACCGGGGAGACGGCGGCGAGCTTGCGCTTGTCCGCCTCCTCCAGGAGCACGGCCAGGACGGTCTCGTCCGCCGGGCGGCCGTCGTCGTCGGCCAGCCACAGCCACTCCGCGCCGAGCGACAGCGCGTGCAGCATGCCGAGCGCGAAGCCGCCCGCGCCGCCGAGGTTGCGGTGGGACGCGAGGTAGGTCGACGGGATGGGGCACTGGTCGACCAGGTCCTCGACGGGCTGGTCCGGGCCGTTGTCCACGACCACGAGGTGGTCGGGGACCCTCGTCTGCGACGCCAGGACCTTCAGCGACTCCGAGAGGAGCTCGCGGCGGTGCCGGGTCACGACGACGGCGACCACGGAGCCCTTGGGCAGTGCCTCGATCACGGTCTACTCGCCACCATTCGTGCTGAGCACGGGCTCGCCGCTGATGCGGGCCAGGGTTTCCGGGCTGAGGTACTCGAACGGGTCGTGGCCCTTGTACGCGGTCAGGACCTCGCGGAGCGAGCCCTGCTGCTTCACCTGGCCCTCGTCCATCCAGATCGCCGAGTCGCAGAACTCGATCAGCGTCTCGTCGGAGTGGTTCGCGAAGACCAGCAGGCCGGAGCGCCGCACGAGGTCCCTGAGGCGGTCCCGCGCCTTCGCCATGAACGCCGCGTCGACCGCGCCGATGCCCTCGTCCAGCAGCAGGATCTCGGGGTCGATCGACGTCACGACGCCCAGCGCCAGGCGGACGCGCATACCCGTGGAGTAGGTGCGCAGCGGCATCGACAGGTAGTCGCCGAGCTCGGTGAACTCCGCGATGTCGTCGACCCGCTTCTCCATCTGCTTGCGGGTCATGCCCAGGAACAGGCCGCGGATCATGATGTTCTCGTAGCCCGAGATCTCCGGGTCCATGCCGACGCCGAGGTCGAACACGGGCGCGACCTTGCCGGTGATGCGCGAGCTGCCCCTGGTGGGCTCGTAGATGCCCGCCAGCAGCCGCAGCAGCGTCGACTTGCCCGCGCCGTTGTGGCCGACGAGGCCGACCCGGTCACCCTCCTTGATGGAGAGGGTGATGTCGTGCAGGGCCTCGATTATCGGGACCCGACCCTCGGAGCCGATCTTGCCGCCGACCTTGCCGAGGGCGAGCTTCTTCAACGACCTCGACTTGGCGTCGAAGATCGGGAAGTCGACGGAGGCGTTCCAGACTTCGATGCTGACCATGTTGTGCGGCCTCACTCAGACCCAGTAGGAGACGCGGGCACGGTAGTTGCGCAGCGCCACGAATGCCAATGCCCAGCCGCCGATGGTGAACGCACCGACCACCACCCAGTGGTGCCAGGACTGGACGTGCCCGATCAGCGGCGCCCGAACGAGCTCCACGAAGTGGTAGAGCGGGTTCAGCTCGGCGATCAGGATGCGCCAGTTGCCCTCGCCGTTGGTGACGGTGTTCAGCACACCCGTGTGCCACACGATAGGCGTCATGAAGAAGATCAGGTTGATGAAGCTGTTGATCACCGGGGGGATGTCCCGGAAGCGGGTGCTGATGATGCCGAACAGCAGCGCGACCCACACCGCGTTGACCACGAGCAGCGCCATCGCCGGGATCACGAGGAGGATGGTCCAGGTGATGCCGGGGTGCGTGAAGGTGTCGCCCTCCATGTGGTACGGCTTCGTCAGCGCCGGGAAGAAGACGATCAGCACGACCACGTAGACCGCCAGGTTGTGCACGAAGAACAGCAGCTGCCGCCACACCATCCGCAGCACGTGCACGGTCATCGGCGCAGGTAGGTGCTTGATCAGCCCCTCGTTGGCGATGAACACGTCCGTACCCTCGGTGATCACGCCGAGGATGAAGTTCCAGACGATGAAGCCGACCGTGACGTACGGCAGGAACGTCGCGAGGTCCTGCTTGAACAGCGTCGAGTACAGCAGGCCGAGGGCCAGCGCGGTCGAACCCATGGAGATGGTGATCCACAGTGGACCGATCACCGACCGGCGGTACCGCTGCTTGATGTCCTGCCAGCCGAGGTGGCCCCACAGCTCCCTGTGCTGCCACGCGTCGCGCACATCGGCGAACGCGCGCGCGAAGGTGCGCGAGTTGGACACGGGGGGTGCTTCAGCTCGGTCGGCCGTACTGGTGGGCTGCACGAGAGCTGAGACTACCGGCGGCAGGTGGGGGCACTTGCCGCCGGTCGGTCACGGTGCGGTCACCGGGCCTCGACGGCCGACAACACGCTGGTCACCTTGACGATCACCTGTTCGTGATCGTAGGTGTACCCCTCGTAGCTGAACTCGATGCCGGACTTCTCCACGTACTCCGACCAGGCCTTGTGCTCGTGCTGCTCCCAGCCGGGGAAGTTGAAGTACTCGTCGAACACCACGACGCTGCCGGGCACCAGCCGCGGGCCCACCAGGTCGAGCACGGTCTTCGTCGAGGAGTAGAGGTCGCAGTCGACGTGCAGGAACGTCACCGGCCCCTCGTGCTCGGCGAGGAAGCCGGGCAGGGTGTCGTCGAACCAGCCGACGACCAGCTCGGCGCCCGGCACGTCCGGCAGGCCCTCGACGTTGAACATCCCGGCGGGGAAGCCGTTGCGCCAGTCCTCGGGCAGGCCCTCGAACGAGTCGAAGCCGTAGACGTCCTCCTCGCCCCGCGAGGCGGCGATGATCTTCAGGGTGCTGCCGGTGTAGACGCCGAACTCCAGCGCCAGCCCGTCCTGCTCCACCAGGCCGAGCGCGTGCTCCAGCGTCTGGTGCGGGTGGCCGAACTGCGGCACCGTCGGCATGTGGTCGCGCACGAACTGCGCGCTCTGGAGGGCCGCTTCGCGCTCGCCCGCGAACACGAGGTCGCGGCGGGCCCGGATCTCGAACTGCTTGCTCGTCTCCACGATCCGGTCGGACTGGTGCCGCACGTCCTCGCGCAGGCCGTCCAGTTCGCGCTGGAGTGCGTCGATCCGCTCGGTCTGCGCCCGGTGGTACGGACCGACCACGTCGTCGATCGCACGGGTGACCTTGTCCCTCAGGGAACGGCGGATCTGCTCGGCTCGCAGGGTGCGGCGGACTCGGTCGAGCACGTCGGGTCTCCTCTCGGCGCACTGAGGTCGCCGCTTCGTCGATCGGTGGGGGTGTCCCCCGTCACCACCATTGGTGAGAGCGCAGTGTGCACCGAACTCAGAGGTACTGGCCAGACCCCGAGATGTGGGGGCCCTCCGGGGCCTCCAGGCCGCCGGTGCCCGCGGGCAGGGCGCGACCGCGCATCTGCTCCAGTTGCACCCGCGCCGCCATCTGCTGGGCGAACAGGGCCGTCTGGATGCCGTGGAACAGACCCTCCAGCCAGCCCACCAGCTGCGCCTGCGCGATCCGCAGTTCGGCGTCCGACGGCACGCCGTCCTCCGTGAACGGCAGCGACAGCCTCTCCAGCTCGTCGCGCAGCTCCGGCGCGAGGCCGTCCTCCAGCTCCTCGATGGAGCGCTTGTGGATCTCCTTGAGCCGGGCGCGGCTCGCCTCGTCGAGGGGAGCGGCCCGCACCTCCTCCAGGAGCTGCTTGATCATCGTGCCGATCCGCATGACCTTCGCCGGTTGCTCCACGAGTTCCGACACGTCCTGACCTCCACCGTTGGTCTCGGCATCGGCGGGGATGCGGGCCGTCCCCACGGGGGTTCCGTCCGGCCCGACCACCACGACCTGCCGCTCGTTCTCGCCTGCCTCGCTCATGCGTCCATCCTCGCCCGATCCGCCCTCCGCCCGCGAACCGGGTCCGTGCCCCTGCTGCGGGCTGACTCGTCCACCTCCGTACGGTGTGCGGCATGGCGTTCGACGTCGCTCGGGTCAGGGGTCTCTTCCCCGCTCTCGGCGACGGCTGGGTCCACCTGGACGCACCGGCGGGCATGCAGGTGCCGGAACAGGTTGCGACCGCCGTCTCCACCGCGCTCCGCGCCCCGGTGTCCGGTCCGGGTGGAATCTTCCCCGCTTCCCAGCGCGCCGAGGCCATCGTCGACGCCGCCCGCAGGTCCATCGCCGACCTCGTGGGCGTCGACCCGGCCGGGGTCGTGCTGGGCCCCAACTCGGCCGTGCTCCTCCAGAGGCTCGCCGACGCGCTGTCCGACGGCTGGTTCCTCGGCGACGAGGTCGTGGTGTCGCGGCTCGACCACCCGTCGAACATCGCGCCGTGGCAGCGGGCCGCGCAGCGCACCGGCAGCGTCGTCCGCTGGGCCGAGGTCGACATCGAGACCTGCGAGCTCCCCGCCTGGCAGTACGACGACCTCGTGACCGACCGCTGCAAGCTCGTCGCGGTGACCGCGGCCTCCGGGTCCGTCGGCACCCGCCCCGACCTCCGCAAGATCGCCGAGGCGGCCCGCGGGCGCGGCGCGCTGGTGGTCGTCGACGCCTCCTCCGCGGCGCCGTTCGTGCCGCTCGACATCACCTCGATGAACGCCGACGTGGTCGCCGTGTCCGCGAACACCTGGGGCGGCCCGCCCGTCGGCGCGCTGGTCTTCCGCGACGCCTCGGTGCTCGACCACCTGCCGTCGTGCTCCGTCGAGCCGGGCGCGCGGGGCCCCGAGCGGCTGGAGCTCGGCCCGCACGCCTACCCGCTGCTGGCCGGGCTCGTCGCGTCCGTCGACTACCTGGCGGGCCTGGACGACGCGGCGATCGGCCCGCGCCGCGAACGCGTGCTCACGTCGCTGGGTTCGGTGAAGGCCTACCAGGCCGGTCTGCTGGCTAACCTCATCAACGAACTGCGCTCGCTCCGCCACGTCATGGTGATCGGCGACGCCATGCGGCGGGTCCCCGCCCTGGCGTTCACGATCGCCGGGGTCAAGGCGGCGGAGGGCGTCGAACACCTGTCCGAACGCGGGGTCTGCGCCTTCGCCGACCCCGGCCAGCACGGCGTGTTCTCCGTGCTGGGCGTCGGCGAGGTGGGCGGCGCGATCCGGGTGGGCCTCGCCCACTACACGAACGCGGTAGAGGTGGATCAACTCGTGCGGGCGGTCGCCGAGCTGGGGTGACGAGGCGGGGAGGCCTGGGGTGGACGACTCGCTGGCACGGGAGATCGCCGACCTGGCGGCGTTGCAGCGGCTGGCGCCGATCATGACCGACTACCTGCCGAACACGGCGCAGGAGCTGCGCCCCGCGGCGCTCGCCGCCGTCGTGGACGAGGTCCTGCTCGGTTCCCGCACGGTCCTCGTGGAGTGCGGGTGCGGGTCCTCCTCGGTGGTGCTCGCCCGGTTCCTGGCCAAGCGCGGGTTCGGCCACCTGCTGTCCATCGAGCACGACGAGCGGACCGCCGCGTTCGTCGCGGGCCAGCTCCGCCGCGAGGGCCTCGGGCACGTCGCCAGGGTCGTCCACGCGCCGCTGGACGCCCACCCGGCCGCGCTGGGCACCTCCACCTGGTACTCGCCGCGCCTGGTGCACGACGAGGTGTCGGCGTTCGTGGACCGGTTCGGCCTGGTCGACCTGCTGCTCGTCGACGGGCCCTCGCTCGGCGACGCCCGGTACCCGGCGCTGCCCGTGCTGCGCGCCGTGCTCGCGCCGGGCGCCGCCGTGCTGGTGGACGACGCCGACCGGCCGGGGGAGCAGGCCGTCCTGGTGCGCTGGGCCGAGGAGTTCTCGCTGCGCTTCCGGACCACGCCGCGCACGTCGCTGGCCACCGCCCTGGCGCTCGGCTGAGCACCCGCTCCGCGTCCGCGCCGGCAGGGGTGCTCACGCGCGGGGCCGACGACCCGCCGGCCCCGCTTCCCCGTTCCTAGGGCGTGAGCAGCAGCTTGCCGAACACGTCGCCGCCGCTCTCCAGCGCGCGGTGCGCCGCGCCCGCGTCCCGCATCGGCACGACGTCGTGGACGATCGGCTTCACCTTCCCGGCGGCGATCAGCGGCCACAGGCCCTCGCGCACGGCCGCCACGATCTCGCCCTTGCTGCCCGGCCCGTCGACGGGCCTGCTGCGCAGCCGGGTACCGGAGACGGTGCCGAGCTTCGCCATCAGCTTGCCGAGGTTCAGCTCGCCCGAGACCCCGCCCTGGAGGCCGATGACGACGAGCCTGCCGCCGAGGTTGAGCACGTCGACGTTGCGGTCCAGGTACTTGGCGCCCATGTTGTCCAGCACGACGTCGGCCGCCCCCACCTCGGCCACGAAGTCCTGCTCGCGGTAGTTGACGGTGATGTCCGCGCCGAGTTCGGCGCACCGCGCGAGCCGCTCGGCCGACCCGGCCGTCACGGCCACCCGCGCGCCGAGCGCCTTGCCGACCTGGACGGCGTGCGTGCCGATGCCGCCCGCGCCGCCGTGCACCAGCAGCAGTTCGCCCTCGCGCAGCCCGGCGTGCAGGACGACGTTCGACCACACCGTGCACGCCACCTCGGGCAGCGCGGCGGCGGTCACCAGGTCGACGCCGTCGGGCAGCGGCAGGAGCTGCGGGGCGGGCACCGCGACCTTCTCGGCGTAGCCGCCACCCGCCAGCAGCGCGCACACCTCGTCGCCGACCCGCCAGCCCGTGACGCCCTCGCCGAGCGCGGAGACCGTGCCCGAGCACTCCATGCCGAGGATCTCCGACGCGCCCGGCGGTGGCGGGTAGAAACCTTGCCGCTGCAACAGGTCGGCTCGGTTCAGCGCGCTCGCCGCCACGTCCAGCAGCACCTCGCCGGGGCCGGGGACGGGATCCGGGACCTCGGTCCACTCCAGCACGTCCGGGCCACCTGGTTCACGAATCGTGATCGCGTACATGGCTTCGACGGTAATCCGCTCGCGCACCGGCCGCCTCGCCCGGCAGCATCGGCGGCATGGACCCGTGGCCCCTGCGACACCTGGTGCTGAGCACCCCCCGTCTGGAACTGCGCCCGGACGACGACGAGGGCCTCCTCGAACTCGCCGAGCAGGCCCGCCTCGGCGTGCACCCGCCCGACGAGATGCCGTTCGCCGTCGAGTGGACCGACACCGCGCCCGAGGACCTCGGGCGCGGCGTGTTCCAGCACCACTGGAGGGCCCGCGCCGACATCAGGCCCGCCGACTGGTCGGTCCACTTCCTCGTCCGCTCCGAAGGCCGCGTCATCGGCACGCAGGGGCTCAGCGCGAAGGACTTCGCGATCAGCGGCGAGGTCAGCACCGGCTCGTGGATCGGGTTGCGACACCAGGGCAGGGGCATCGGCACCGAGATGCGCGCCGCGGTGCTGCTGTTCGCGTTCGACCACCTCGGAGCTGTCAGGGCCAGGTCGTCGGCGTGGAGCGGGAACCCGAAGTCGAACGGCGTCAGCCGCAAGCTCGGTTACGTGCGGGACGGCACCCGGACGGTGGTCCGGAGGGGCGAGGCGACCGAGGACGTGCGCTTCCTGGTCACACCCGACCGGTTCGTCAGACCAGACTGGGAGCTGGGCGTGACCGGGCTCACAGCGTGTCTTGACCTGCTCACCGGCTGACAACCCTCCGAGTGACGGATTGATTTCGGACAGTCGATCTATGCATGGTTCTGCATCCGAACGATTGGGGAGCTCGATCATGTCCGGAAGAACACGACGCGCTGGCTGCAGCGCGATCGCGGCCGCCGCCGCACTGGCGCTCTTCGCCGCGCCAACCGCATCCGCGGGTCCGACCGCGGAGCCCGAGGGCCCCGCACTGGCGAAGAAGCTCGTGAAGGCCGTGTCGGCCGACAGCGTCAACCGCCACCTCATCGCGTTCCAGCGGCTGTCCGACCGCAACGGGGGGACGCGCGCGGTCGGCACGCCCGGCTACGAGGCGAGCGTGGAGTACGTCGCGGGCAAGCTGCGCGGCGCCGGGTTCGACGTCACGACGCCGGAGTTCACCTACCCGGTCCAGGTGACCGACGCCGCCAGCGCCAAGGTCGGCACGTCCACCTACGAGGCCATCCCGATGGAGTTCTCGCCGCAGACGCCGGTCGGTGGCATCACCGGCCCGCTGCGCGCGGTCCCCGAGGACGCGACGCCGGGCTGTGAGGCGACCGACTTCGCGGGCCAGGACTTCACCGGCTCGATCGCACTCGTCCGCCGCGGCGCGTGCACGTTCGACATCAAGCACCGCAACGCGGCCGCCGCGGGCGCCATCGGCGTCATCGTCGCCAACAACACCGCGGGCCCGCTGTCCGGCGTCACCCTCGGCACCCCCGGCGTCGTGCCCACGGGCGGCGTCACCCAGGCCGACGGCACGACGCTGTTCGGCCGCGCGGGCGAGTCCGTCACGCTGGACATGCGGTACCACGAGGACCTGAAGGTGGCGCGCAACGTCATCGCGCAGACCAAGACTGGCCGCAAGGACAACGTCGTGATGGCCGGGTCGCACCTCGACAGCGTCGAGACCGGCGCGGGCATCAACGACAACGGCTCGGGTTCCGCCGCGCTGCTGGAGACCGCCATCCAGCTCGGCGCGAAGCCGAAGGTCTCCAACGCGGTCCGCTTCGCGTGGTGGGGCGCCGAGGAGCTGGGGCTCATCGGCTCCACGGAGTACGTGCGGGCGCTGACGTTCGAGCAGCAGCTCGACATCGCGCTGTACCTGAACTTCGACATGGTCGCCTCACCGAACGCGGGGTACTTCGTCTACGACGGCGACGACTCCGACGCGGTCGGCGCGGGCGCGGGCCCCTACGGTTCCGCCCAGATCGAGAAGGCGTTCGTCGACTACCTCAAGGTCGGCAAGGGCGTCGAGACCGAGGGGACCGACTTCTCCGGTCGTTCGGACTACGGCGAGTTCATCGCCGTCGGCATCCCCGCTGGTGGCCTGTTCACCGGCGCCGAGGGCGTCAAGACGGCCTCCCAGGCCGCCAAGTGGGGCGGCACGGCGGGCGTGGCCTACGACAAGTGCTACCACCAGGCCTGCGACAACCTGGGCAACCTCGACCGCGTGGCGCTCGACCGCAACGCGGACGCCATCGCCTGGGTGGCGGCGTCCTACGGCGTCAGCACCGAGGACGTGAACGGCGTTCCGCCGCGTCCGAAGCGCGCCGAGGCCCGCGCGGCGACGGCTCGCACCGCCGCCGCCGAGCACCACTCGCACGCGGCCGCTTCGTAGGGCCACCGACGACGAGGGGCGCCCCCGGAGGAGTTCTCCGGGGGCGCCCCTTCGCGTCGAGCGGGCTCAGCCCAGGTTGTTCGTGCCGAACGTGTCGCAGCGGGCCGGGTCGCCGCTGTCGTACCCGGCGCGGTACCACTTCTGCCGCTGCGCCGAGGAGCCGTGGCTGAACTGGGTCGTGTCGACCTTGCCGCCGCCCAGCTCCTTCTGGATGTAGTCGTCGCCGATGCGGCCCGCGGCGTCCAGCGCCGCGTTGATGTCCTCGTCGGTCACGCCGGTGATGAGGGGCTTGCCGGAGGCCGTGGGGACGGTCGTGGCGTGGTTCGCCCACGCGCCCGCGTAGCAGTCGGCCTGGAGTTCGAGGCGGACCGAGTCCGACTGGGGGCCGGTGCCCTGCTTGACCCGGTCCGACGTGCCCAGCAGGTTCTGGATGTGGTGGCCGTACTCGTGGGCCAGCACGTAGGCCTCGACGAACGGGCCGCCGGTGGCGCCGAACGTGGTCTTCAGCTCCTGGAAGAACGCCAGGTCGATGTAGACCTCGGCGTCGGCCGGGCAGTAGAACGGGCCCGCCGCGGAGGTCGCGCTGCCGCAGCCGCCCGTGTTCACGCCGCCCTGGAAGAAGTTCGTCTGCGCGGGCTTGTAGGTGTTGCCCGAGCGGGCGTACTGGTCCGCCCAGTACGCCTGGATGGAGTTGATGAACGCGACGGCGCGGCAGTCGTCCTCGCGGTTCGCGTCCGCCCCGGTCTTGCACTTCTCGCGGATCGCGGCCGAGTCGACCTGCTGGTTCTGGCCCACGTCGCCGAAGCCCGAGCCGGACGGCAGTTGGAAGCCGCTGCCGCCCGCGAACTGCGACAGCAGGAAGTAGATGACCAGGCCGACGATGCCCAGGCCGCCACCGCCGAGGGCGACCCGCCCGCCGACGCCTCCGCCACCACCCCGCTGGTCGTCGATCTGGGACGTGTCGAGTTCGGCATCTTCGTTGAACTGCACCGCGTGTCCTCCCGCCAAGACCCCTAGTCGGGACACGATAGCCCCGGACGCGCCTGGGTGCGGTGCCCGACAGGGCCCCGCACCCAGGCGTTACTTGGTGGGAAATGACGATCGCCGTCATCGCGAGGTTGGCGTGGAATTCGGCCAGTTCCGCTCCTGAGAGGGAACCGATGCCGAACTCAACAGCGTCGACGTGCGCGGATGACACCGGTGGCGCCTGCGCACCCGATACCTGGCTTTCACTGCTCACATTCGCGACCGGATCGTGAAATCAGGTCCGATCGTGGGGATGCAGCGGACGACGAGCATCACTGCGAAGAGTTACCTGCATGGCACCACCTGACCCCTTCCGGGAGTGCCACCGTAAATAACTTTCCGGTTTCTTCGGTGGTCTGTCCCTTTCACGACTATGCGCTTGATCAGCTAAAACCGCAACAGGTGGTGGCGTCCTGAAACTGGTGAAGATTTCCTCACCACACGGGTGAGCGGAGAGCGAACAATGGTCGCGCAGAGCGATCGGCGAGTTCGGAGATCATATCGGCGAATAGCCGGACGATCTTTTCCCGTTCTTCCGCTCGTGGGCGGCCCGGCGGGGGAGAACCCCACCGGACCGCCCACGGGGAAACCTGACTACGGGGTGGTGGTGATGCGGCCCAGCGCCGGGGGCGCCTGGTTCGGCTGCGCGGTCAGGTACGCCGCGAAGGCGTCCAGGTCGATGCCGCCGCCCGTGATGGCCGTGCCCTCGGTGAAGCCGGGGAAGCCGTCACCGCCGCCCTGGAGGAAGCTGTTGATCGTCACGCGGTAGCTCGCCGCCGGGTCGACCGGCGTACCGCTGATCGCCAGGTTGGAGATCTTCGAGCCGATGGGCGCGGACGTCGACCACGAGTAGCTCAGGTTCGCCGACGGCTGGAGCACGATCTGCCGCGTCGCCGACCACTGCTGCTCCAGGACGGTCTTGAGCTGCGCGCCGGTCAGCGTGACCGTCTGGAGGATGTTGCCGAACGGCTGGACGGTGAACGCCTCGCCGTAGGTGACCACGCCGTTGCCCTCACCCGCGGGCGAGCTGGGGAACGCGAGGTCGGCGCGCACGCCGCCGGGGTTCATCAGCGCGATGACCGCGCCGTTGCCGGTGGTGGCGGCGAGCTGCGAGTCCGCGATCAGGTTGCCCAGCGGCGACTCGCCGGTCGGGGCCTGCGCGCGCGGGATGTCGGCGCTGATCGTGCCGATCTGCCGGTTGGCGATCGGGCCCGACTTCGTCTTCGCCTTGTCGATGACGGCCTGCACGGCCGGGTCCGGCGCGACGTCCTGGGTGACGATCTTGTTCTCGGCCCTGGTCTCCGAGCGGACGACGTCGCGGGTCTTGCGGTCGATCTTCAGGTCGACGACGGACAGCTCACGGCCGAACGCGAGGCCCTCGATGAACGGACGGGGGTTGCCCGCCGGGTCCTTCACCGTGCAGTTGTAGTGCTGGTGGCTGTGGCCGCTGAACACGGCGTCGATCTTCGGGCTGACCTTCTCCGCGATGAGCTGGCCGGGGCCGGGCGTGTTCGTGCAGCCGTTCGGGCCGCCGTTCGCCGCCACCTGGTCGCCCTGGTGCACCAGCAGCACGATCGACTTGATGCCGATCAGGTTCAGCAGGTCCGCGTACCTGTTCGCCGCCTTGACCTCGTCGCCGAACTGGAGCTCCTTGACGCCGTTCGGGTCGACCAGGATCGGCACGTCCTTCAGCGGCATGCCGATGAAGCCGATCGGCACGCCGTCGCGGACCTCCACCCAGAACGGCGGCAGCGCGGGCAGACCGCTGTTCACCTTGGTCACGTTCGCGCCCAGGATCGGGAACTTCGCGCCGGTGTACCGGTCGTTGAACTGGCAGCCGTCCACCGGGTGGCAGCCGCCGTGCTGGATGCGCAGCAGTTCCCGGTAGCCCTCGTCGAACTCGTGGTTGCCCGCCGCGGTCGTGTTCATCCCGACCTTGTTCAGGATGTCGATCGTCGGCTCGTCGTGGAACAGCGCGGACACGATCGGCGACGCGCCGATCAGGTCGCCCTGGCCCACGATCACCGAGTTCTTGACCTGCGCCTGGAGGTTCCTGATGTGGGTCGCGTTGTACGCGGCGCCACCGGCGTTCACCGTGGTGCCGTCGGCCAGCGTCACGCGGCCGGACGAGCCGGTCGGCGGCTCGATGTTGCCGTGCAGGTCGTTGATGCCGATCAGGCGGACGTCCACCGTGCGCTGCGCGCGTTGGGCGTCGACATCAGCCTGAGCCGGGCTGCCGGCGAACGTGATCGCCAGTCCAACCCCGGCGGTCGCCACGAGCGCGGCGGTCCGTCTGAACGAACTCATGTTTCCTCCTGCTTGGCGCCTGAGTAGGCAGGCGCGCTACGGCGGTGGAGTTTGCCTCGCCGCGCGGCCGGAAACCAGTCATCCAGGTGGATCGTCGATGAATGGAGATGTCACGTCCTCGCGGGATTAACCTGGTCGGCGTGACGGATGCCGGGCAGGAGCCGCGTTGGCTCGATCAGGACGAGATGCGCGCGTGGCGCAACTACGTGACCGCGGCGGCGATGCTGGAGGACCGCCTGCACCGCGAGTTGCAGACCGGCCACGGACTGTCGCTGGCCGACTACGAGCTGATGGTTCGGCTCTCCGAACAGCCGGGCGGCTCGATGCGCATGTCCCAGCTCGCCGAGGACGTGGCCTCCTCGAAGAGCCGCGTCTCCCACCAGGTCGCCCGCATGGAGCGCGAAGGCCTCCTGCAACGCCGCGAGTGCGACCAGGACGGCAGGGGCGTGCTGGCCGAACTCACCGACCGCGGCCTGCGCGCCCTCCAGACCGCCGCACCGACCCACGTCAGCGGCGTGCGCGACCACATGATCGACCTGCTGACGTCCGAGGAGCAGGAGGTGTTGGCCAAGGTGTTCGACCGGGTCAAGGCGCACCTGCGGTCGCTCGACGGGTAACCTGGCTCGCGCAGGGAAGCGTGGCAGAGCGGCCGAATGCATCCGCCTTGAAAGCGGAAGATGGGAAACCATCCGGGGGTTCAAATCCCTCCGCTTCCGCAAGTCCGACCAGCACGGACAGGGGCGGCTCACCGCGTGGTGAGCCGCCCCTCGTGCGTCGTCGTCCCATTCGTCGTCCCAATTCGCTTCCCGTTGTGGACCACGGGAAGCCGTTCAGGCGAGCCGCCGACGCGGGAACGTCCGCATGACTCCCGTTCTGGACAGCGAAGGGCTGGCCGAGGCGGTTCTTCGTGATCGTGAACCGACAACCTGGTTGGCCGTGGCGCGTGCCGCTGACGAACGGGTGATCTTCTCACCTCCGACCCCGACGACATGGCCGTGCTCTGCGGTCACCGGCGACGGTCGTGAAGGTGTGACGGCGTCCCAGGACGTGGGACCCGGTCCTCCGCGCTTCGCCCGAATGCACGAGCGCGCCTCCCGTGAGTTGGTGAACGCGATCGCGGCAGGCGTCGTGCGGAACGGGCTCGTGGTCACGTTCACCGTGGGTTTCGGGGACACTGCGGCGATGTCCGACAGGGTTGCCGTGATCGACGTCCACCTGCTCCTCGTCCGCGGTGACGAGGTGCTGCTGTCCAAGCGGCGCGGCAGCTACGGGGACGGGATGTGGCACCTGCCCGCCGGGAAGTTGGAGGCGGGGGAGTCGGTGGCGGCGGCCGCCGTGCGGGAGGCGGGCGAGGAGGTCGGGGTGCGGATCGCGGAGGCCGACCTGCGGCTCGCGCACGTGGTGCACGCGCGGGGTGAAGGGGTGGAGCCGCGCCTCGGTCTGTTCTTCGAGGTGCGGCGGTGGGGTGGTGAGCCGGCCAACCGCGAACCGGACAAGTGCTACGAGGTGGCGTGGTTCCGGCGGGACCGGTTGCCGGACACCGTGATCCCGTACGCGCTCGCGGGCGTTCGGGGGTACCTGGACGGGGTGCCGTTCGGGGTGTTCGGGTGGCAGGTGGAAATCCCGTCGTGAGCGGTGCCACGGGCCGGTCGAGCCGCTAACGTGATCGGCGTTCGCCGACGTCGGACCACGTCCGGGGTCGACTGGTCCGAACGCACCAGCACTCGTCGGTTCCCGTGGGGGGAAGCAATCGTGTCCGTCAGATCGATGGTGTCGGCAGCCCTGGTGCTGCTGCTGGCCGGTACGTCCGCGGGCGTCGCGTCCGCCGAGCCCGCCGAGGGGCGGGCCGACCTCAGGGTGACGATCGCCTACGGCCAGGCCGAGTACCCGCCCGGCGCCGACCTCGCCGCGACGGTGACGGTCGAGAACACCGGCACCGCCACCGCGGAGGGCCTCACGTTCGAGTTCAAGGCGAACTACGAGGTGCCGCCCGAGGAGTACGCGAAGGTCCGGGACCTCAAGCGGCTCGAACCCGGTGGGAAGCACTCCGCCGTCGTGGTCGGCAGGCAGCGCAACACCAACGAGGTCACGGGCACCCTCTTCGCCAGGGTGGACGTCGAGGGCGTCGTCGACCCGACCCCCGCCGACAACGAGTTCACCGCGAAGACCGGCATCGGCCTGGCGCGGGGCGCGGTCAACGGGACCGTCTACGTCGACGCCAACCGCAACGGGAAGGCCGACGAGGGCGAGGGCAGGGCGGGCGTCGAGTTCCACAGCACCGGCGGTTCGCCCGCCGTGTCGCTGGACGCCGTGACCGACGCGCGGGGCCGGTTCTCCTTCCGCAACGTGCCGACCGGCACCCACCGGCTGCGCTTCGGCGGCGCCGACGGGTTCGTGGTGAAGCCGGGCAGCAGCGTGTTCACCGTCGAGTCGGGCGAGGAGACGCTGCTCGAACTGGGCGCCGTCCGCCCGGTGTCCGAGGCGCTGACCGCGAAGCTCGACTTCGACCGGGCCGGCTACGGCAGGTCCGACCGGGTCGGTGTCGACGTCACGCTCACCAACAGGGGCGCGGAGGCGTTGACCGGTGTCGTCGCCGTCTGCCGGTCCGACGAGGACCACCTGCTCCCCGGCACCGGCCCCGGTTGGGCCCCGCTCGCGCCCGGTGGCGGGGGCGTCCGGGTCGGCGCGGGTGAGACCGAGGTCGTCCGGGTCACCGACGTCGTGCCGGACGGCGCGTTCACCGGCGGCGAGGTCGCCGTCCGGTGCGCGTTCGGCGACAACGGCGAGTTCACCGACGGCTACGCCGAAGCGTCCGACCGGGCCGACGTCGTCGGTGCGGTCGGCGACGTCGGGGGCGAGGTCCGGCACGGCGACCAGCCGCTGGCGGGCGTCGCGCTCGTCGTGCTGCGGCCGGGGACGCGGGAACTGCTCGGCCGCGCCACCACGGGCGCCGACGGCCGGTGGGCCGTCGAGGACCTGCCGGTGGGCGAGGTGACCGTGGTCGTCATCGGCCCCTGGAAGGACGCCGTGACGGGCGGCATCGACCACCTCGTCCGGATCAGGGGCGACCGGGAGGCCGTCGTCGACATCTCCGTCGTCCCCGGTCCCCTCGTCGCGGACCCGGACGCCGACCCCGAACTGGCCGCGACCGTCGAGTTCACCGCGGACACCTTCGCGCCGGACGCCGACGCCACGCTCAAGATCACCCTGGTCAACACCTCCGACGCCCCGATGACCGTCGTCGCCCGGTGCGTCGACGGCGGCGACCTGCGCAACGACACCGACGCGTGGGGCGCGCTCGAACTCGACGGCCCCGGCCTCGACCTGGCGCCGGACGAGACGAGGACCGTCGACGTCACCACCCCCGTCCCGCAGGCCGCGCGCGACCGCGGCGAGGTGGTGGTCCGGTGCGCCTTCGGGCCGCGGGTGGGCACGGCGTTCGTCACCGCCGAGGACAGGGCCGCGGTCTCCGGCGTGGTCACCACCTCGCCGACGACCACGACCCCGCCGACGACCACCACGTCCGCCGAGAGCGGCGGTGGGACGCCGGACGAGAACCTCGCCCGCACGGGCGCAGGCGTCATCGGCACCACGCTGCTCGGCGGCCTCGTGCTGGTGCTCGGTCTCGGAGCGGTGCTCCTCGGCCGCCGCAGGGGGAAGGCCGACTGACGGGTGGGGTGGTGTCGCGCGGCGGCGCCACCCCTGCCATGTTTGCGGTGTGCCCGCTCGCGCCACGGACCCCGCCCCGACGCGGCCGACCACCACCCGGTCCCGGACCGGTGGTGCGCCGCACCGGTCGGAGTGGTGGACTGTCGCCCGTGCCACACATAGGACGTCTCGAAGACCCGGCGGTGCATAGTGCTGGTTTGACCGGACGACCTGGGGAGACGGCGTGACGTCGCTGGAGCCGCTCGAAATGCTCGCCGTGGTGATCGCGGGGGTGTTCGCGGGCGGGATCAACACCGTGGTCGGCTCGGGCACCCTCATCACGTTCCCGGTGCTGCTCGCGGTCGGCTACCCGCCGGTGGTCGCGAACGTCTCGAACAGCCTCGGCCTGGTGCCGGGGTCGCTGAGCGGCGCGTTCGGCTACCGCGAGGAGCTCAAGGGCCAGGCCGCGCGGGTCAAGCGCCTGCTGCCCGCGTCGATCCTGGGCGGGATCGTCGGCGCGATCCTGCTCGTGACGCTGCCGGAGAAGGCGTTCTCGGCGATCGTGCCCGTGCTGATCGTCATCGCGCTGGTGCTCGTCGTCGCGCAGCCGTGGCTGAACCGCAAGCTGGCCGAACGGACGGCGCAACGGCCCGCGGACGGCGGGCTGCTGCTGTGGTTCGGGGTGTTCGCCGGTGGCATCTACGGCGGCTACTTCGGTGCGGCGCAAGGGGTTCTGGTGATGGGCATGATGGGTGTGCTGATCACCGAGCACCTCCAGCGGCTCAACGCGCTGAAGAACGTGCTGACCGCGTTCGTGAACCTGGTCGCGGGCGTGCTGTTCATCTTCATCGCCGACATCGCGTGGACGGCCGTGCTGCTGCTCGCGCTCGGCTCGGTCGTCGGCGGCCAGATCGGCGCGAAGGTCGGCCGCAAGCTGCCGCCGACCGCCCTCCGCGCCGTCATCGTCGTCGTGGGACTCGTCGCGATCGCGAAACTGCTACTGGGCTGACCAGGCCTTCGCGGCGGCCAGGAACGCGTCGTTCTCGTCCGGCTCGCCGATCGTGACCCGCGCGCCGTCACCGGCGAACGCGCGCACGACGACCTTGTGCGCCAGGCAGTGGTCGTTGAACTCCAGCGTCCGCTCGCCCAGCGGCAGCCACACGAAGTTCGCCTGCGTCTCCGGCACCTCGAACCCGGCGTCGAGCAGCGCGCCCCGCACCCGGCCCCGTTCGGCGACGATCGCGCGGCACCGCTCCATCAGCTCGGCCTCGGCGTCGAGCGACGCGATGGCGGCGACCTGCGCGAGCGCGTTCACGGCGAACGGCACGTACACCTTGCGCAGCGCCTCCACGACCGGCTCGGACGCCACGGCGTAGCCGATCCGCAGCCCGGCGAGGCCGTAGGCCTTGGAGAACGTGCGCAGCACGGCCACGTTCGCCCGCCCCCGAGACCACTGCGCCTTGGCGAACTCGACGCCGTCCGGCACGTGCGGGTCGTCGACGAACTCCTTGTAGGCCTCGTCGAGCACGACCAGCACGTCGGCGGGGACCTCCTCGACGAAGGCCTCGAGCTGCTCGGCGCGCACGGCGGTGCCGGTCGGGTTGTTCGGGTTGCACACGAACACCAGACGGGTCCTCGGAGTGATCGCCGCGGCCATCGCGTCCAGGTCCAGCTCGTGCCCACCGGTCAGCGGCACGCGCACCTGCGCGGCGCCCACGACGTGCGTGAGCAGCGGGTAGGCCTCGAACGAGCGCCACGGGAACAGCACCTCGTCGCCGTCGGCGCAGGTGGCCTGGATGAGCTGCTGGCACAGGGTCACGGAACCGCTGCCGGTCGTGACCTGGCCCGCGGGCACGCCGAGCTTGTCGGCGAGCCGTTCGACGAGGTCGGTGCACCCGGTGTCCGGGTAGCGGTTCATCGCGGTCGCCGCCTCGGCGACCGCGCGCACGACGCTGGGCAGCGGACCGGCCGACACCTCGTTGCTGGCGAGCTTGATCGCACCCGGCACGGTCTTGCCGGGGACGTAGGACGGCAGCGCGTCCAGATCGGCGCGGGTTCGCACGGTCATCGGGAAGAACTCCTTCCGGCCAGCACCGGTGCGGGCCTGAGCTGGACGTTATCCCCTCGAACGCGGGGCGGGGGACACTGGTCCGTCTGGTTGGTCACGTTGACGCCCGTTCACCTCAGCGTGGAAGGGTAGGTCCATGACTCAGACCCGGACCGAGACGATCCCGCTCACCGACGGCCGTGACCTGAGGCTGACCGTCGCCGAGCCGGAGAACGCCGTTCGCGGCGGCTTGGTCGTCCTGCACGAGGCCCGCGGCGTGACGGACACCGTGCGCGGCCTCGTCGGCACCCTCGCCGACGAGGGCTGGCTCGTGGTCGCCCCCCACCTCTACCACGACGCGGACGAGGTGGCCGACGGCGACGTGTCGGACCAGGTCAGCAAGCTGTCCGGGGAAGCGGTGCTCGCGGACACCGACGTCGCCTTCGTGTGGCTCGGCGAGCAGGGCGTCCCGGCCGACCGGATGGGCGTGCTGGGCTTCGACCTCGGCGGCGCGGTCGCGATGGTCGTGGCGGGAAGCCGAACCATCGGCGCGGCCGTGACGATCGGCGGCGGCGGCATCCTCACCCCGCTGTCGGACGGCCTCCCGTCGCTGGTGGAGGTGGCCGAGGAGCTGACGTGCCCGTGGCTCGGCCTCTACGGCGACGAGGACGGCGAGATCGCGCTCGCCGACGTGGAGAAGCTGCGCGACGCGGCGGCCTCCGCCGAGGTCGCGACGGACGTCGTGCGGTTCGCGGACTCCAGCCACCGCTTCGACACCTCGCCCGCCGCCAGCGCGGAGGCGTGGCACCGCGCGCTGAACTGGTTCGACTCGCACCTGCGGTAAACCTCTTTCCGGCGGATTGGAACCGGAGGGCGGCACGGGTACATCTAAGGGAGGTGTCCGCGGCAGAGGCGCGGGCACCTGCTGGGCGAGGGGGATAGCCGATGACCGAGGACAACGCCGTGCCGCCGGTGGCGGCGGCGCCGCCGCCGCAACCGAACTTCACCACCGTCGCGCAGGCGGACCTGGTGTCCGCGCACAGCGCGGTCGCGGCCGTCGACCAGGCCGTGGACACCGGCAAGATCGCGCTGGACAAGGGATCGGCCGACGACCTCATCAAGGCCATCGCGGAGGCGCGCGACCGGGTCCAGGACCTCTACGACTCGGTCCGCGACCAGCTCGACATCCCGTTGCAGTTCGGCGACAACTGGGTCGGCCGCTCGATCAGCCGCCGGTTGCGCCAGGTCGCGGTGGGCGACCAGCAGTCGGCGGTGTTCGTGATCCGCGAGTTCATGGACGTGCTGGAGGACGTGGAGACGACCGTCCGGCAGGCGGCGAAGAACACCGATGACCACGACGAGGACATCGCGCACACGATGGGCGGTAAGGGCTGATGCCGGGCGACAAGCAGGACAAACCGCCGAACCCGTACCCGGAGCCGCGGCAGGGGGAGCCGTCGGAGCTGGGTGAGAAGGTCGACTGGATGACCTACTCGCACCAGGAGCTCTACGACATGGTGCACACGGGCGTCGACCTCACCAGCGCCGCGTCGGTCAAGGACGGCTGGACCACCCTCGGCACCACCCTCGCCGAGGTGAAGGACCAGCTCATCAGCGCGGTCTTCGCCTCGTCGAGCGGGTGGGAGGGCGAGTCCGCCGAGAAGGCCCGCGACGGCCTGCTCACCGTGGTGAAGTGGGCGGAGAACACCAGCGACCACGCCACCAACGTCGCCGAGTGCATCAACCTGGAGATCGAGCACGTGGTGACGGCGCGGGAGCAGATGCCGAAGCCCGCGCCCGCCCCCACGCCCGTGGCGCCGGTCGACCAGCTGGTCACACCGACCACGACCCCGGTGGCCCCGGTCAGCCGGATCGCCGTCGACGCGCTGACGCCCGTGGACCCGGCCGACCCCGGTCAGCTGACGACGCGGTCGCCGTTCACCGGCATCGACCAGGTCGGCGCGCCGGTCGTGGCCGAGACCGCGGCCGTCGACGCGGGCCACCGCGCGGCCGCCGACGTGATGGCCGCGTTCCAGCAGGGTTCGTTCGCGGTCGACCAGACCGTGCCCGCGTTCAGCGCGCCGGTGAACCCGGTGGCGGCGCCCGAGGTCCTGCCGGGCACCGGCGGCGCCCCCTCTCCGACGACCCGCGTCGACGGCTCGCCCGTCGTGGTCGCCAACCCGACGACCGGTGCTCCGGTGGCTGGCCGCACGGCGACGTCCAGCGGCAGCGGTCACCGCTCCGGCGGTGGCGGTGCCGGTGGAGGCGGCGGGTACGCCCCCGCGGCCCGCGGCGGCTACTCGGCGGGCGGCTACTCCGGTGCGGGCCAGTCCTCCGGCGGCGGTGGTGCGGGCGGCTCGTCCAGCCCGATCACCCCCGGCGGCTCCAGCGGCGTCATCGGCGGCACCGACTCCCGCGCCTCGTCGGCGCAGACCTCGACCTCCCAGGCCCCCAAGGTCGCGGGCGGCGCGGCCGTGCCGGGCGGCATGATGGGCGCGCCGATGGCCGCGGGTCCCCTGGCGGGCCGCGACGACGAGACGGGCCACCGCCGGGCCCGGTACCTCGAAGAGGACGACAACCTGTTCGGCGTCGACAAGAAGGCCGCGCCGCCGGTGATCGGCACGTGACTGGGGACCCCGTGGTCTTCCGGCTCGCCGCCCAGGAGTTCTTCACCCTGTGGCAGGCGGTGCACGGCGACCGCCAGCCCGTACCGGTGGGCGCCAAGCACTACGGCCGCACCGGAGCCGAGCGGGCCGAGCTGGCGGCGACGTGCTCGCGCACGCTGTCCGCCCGCGGCCTCGGCACGGTCCAGCGGCCCGACGGCGACCTGCACGCGCTGCTGCGCGGGCTGGTCGAGTTCGACGTCGGCCTGGAACTGGTCTTCTCCCGTCGCGGCGAGACGGCGCGCGGCCTGGCCACGGCGGGCTGGCACGGCGCGTTCGTCGCACGGGTCGGCGACCAGGTCCAGCTCGCCTCGTTCCGGCCGACCGCGCTGGCGTCGATCACCGTGTCCACCCTGCCCCCGGCGCCCGCGGGCGCGGGCCGTTCGGTGAACGTCCGCTGGGACGACTACCTGGCGGCGGGCCGGGCAGGCGAGCGCGACGGTGTGGAGGGCTTCCTGGAGGTCCTGCGGTACGCCGGGGTGCGCGAGCCGGAGGCGAACACGCTCGTGCGCGCCGTGACGACCCGCAGCGGCGGCGGTCAGGTCGCCCTGGTCGCCCGCGACCGCTCGGGGCGGGTCCACCCCACCGGCCGGACCCTCTCGTGGATGGACAGCCACGAGGGCCGGTACCTCGTGCGGCAGGACGGCGGCTGGTTCATCCTCGCCCCGGCCGATCCGGGCAGGCTCACGTCCGCGCTGGAGGACCTGGTGGCGGCCGACGGTCGCGTGTGACGAGGTGTGTGGGCGTCCGCTGTGGTTCTGAGCCGTCCGATCGGCTAGGAACGGGGTATGAGCGACACGAACGCCGAGGCCGAACTCCTGTGGCAGCCCGATCCCGACCAGGTCGCGGACACCCGCGTGGCCGCGTTCCGCGACTGGCTGCGGGCTGAGCGCGGACTCGACCTCGCGGACCACGCCGAGCTGTGGGCGTGGTCGACGACCGACCTGGAGGCGTTCTGGGGCGCGGTCGCCGACTTCTTCGACGTCGCCTTCCACACCCCGCCGACCCGCGTCCTGGGGTCGGAGTCGATGCCCGGCGCGCGGTGGTTCCCCGGCGCGACCCTGAACTACGCCGAGCACGCCCTGCGCCCCGGCCCCGGCCGCGCCGACGACGACCTCGCGGTGATCTTCCACCGCGAGGACGGCCTCACCGCGCAGCTCGACTTCGCCACCCTCCGCCGCCGCGTCGCCGCCGCCCGCGCCGGACTGCTGGCACTGGGCGTCACCAGGGGCGACCGCGTCGTGGCGCTCGTGCCCAACTCGCCGGAGGCGCTGATCGCGTTCCTCGCCGCCGCGAGCATCGGCGCCACCTGGTCGTCGTGCTCCCCGGACTTCGGCGCCCGCGCCGTCTCCGACCGCTTCACCCAGATCGAGCCGACCGTGCTGATCGCCGTCGACGGCTACCACTACAACGGCCGCACGTTCGACGTCCGCCCGACCGTGGACGAGTTGCGCGCGGAGATCGGCTCGCTGAAGGCCACGGTGCTCGTCGACTACGTCGGCGGCACGCTGCCCGGCACCGTCGACTGGGCCGCGCTGCTCGCCAAGCACGACGGAGCGCCCCTGGAGTTCGACCCGGTCCCGTTCGACCACCCGCTGTGGGTCCTGTACTCCTCGGGCACCACGGGGCTGCCCAAGGGCATCGTGCAGGGCCACGGCGGCATCGTCGTGGAGCACCTCAAGATGCTCGGCCTGCACGGCGACCTCGGGCCGGGCGACCGCTTCTTCTGGTTCACCACCACCGGCTGGATGATGTGGAACTACGTCATCGCGGGCCTCCTCGTCGGCACCACCGTCGTCCTCTTCGACGGCAGCCCGGCGCACCCCGACCTCAACGTCCTGTGGCACCTCGCCGAGCAGCACCGCGTGACCTACTTCGGCACGTCGGCCCCGTACATCCAGTCGTGCCTCAAGGAGGACCTGCGGCCCGCCGAGCGCTACGACCTCACGGCGCTGCGCGTGGTCGGCTCCACCGGCGCCCCGCTCACCCCGGAGGGCTTCCGCTGGATCGCCTCCGCGCTGGGCGACCACGTCCAGATCGCCAGCGTGTCCGGCGGCACCGACCTGTGCACCGCGTTCGTCTGCGCAGCCCCCGACCTGCCGGTGTGGCTGGGCGAACTGTCCTGCCGCGCCCTCGGCGCCGCTGTCACCGCCTACGACGACCAGGGCCGCGAGGTTGTGGACGAGGTGGGTGAACTGGTCATCACCAGGCCCATGCCGTCCATGCCCCTCTACTTCTGGGGCGACGAGGACGGCAGCCGCCTGCGCGAGGCGTACTTCGACGACTACCCCGGCACCTGGCGGCACGGCGACTGGATCCGCATCACGCCGAGGGGTTCGGCCGTCATCTACGGCCGCAGCGACTCCACCCTCAACCGCGGTGGCGTCCGCATGGGCACCAGCGAGTTCTACCGCGTCGTCGAGTCGCTGCCCGGCGTGGCCGACTCGCTGGTCATCGACACCTCCGGCGCGGCCGAGCCCGACGGCGAACTCCTGTGCTTCCTGGTGCTGGACGACGACACCCTCTCGCCGGAGCTGGAGAAGGCCCTCCGCACCGGCCTGCGCACCAACCTGTCACCGCGCCACGTCCCGGACAGGTTCATCGTCGTCAGCGAGGTCCCCCGCACCCTGAACGGCAAGAAGTGCGAGGTCCCGGTCAAGAAGATCCTCGCCGGAACCCCGCCGGAGCGAGCGGTCAGCCGCGACGCCCTGCGCAATCCGGACTCCCTCCAGCCATTCCTCGACCTCGTCCGGAAGTAGTGGGGGAGACGAAGATCACTAACGGTCTCGACATGTGCCGTTCACCCGCCGTCGCGGGTGGCGGGACTGTCGGTGGCCAACGCCCTGAGCTGCGCTTTCGCTGAATCCGACAGTCGGGCGGAGGTGTTGGAGGGGGCGTTTTGCTCCCCAGGCGAAGGTGTGTGTAATCTATGCGTCGTAGCCGAGGGCTCCGGGAGGCTTCGCCTAGTCTGGTCTATGGCGCCGCACTGCTAATGCGGTTTGGGTTTATCGCCCATCCCGGGTTCAAATCCCGGAGCCTCCGCAACACCCGGTTTCGGCCAGGTGACAACTGAATATACGCGCCCGTAGCTCAACGGATAGAGCATCTGACTACGGATCAGAAGGTTAGGGGTTCGAATCCCTTCGGGCGCACACGCTGATCAGGGCCCCTGTGGAGAATTTTCCGCGGGGGCCCTGATCGTTGTCGGCGACCAACCGCGAACCGATCGGTCCACGGCCTGGGAAGTTGCTCCCAACGGCGCGGCGAAATCTGCGTCACACCCGCCCCGTAACCGAGTCTCGTTCACGTCGGGACGGCGCGAGGAGGCGGGGATGGGGACCGACATGGACTCCAGACAGTGGTTAGCGGCGGGGCGGGTCGACTTAGGGGCACTCAGGCCGTTCGTGGTCCGGTACTGCCGGGCACGGGTGGGGCGGCGGGGGTCGTCGTTCTCGGTGGCCGACGCGGTGGCGCGGGAGGTGTGCGCGGACGTGGTCGAGACGTGGCCGGAGGTCCGCGGGCAGGGGCGGTCGTTCCTGTCGTTCGTGTACGGGACCGCGGTGCGGAGAGTCGCCGCGGTGCCCGGTGCCGGTTCGGGGGTGCCCGCGGCGGAACTGGTGGAACTGCTGCCGGCGCAGCAGCGGGAGATCCTGCTGCTGCGGGTCACGGTCGGGCTCTCGGCCGAGGAGACGGCGGACGCGATCGGGACGACACCCGGTGCGGTGCGGGTGGCCCAGCACCGGGCGTTGAACGAACTCCGGCGCCGGTTGAAGGGCAGGCCGGACCGGGAGAGGGTGTAGGAGTCCCCGAGTGGTGGACCACACCGTCGAACACCGAGGCGCGAACGTGAGAACGTTGTGGCGATCGGTGACATCGGCGGGGGTGTGGAGTGGCTCGTTCCGTGACGATCACCGGCGCTCGGGCCGTGGCGCACCTGTCGGTCGAGGACCTGGTCGAGGTGTTCGCGGCCTACGTGCTGCCGTTCGCGGTGCCGGAGGCCCACTTCTACGTCGGGGGCGCCGTCGGGGTGGACACGGCGGCGCTGGAGTGGTTGGCCGGGCAGACCGAGGCCGCGGTGACGGTGGTGGTGCCGCGGACCGTGCGGGACCAGCCCGACGCGGCCTCGGAGGCGATCGTGCGGTGGCACGGGGCCGGGCGGTTGGCCGAGCTGGTCGAGCTGGACATCGACGAGGTCGGGATCGACGCCTACCTGGCGCGCAACCGGTGGATGGTCGACAAGAGCGACCTGGTGATCGGGTTCCCGAGGTCCGGCGACCAGGGCAGCGGAACGGGCTACACGCTCGGGTACGCGGCCTCGCAGGGCAAGGCGCTGCTCGTCGTGCCGATCTAGCCGCGGCACCGGGGTGTTATTCCGCCCCGTTCGGCCTGGCTGGTGGGATCGTTCGGTCATGCGCAACGAGGAGATCATGCAGCGGGCCATCGGGGTGCTCACGCTGATGCACGGCGGGGACGGGGAGGCGGATGATCTGCGCCTTGCGCTGAAGCTGCTCCAGGAGGACGTGTTCAGCTACTCGGTGGCGGTGCCGGACAGCGCCACCGAGGACGTGGCGGAGTTCGTCCGGCTGGCCCTGGAGCAGGTGATGGCACGGGTGGCGGCGTTCACCGCCGGGCTGACGCTGGGGTTCCAGGCGGTCGCGCACGCGTACGAGGAGAAGTGCGAGGACGCGGACGTGGCGACCGTGCTCCAGCAGTTGGCGCTCCGGCTGGAGTCGCAGGGGGGCGGTGAACGGCCCGCCTAGGGAGGCGGGCCGTTCACCGAGCGCCTAGAGCTTGCGGGCCAGCAGTTCGGCGAAGGCCGCCTGGCCGGCCCTGCTCGGGTGCAGGACCGCGACGGGGCCCTCCTGGCCGGGGGCCAGCGCGTCCAGGCCGCGGTAGTACGGCGTGCCGCCCTGGCAGGCGGAGTGGCCCTCGAACTCGGCGCGCAGGGTGCCGTCGTCGGTGTAGGCGCTGGCGTAGACCGCGTTCACGCCGCGGGCGCGGGCGGCGCGGACGCCGTCGCGGACGGCCCGGTCGACGCCCTGGGAGACGGTCGCCCCCTCGGCGCGTTCCGGCAGGGTGAGGATGCCGTCGCCGCAGATCGGGTCCAGCGGCACGTCGGGCGCGTTGGGGCCGGGGGCGAAGGCGCGGCCGTAGCCGCCGAGGACGACGCGGGCGCGCGGGCTGCGCTGCTTGACGTCGACGAGCAGCGCGGTGAGCTTGGCCGACATCGCGGGCAGCTGGCCGAGGACGAGCTGGGCGCCCGCGCCGGTGCAGTCGGACTGGATGCACAGGCCTGCGTACTCGGCGAAGCCGACGTCGTTGCCGCCCACGGTGAGGAACACCAGATCGGTGGACTTGGACAGCGCGTCCAACTGGGGCGGCTGCTCCTTGAAGGTGGTGCTCAGATCAGCAATCGCGGCACCGCTGCACATCACGTTGGTGAAGTCCACCTGCTTTCCCCGTGAGCGAAGGTCGGCCACCACGACGGCCGCCGCGGAATTCGCGCTGCGGTAGCAGACGCCTTCCGTTCCCGGTTCGTAGTCGCCGGCCCCGGTACCTGCGGCGTAGGAGTCCCCCAAGGCCGCCACCTGCAAGGTTCTCGCTGTTCCGGCGTTGGCCGCCTGCGTGGACGCGAGCGCGAGAGCGCAGGCGAACAGCACTGTGCCGAGCTTTTTCATCGATCTCCCCATTCGCATCGAGCGGAACGGGCGGAGATTAGCACCGGACTTATTCATTCTTCGTCACGAGAAACCAATCAAGACAGTTCCGCCAACACCGAGTCGGTGAACGCGGGCCACGTCTCGATAGCCCATTTCCCGAACGCGCGATCGGCCAGCGCCACGCACGCCGCGCCCGCCACCGGGTCGACCCACAGGAACGTGCCGCTCTGCCCGAAGTGGCCGAACGTCGCGGGCGAGCTGGCCGAGCCCGTCCAGTGCGGCGACTTGCCGTCGCGGACCTCGAACCCGAGGCCCCAGTCGTTCTCGCGCTGGTTGCCGTAGCCGGGCAGCACGCCCGCGAGCCCTGGGAACACGACCGCGGTCGCCTCCCCGACGAGCGCGGCCGACACGAGCTTCGGCGCCTGGAGCTCGGCGGCGAACAGGGACAGGTCGGCCACCGTCGACACCGCCCCCGCGGCGGGGCTGCCGTCCAACGAGGTCGCCCCCATGCCGAGCGGCTGGAACACGGCCTCGGCCAGGTAGTCGCGGAACGCGAAGCCGGTGGCCTCCTCCACGGTCTCCGCCAGCACCTCGAACCCGGTGTTGGAGTAGATCCGGCGGGTGCCCGGCGACGCCTGCGCCGTGCGGCTGTCGAACGCGAGCCCGGACGCGTGGGCGATGAGGTGCCGCAGCGTCGAGCCCTCGGGGCCCGCGGGCTGGTCCCACTCGACCGCCCCCTCCTCCACGGCCACGAGGACGGCGTACGCCACGAGCGGCTTCGTCACGGACGCGAGCGGGAACGGCCGCTCGACCTCGCCGCGGCTGCCCGCGACGCGGCCGTCGGAGGTGACGACCGCCGTCGCCGCGTTGTCTACCGGCCACTCGGACACCGCGCGCAGGCTCTCCATGGCCCCAACGTTAACGTCGTGCCGTGTCGATCCGTGAGTTGATCGTGCTGGGCACCGCCAGCCAGGTCCCGACCCGTGCGCGCAACCACAACGGCTACCTGCTGCGCTGGGACGCCGAGGGCCTGCTGTTCGACCCCGGCGACGGCGCCCAGCGGCAGATGCTGATGGCCGGGGCCGCGGCGAGCGACATCACCCGGATCTGCGTCACGCACTTCCACGGCGACCACTGCCTCGGACTGCCCGGCATCGTGCAGCGGCTGTCGCTGGACAAGGTGACCCGCCCGGTGTTCGCGCACTACCCGGCGTCGGGGCAGCAGTTCTTCGACCGGCTGCGGCACGCCAGCTCGTTCTACGACGTCACGGACGTCCGCCAGGAGCCGGTGTCGGCCGAGGGGGTGATCGCGGAGGGCCCGTTCGGCACGGTCGAAGCCCGCAGGCTCGACCACTCGCTCGACACCTTCGGCTACCGGCTGGTCGAGCCGGACGGGCGGCGGATCCTGCCGGACCGGCTGAAGGAGCACGGGATCTCCGGACCCATGGTCCGAGAACTCCAGGAGAAGGGCGTGCTCGGCGGCGTCGCGCTGGAGCAGGTGAGCGAGCCCCGCCCCGGCCAGCGGTTCGCGTTCGTCATGGACACCCGGCTGTGCGACGGCGTGTACGCGCTCGCGGAGGGGGCCGACATGCTGGTGATCGAGTCGACGTACCTGCACGAGGACGAGCGGCACGCGGTCGACCACGGCCACCTCACCGCGCGGCAGGCCGCGACGGTCGCCGCCGAGTCCGGCGTGCGCAAGCTCGTGCTCACGCACTTCTCCCAGCGCTACCCGGACGCGTCGCGGTTCCACGCGGAGGCGGCCGAGGTGTTCGACGGGGAGATCGTCGTGGCCAGGGACCTGGAGCGGATCCCGGTGCCTAGGCGCGCCTGACCCACTGGTCGCGGACGAGGTCGTCGAGCGCGGACCGCTCCGGCTCCCAGCCGAGCACCCTCCGCAGCCTGCGCGTGTCCGCCCGCAGCTCGGCGACCTCCCCGTCGTTCGCCGGAGCGCGCACCAGCGGCACCGGACGGCCGGTGACCCGCTCGACGGAGGCGACGACGTCCCGCACGCTCGCCGCGGTCGCGCCCACGTTGAACACGTCGTGGGACCCGACCGCGGTCCGCTCCAGCGCCAGCGCGGCGGCGGTCGCGACGTCCTCCACGTGCACGAAGTCGCGCACCGCCGAGCCGTCGCCGAACACCGTCAGCGGGGTGCCGCCCGCCGCGGCGTCGACCGCGCGGGTGATCACGCGGGTGCCGTCGCGGTCGTCGCCGCCCGCGGCGTTGAACAGGCGCAGGGTGGTCGCGCCGATCCGGCCGGACCGGGCGGTCCACGCCACGGCGTCCTCCGCGGCGGCCTTGGAGGCGGCGTAGGGGTTGGCGGGCGCGCGCGGGCAGTCCTCGGGGATCGGCTGCGAGAGAGGGGCTCCGTAGACCGTCCCGGTGGAGACGAACACCACACGGGACCCCTCCGGCAGCGCGGACAGGAGGTTCACCGTGCCGCCCACGTTGACCTCGTAGTGGTGCAGCGGCCTCTCGAACGACTCCCGCACCCGCGCCACCGCCGCGAGGTGCACGACGGCGTCCACGCCGTCAGCCGCTCGCACCAGGGAGTCGCGGTCCCGCAGGTCAGCGCGGGCGGACTCGACCCCGGCCGGGACGTCGGCCTCGTGCGCCAGCGCCCGCACGGCGTGGCCCGCGGCGACCAGGCGGGCGACGACCGCGCCGCCGATGAACCCGGACGCGCCGGTGACCAGGACTCGCATGGCGCCCATTCCAGCAGCCTTCCCCGAACGGGTTTTTGGCCACCGGCCAAAATTGGGGCTAAAGGTATCGATCGGGTGGACCGATGTAACTCAAGTGAGTTACCCCCATCCTGCCGTGCACACCAGCATCGACGGTGCACTGGCCGAGCACGCCGACCTGATGGCCAAGCGCCAGCGGTTCCTGGAGGACGCCGCGGCGATCGTCGCCGCCGCGCCCGCGTCCGAGGACGAACTGTCCACGTTGCACATCGCGTTCCCGAAACCCAAGGGCGCCCGCGCGTTCCTCAACCGGGTTGACCAGGTGCTCCGCGACGCCGCTCGCTGATCTCCGCCGCGAGGAGGGCCGTCGTCGGGACCGCGTCCCACGACCTTCACCCGGTTGTTGCCGGACCGTGCTTCGCCGCCGTGAGGGCGTGCCTCTACAGTGCGGATCACCCGGCGCTCGCCGGTGCTCTCCTCCGCTGCTCATCAAAGCGAGATCTCGGCGATGACTCCTGTCTTCCTCGCGCTCCACGAGCGCCTTCGCACGTTGTTCGGCGACCGCAAGGTCGTGCTCGCCGGGGGGACGCGGCTCAGTAGTCGCGTCTCCGAGCTGAACCAGCTCGGAGCTCGCCACACGCTCGTCCTGTCGACGGACGACCACGCGCCGCTGCACGACTCCGAGGTCTCCCGCTGGGTGCCGCTCGGCATCGCGGGCGGGTTCGTCGCGGTGGAGCAGCGCAGGCTGACCCAGCTCCTCGAACGCCCGAACGCCGAGGTGCGCGCGATCCTCGACGACTTCGACCCGGAGGGCGAGGCGCTGGTCATCAGCACCCCGTACATCTCCACGGCCGAGTTCGCGGGCCGTCCCGTCCTCAACGCCCGCCGCCCCGAGTGGGTCGAGCTGGAGAACAAGACCACGATCGACGCGCTGTGGGACGAGCTGTCCGCGCCGCGCGCCCCGGCCGTGGTGCTGGACCTCGACTTCGAGGCCCTGTGGGTCGCGACCGAGAAGCTGGACCGCGGCGCGGGCGTCGTGTGGTCCGGCGACGGTCCCGCGATCAACGGCGGCGCGAACTTCGTCCGCCGCGTGCGGTCCCGCGAGGAGGCGGCCGACGCCTTCGCGGTGCTCGCGCCCAAGTGCGACTTCGTGCGCGTGATGCCGTTCCTGGAAGGGATCCCGGTCAGCGTGCACGGGATCGTGTTCCCGGACGGCACGGCGGTGCTGCGGCCGATCGAGATGGTCGTCCCGCGCCGCGCGGGCTCGGCGAGGTTCCTCTACGCGGGCTGCGCGTCCTACTACGACCCGCCCGCGTGGATCCGCGACGAGATGCGCAACCTGGCCCGCCGCGTCGGCGAGCGGCTGCGCGAGACGGTCGACTACCGCGGCACGTTCACGCTCGACGGCATCGCGACCGAGGACGGCTTCCTGCCGACCGAGATCAACACCCGCTACGGCGGCGCGATGGTCTGCTTCGAGGACGCCCTGCCGCAGCTGCCGGTGTCGCTCGTCCAGGTCGCCCTGGTGGCCGGGCACGACCTCGGGATCTCGTCCATGGAGTTCGAGGAGCTGCTCGTCGGCGCGGCCGACGGCTTCCGCGCGGGCTCCGTCGGCGCGAACGTCCGCGCGGTCAACCCGACCGAGGTCGTGGAGCGGCCGGTCGTCTTCACCGACTGGTCGTGCCGGTTCGCGCACCCGGAGGAGGCCCCCCAGGCCACCCTGAGGCTGCGCCCGTCGCCGCTGGGAGCCCGCCTGGAGCTGGACTTCCACGCCGAGCAGCTCCCGAACGGCCGCCCGGTCGCCGCCCTCACGGTCGCCGCGTTCGCGCTGGCCGACCAGGAGTGGGGCACGTGCCTCGGCCCGCTGGAGCCCGCGATCCCGATCGAGGACGAGGTCCTCACCTCGGTCGAGCTCGGCGAGGCCGTCACCGCCTAGTAGGACTCCGGGTCCGGCTGGCCCTTCTCGCCGTACGCGGCGAGGAAGGCCAGCCGGTAGCCCATGAGCGCCATGGTGACCGCGCCCGGCTGGTGCGGCGGGTACCCGTCGTCCTCGTAGGCGCGCAACAGGTCCGGGTACTCCTGGGCGGTGCCCAGCAGCGCCCAGTGGTCGGACTCCTCGCCCTGCACGAGGTGGTGGGCGACCGCCGCCGCGTCGACGAGCACGGCGGACGAGTGGTGGCTGGTGCCGTGCGCCATGCCCCACACCACGTGCGCGGTCTGCTTCGGCACGGCCTCCGGCACGGCGGTCGCCAGCGCGACCACGCACGCCACCTCGGCGTTGGCCAGCGACTCGAACACCTTCGGCGCCGCTTTCGCGACGGCGTAACGGGTCTGCGTGATCCAGTCGGGTGACAGCCGGGGGAGTTCGCGGCCGAGGGCGTTCCACCGCCGCCAGGTGCGCTTGCCGTCCTCGGTGAACCCGCACCCCGCCAGGCCGAGCGCGGCCAGCAGGAAGATCAGCCGGTCGCGGACGTCCGGCGCGACCTTGTAGTTCGCGCCCAGCTCGGCCAGGAACGGCACGGCGGAGGCGCTCGCCTCGGACACGGTGTCCTCGGGCAGCAGCCGGGTGACGAGCCCGGCCAGCGACGCCCCGCGGACGGACCGGTCCTCGTCGACCACCCCGCGCAGCAGCTCGTCGACCCCGCGCGCCGACCCGCGCCCGTCCGACAAGTCGTTCCAGGGCACGGCTTCCAGACCACGCAACGGATCCGGCCGTTGCCAGGCGGGCGGCAGCTCCATAGCCGGGAACCTACGGGATGCCGTGTGGACAGCGGCGTCGCCGGGCGGACGGGTCGTCTGCGACAACGGGTGACACCCAGCCGTACGATCACGCACGTGCCGTCGCCCGTAGCCCTCCGCGGCGCCACCTACCGGGTGGCGGACCTGTTCTCCGGAGCCGGTGGGATGAGCCTCGGCTTCCACGCCCACCCCGACTTCGCGGTCGTCGGCGCGGCCGACGCCCAGATCGGCAAGCCGTCCTCGAAGCTGGGTTCGTTGCGCTGCAACGGCACCTACCGGGCGAACATCGGGATCGACCCGCTGGGGTTCGACCTGGCCGCGGTCGACCCCGTCGACGTGCGCGAGGCGTGGGGCCTGCGGCGCGGTGAGCTGGACGTGCTGGTGGCGTGCCCGCCGTGCTCGGGGTTCAGCCGCACCACAGCCGCGAACCACCTGCGCGACGACCCCCGCAACTCCCTCGTCGGCAGGGTGGCGGCGTTCGCGGCCGAGCTGCGCCCGCGCGTGGTCCTGATGGAGAACGCCCGCGAGCTGGTCAAGGGCAGGCAGCGGCACCACCTCGAAGGGCTGGTCGACGAGCTGGAGAAGCTCGGCTACCGGGTCGCCGCCGGGTCGCACCTGCTGTCCCGGTTCGGGCTGCCGCAGCTGCGCGAGCGGGCGCTGGTGGTGGCCGTGGACGCCGGGCTGCCGCTGCGGACGCTGGAGGACGTGTGGGAGGGCTACGAGGTGCGGCCCTCGGCGATCACCGTGCGCCGGGCGATCTCGCGGCTGCCCGCCGTGCCCGCCGGGTACGCCCACCCCAAGGACCCGACGCACGTGTCGCCGTCGTTCCGCCAGGACCGGACGCTGCACCGGATGCTGGCGATCCCCGTGGACGGCGGCTCGTGGGCTGACCTCGTGGGTTCCGAGACGACCGCGGCGCTGCTCAACCCGGCCCAGTTGAAGATCATCGAAACGGGCCGCTGGGGGTCCCACCCGGACGTCTACGGTCGCATGTGGTGGGACGAGCCCGCCCGCACGATCAAGCGCGAGTGCGCCCACGTCGGCAACGGCCGGTACGCGCACCCGCAGCAGCACCGGCTGTGCACCGTGCGCGAGATGGCGCTGCTCCAGGGGTTCCCGAAGCGGTTCCGGTTCGACGTGTCCATCCTGGGCAACGCCTACCGGCACATCGGCGACGCGGTGCCGCCGATGATCGCCTACCAGCTCGCCGGACTGGTCAGGTGGATCCTCAGCGGACACGCGCCCGACGTGGCCGGGCTGTGCCTGCCGGGGACGTCGCTGCGCGCGAGCGACATCCGGGCGACGGCGCGGGCCGAGCTGGTGGCGTGACCAGCGGGTCGGCGCGTGCGCTGCTCCCGCTGGTCCAACCGGGACGCCCGACCGGCGGTGCGGTCGTTCGGCGGATCGCGCGGCCGGGCCGCCGCCCGCCGATCAGATGATCACCATTCGGTAACGGTGTGACCACGGAACGGTCAGTCCTTGACTGTTGAACCTTCATTAACAGGGTTTCACCTGCGAAAACGCTGCGGTGGACCTAGTGGTCTACCGGGTTCGCCCGGTGGTCCGCACTCCGTGAACGCGATCAAGCGGCTGGATTTGATCGTCCACTGTGGAAGGCTGACGTGCGTTTTCGCTGCTCGTGACCATCGCGGCTGGATAGAGTACCCGAAATCGATCGTCTGTAACCCGATCGGATAGTGTTCCCGCGACTCCTGTCGAATCCGCGTGAAGTTCGGGGCCCCTGAGCCCCCTGCAGGACGACAAGATCCCACATTCTTTGTCACCCGATTCGGGCTAGTCAGAGAGCTTGAAGGAGATCCATGACATCCCGGTTGAGCGCTTCGCGCATTGGTGCGGCATTCCTCGGCGCGTCCATCGCCCTGTTGGCGTCGGCGATGCCCGCCGTGGCCGAGGTCCACGTCAAGCCGAAGCCCGCGTGGGACCAGCACGGCGCCGACGTCTACGTCGAAGGCGACGACAGGCTCCTCGACACCAGCCTCATCGGTCTGGAGATCGACGGCACGAACACCAAGGTGCAGGCCTACTGCGTCGAGCTGCCGACCCCGCTCAAGGACGGCCTCCCCCTCAAGGAGGTGCCGTGGGACAAGCACCCCAACCCGAACACGAAGTTCAAGGAGAACGCCGACAAGGTCGCGTGGATCCTCCAGCACGCGTACCCGTTGGTGAACGAGGACGAGCTGAGCAAGGTCGTCGGCAAGGAACTCGACGACGACGAGGCCATCGGCGCGACCCAGGCCGCGATCTGGCACTTCAGCGACGGTGCCAAGCTGGACAAGGGCCGCGTCAAGAACGGCGACGTCATCGCGCTGTACGACTACTTGATCGGTGAGGAGAACACCGGCATCAAGGAGCAGCCGACCCCGACGCTGACCGTCGAGCCCAAGGACAAGGTCGGCGTCCCCGGCGAGCTGATCGGTCCGTTCACCGTCACCACGACGGCGGGCGAGGTCGTCCTCAAGGCCGACCTGCCCGAGGGCGTCGTCCTCGCGGACAAGGACGGCAACCCCCTGGCCGACCCGAAGGCCGGCACCCTCGCGGTGCAGGACGCGGGCACCAAGACCAAGGAGTTCTTCGTCAAGGTCCCGGAGGGCACTCCGGACGGCAAGGCGACGTTCTCCGTCGAGGCGAACGCCGAACTCTCCCAGGGCCGCCTGTTCGTCAGCAGCAACGACCAGCAGCAGACCCAGTCCCTGGTCGTGGCCTTCCCGGCCAAGGTCAGCCTGAAGGCGGGCGGCACCGTGTCCTGGGCGGCGGCCCCGGTCACCACCACCACGCCGCCGTCCACGACGGAGACGACCCCGCCGACCACGACCACGGAGTCGACGCCGGCCACCACGACGCCCGCCCCCACGACGACCACCACCCCGGTCCCCGCGGGCGGCAGCAGCGGTGACCTCGCCAGCACCGGTGCGTCGATCTTCGTGCCGCTGGTCATCGGCATCGTGCTCGTCGGCGGTGGCGCGGGTGCGCTGCTCGTGATGCGTCGCCGCAAGTCCGCTTCCTAGTTCGTCCAGCACGCAGCAGAACGCCCCCGCGAGCACCGCTCGCGGGGGCGTTCTCGTGCGTCGGGGACCCGCTAGCGGCGCCGGACGCCTGCCACGGTGATGTCGCCGTCGGCGACGGCCACGTCCCGCGCCGAGGAGGCACCGGACATCAGCACCCGGACCGGGTCGCGGAAGTCCTCGACCAACTCGATCCGCTGCACCGGCTTCGCCGTCGGGATGACGGTCTCGGCGTCCCACGTGCGTCCCAGCGTGACCCGGTAGGTGTTCACGTTGGGCTTGCCGTCCTCGGTCGCGTAGACCCGCCAGGTCAGCGGGCCCAGCGGTTCCATCTCGCGCACCCGGAGCCCGCGCGCGACCTCCTCCGTGCGCCACCGGAACCCGTCCCACCAGGACAGGTTGTCGCGCAGCGGACCCTTCGCCTCGTCACCGGTGAACCACAGCACGAACGGCTTGCCGAGCGTCGTCCCGACCAGCTGGACGTAGTCCGGCGACTTGACCCCGTTCGGCACCGCCAGCGGCGTCTCGGCGACCTTGAGGTGCGTCTCCTGGTCCACGTCGTCGACCTGCGTGCCCAGGTCGCGACCGCTCGCCGAGTAGAAGTGCAGGTTCCGCGGGTTGAACCAGGTGTAGTAGACGTTGCGGTGGTACCGGTCGTGCAGGTGTCCCTCCGGGCCGCCGCCCGCCAGCGTGTAGACGATCCTCACGCGACCGTCCGGCTCCTGCCGGAGCTGGCCGACGTAGGTCTCGTTCATGTTGTCCGCGCGGTCGGTCGACCCGAGCGCGAACGGGTGCCCCGTCAGCTCCTGCGAGGTCTTCCAGGTGCGACCGTCGTCCTCGGACACGACGTACAGCATCGGCCGGGTGTCGGTCGGGACCGACGGGTCCAGGTCGTGCGACGTCTCGCGGAAGAACACGAAGATCCGGCCGTCGGCCGTGACGAACGGCATCGGGTAGGTGGCGGCGTCCTTCGAGATCACCCGCTCGGACCAGACGCCCTCCGACGAGTGCGGCTCCGGTGCCCGGTTCAGCACCAGTTCCACGTTGTGCCTGCCGCGGAACGAGAGCAGGTGCCCGTCCCGCGCCTGCACGAGCGTCGGGTAGTTGTGGGCGTCGGAGTCGCCGTCGGCGTACTTGACGGGCGTCGACCACACACCGGTGCGGTGGTCGAAGGACTGGGCGTAGTTGTCCTCGTACCGCCCAGCCCAGGAGACGAACGTCCTCTTCGCGACGGCGTCGTACAGGCCGCCCGCGACGGGACGGCGGTCGGTGCGGGCCGCGACCGAGGTGGCCGTGGTGGTCGTCGTGAACTCGGCGGTCCGCTCCGGGGTGGCGTTCGCCGGAGGGGACAGGACCGCGAGCAGCAACAGCAGCGGCGGCGCCGTGAGGCGCGTGAGCCGAAACATCGTGGCGTTCCTCCTGGTGATGGCCGTGGGACACGGCCGACCAGGCGGCGGCGCGGACATCTTCGCACGCGGGGCGGGGGGTGGGTCCAGAGTTGACCGGGCCGCAGTTCGGCATCGGGCGTAGCGTGACCGCCGTCCGTTTGGCAGTGGGGCCCCGGGGCGTGCTCCGGTACCCTTCCCCAGGAGTGCGAAGGAGCACCAGTGAACTTCGATGAGATCAAGAACAAGGCCGCCGAGCTGCTGGAGCAGAACCACGAGAAGGTGGACGACGGCATCGACAAGGCCGCCGAGTTCGCCGCGGGCAGGTTCGGGCACGAGGACCAGATCAAGTCGGTTGCCGAAAAGGCCAAGGACTTCCTTCCGGGTGGGCAGTGAACTCGTTCAACACGGATGAGCGGGTGGCCCCTGCCGGGGAGACCCGCTCTCCTTCCGCGTCCGCACGTCGTCCCGAGATGGTGACCTGGCAGGGCTACCGGGAGCCGAGGCTCGAACAGGTGCGCCTGCTCCTGTCCGACCAGCGGCGCCTGCGCGCGTCCGGTCGCCTCGTGACGGCTGGTCCCGACGAGCAGTTCAGCGCCTCCTTCGAGCTGGGCGTCGGCGAGGAGGGCACGGTCAAGCGGCTGCTCCTGCGCAGCGCCACCGTGGAGGAGGAGAAGCAGATCTCCCTGAGCCGGGGCGCCGACGGCGCCTGGCTCGTCGACACGGGCAAGGGCTCCGAGCGGGCCGAGTTCGACGGCGCGATGGACGTGGACGTCCAGTTCGTCGTGCTGTTCAACTCGATCCCGATCCGGCGGCTCGGGCTGCACCGCGAAGCGGGCGAGGCCGCGCTCCCGGTCGTGCGGGTGTCGCTGCCGGACCTGTCGGTGAACGTGGTCCAGCAGACGTACCGGACGGTCTCGGTCGGCGAGGAGACCTCGGTCGTCCACTTCAGCTCCGGCGACTTCTCGTCCGACCTGGTCGTGGACGCGCAGGGCGTGGTCGTGGACTACCCGCAGGTGTCGCACCGCATCTAGGTCACGCCCGGACGGCGATGGCCAGCCCCTGGCCGACGCCGACGCAGGCGGCGGCGATGCCCAGTCCGCCGCCGCGCGCCCGCAGGTGGCGGCACAGGTCGAACACGACCCTCGGCATCGACGCCCCGAGCGGGTGGCCGTACGCGATGGCGCCACCGTGCACGTTCACCTTCTCCCGGTCGATCTCGGGCAGGTGGTGCAGCACGGACAGCGCCATCGCGGCGAACGCCTCGTTGATCTCCCACAGCGCCACGTCGGCCGCGTCGATCCGGCGCCGGGCGAGCAGCTTCCGGATCGCGCTGACCGGCGCGAGCGTGAACCGCTGCGGCTCGACCGCCGTGACCGCGCTCCCCACGACCTCGCCGAGCGGCTCCAGCCCCAGTTCGGCGGCCACCTCGTCGGTGCCCATCAGCGCCGCCGCGGCCCCGTCGCTCAGCGGCGAGGAGTTGCCCGCGGTGACCGGCCCCCTCTCCGAGAACGCCGAGTGCAGCTTCCGCAGCTTCTCGACGCTGGTGTCCGACCGCACGGACTCGTCGCGGCGGATCGCGGTCCCGTCCGGGCGCTGCACCGGGAACACGAAGCCGTCGTGCACGCCCGCGTCCCACGCGGCCGAGGCCCTGCGGTGCGACCGCAGCGCGAACGCGTCCATCTGCTGCCTGTTGACGCCGAGTTCCCCGGCCACGGTCTCGGCGGCGCGGCCGAGCGGCACGGTCCACGTCGCGGGCATCCTCGGGTTGACCAGCCGCCAGCCCACCGCCGTGGACGCCGTCTCCAGCCGGTCCGCGAACGGCTTCTCCGGCCGGGGCACCACGAACGGCGCGCGCGTCATGCCCTCCACCCCGCCGGCGATCAGCAGGTCCGCGTCGCCCAGCGAGATCGCCCGCGCCGCCTGGACGACCGCCTCGCCGCCGGAGGCGCACAGCCGGTTGACCGTCGCGCCCGGCACGCTCGTCGGCAACCCCGCGAGCAGCGCGGCCATCCGCGCCACGTCGCGGTTCTCCTCACCGGCGCCGTTGGTGTTGCCGTAGAGGACGTCGTCGATCCGGGCCGGGTCCAACCGGTCGCCGTGCCTGCGCATCAGCTCGCTGATCGGCAGCGACGCCAGGTCGTCCACCCGGATGCCCGCCAACCCTCCCCGGTAGCGGCCGAACGGGGTGCGGGCGACGTCGAGGACCAGGGCACGCGACATGCCCCCATCTAACCCCCGGAGGCGGTGGTCGGCTCTTCGTCGCGGGACCGGTCGGACCGCCCGGCTACTCGGCGATGAAGAACGACACGAACGCCGAGGCGGGCCTGGTCGTGCTCTCGGTGCTGAACGCCTTGACCTCGATCATGTGCGGACCGGGGGCCAGGCCGCTGGTGTTGAGCGCGAGCCGCCACCGGCCCGCGACGGCCGGGCCGTCGTCGGTCGTGGGCACGCCGGCCACCTCGTCGCCGTCCAGCCGGATCGTGAACCCGGCCAGCCCCGGCAGCCGCGCGGTCGTGCGCCTGCCCTCCAGGCCGTCCAGCACGACGTCGAGCACCAGCCTGCCCGCCTGGAGCGGTTTGCCGTCGGGCACCGGCTCGCCGCTCGCGTCGAGCACCGTGCCGGTCGCCCTGGCCAGGTCCAGCTCCACGCCGTTCAGCGCCTCGGTCTCGGTGCTCGGCGCGGCGGCGGCGCGCGCGCCCGGCCTCGGCACCAGCTCCAGGTCCACGTGGGTCAGCTGGATCCGCATGGGCCTCGGCGTCACCACGCTGACCACCACCTGCTCGGTGCGCCCCAGCAGCACCAGCGCCTCCCGCGGCAGGTCGGCGACCACCGGGTAGCCGCTCTCCGGACGCCACGCCGTGCCCGGCACGGCGGGCCGCAGCGGCACGACCACCTTCCCGCCGACCAGCGCGGTGAACTCGGGCGCGACCCCGGATCCGTCGGTGTGCACGACGTTCATCCGCAGCAGGCCGCCGAGCACGTCGGGCAGCGGTCGCGCGCCGGGGTCGTCGGCCGTCGGACCGCCCACCTCGACCCGGACGTCCGGCGGGGGCACCAGCGGCGGTGTCGGAGCCGACCGGCCGCCGAAGGCGATCAGGTCCACGTGCACGCGCTCACCGGACGGGCCGACGACGCCGACCAGCGCGGTCGCCTCCGTCCACTGCGGCACCACCTCGCCCTTCGCGACCAGCGCGCCGTCCCGCAGCACCCGCACGCCGTCGCGGCGCAGCACCACCTCCCACCGCTGGCTCACACCGAGGCGCGCGACGGGCACGGGGTGCGGCTGCTCGTCGGTCGGCGCGATCCTCGGCGTCCCCGGCGCCACGAGGACCTGCGCGGTCGTCGTGCCCGCGCTGGACGCGATCCGGGCCCTGACCGCGCCGGGCGGCAGACCGACGGCGTCGACCGCCCGGTCCGCCGCCATCTCCGCCGGGACGCCCGAGACCACGCTGACCGGGCCGGGCACCAGGTCGAGGAACAGCTCACCGTCCACGCCCGGCGCGTCCGTCTCCACCGCGAACCGGCCCAGCTCGTCGGAGTCCGCCAGCGCGAACGGGGTCCGCGAGCGCAGCACCACCGGTGCCGCGGCGCAGTTGCTGCTGATCACCAGCCGCCGCGCGTCGTCGCCCGCGCCGGGGGTGGCGCGGGCGCAGTTCTCCCGCGTGGCCAGCCGCCACCGGGCGGGGTCGGGGGCGTTGGGCTGGTCGAACCGGTCCACCAGCACGTACCTGTCGTCGGTCGAGGTGTCGGTGCGCGGCGTGCCCGACCCGGTCGCGGGCGTCGACCGCTTGCCGAACGAGTCGACCGCGCGCACCTCGACCCGGTACTCCCGCCCGTCCTCCAGGCCGTCGAGCTGGGCGACGGGCTGCGCGACCAGCAGCACGTGGTCGAGCTCCGCCCCACCCCACCGCACCTCGAAGCCGGGGGAGTCGCCTGCCCAGCGCAGTTGCAGCCGCTGGGGCCCGGACCGCACCACGAGGTCCCCCGGCGGCTCGGGTCTCTCCGTCGAGGGGGGCAGCACGACGCCCTGGCCCGCGAACTTCGTCAACGACGTCGGGGGCGGCGGGACCGGCGTCGTCGTCACCGGCGGTCCGGTCAGCCCCGTGGCCCGCAGGACCACGACGGCCCCGCCGAACAGCACGAGACCGGCGGCCACCACGGCGATCCGACGTCGGTCCATGGCGCCAAGCTAGGCCGAGCACCGACCGCGGTCACTAGTCGTTGTCGACCCGAGATCAACGGGTCCGGATCTCGAACGACTGCTGGGTGTCCCTCGGGGAGAGCGACGGGTCCTTCGGCTGCACGCGCGCGGTCACCCGGTGGGCGCCCGGCCGCAGGTCCGCGGTGTCCAGCCAGAACTCGTACCGCCCACCGGCCGACGCCCCGTCCGCGGCGGTCGGCAGCGTGACGATGCGGTCGCCGTCCAGCTCGACCTCGATGCCGGAGGTCTCCGCCACGACGTGGTCGTGGCCCGCGTCCAGCTCGACGACCAGCCGCACCCTGCCGCCCTGCGGGAACGGCGTCGGCGGTGACACGTTGGTCTCGTGCTCCACGCCCAGCTCCGGCTGGGCGACCCGCCGCACCAGCCCGCCGAGGTCGGTGACCCGCGGCAGCCTCCTGGCGGGCGCGTCGACGGCGTCGCGCACCACCACGTTCGCGCTGACCGAGTCGATGTCGGTGGTCGAGGTGAGCCTCAGCTTCGGCGAGTCGCCGATCGCCGGGTCGGGCAGCGGGAAGTCGGCGTAGAGCGTGGTCGACACCGTCGGACCGACGGTGCCCCACGGGAACATCGGCTTGGCCAGCACCTCCCGGTCGCCGAAGCGCACGGTGACCGGCGCGTCGTTGTTGCCGTACACGCCCGCCACGACCCGCAGCGACTCCGCGCCCGCGAACTGCGCCGACGACACGGTCCCCAGCGTCGTCGCGGACGGCTCCCGCTCCGACGGCCCCAGCGGGATGATCGACGTCGACCTCGGGTTCTCCGCACCGCCGCCGACGCCGAACGAGTCGATCGTCGTGCCGCGGGCGTCGCGGAACGCCAGCCGCGCGCGGGCCCTGCTCCACGGCACGGCGGCCGGAGCGGCGGCCAGCACCTCGCCGTCGCGCACCGCGACCACCGCGTCCTGGAGGATCCGCAGCTCCCACCGGTGCCGCACGCCGGTCGACGGCACGATCGACCGCCCGCTCACCGGCACGACCCGCGACGTCGTCGGCACGTCGACGCCCTTGTCGAAGCTCGCGCCGAAGGGGTTGACGTGCATGACGATCGCGCCCGGCGGGATCTGCGTCGGCGCCGACACGCTGTCGTACATGCCCAGCCACGGCAGGTCGTCGTACGGCTCGGGCAGGAGCGTGATCGCCACCTCCTGGTTGAGGCCGTTCGGATCCGTGCCGGGACCGTCCATCGTCAGCATCACGCGACCGCGCTCGCCGTCGTTGTCCGGCTGCGGCTCCGTCAGCACGAGCGTCATGTTCGACTGCATCTCGGCGTTGTCGCAGGTGATCTCCACCCGCTTCACGCCGGGCAGCGACCGCAGCCCGAGGCAGTCGTCGTCGCCGAGCACGCGCCACCGGTGCGACGACAGGGCAGCCTGCCCGTCGAAGTGGTCGACCGGCGCCACCAGGTGGTCGGCCCAGGCCTCGTTGTAGAGCAGCCGCGGCACGGCCCTCATGCTCGTCGGGGCCGACCGGTGGCCCTCGGCGTCGACCGCCCGCACCTCGACGGTGACCTCGTCGTTCGCGGGCAGGCCGGTCACCTCGGTCTCCGGCACCACCACCAGCCGCACCTGGTCGTGCCAGCGCACCTCGTAGCCGTAGCCCACCGTCGGCGTCCACATGGCGCGGATGCTGGTGATGTCCAGCGCCGTCAGCTTCAGGTTGGACGGCGCCGCCAGCGACTGCCTCTCCGCCCGGTACTCGACCCGGTCGTCGACGAACCGGGTCAGGGTGATCGGGTCGGTCGACGTCACCTGCGGCGGCGGAGCCTCCACCCGCAGCACGGCGACGGCCCCCACGAGCAGGGCCAACCCTCCGACGACGGCGATCAGCCTGCGGCGCTCCACACCGCCGACCCTACGAGGTCCGCGCCCTCGCGGTCGCGCCCTCCAGCGAAACGATACGGCCGCCCCGCGCCCCGAGCGCCCGCAGAGCTTCGGCCACGCCCGCGGAACCGAGGTCGATCGTCACGTCGGTCCGCTCCGCGACCCGCTGCGCGTCCAGCGCCGTCCTGGCCCGGTGGCCCGCGTCGATGGTCTTCGCGAGCCCGCCAGTGGACGCCAGCGACCCCCGCGCGGCGCCGAGCCTGCCGAGCGCGTCGTCGACGGCGTCCAGGAGCGCGGTCCGGTTGCCCTCGCACATGGCGCGCACCAGTTCCGGCCGCGTCCCGGCGACCCTGGTGCCGTCGGTGAACGACCCCGCCGCCAGCGCCAGCGCCAGCGGACCGCCGTCGGCGCCCACCGCGGCCAGCACGGCCGCGAGGATGTGCGGCAGGTGCGAGATCCGCCCGACCGCCGAGTCGTGCTCGGCGGCGCTCGTCGGCACCACGTGGGCCCCGGTCGCGAGCGCCAGCGCCACGACCTCGCGCAGCACGGCCGGGTCCGACCCGTCCTCCGCCGCGACCACCCAGGCCGCCCCCTCGAACAGCGAGGCGGACCCGGCGGCCCAGCCGGAGGCGGACGTGCCCGCCATCGGGTGCCCGCCCACGTACCGGGCGCCGGGGACCAGCCCGCGGACCGCGTCGGCGACGGGCTCCTTGACGCTCACCACGTCGGTCAGCCTCGCGGTGGGGGCGAGGGCGGCGACCCGCCGCAGCACCTCGTCGACGGCGGGCAGCGGCACGGCCAGCACCACCAGCGCGTCGGCCGCGACGGCCCGGCGCAGCGCCTCGTCCGGGTCGGCCGCGACGTCGAAGCCGTCCGCTCCGGCGGCCTCCGCGTCGGCGGCGGACGTCGTGGCCCCCCACGCCGTCCACCCAGCGGCGGTGGCGGCGCGCAGCACCGAACCACCGATCAACCCCAGTCCGAGCACGCACAGATCAGGCACGCGGCACATCCTGCCGGCGTCGACCGCCACCGCCCACCGGGCGCACGTCCTCAGCGCAGCGCGTCCAGCGCGAACGCGGTGTGCAGGACGACCCCGTGCACCATGGCGTCGTCGTCGAACAGCACCCGGTTGGAGTGGTTCGCCTCCGCCACGGCGAGGTCGACGCCGGGCGGGCAGGCCCCGAGGAACGCCATGGCGCCGGGCACCCGCTCCAGCACGTAGGAGAAGTCCTCCGCGCCCATCAGCGGGTCGAGCATGGGTTCGGCCCACGCGGGCCCGATGGCCCTCGCGGCCAGGTCGAGGACGTGCGGGCCGACGACGTCGTCGTTCACCGTGACCGGGTAGCCGGGGACGACCTCGACGGTCGCGGTGCACCCGTGCGCGGCGGCCACGTGCTCGCACACCTGCCGGAGCTCCTGGTGCACCAACGTCCTCGTGGCCGCCGAGAGCGTGCGGACGGTGCCCTCCAGCAGCGCCGTCTCGGGGATGATGTTGGTGGTGGTGCCCGCCCTCAGGTGGGCGATCGTGACGACGGCGGGCTCGTGCACGCTGACCCGCCTGGCGACCATCGTCTGGAGCGCCCCCACCATCGCGGCGGTCGGCGGGACGGGGTCGATCGCGTCGTGCGGCATCCCGCCGTGCCCGCCGCGGCCCGTCACGGTCACGTGGAAGGTGTCGGCGGACGCCATGATCGGGCCGGGCCTGCACGTGACGACCCCGGACCGCAGCGTCGACGTGATGTGGACGGCCAGCGCCTTCTCGACGCGCGGACCCGCGACGTCGAGCAGGCCCTCCTCCAGCATGAAGCGGGCCCCGTGCTGGCCCTCCTCGCCCGGCTGGAACATGAACACGACCCGGCCCGCCAGCTCCGCCCGCCGCTCGCACAGCAGCCGCGCCGCCGACGCGAGCATGGCGACGTGCGTGTCGTGGCCGCACGCGTGCATCGTGCCGTCCACTTCGGACGCGTAGTCGAGCCCGGTGTCCTCCTGGAGCGGCAGGGCGTCCATGTCGCCGCGCAGCAGCACCGAGGGACCGGGCTTCCCGCCCTCCAGCACGGCCACCACGGCGCTGGTCCGCTCGCCCAAGGTGATCTTGAGGGGGAGGTCGGCCAGCGCCTCCAGGACGGCGGCGCGCGTCACCGGGAGGTCGAGGCCCTGCTCGGGGTGGCGGTGCACCTGCCTGCGCAGCGCGACCGTCCTGGGCTGCACGGCCCGAGCCGCGTCGAGCAGTCCGGCGAAGCGGGGATCCACAGTTGTGCTCATGGGTCGATACTGACATCGGACGAGCCCTCGGCGCTGCTCCCGGAGGCCCCGTGCTACCGGGTGCGCCCGCTGCCCCCTACGGTGTGCTCATGGCAGAGCAGGAGCCGGTCAACGGCTTCGCCGTCGCGGTCGTCCGGGAGGACGGCCGCTGGCGGTGCAGCACGATGGACAGCTCAGCGCTGTCCGAACTGGACGCGGCTATCACCGAGCTGCGCCAACTCCGCTCGACCGGAGCGGCCTTCGGCCTGCTCGCCGTCGACGACGAGTTCTTCATCATCCTCCGACCGGTGCCGGGCGGGGTGTCCCTGCTGCTCTCCGACGCGGCGGCGGCCCTCGACTACGACATCGCCGCGGACGTCCTCGACCTCCTGCGGGTCGACCCGCCGGACGAGGAGGACGAGGAGCTGTGGCCCGAGGGCGACCTCGGCGTCCTGACCGACCTCGGGATGCCGAAGCACGAGATGCAGATCGTCGTGGACGAGGTCGACCTCTACCCCGACGAGCAGCTCCAGATGATCGCGCAGCGCTGCGGCTTCGCCGACGAGTTCACGAAGCTGCTCGACAAGATCCAGGCGTGACCCCTTCGCCCGAGGACATGGTGCGCGCGGCGCTGGCCGCCGCGCGCCGGGCCCCGGCGACCGGTGACGTCCCGATCGGCGCCGCCGTGTTCGGCCCGGACGGCGCCGCGCTCGCCGCGGCGTGCAACGCCCGAGAGGCGACCGGCGACCCGACCGCGCACGCCGAGGTGCTCGCCCTCCGAGCCGCCGCGGCCGTCCACGGCGACGGCTGGCGGCTGGCGGGCTGCACCCTGGCGGTCACCGTGGAGCCGTGCACCATGTGCGCGGGCGCCCTCGTGCTCGCACGGGTCGACAGGGTCGTGTTCGGCGCCTGGGAGCCCCGCACCGGCGCCGTGGGCTCCCTGTGGGACGTCGTCCGCGACCGCAGGCTCAACCACCGGCCCGAGGTCCGCGGCGGCGTCCTGGAGACCGAGTGCGCCTCCCTGCTGGCCGACTTCTTCGGCGATCACCGCATCGTGTGATCGTCCGCACGGTTCGCGCGCGTCCGTTCGGGGTAGTCCGAGGGCATGAGCATCGTGGACAAGGCCAAGGACAAGGCGCAGCAGCTGATCGGCGAGGTCAAGGAGAAGGTCGGCGAGAAGACCGACAACCAGTCCCTCCGGGTCGAGGGACAGGCCGACCAGGTCGAGGGCCACGCCAAGGAAACCGGCCACGACCTGCGGGATCACACCGCGGACGGCGTCGCGGGCCTCAAGGACAAGTTCAACAGGTAACCCGCTCGACGGCCCCGGACACCCGTCTTGTACTGTTCTTAGCGGTGGCGTGTCCGAGCGGCCGAAGGAGCACGCCTCGAAAGCGTGTGAGGTGAAAGCCTCCGTGGGTTCAAATCCCACCGCCACCGCTGGTCGAAGGGCCCCGCACCTCACGAGGTGCGGGGCCCTTCGCGTTCCACCGCTCAGCGCACGGTCCGGCGCCGCTGCGGGGGCCGTCGCCGGATCACCGCTCCAACCGCACCGGCAGCGACCTGAGGCCGCGGAACAGCGGTGAGCGCTGCCAGGCGAGGTCGTCCGAGGCCAGCTCCCACGTGGGGAAGTGGTCGAGCAGGGCGGTGAAGGCCACCTCGCCCTCCAGACGGGCCAGCTGGGCGCCCAGGCAGAAGTGGACGCCGTGGCCGAACGCCAGGTGACCGCCCGTTCTGGTCGGGTCGAAGGTGTTCGGGCGGTCGAAGCGGGCCGGGTCGCGGTCGGCCGCCGCCAGTGCGACGAGCACCACCTGCCGCTCGGGGATCAGCACGTCGCCGATCCGCACGGGCTCGGAGGTGTAGCGCGGGGTGGCGGTGGTGAGCGGGCCGTCGAAGCGCAGGACCTCCTCCACGACGCCCGGCAGGCGGGAGCGGTCCGCGCGCAGCGCCGCCAGCTCGTCGGGGTTCCGCAGCAGCGTGAGGACGCCCGTGGAGATCAGGTTGACGGTCGTCTCGTACCCGGCGGTCAGCACCAGCAGCGCGGTGGAGACCAGTTCCCGGTCGTCCAGCCCCGAACCGACGAGCGCGCCGAGCAGGTCGTCGGCCGGGGTGGCCCGCTTGGCCCCGACCAGGCCGCGGAAGTAGTCGGTCATCGCCAGCTCCGCGGCCTCCTGGGCCGCGTCGTGGCTCTCGGCCGACAGCACGGCGCCCCAGGCGCGGAGGTCGGCGCGGTCGGCCTCCGGAACGCCGAGCAGGTCGCAGACCACCAGGAAGGGCAGGGGCAGCGCGAAGTCGGCGACCAGGTCGACCTCGCCCGCCAGCCCGGCCAGCAGCCCGTCGGTGAGCGCTTCGACCCCCGGTCGCAGCGCCTCGACCCGCCGTGCGGTGAACGGCCTGGTCAACGGCTTGCGGAGCCGGGTGTGGTCGGCCCCGTCGCTGTTGAGCACGTGGAACAGCGGCGGCTCGTCGGGCGGGGTGAAGCGCTTGCGCAGCCGCGGGTCGGACAGGGCGGCCCTGGACTCGGCGTAGCCGGTGACGATCCACACCGCCCGGCCCGCCGGATCGGTGATCCTCTCCACCGGCGCCCGCGACCTCGACCGGGCCAGGACCGGGTGCGGGTCGGCGTAGTACTGCTCGCTGAAGAACATGGTCTCCCCCCTCGAACCGATGTTCTCGCCATCGGGGGGCGGGGGCCAGCAGGTCCGCCGAGGGCGGACACGGCACGAGGCGCCTGCGACCTCGTCAGGTCGCAGGCGCCTCGTGCTTGATCCGCTGTGTGGTGCCGGCGCTGGGAGGGCCACCGGCTCGCACCCTCGTGATCAGCCTAGCGCATCTTCGAACACACGTTCGAGTGATCCTGTCACCTTTTGGTTGCAGGCAGGACCGCGAAGCGTGAGCCGACCCTACCTATCCACGCCTGCGGGCAGTTCGTTACGGGAGATGTCAACCTCGCGATGGGCTGGTTAACCGTTAGTAACTAAGCCTTCCTTCGTTCACTCGATCCGGGGAGGATCTGCGGACCCGCCAACATCCGGAGGACGTTTTGAGACCATCACTGCCCCGCGTCGGACTGGCGGTCACAGCCGCCACGGCCGTGACGCTGGCCGTGGCGCTGCCGGTCACCGCGAACGCCGCGCCGAGCCCGGACGCGCTCATCGCCGAGGTGTACGGCGGCGGAGGCAACTCCGGCGCGACTCTCACCCAGGACTTCGTCGAACTGGCCAACAAGGGCGCGGCGCCGGTCTCCGTGGACGGCTGGAGCGTGCAGTACCTGCCCGCGAGCGCCAGCGCGTCCAGCACGTGGCAGGCCACCCCGCTGGCGGGCTCCATCGCCGCGGGCGGGCGCTTCCTCGTCGGCGAGGCGAAGGGCACCGGCGGCACGGTCGAGCTGCCGACCACCGACGCCACCGGCACGATCGCCATGTCCGGCACCGGCGGCACGATCGCGCTCGTCTCCGGCACCACCGCGCTGACGTGCAAGACCGCCGCCGCCTGCGCGGCCGACCCGAGCGTGAAGGACCTGGTCGGCTACGGCACCGCGACCGTCGTCCGCGAGGGCGCGCCCACCGGCAACCTCGGCAGCACGACGTCCGCCGCCCGCGGCACGGCGCTGCCCGACACCGACGACAACGCCGCCGACCTCACCGTCGGCGCGCCGACCCCGGTCAACAGCAAGGGCCAGACGCCCGGCGGGGGCGACCCCGACCCGGAGCCCGACCCCGACCCCGTGCCCGGCGACAAGCGCATCCACGACATCCAGGGCTCCGGCCGGGTGTCGGCGCTGGTCGGCCGGCAGGTCACCGGCGTGCCCGGCGTCGTCACGGGCACCCGCACGTCCGGCGACCGCGGTTTCTGGATCCAGGACCCGCTGGCCGACGGCGACGCGCGCACGAGCGAGGGCGTCTTCGTCTACACCAACGCCGTCCCGTTCACCGTCGTGCCCGGCGACTCCGTGCTGGTCAGCGGCACCGTGGCCGAGTACCGGCCCGGCGGCGACACCGGCACCAACCAGACGCTGACCGAGATCGCCACGCCCACGCGGATCTTCGTCGTGTCGCGGGGCAACCCGGTCCCGGCCCCCGAGGTGATCACGCCGACGTCCATCCCCGAGGCCTACGCCCCGGACGCGGGCGGCGCGACCATCGAGACCCTCCCGCTCGACCCGGCGAAGTACGCGCTCGACTTCCTGGAGTCCCGCGAGGGCCAGCTCCTCCAGGTCGACGACACCCGCTTCACCGGCCCCGTCAACGAGTTCGGCGAGGGCTTCATCACCACGAAGCCGCAGCAGAACCCGGCGGCCCGCGGCGGCACCGTCTACCTCGGCTACGACAAGCCGAACAGCGGTCGCCTGAAGGTCAAGGCGGGCAGCGCGGCGCTGCCAGGGGCCAACGTCGGCGACGTGCTCAAGGGCGCGACCGTCGGCGCGCTGGAGTACACGAACTTCGGCGGCTACACGCTGGCCACCCACTCGCTGGGCACCTACACCCCCGGCGGCACCACGCCCGAGGTCGTCGGGGGTCAGAAGCAGAGCGAGCTGTCCGTCGCCACGTACAACGTGGAGAACCTGGCGCCCGGCAACCCGCAGGCGAAGTTCGACCGGCTCGCGGCGGCGGTCGTGACCAACCTCAAGAGCCCGGACGTCCTGGTGCTGGAGGAGATCCAGGACAACAACGGAGCCACCGACGACGGCACGGTCGCGGCCGACGTGACGCTGGCGAAGTTCGCCGACGCCATCGCCGCGGCGGGCGGCCCGCGCTACCAGTCGCGGCAGATCGACCCCGGCAACAAGACCGACGGCGGCGAGCCGGGCGGCAACATCCGGGTCGCGTTCCTGTTCAACCCGGCGCGGGTCTCGTTCGTGGACAAGCCCGGCGGCGACGCGACCACCCCGGTCGCCGTCGTGAAGGACAGGGGCCGCGCGGCCCTGTCCGTCTCGCCCGGCCGCGTCGACCCCACCAACCCGGCGTGGAACAGCAGCCGCAAGCCGCTCGCGGGCCAGTTCACCTTCCGCGGGCGCACCGTGTTCGTGGTCGCCAACCACTTCAACTCCAAGGGCGGCGACCAGGCGATGCACGGCCGCTTCCAGCCGCCCGCCCGCGGCTCCGAGGTGCAGCGGCTGGCGCAGGCCACGTCGCTGCGCGCGTTCGTCGACCAGGTGCAGGCGATCGACAGGGGCGCGAACGTCGTGCTCGCCGGTGACATCAACGACTACCAGTTCTCGCCCGCGCTCCAGACGCTGACCGCGGGAGGGGCCGTCGTGGACCTCATCGAGACGCTGCCGCCCCTGGAGCGCTACAGCTACGTGTTCGAGGGCAACGCCCAGGTGCTCGACCACCTGCTGATCAGCAAGAACATCAAGCGCTACGACTACGACGTGGTGCACATCAACGCCGAGTTCGCCGACCAGGCGAGCGACCACGACCCGCAGGTCGTGAAGGTGCGGCCCAGCACGGGCCACCCGGTCGTCGACGAGGTGGTGTTCCTCGTCGAGGACCTGCTGGAGCGGCTCCACCGGGTCTGACGCGCGGCACGGAGGACGGGGCCCGCCCGGGCGGGCCCCGTTCGCGTCTCAGGAGCCCGTGGCCCCGGTGGACCCCCCGCTGCTCGCGACCACCGCGGCGGCCGTGACGGCTGCTTGGACGGCCCGCACCGCCCTCCTCACGGCCACGCCCGACCAGTCACCCTCGCTGATCTCGCCCGCCCGCGCCTTGAGCGCCTTCCTGTCGCCCTGCACGACCTTGGGCACCACGCCGATGGCGTGCAGCAGGGCGATCAGCGCGCCCGCCCGCTCCGTCGCCCGCTCGCCGCCGACCAGCGCCGCCGTCAGGTCCGCCCGCACGGAGTCCTCGTGCGCCGAGTCGACCGCGGGCCACGTCCTGCGCGGGAACAGCCCGAGCACCCTGTCCTTGTCCTGCCGGATCAGCCCGCGCCCCGCGAGCGCCTCCAGCACGGTCTCGCGCACGTTCTTCGTCATCACCTCGACCGCGCGCTGCGGCTTGGCGGGGGCCTTCTCCGCCAACCGGGCCAGCCCGGCCTCCAGCACCGGCTCGTCGAGCAGGGCGGTGTCCATCACGTGCAGCTTCCCGCCCTCCTCCGCGACCCGTCCCGCGTTGACCAGGTCCACCAGGACCGCGCCCGCGAGGGCGTGGTCGGTGGACGTGCCGTCGGTGATCAGGCGACCGGTGTCGTCGTCAAGGAGGAGGAGCAGCAGGTCCTCGGCAAGAGTCGGCATGGATCGACGCTAGCGCAGGGAACGGCGGCCCGGACCCGGAAAGGGCGGCGGGCCGCCGGAACGGGTCAGCAGGACTTCCAAGCCAATTCGTAGGTGGCGCTGACCCGGCCGTTGGTCGAATCCATCGCCATGAAGCTGAACGCCTGCGCGGCCGAAGTGCCGCGGTCGACACGCAGTTCCGAATTGATGTTCAGGTTGCGATTATCGCCGCACGGCAGGTACACGATGTCACCGTTCGCGGAACTGTCGGACGTCTGCCAATCGTCGCTGAACGGCCCGGAGAACACGTGGCTCCGCCGGGTCGTCTGCGACTGGCCGGAGAAGTAGTAGCTCGCCCGCTGCGTGCCCTTCGCGCCCGCCGCGAGGCTGGCGAAGCCCCGGTAGGTGATCCGCGAGATGCCGTAGCTCAGCCCCTCGGCGTTGTTCACCCGCAGGCTGAGCTGGCAGTTCTTCCGGAAGTCCGTCGGGCTCGCGCCCGGTCCGCTCTGCGCGAGGAAGTCGCTGAAGCTCACCCGGAACGACCTGCCGTCCGTGGAGGGCGCCACCGACGCCGTGCCCGCCGGACAACCGGAACCGTTCACCGTGACCACGTCCACGGTGATGTTCGGAGCGAATTCCGCGACGTTCGGTGGAATGATCACCGATAAGAGCAGAGCCGAGACCGTCGTCATCGTACCCAGCATGGTGGACCTTTCTTGTCCCTGCTGTTCGAATGGCGGCGGGGGCGAATATATCGTCGCCGCGAACGTCGATCTGCCGCCGGACGGGTGACCACTGAACAGGGGACGCGGGGTCGCGGTGCCGCCTCGGGGGCCCGGTCACCCGACGACCACCGGGGTTCGCGCCCCGGCCCCGACCTGGCGGACCACGGGGCCCTCAGACGACTGAGGCCCGGACACGGTGAAGTGTCCGGGCCTCAGTCCTTGGCGCGGAGGATACGGGATTTGAACCCGTGAGGGGGTTAACCCAACACGATTTCCAGTCGTGCGCACTAGGCCACTATGCGAATCCTCCGTGGTCCAGCCTAGCGGACCCCCTCGGCTCCAACCAAAACGGGGTCGACGCGGCGGACGCGGATCGCGACCGGCTACACTTGCGTCGGACCTCGTGCGGTACTCATCTCGCGAATCTCCCCAGGGCCGGAAGGCAGCAAGGATAAGCGGGCTCTGGTAGGTGCACGGGGTCCCCTTTTTTTGCCCTGGTCGCAGCGGCTCCGCTCCCAGGCCGTCGGACACCGTCGTACCTCACCGGTAGGGTCTGCAACCGTGGCGCTCGCCCTATACCGCAAGTACCGACCGGCCACCTTCGCCGAGGTGGTCGGGCAGGAGCACGTCACCGATCCGCTGCGCATCGCGCTCGGTGCGGGCCGCATCAACCACGCCTACCTGTTCTCCGGGCCCCGTGGCTGCGGCAAGACGTCCAGTGCCCGGATCCTCGCGCGCTCGCTGAACTGCGTGCAGGGCCCGACGCCCGACCCGTGCGGCGAGTGCAACTCGTGCGTCGGGCTGGCGCCGAACGGGTCCGGCACGGTCGACGTGGTGGAGCTCGACGCGGCCAGCCACGGTGGTGTGGACGACGCCCGCGAGCTGCGGGACAAGGCGTTCTACGCCCCGGCCGAGGCCAAGTACCGGGTGTTCATCGTCGACGAGGCGCACATGGTCACGACGCAGGGCTTCAACGCCCTGCTGAAGATCGTGGAGGAGCCGCCGGAGCACCTGATCTTCATCTTCGCGACCACGGAACCGGAGAAGGTGCTGCCGACCATCCGGTCGCGCACGCACCACTACCCGTTCCGGCTGATCCCGCCCGGTGCGATGCGGGCGCTGCTGGAGCGCAACTGCGCCGCCGAGGGCGTGACGGTGGCCCCCGCGGTGTTCCCGCTGGTCATCCGCGCCGGTGGTGGCTCGGCCCGCGACACGCAGTCGGTGCTCGACCAGCTGCTGTCCGGCGCGGGCCCGGAGGGCGTGACGTACGAGCGCGCCATCGCGCTGCTCGGCGTGACGGACGTGGCGCTGATCGACGACATGGTCGACGGGCTGGGCTCGAGCGACGGGGCGGCGGTGTTCGGCACCGTCGACAAGCTCGTGGAGGCCGGTCACGACCCGCGCCGGTTCGCGTCGGACCTGCTGGAGCGGCTGCGCGACCTGGTGCTGCTGTGCGCGGTGCCGGACGCGGCCGACCGGGGGCTGGTGGCGGCCCCGGAGGACGAGCTGGTCCGGATGGTCGCGCAGGCCAAGAGGATCGGTCCGGCGACGCTGACCAGGTTCGCCGAGATCGTGCACGCGGGCCTGGTCGACATGCGCGGCGCGACCGCGGCCCGGATGGTGCTGGAACTGGTGTGCGCGCGGATGCTGCTGCCCTCCGCCAGCGACACCGAGGCGGCCCTGCTGCAACGCGTCGAACAGCTGGAGAAGAGGCCTGCGGCCCCGGCGGCTCCCGCCGCCCAGACCGCTGCCCAGGCCACCGCCGCACCGCCCGCCCAGGCCGCGGCACCCCAGGCGCAGGCCGCCCCGGCCCCCGCCGCCCCGGTGGCGGCCCCTGGCAAGCCCGCCTTCCAGCGGCCGTCGCAGCGCGCCGCCCAACCCGAGCCCGAGGCCGCGCCCCCGAGCCTGCCCGAGCCCGCGGCGGCCACCCCGCCGCCCGCGCCGGAACCGGTGGCCGAGCCCGAGGGCACCGACGTCGCCGCCGTGCGCCGCCGGTGGGCCGAGCTGGTCGCGGCGGTCCGGTCGGTCAACCCCGTCGCGGGCGCGATGCTCGGGCCCGCGACGGTCAGCGAGGTCGAGGGCACGTCCATCGTCCTGACGCACCCGTCCGCGCCCATCGCGGGCAGGCTCACGTCCGAGCCGCGCAACGCCGGGGCCATCACCCAGGCGTTCGGCAAGGTCCTCGGAGGCTCCTGGCAGGTCAGCGTCGTGCACGGCGCCGCGGGTGCCGGTCCGGTGCGCCCGGCCCAGGTGAAGACCAGCAAGCCCGCGCCGACCAGGCCGAGCCAGCAGGGCAGGGCCGCCGCGGTGGAGCCGCCGCAGCGGCAGGCACCGGCCGGGCGCCCGCCCGCCGACGACGTGCCCCTGCCGCCGGAGCCGCCGGACCTCGACGAACCCCCTCTGCCACCGGAGCCGGTGGACGAGGAGGAGATGCTCGCCGAGGCGAGCATGCCGAGGGACCCGAGCGCGGTCGCGACGACCGTCGACCCCGAGGCCGCCGTGCTGCGGCTGCTGGCCGACCAGCTCGGGGCTCGTCCCCTGAAGGCTGAGCGCGCCAAGCGCTGAGTACGACCACGGGTGGAGGGGCGTACCGCGTCCGCGGTACGCCGAGGTGTCTGCGGCAGCAGGACGATCTTCTCGCCCGATCGGACCACTCTTGAGGGACCACAACGGATCCCACAGGAGCGGCGATGATCGAGGTAGCGAACCTCACCAAGCGGTACGGGGCCAAGACCGCGGTCGACGGACTCACCTTCTCCATCAGGCCCGGCACCGTGACCGGCTTCCTCGGTCCGAACGGCGCGGGCAAGTCGACGACCATGCGGATGCTCGTCGGCCTGGACACCCCGACGTCCGGCACGGCGAAGGTCAACGGCAAGCCGTACGGGGAGCACCGGGCGCCGCTGCGGGAGATCGGGGTCCTGCTGGAGGCCCGCGCCGTGCACCCCGGCCGCTCGGCCCGCGACCACCTGCTCGCCATCGGCGCCACGCACGGCATCACCGCCAGGCGGGTCGACGACGTGCTCGACATGGTGGGCCTCACCGAGGTCGCGAAGCGCCGGGTCGGCAACTTCTCGCTCGGCATGGGCCAGCGGCTGGGCATCGCGGTCGCGCTCCTCGGCGACCCGCGCACCGTCGTGCTGGACGAGCCGGTCAACGGCCTCGACCCGGACGGCATCAAGTGGATCCGGCAGCTCCTCAAGGGCCTGGCCGCCGAGGGGCGCACGGTCTTCATCTCCTCGCACCTGATGAGCGAGATGGCGCTGACCGCCGAGCACCTGATCGTGGTCGGGCGCGGCAGGCTGATCGCCGACGTGTCCGTCGCGGCCCTGATCGAGTCCGCCGCCCGCGGCGTGCACGTCCGCACGTCCCAGGTGAGCGCCCTCGTCCGCGTCCTCAACGGTGACGGCGTGAGGATCAGCACGGTCGGCGGCGGCGTCCTCGACGTGGTCGGCCGGTCCACCGAGGACATCGCGACCCGCGCGCTCGCGGCCGGGATCCCGCTGTACGAGCTGACCCCCCAGCGCGCGTCGCTGGAGGAGGCCTACATGGAGTTGACCCAGGAGTCCGTCGAGTACCACGGCGGCACGACCACCACCACGTCGTTCGGAGAGGCAGCCTGATGAGCACCACGACCCTCGACGCGCCGGTGGTCGTGCCGCCGCCCGCGACGGACGACATCCGCCTCACCTTCCGGGGCGTGCTGCGCAGCGAGTGGGTGAAGCTCCGCAGCGTCCGGTCCAGCGCGATGACCCTGCTGGGGGCGGCGTTCGCCATGCTCGCCGCGGGCCTGGTCTTCGCCTCGACCATCGGCGGCGGGGGCGACGGCCCCGGTCCCGACGACGGGATGTCCGACCCGACCGCGATCGCGCTGAGCGGCGTCATGATCACGCAGCTCGTCATCGGGGTGCTGGGCGTGATGGTCGTGTCGAGCGAGTACTCGACCGGCATGATCAGGTCGACGCTGACCGGCGTCCCGGCCCGGCTGCCGGTGCTCGCGGCGAAGGTGGTCGTCGTCACCGGCGCCGTGTTCACCTCGATGCTGGCGGTCTCGCTCGTCGCCTTCCTCGGCGCGCAGGCGATCATGTCCGGTGCCGACCTGCCGACCGCCGCGCTCGGCGACCCCGGTGTCCTCCGCGCCGTCGTCGGGTCCGCCGCCGCGCTGACCGGCGTCGCGGTCATGGGCGTCGCGTTCGGCTCGATCCTGCGCGGCACCGCGGGCGCCATCTCCACGCTGTTCGCGCTGGTCTTCCTCGCACCCGGCCTCGGCCGGCTGCTGCTGCCGACCTCGTGGCGCGACGACGTGCTGAAGTACCTGCCGTCCAACGCGAGCAGCTCGTTCACCAGCGTCACCGCCGGTCCGGACGTGCTCGGCACCACCGCGGGCGCGCTGGTGTTCGCCGCCTGGGTCGTCGTCCCGCTGGTCGTGGCCGCGGTGCTGCTGCGCCGCCGCGACGCGTGACCGGACCTAGGCTGCGGGGGTGTCCACGGTGACGAGGGTCCGGGCGTTCGCGCGACGGCACCCGACCGCCGTGGACACCCTCCTCGCCGTGGTCCTGTACCTGCTGACCGCCCCCTTCCACGGGCCACCCCGCGAACCGCAGCCCACCACGTCGCCCACGGCGCTCGCCCTGCTGGCGCTGGTGTTCGCGATGCTGGCGGTGCGCCGGAGGTGGCCGCTGTGGACGCTGGTCGTGACCACGACCGGCGTCGTGCCCGCGGTGGTGTTCGGCTACGACATCGAACCGTTCCTGGTGCCGGTGGTGATCGCGACCTACACGGTCGCGGTCCGCACCGACCGGTGGACGGCGCTGCGGTCGGCGGTCCCCACGGCGCTGTTCGTGGTGATCGTGGTGGCGCTGCTGACCCCGGCCCCCGGCTTCACCTGGGAGAGCCTCGGCCGGTTCACCTGGATCGGCCTCGCGGTGGCGATCGGCGACGCGGTGCGCAGCCGCCGGGCCAACATCGCGGCCATCGAGGAGCGCGCGCTGCGGGCCGAGCGGACCCGCGAGGAGGAGGCCCGCCGCCGGGTCGCCGAGGAGCGCCTGCACATCGCCCGCGAGCTGCACGACGTGGTCGCGCACCACATCGCCGTGATCAACGTGCAGGCGGGCGTGGCGAGCCACCTGATCACCGCCCGGCCCGAGGCGGCGGCCGAGGCCCTCGCCCACGTCCGCCGGTCCAGCCGGGCCGTCCTGGACGAGCTGAGCGGGCTGCTCGGCGTGCTGCGCAAGCCGGAGGAGTCGGACACGCCGACGGAGCCCGCGCCCGGCATGGCGCAGCTCGGCCGGCTGGTGGACTCCTTCCGCGCGTCGGGCCTCGACCTGGAGTCCACGTTGACCGGCGAGGTCCACGAGCTGCCCGCGACGGTCGACCTCGTCGCGTACCGGGTGGTGCAGGAGGCGCTGACGAACGCCCACCGGCACGGCACCGACACGGCCCGCCTCTCCGTGGCCTACACGTCGTCGGAGATCATCCTGGAGATCACCAACGTGCTGGGCTCCCAGCCCCACGACGGCGGGTCCGGCCTCGGGCTCGTCGGCATGCGGGAACGGGCGGGCGCGGTCGGTGGCACCATCCAGGCCGGGATCGGCGCGGACGACCGGTTCCGCGTCGTGGCGACCCTGCCGCTCCAGATCGGGAAGAAGCCATGACGATCCGCGTCCTGCTCGCCGACGACCAGGCGCTCATCCGCGCCGGCTTCCGCGTGCTCATCGACTCCGCGCCCGACCTGGAGGTGGTGGGGGAGGCGACCAACGGCCTGGAGGCCGTGGAGCTGGTCCGCACGACCCGCGCCGACGTGGTGCTGATGGACATCCGGATGCCCGAGCTGGACGGCCTGGAGGCGACCCGCCGGATCATCGCCGACGACGACCTCGCCGGGGTGAAGGTGCTGGTCCTGACGACGTTCGAGATCGACGACCACGTGGCTGGAGCCATCCGCGCCGGTGCCAGCGGCTTCCTCGGCAAGGGCGTCGAACCGGCCGAGCTGCTGACCGCGATCCGCACGGTGGCCGAGGGCGACGCGCTGCTGTCCCCGAAGGCGACCCAGTCGCTGATCAGCCAGTTCCTGTCGCAGCCCGCCACGAACGCCGCCACCCCGGAACGCCTCGCCGTGCTGACCCTGCGCGAGCGCGAGGTGGTGGCGCTGGTCGCGGGCGGGCTGTCCAACGACGAGATCGCGGCCAAGCTGTTCGTCTCGCCGCTCACGGCGAAGACCCACGTCAACCGGGCGATGATGAAGCTCCAGGCCCGCGACCGCGCCCAGCTCGTGGTGATCGCCTACCAGACGGGCCTGGTCCTGCCCCGCTAGCGCCCGACGTAGGTCAGCACCGCCGCGGCGATGGCCGCGGCGTAGCGCTGCTTGCCGTCGTCGCTGCCGAGCACGGCCGCCTCCGCGGCGTCGCGCATGTTGCCGCACTCCACGAACACCGCGGGGCGCTCGGACAGGTTCAGGCCCGCCAGGTCGTCGCGGCCGTCGAGCCCGTCGCGGCCGGTGTAGTTGGCGGGCGCGAACCCCGCCCCGACGAGGCCGTCGCGCAGGGTCGTCGCGAGCCGGGAGGACGGTTCGCCCTGGGCCTCGTTGCGCGGCGGGTCCGGGTAGATGACGTGGAAGCCGCTGGCGCCCTCGGTGCTCGCGCCGTCGGCGTGGACGGACACGACGGCCGCCGCGTCCGGCCGGTTGCCGATGGCGGCGCGCTCGTCCACGCACGGCCCGACGCCCGTGTCGTCCTGGCGGGTCAGCACGACGGTGACGCCGCGCGCTTCGAGCGCCGCCCGGACCCGCAGCGTCACGTCCCAGGTGAACGCGTGCTCCGGGTAGCCGTCGTCGGTCTCGGTCCCGGTGGTGTCGCACGCCTTCACCTGGCCGCCGCCCGCCGGGACCTGCCGGTTGATCTCGGCCGGGTGGCTCGCGTTGCCGCCGTTGTGGCCGGGGTTCAGCACGACCACGACCTCGGGGGCGGTCGTCGTGGTGGCGGTCGTCGGAGGGCTGCTCGCGGGGATGCCCGCGGTCACGACCGGGTCGAGCACCGGGGTGTGCTGGGCCACGGGCTCGCTGCCGCATCCGGCCACCACGAGTCCGAGCACCACGACGGCGAGCCACCTGCGCACGCCGCCCACGGTGCCAGACACGACGCGACTACGCTCGGGGGCGGTGGCAAATCCGACGAGAGGAACCGCGGTGCAACCCGGTCAGCCCAACATGCAGCAGATCCTCCAGCAGGCGCAGAAGATGCAGCAGCAGCTCGTCACCGCCCAGGAGGAACTCGCCGACGCCGAGGTCACCGGCACGGCGGGCGGCGGCCTCGTGACCGCGGTGGTGTCCGGTGCGGGCGAGCTGAAGAGCCTCGACATCGACCCGAAGGTGGTCGACCCCGAGGACACCGAGACCCTGGCCGACCTGGTGGTCGCCGCGGTCCGCGACGCCAACCGCGCCGCGCAGGAACTCGCCGCCCAGAAGATGGGTCCGCTGGCCGGTGGCATGGGCGGCATGGGTGACCTCGGCGGTCTGGGCGGGTTGCTCGGCTGATGTACGAGGGTCCCGTTCAGGACTTGATCGACGAACTCGGCCGGCTGCCGGGCGTCGGGCCCAAGAGCGCGCAGCGCATCGCCTTCCACCTGCTGGCGGCCGAACCGGCCGACATCGGGCGGCTCCAGGACGCGTTGCAGAAGGTCAAGGAGGGCGTCGTGTTCTGCGACGTCTGCGGCAACGTCTCAGCCGAGGCGACCTGCCGGATCTGCCGCGACACGCGTCGCGACGTGACCCTGATCTGCGTGGTCGAGGAACCGAAGGACGTGCTCGCGGTCGAGCGCACCCGCGAGTTCAAGGGCCGCTACCACGTGCTGGGCGGGGCGCTCGACCCGTTGTCCGGTGTCGGTCCCGACCAGCTGCGCATCCGGCAGCTGCTCCAGCGGATCGGCAACCAGGTCGACGGCAAGGACGTGGCGGAGATCATCATCGCCACCGACCCGAACACCGAGGGCGAGGCGACGGCGACCTACCTGGTCCGGATGCTGCGCGACTTCCCCGGCCTGACCGTCACGCGCCTCGCGTCCGGTCTGCCGATGGGCGGCGACCTGGAGTTCGCCGACGAGCTGACGCTCGGCAGGGCGATGTCGGGACGGCGCGTGGTGTGAGCGAGGCCGCGCCGGCAGGTCGGGTCACCACCGTCCCGGACCGGGCGGGGACCCCCTCCCCGCCCGGTCCGGGAAACCGGGGCGCGAACCGCCGACCTCGGGCGACCGAGCCGCCGTCTCCGGAGGAGCGGCCGTGACCCCGAGGCTCATCGCCGTGGACGGGCCCTCCGGTGCGGGCAAGTCCACGGTGGCCCGCGCGTTGGCCGCGGAGATGGGCGCGGTCGTCGTGCCGACGGACCACTTCGCCACCTGGGACGACCCGGTGGCGTGGTGGCCGCGGCTGCTCGACGGCGTGATCGAGCCGTTGCTCCGCGGTGAGCCCGGCCGCTACCAGCGGATGGACTGGTCGGAGGGGTGGCCCCGGCTCGGTGGGTGGGTGACCGTCGAGCCGACCGGGGTGCTGATCGTCGAGGGCGTGTCCTCGGCCCGCCGCTCCATCTCCCCGCGCTTGGACCTCGCGGTCTGGGTCGACGGCCCGGACGAGGCCGAGCGGCTGGAACGCGCGGTGGCGCGGGACGGCGAGAAGCACCGGGCGCACCTGCGCCGCTGGCAGGAGTTCGAGCGCGGCTGGTTCGCGGTCGACGACACCCGCGCCCGCGCCGACCGGATCCTCTAGAGCGGTGACCGCGACCCGCACCGGTCAGCGGTCACCGGACTAGCCGAGCAGGCTCCGCAGCGGCAGCGCCTCCGGCGCGCCGATCTCCGTGTACAGCTCCAACGCCTGCCGCCGCTGGTCGTCGGTGTCGCTCGCGTCGCCGACCAGTTGCAGCGCCCGCGCGTGCACGAGCCGCTGCCCGGTGGCGGCGCTCAGGTCGACCGCCCGCCGCGCGCACTCCAGCGCCCGCTGCGGGTCGCCCGTCTCCAGGTGCAGCCTGCCGAGCAGCACGAGCACGTCGACCTCGGCGATGCGCAGCCGGTAGGAGACGGCGCTGTCGAACGCGAGCGACGCGGACCGCATCGCCTCGTCGAGCCGGTTCGCCGCCCGGTGGGCCTGCGCGATGCCCTTGCGCGCCGCGCAGATGCCCCACGGGTAGCTGGTCTCCTCGGCGATGCGCAGCGCCTCGGTGTGCTGCCGCAGCGACTCCTCGTGCCCGCCGAGCCCGTCGAGCGCTTCGCCGAGCACGTTGCGGGCGTCGCAGACGCTCTTGAGGTTCCCGGACTCCTCGGCCAGCTCCAGCGCCTTCTCGGCCTCGTCGACGGCTTCCTGGCTCCAGCCGCGCATCGTGTGCGCCTGGGCCAGGCCCTCGTGCGGGAGGTTCGCGAAGCTGCGGGCGGCGGCCTGGCTGTAGAGGACGCCCGCCCGTTCGAACAGCGCGGCGGCCCGGCCGGGGTGGCCCTGGAGCAGGTGCACCTCGCCGAGCGCGCGGTAGCTGTTGGCCTGCGTCATCCACGCGTCGAGCCGGTTGCCGACCTCCAGCGAGTCCTCGAACGACCTGGTGGCGCGGTCGAGCTGGCCCAGCAGCAGGTAGACGCCGCCGAGGTTGAGCAGCGCGATGCCCTCCTGCTGCGAGGCGCCGATCTCGCGGGTGATCGCGAGCGCGCTCTCCAGGTGCCGCGCGGCCTGCTCCAGCTCGCCGAGGTCGATGTAGACGGTGCCGACGTTCGACAGCACGGCGGCGTTCGCGGCGGGTGCCGTGGCGCCGCGCTCCTGGATCGGGAACGTCCGCAGGTAGTAGTCGACGGCGACGCGGTGCTGGCCGATGGCCCAGTAGAGGGTGCCGAGCGAGGACAGCATCGCGACCTCGCCCACCTCGTCGCCGATCCGCTGCGCCACGGCGAGGCCCGCCTTCGCGGTCGCCAGCCACTCCACGGGCAGGCCCTGCACGTAGAAGTAGCGGCGCAGCGCGTCCGCGAGCTGCCAGCAGTCGGCGCTGGGCTCCCGGTCGGCGGCGTGCACGACGAGCGCCACGAGGTTGGCCCGTTCGGCGTCGAGCCACGCCAGCGCGTCGTCCGGGGCGCAGAACGTCTGCGGTGTCACGTCGGACGCGGTGGCCGCCCTCGGCAGCCGCATGAGCGTGTTCTTCAGCGCGTCGGTGGCGTTGTCCACCGACCGGATCGCCCAGTCCAGCAGCCGCCCGAAGGCGTTCGCGGACTCCGCGGGGTCGTCCTCGAACGCGAGCCGCTCGGCGGCGTAGTCCCGCAGCAGGTCGTGGAACTGGTAGCGGCCGGGCGCGTGGTTGTCGACGAGGTTCGCCGTGGCGAGCCTGTCCAGCCGCCTGCGGGCGTCCTGCGTGGTCAGCCCGCCGAGCGCCGCCGCCACGTCCGGCGTGATGTCGGTGCCCGGCGTGATGCTGAGCAGCCGGAACAGCTGCGCCAGCTCGGGCTTCAGCGCCGCGTAGGACAGGTCGAACGCCGCGTGCACGGCCGCGCGCTCGTCGCCCTCCACGGTCAGCGCGGCCAGCCGGTTGCCCGCCCGCAGCTCCTCCACGTAGGAGGCGATGGTGACCTCGGGGCGGCTCAGCAGGTTCGCCGCGGCGATCCGCAGCGCGAGCGGCAGGTGCGCGCACAGCGAGGTCAGCTCGTCGGCCGCGGCGTCCTGCTCCTGGACGACGTCCGCGCCGAGCATCCCGGCGAGCAGCGCCTTGGCCTCCTCGCTGTCGAGCACGTCGAGGCGCACGTTGCTCGCCGCGTGGCTGACGGCCAGGCCCCGCAGCGTGTCGCGGCTGGTCACGAGCACCGCGCAACCGGGGGAGCCGGGCAGCAGCGGCCGGATCTGCTCCGCGTTGGCCGCGTTGTCCAGCAGCAGGAGGACCCGCTGGTCGGTCATCCGCGACCGGAACATCGCCTCCTGCTCGTCCTGGTCCAGCGGCACGGACTCGGGCGCCACGCCGAGGGCGCGCAGGAAGCGGGGGAGCACGTCCATCGCGCTCAGCGGCGCGCCCCGCGCGTACCCGCGCAGGTTCACGTACAGCTGCCCGTCCGGGAAGTTCGCCCTCATCTTGTGCGCGGCGTGCACGGCCAGCGCGGTCTTGCCGACGCCGGGCGGGCCCGCGAGCGTCACGACGGGCACGCCCTGCGCGGTCCTGAGCAGCGCTTCCACCAGCACCACGGCCTGCGCGCGACCCACGAAGTCACCGATGTCGGCAGGCAGCTGGGCGGGCACCACCCGGTCGCGCTTGCCCTGCGGCGCGGCGGCCCGCACCAGGTCCAGCTCCGGAGAGCCCTCCAGCACCTGCTGGTGCACGCGCCGCAGCTCGTCACCGGGGTCGATGCCCAGCTCTTCGGCGAGCTGGTCGCGCACCCGCCGGTAGGCGGCCAGTGCGTCGGCCTGCCTGCCGCAGCGGTACAGGGCGAGCACGAGCTGCGCCCACAGCCGCTCCCGCAGCGAGTGCTCGGCGGTCAGCCTGGACAGCTCTGGGACCAGCTCGGCGTGCCTGCCCAGCTCCAGGTCGACGTCGACGCGCCGCTCCACGGCGTGCAGCCGCTGCTCGACCAGCCTCGGCACCTCGTCGCGGTGCAGGATCTCCGACGGCACGTCCACCATCGCCGGGCCGCGCCACATCGCCAGCGCCGTCGTGAACAGGCCGGACGCGGCGTGCAGGTTGCCCAGCGCCCGCTCCTGCTCGCCCTGCTCGACGAGGCCGCCGAACCGGACGACGTCGATGGTCTTCTCGTCCACGTCGATCAGGTAGCCGTCCGGCACGGTCCGGATGGGCACGTCCCGGCCGAGCACCTGGCGCAGCCGCATCACGTACGTCTGGAGGGTGCCGCGGGCCCGTGCGGGCGGGTCGGCGCCCCACACGTGCTCGGCCAGCTCGTCCACCGAGACGCTCGTCCCGGCGCGCAGCAGCAGCGACACCAGCAGGGAGCGCTGGCGGCCCGCGCGGACCGGCACCAGCTCGCCGTCGACCAGCACCTGGAGGGGACCGAGGAAGCGGAACTCGAGCTGCGAGCCCATCCGCGACCTCCTCCGCCCGTGTCCGAAGTCTCCTCGCCGGTCGTCCGCCCCGCGCACCGACCCGACCTCTCCGTTGTACAGCCTAGGAGAGCGCTCACCGGATCGTCCGTGCTCACGTTGGGTCAGCGCGCGTGCGCCGGCCGTACCACAATGGCTCTTCGCGTGGCCGTATCGTGACCTGCAGGGTTCCGGAAGGACAACTTGCACCGGTTAGGGTCGGCGACCACACAGTGAGATCGTCGGATTCACCAAGGGGTGTTTGATGCTTCAATCCCGAACGGCTCGGAGCCGTTGGCTGGCCGCGATCGGCCTGGTCGGCGTCTCCGCGCTCGCCTTGTCCGCCTGCGCTCAATCAGAGCGCGGGACCGACAGCGCCGGATCCGGCAAAGTAGGTGGCACGTTCACCTTCGGCGCCGCCGGCGCGCCGAAGCTGTTCGACCCGTTCTACGCGACGGACGGCGAGACGTTCCGCGTCGCCCGCCAGATGTTCGAGGGTCTGACCACCTTCAAGCCCGGCACCGCGGAGCCCGCTCCCGAGCTCGCGGAGAGCTGGTCCCCCAGCACCGACGGTCTCACCTGGACCTTCAAGCTCAAGCAGAACGTGAAGTTCCACGACGGTTCGGCGTTCGACGCCGCGGCGGTCTGCGCGAACTTCGACCGCTGGTACAACCAGAAGGGCGCGGGCACCTCCGACGCCGTGTCCCAGTACTACGTGGACAACTTCGGCGGGTTCTCCGACGGCGCGAAGCCGTCCCTGTACAAGTCGTGCAGCGCGAAGGACACGAACACCGCCGAGATCGTGCTGACCGCGGTGACGTCGAAGTTCCCGGACATCCTGGGCCTGCCCTCGTTCTCCATGCAGAGCCCGACGGCGCTCAAGCAGTACGACGCCGACAACGTGCAGGCGCAGGGCGACAGCTTCGTGTTCCCGGCGTACGCGACCGACCACCCGACCGGCACCGGTCCGTTCAAGTTCGGCGCGTACGACAAGGCCAACAACACGGTCGAGCTCGTCCGCAACGACGACTACCACGGCAACAAGGCGAAGCTGGACAAGGTCGTCTTCCGGATCATCCCGGACGAGACCGCCCGCAAGCAGGCGCTCCAGTCCGGTGACATCGACGGCTACGACTTCCCGGCCGCTGCCGACTGGGACGGCCTCAAGAAGGCCGGCTTCAACGTCGCCATCCGGCCCGCGTTCAACGTCATGTACTTCGGCATCAACCAGTCGGGCAACCCGGCGCTGAAGGACCTGAAGGTCCGCCAGGCGCTGGCCCACGCGATCAACCGCGAGCAGCTGGTCAAGTCGCAGCTGCCCGAGGGCGCGAAGGTCGCGGACGAGTTCATCCCGGAGACCGTCGGCGGCTACACCAAGGACGTCACCAAGTACCCGTACGACGTGGAGAAGGCCAAGGCCCTGCTCACCGAGGCGGGCGCGACCGGTCTGACGCTGAAGTTCTACTGGCCCAGCGAGGTCACCCGGCCGTACATGCCCAGCCCGAAGGACATCTACGGCGCCATCGCCGCGGACCTGGAGAAGGCGGGCATCAAGGTCGAGGCCATCACCAAGCCGTGGAACGGCGGTTACCTCACCGACGTCGACCAGAAGGTGCCGGACGTCTTCCTGCTCGGCTGGACCGGTGACACCGGTTCCGCCGACAACTGGATCGGCACGTTCTTCGGCAACCCGGAGAACCGCTTCAGCACCGGCTCCTCCCCGTGGGGCGCCACCCTCGCGGCCGACCTGAAGAAGGCCGACTCGACCCCGGACCGCGACGCGCGGCTCAAGGCGTACGAGGCGCTCAACAAGCAGATCATGGGTGAGTACCTGCCCGCTGTCCCGATCTCGCACTCGCCGCCCGCGCTCGTGCTCAAGTCGGACGTCAAGGGCATCACGCCCAGTCCTCTCACCGACGAGAAGTTCGGCCCCGCCAGCAAGGGCTGAGCCGCGACACCTCGCCAGAGAGAACAACCAACCAGAGAGAACAACGGGGTAGGTACGTGCTCCGCTACACCGTAAGGCGGCTGATCCAGCTGCTCGGCGTGGTGCTGGTGCTCTCGTTGCTCGTCTTCGCGTGGTTGCGCGCACTCCCAGGAGGGCCGGCTTCGGCCCTCCTGGGGGACCGCGGGACCGACGAGTCGCGGGCGGCGCTGGAGCAGCAACTCGGTCTAGACCAGCCGATCTTCGTCCAGTACTTCAAATTCCTCGGTCGAGCCGTGACCGGAAACTTCGGCAACTCGACCGGTGTGCAGCCGGGTGACTCGGTGGTCGACATCTTCGTCCAGCGGTTCCCCGCCACCCTCGAACTCAGCATCTTCGCGATCGTCATCGCGGTGGTCGTCGGCATCCCCCTCGGCTACCTCGCGGCCAAGCGCCGCGGCACCTGGTTCGACAACCTGAGCGTCGGCGGGTCCCTGATCGGTGTGGCCGTCCCGGTCTTCTTCCTCGCCTTCGTGCTCAAGGAAGTCCTCGCGTCCAAGCTAGGCCTCCCGTCCGTCGGCAGGCAGGACGCCATCGGCGCGACCAGGGTCACCGGCTTCTTCGTCCTCGACGGCCTGCTCACGCAGGAGTGGGACGCGGCGTGGAACGCGCTCAAGCACCTGTTCCTGCCCGCCATCGCGCTCGCCACGATCCCGTTCGCGGTCATCTTCCGCATCACCAGGGCCGCCGTGCTCGACGTGATGGACGAGGACTACGTGCGGACGGCCGAGGCCAAGGGCCTCACCGCGCAGCTGGTGCGCCGTCGCCACGTGCTGCGCAACGCGATGCTCCCGGTGGTCACCACCATCGGCCTCCAGATCGGCGCGCTGCTCGCGGGCGCCGTGCTGACCGAGAAGGTGTTCGCCTTCCCCGGGGTCGGCGAGGCGCTCGCGCTCGGCTTCGAGCGGCGCGACTACCCGGTCCTGCAGATGCTCATCATGGTCGCCGCGATCGTGTACGTGGTCGTCAACCTCCTGGTCGACCTGTCCTACGCGCTGATCGACCCGCGGATCAGGACGAGGTAGCGCCATGGCCATCGGAACCAAGAAGGAGCGCATCGACTCGCTCGCCGAGTCGACCGCCGACGACTCCGGGGTCAGCCTCGCGGCCAGCGCGTGGAAGCGCCTGCGCCGCAGCCCGGTGTTCCTGTTCGGCTCGTTCATCATCGTCGCCTTCATCATCATCGCGGTCATCGCGCCGTGGATCGCCCCGCACGACCCGTCCGCCAGGGACCTCGCGGACCAGGTCATCAAGGCGCGCAACCAGATCCCGGAGCCGCAGCCGGGCCACCCGCTCGGCGGTGACCTCCAGGGCCGCGACTTCCTGTCGCGCCTGCTCGTCGGCGCCCAGCAGACGCTGCTCGTGGGTGTGTTCGCGACGCTGATCGGCCTCGCGGGCGGTCTCGCGCTCGGCACGCTCGCGGGCGCGTTCGGCGGCTGGGTCGACTCGCTGGTCATGCGGATCGTCGACGTCATGCTGTCGATCCCGCAGCTGCTGCTGGCGTTCGGCATCGGCGCGCTGTTCGCCAAGCCGAACCTGTTCACCGTCATCCTGGCGGTGTCGATCGTGCAGATCCCGGTGTTCGCCCGCCTGCTGCGCGGGTCGATGCTGGCGCAGCGGGGCAGCGACCACGTGCTGGCGGCGACGTCGCTCGGCGTGAAGCCGGGGGCGATCGTGTTCCGGCACATGCTGCCCAACTCGCTCGGCCCGGTGATCGTGCAGTCCACGCTGGTGCTGGCGACGTCGATCATCGACGCCGCCGCGCTGTCGTTCCTCGGCCTCGGCAACCCGGACGACCGGGTGCCCGAGTGGGGCCAGATGCTCGGCGGCGCCCAGACCGTGATCGACACGCACCCGCAGCTGGCGTTCTGGCCCGCGGGCTGCATCATCGCGATCGCGCTGGGCTTCACGCTCGTCGGCGAGTCCCTGCGCGACGCCCTCGACCCGAAGAACAGGCGGTGAGCTCGGTGGCACTACTGGAAGTTCGCGACCTCACCGTGGAGTTCCACCGCAAGGGCGAGGAGCCCTTCACCGCGGTGGACCGCGTCAGCTTCGACGTCGAACCCGGCCAGACCGTCGGCCTGGTCGGCGAGTCGGGCTGCGGCAAGTCCGTCACCTCGCTCGCGATCATGGGCCTGCTGCCCAAGCGCGGCGCGAAGGTCAGCGGCACGGTGAACTTCGAGGGCACGGACCTGCTGCGCCTGTCGGACAAGCAGTTGCGCGACAAGCGCGGCCGCGACCTCGGCATGGTGTTCCAGGACCCGCTGTCCTCGCTGAACCCCGTCATTCCGATCGGCCTCCAGGTCACCGAGGTGCTGGAACGGCACCAGGGCCTGAGCCGCAAGGCGGCCATGGTCGAGGCGGCCGACCTGCTCGACAAGGTCGGCATCCCGGACCCGAACCGCAGGCTGTCGGAGTACCCGCACCAGCTGTCCGGCGGGATGCGGCAGCGCGCGCTCATCGCCATCGCGCTGGCGTGCAAGCCGAGGCTGCTGATCGCGGACGAGCCGACGACCGCGCTGGACGTCACCATCCAGGCCCAGATCCTCACGCTCCTGAGGGAACTCGTGCGGGACCTGGGCACGGCCCTGGTGATGATCACGCACGACCTGGGTGTCGTGGCGGGCCTGTGCGACGAGGTGAACGTGCTCTACGCGGGCCGCGTCGTGGAGAAGGCGCAGCGGCACGAGCTGTTCGCGCAGCCGCGCCACCCGTACACGCACGGCCTGCTCGCGTCGATCCCGCGGCTGGACGCCCCCAGGGGTGAGCGGCTCAACCCGATCCGCGGCTCCGTGGCGGACAACATCCCGTGGACCAGCGGGTGCGCGTTCGCGCCGCGCTGCCCGAACGTGCTGGACGTGTGCACCGAGGTGACGCCCGTCCAGGAGGACATCGGGGGCGGCAGGCTGCTGCGCTGCCACAACCCGGTGCAGCCCGAGGTGCCGCAGGAGGTGTCGGCATGACCGCTCCGCTGGTGTCCATCGAGGGCATCAAGGTGCACTTCCCGATCAAGCGGGGTGTCATCCTCGACCGCACGGTCGGGCACGTCTACGCGGTGGACGGCGTCGACCTGGAGATCCACCGGGGCGAGACCTACGGTCTCGTCGGCGAGTCGGGCTGCGGCAAGTCGACCCTGGGCCGGGGCGTGCTCAGGCTCACCGAGCCGACCGCGGGCCGGGTCGTCTTCGACGGCACCGACCTCACGTCGCTCAAGGGCGAAGAGCTGCGCACGATGCGCCGCCGGATGCAGATGGTGTTCCAGGACCCGATGTCCTCGCTGGACCCGAGGCAGTCGGTCGAGTCCATCCTGGTCGAGGGCCTGCACGCCCACGGCCTCGACAAGGACAAGGCCGCGACCGCCAAGCGGCTGCGCTCGCTGCTGTCGTCGGTGGGCCTGCCGTCGACCTCGCTGCGCAAGTACCCGCACGAGTTCTCGGGCGGCCAGCGCCAGCGCATCGGCATCGCCCGCGCGCTGGCGGTCGAGCCGGACCTGATCATCGCCGACGAACCGGTGTCCGCGCTGGACGTCTCGGTGCAGGCCCAGGTGGTCAACCTCCTGGAGGACCTCCAGGAGGAGTTCGGCCTCACCTACCTGGTCATCGCGCACGACCTGGCGGTCGTGCGGCACATCTCCGACCGCGTCGGCGTGATGTACCTGGGCGGTCTGGTCGAGGAAGCCACGTCGGACGACCTCTACGCGGAACCGCTCCACCCGTACACGAAGGCGCTGCTGTCGGCGATCCCCGTGCCGGACCCGGAGGTCGAGGACCGGCGCGAGCGGATCCTGCTCCAGGGCGACCTGCCGTCGCCCGCGAACCCGCCGTCGGGCTGCCGCTTCCACACCAGGTGCCCGTGGAAGCAGAACACCAGGTGCGACACCGAGCGGCCGGTGCTCCGCGAGGTCGAGCCGGGCCACCGGGTGGCGTGCCACTGGGCGGAGGACATCCGCAGCGGCCGGATCAGGCCGCACGCGGTGGAGGCGGTGCTCGTCGAGGAGGACGGCATCTCGCCGGACATCCCCCTCGTGGGCCCGGTCTCGGTGACCGAGGCGCTCAACCCGTAGTCGGAACGGCCCGCAGACCCCCTCTGCGGGCCGTTCCCGTTCTCCGTGGCGGTCAGGCGGGCCACCGGGGAGACCGGCCCAGCCTGCCCACCAACCGGTCCGTCGCGGACGCCGAACCCGGCACCGGCACGGGTGGGGCGAACGACGCGATCCCCGCCGGGTACCGCGCGGTGATGCGCAGGGCCGCCGACGCCAGGTCGTCCTCGAACTCGTACTCCCGCCCCAGCGCACGCGCCAGGTCCCAGGCGTGGACCAGGTTGTCCACGAAGTGCGCGGCCACCAGCGTCCGCCCGCTCCGCCTCCCGAAACCGGGGAACTCCCGCTCCGCGTCGAGCATCCCGGCGGTGTCGAACGCGGCCCACGCGTCCGCGACCGCGGCCTGGTAGACGCCCAGCGGATCCGCGCCGAGCGGCTCTCCCACCACGTCCACGGACTCCCCGCGGGCCCCGGCCGTGAACGCGGCCGTCGAGTCGACCTGGTGCTGGACCAGGTCCCGCACGGTCCACTCGACGCAGGGCGTGGCCGCGCTCCACTCCGCCGCGCTCACCCCCTCGATGAGCGCGAAGTTCAACTCGCAGGCACGACGGTCCAGCTCCACCAGGTCCAGCACGACAACCCCCATCAGATAACTGTACGAACGGTCGTACTATTACCTGGACGCGAGACCCTGTCAACCGAGGGAGCTACCGTGACCACCGTGGCGAACCCGGACGGCCGGTTGGAACGCGGCGAGCAGACCCGGCGGCTCATCCTCAGACGAGCCGCCGACATCGCGTCCGTGGAGGGCCTCGAAGGCCTCTCCATCGGCCGCCTGTCCACCGAGCTGGAGATCAGCAAGAGCGGCGTCTTCGCGCACTTCGGCTCGAAGGAGGAACTCCAGCTGGCCACCATCAGGGCGGCCACCAAGATCTTCGTCGACGAGGTCGTGACCCCGGCGTTCCAGCAGCCCGCGGGCCTGCCGCGGCTGAGGGCGCTGTGCGAGGGCTGGCTGACCTACTCCGAGCACCGCACGTTCCCCGGCGGCTGCTTCTTCGCCGCCGTGCAGCCGGAGTTCAGCTCACGGCCGGGCCGGGTCCGGGACGCCGTCGCCGAGGCGGGTGCCCGGTGGACGGCTCTCATCCGCGACCAGGCGGAGAAGTCGGACCTCGACGACGACCCCGCCCAGGTGGCCTTCGAGGTCGTCGCCTTCCTGGAGGCGGCCAACGTGCAGGCCATCCTGCACAACGCCCCGGACGCCTACGACCGGGCGCGCACGGCCGTTCGGGCCAGGCTCACGCCGCGACCGGCGCGGCGGGAGCCTCGACCACCCGCCGCTGCGCGGCCCTGACCGCCATCCCCGCGGGCACGCTGATCACCAGCGCCACGCCCGACGAGATCGCCACCGCCAGCACGGGGTCGGACACGACCTGCCCGCCGACGTACCCCAGCAGCGCCGCGTAGGCGCTCCACAGCGTCGCCCCGACCACCGCCACCGGCACGAACCGCCGCCGCGGCCAGCGCAGCGACCCGGCGAGGACGGCACCGACGATGCCGCCGCCGGGCACGAACCGGATGGCCACCAGGATCGACTCGCCGCGCGTGGCGAGCTGGCCCGCGGTCCACGCGAGCACCGCCCGCGACCCGGTGCCTCGGGAGAACCGCCGCAGTGCCCGTTCCCCCAACCCCCGGCCGAGTCCGAAGTTGACGAGGTCGGCGAGCGTGCAGCCCACCGCCGCCACGACGATCACCCAGACCAGCGGCAGCTCACCCGCAGAGGCGAGCACCCCGTACCCGATCAGGACGGCCTCGGTGGGCGCGAGCGGCACCACCGCGACCACGAACAGCACGAGGAGGCTTGCTACGGCGGCGTTCACAACCCGTGCAACGCCCGAGGTGGACGTTCGGCTTCACGGTCGGGGGGAACTTCAGCATTCCCACAGGTGGTGCGCCGCACCACCGCCCACACAGGACCCGTCGAGCGGCGGGTAGACCGGTCGACGCTTCAGCGGGTCCGCCGTTCCTGGCAGGATCCGCCCGTGCACATCAACGAGTGGCTCCAGACGATCCCACCGATGGCGATCATCCTGCTGGTCGGCTTCGTGATCGGCTTCGAGAGCCTCGGCATCCCGCTGCCCGGTGAGATCGTGCTGGTCAGCGCCGCACTGCTGTCGGCGCAGCACGTCGTGAGCCCGGTGGCCGTCGCACTGGCCGCCATCACCGGCGCGATCGTGGGTGACTCGATCGGCTACACGATCGGCCGCAGGGGCGGCAAACCGCTGTTCGTCTGGGCGGGCACCAAGTTCCCGAAGCACTTCGGACCCGCGCACCTGGCGACCGCCGAGCGGGCGTTCGAGCGCTGGGGCATGTGGGCCGTCTTCTTCGGACGGTTCGTCGCGCTGCTGCGCATCTTCGCCGGACCACTCGCGGGCGCGCTGCACATGCGCTACTGGAAGTTCCTCACGGCGAACGCGCTCGGCGGGGTCGTGTGGGCGGGCGGCACCACCGCCGTCATCTACTACGTCGGCATCGTCGCGGAGACGTGGCTGAAGCGCTTCTCGTGGGTCGGCCTGCTCGCGGCCGTCCTGTTCGGGATCGGCACCGCGCTGTTCATGAAGCGCCGCGCCGCGAAGGTGGCGGAGAGGGCGGAGACGGGGTCCGCCGCGGCGGACCCCGTCTCCGAGCCCGCCTAGCGGTTCGCGCGGTTCACGGCCGACACGATGCCCGTGAGGGCGGCGGCGGTCGTGGAGTGGTCGATGCCGACGCCCCACAGGACGCGGTCGCCGACGGCGCACTCCAGGTAGGCGGCGGCGCGGGCGTCGTCACCGGCGGTGAGGGCGTGCTCCACGTAGTCCAGCACCCGCACGTCGTAGCCGATGGACGCCAGCGCGTCGACGAACGCGGCGATCGGCCCGTTGCCGTTGCCGTTGATCTCGACCTTCTCGCCGTCGGCCCAGATGGTCGCGGTGATCTCCGCGTGGCCGCTGTCGTCGCTGGCGATCCGGTGCCCGACCAGCTTCAGCGGCACGGCCGGGGTCAGGTACTCCTCGGAGAACGCGTCCCACATGTCCTTGGGGCCGATCTCGCCGCCGTGGGTGTCGGTGACCTCCTGGATCACCCGCGAGAACTCGACCTGGAGCCTGCGCGGCAGGTCCAGGTGGTGCTCGGTCTTCATCAGGTACGCCACGCCGCCCTTGCCGGACTGCGAGTTGACCCGGATCACGGCCTCGTAGTTGCGGCCGACGTCCTTCGGGTCGATGGGCAGGTACGGGACCTCCCACGGGTACTCGTCGACGTGCTGGTCGGCGGCCTTGGCCTCGTCCTCCAGCGCCTCCAGGCCCTTCTTGATCGCGTCCTGGTGGCTGCCGGAGAACGCGGTGAACACCAGGTCGCCGCCGTAGGGGTGCCGCTCGGGCACGGGCAGCTGGTTGCAGTACTCGACCGTGCGGCGGATCTCGTCGATGTCGGAGAAGTCGATCTGCGGGTCGACGCCCTGGCTGAAGATGTTCATGCCCAGCGTCACCAGGCACACGTTGCCGGTGCGCTCGCCGTTGCCGAACAGGCAGCCCTCGATGCGGTCGGCGCCCGCCAGGTAGCCCAGCTCGGCCGCGGCGACACCCGTGCCGCGGTCGTTGTGCGGGTGCAGCGACAGGACGATCGAGTCGCGGCGGGCCAGGTTGCGCGACATCCACTCGATGGAGTCGGCGTAGACGTTCGGCGTGGCCATCTCGACGGTCGCGGGCAGGTTGATGATCATCGGCAGCTCGGGCGTCGGCGCGATGACCTCGGTGACCGCGTCGCACACCTCCAGGGCGTACGACAGCTCGGTGCCGGTGTAGGACTCGGGGGAGTACTCGTAGCGGAACTCGGTCTCCGGGTAGCCCTCGGCGACCTCCAGCGCGTACTTCGCGGCGTCCACGGCGATCTTCTTGATGCCCTCGCGGTCGGACTTGAACACGACGCGGCGCTGGAGGATCGAGGTCGAGTTGTAGAAGTGCACGATCGCGCGGGGAGCGCCGTCCAGCGACTCGAAGGTCCGCTTGATCAGCTCGGGGCGGCACTGGGTCAGCACCTGGATGCTCACGTCGTCCGGGATCGCGCCGTCCTCGATGATCTCGCGGACGAAGTCGAAGTCGGTCTGCGACGCGGCGGGGAAGCCGACCTCGATCTCCTTGAAGCCCATCCGCACCAGCAGGTCGAACATCTTGCGCTTGCGGGCGGGCGACATCGGGTCGATCAGGGCCTGGTTGCCGTCACGCAGGTCGACGGCGCACCACTGCGGCGCCCTGGTGATGGTCTTCGACGGCCAGGTCCGGTCGGGTACCGAGACCGGCTCCACCGACTCGGCGAACGAGCGGTAGCGGTGGAACGGCATGGAGCTGCCGCGCTGGGTGTTCCACGTCGGCTGGTCGGCGGGCGCGGGCCGGGACGGCGGGCGCAGGCGGCTGGTGCCGGAGGTGTACGCGTCGGGGCTGGTGGTCATGATCCGAGTTCTCCTGCTGGTCGCTGGGAATGCAGACGACCGGCGGCATTGCTCGACTCCGCGACGGGGGGCCGGTCTGGTCAGACCCCGTCACGGCAGCGAAGCAGGAGGGTACGCGCCACGTCCGACACTCTAACCACAATTCCGCACGAGGCCGAACCGTTCGACCACATGGTGGAACTTCACCCGTCCGTGTTTGCCGCAACGCGCGCGTGGGAATTCGTTGCACATGTCCAGATGGCGTACAGGAACTCGCAGCGGCAGCTACACGGCTGCCAGGGTGATCAGCGGCGTTGGCGCGCTGTTCGCGATCATCGAGATCATCTACATCCTGATGATCGTGCTCGGCGCCAACCAGGCCAACGCGTTCTTCTCCTTCGTGAGGTCTCTCGCGGAGCCCTTGTCGCTCTTCTTCCCCGGCCTGTTCAGCTTCGAGAACTACAACCTGGCCGTGATCGTCAACTACGGCCTCGCAGCGGTCTTCTGGCTCGTCGTCACGGGCCTCATCGCCCGCCTCATCGCCCGCTAGGTCTGGCTACTGGCCGGTAAGTCTGTGCCACACTGGTCGACATGGCCGAGAACCGGACGAGCACCGGTCACGGCGCCCGCGCGAAGGTCGTGGGCGCCGTGGCCGTCGTCGTCGGGTGGGCGGGGCTCGCCGCGGCGCTCGTCCTCGTCGCCCACGTGGTGCTGACCGTCGGCGAAGCCAACCCGGACAACGGCATCACGTCCACGATCCGCGACCTCGCCCAACCGCTCGCCCTCGGCTTCCACGACCTGTTCACCCCGCGGGACCCGAAGCTCGCCGTGATCGTGAACCACGGCGTCGCGGCCCTGTTCTGGCTGTTCGCCAGGTCACTCGTGCTCAGGCTGGTCCGCAGGCTCGGCTGAGAACGCCGCCTCGCCCCACGTCCCGCTGAACACCAGCTCGGTCAACGGCCTGCGCCCGCGCGGCCGGGTCTCCCTGACCTGGAGCTCCTCCGGCAGGTCGGCCACGTTGCCCAGGTGCCCCACCGCGACGACCACGACCGGCAGCACGTCGTCCGGCAGCGCGAACCCCGCGCGCACGGCGTCGGGGTCGAACCCGCCGATCTGGTGGGTCACGAGCCCGAGGTCCACGGCCTGGAGCACGAGGTTCTGCACCGCGAGCCCCAGCCCGTAGACGGTGTTCGGCAGCTCGCCGCGCTCGTCGGCCGTGACCACCGCGCCGACCAGCAGCGCGGACGCCCGGTGCGCCCAGGTCCGGTTGCGCGGCCGGAGCGCGCCCAGGATCCGCCGGTGGGTGTCGTCACCGCGGTAGCCCAGCAGGAACCGGGCAGGCTGGGTGTTGCCGTGCGACGCGGCCCAGCGGGCCGCCTCCAGCAGCACCCGCATCTGCCCCGCCGACACCTCGGCCACCGGGTCGAACGCCCTCGGGCTCCACCGCCGCTCGATCGCCGGGAGCATCAGATCGCGTACTGCCAGGCCGTGATGGCGTACGCCCCGAACCAGGCGCTGAACACCGCGAGCCCGGTCAGCAGCGCCACGGCCGTCGACGTCCGCCGCTTCGCGATGGCCAGCGCGGCCGGGACCAGCAGCGTGAACGCGGGCAGCAGCAGCCGCGCCTTCGAGTTCATCAACCCGTTCGAACCCAGGTCCATCACCAGCACCCCGATCCCGTAGACCAGCAGGGGCCACTCCAGCCTCCGCCGGAACCCCAGCACCACCAGCGCGATGGCGATCCCCAGGATCCACACGGTCGTCAGCTCCAGCACCGACCGGGGATCACCGAGGTTCGCCAGCGCGAACTTCCAGGTCGCGGCCCCGCCGTCGAACCGCGAGTCCCAGCCGCGCTGCTGCACCGCGAACCAGCCGTCCAGCTGCCCGGTGCGCGCGGCCACGTACCCGAGGTAGCCCAGCAGGCCCAGCGGCGCGATCATCCCGCCGACCCACGGCCGCCACCCGTCCCTGCGGGTCATCACGGACACCAGCGCCGCCAGCCCCACGGCCAGCAGCAGCGCCGCCGCCGTCGGCCGCACCAGACCCGCCGCCGCCGTGCACAGGCCCGCCAGCACCCACTTGCGCTCCACCACGCCGACCAGCGCCCACGCGGCCAGCGCGCAGAACGTGGCCTCGGAGTAGGTCATCGACAGCACGATCGCCATCGGCGACGCGGCGAACAGCGCCACCAGCACCAGCCCGGCGCGCGGCGACCCGTCGCGGATCCCCGCTCCCAGCCGGTACAGGCCGTACGCGCAGAACACGCCGCTCACCAGGCTCACCGTGAACGCCGCCCCGCGCGTCTCCACACCGGGCAGGCCGTCGAGCCAGCGCACCAGCGCGGGGTAGCCGGGGAAGAACGCGAGCGGCGTCTCCGGGGTGCGCCTGCCGAACGCGTCGACCAGGAAACTCGGCACCCCGCCGTAGCCGCCCTCGGCGATGCCGAGGAACCACTGCCCGTCCCACGACGTCAGCGCCGTGGTCGTGCTCTTGCCCCACCGGTCGGCCATCAGCCCGAGGACGAGCAGCCCCAGTTCGCGGATCGCGACGAACACCACCGCGGGAGCCAGCAGCAGGGTGGTCGGGTGTCTCAGCAGCCGCGCCAGCCGCTCGCGCGGCGAGGGGTTCCCGCCGTGCTCCACCGGGGGACCGGCCACCACCCGCACTGTCGACACGGCCACGAGAGTAGTGCCCGTCACGGCCCCCGCTGTCCACTCCTTGACACAGGTAGGCTGCCTGCGACGTGGGAATTTGATCCACAAGGAGGTCAGTCGGTGGCGCTCGTCGTCCAGAAGTACGGCGGTTCCTCGGTCGGAAGCGCCGAGCGGATCAAACGGGTGGCCGAGCGGATCGTCGCGACCCGGAAAGCCGGCAACGACGTGGTCGTCGCGGTCTCCGCGATGGGCGACTCGACCGACGAACTGCTCGACCTGGCCCGCCAGGTGTCCCCGGTCCCGCCCGCCCGCGAGCTCGACATGCTCCTCACCTCCGGTGAGCGCATCTCGATGTCGCTGCTGGCGATGGCGATCGACGCGCTGGGGGCCGAGGCCCGGTCGTACACCGGATCGCAGGCGGGCGTGATCACCACGTCCGTGCACGGCAAGGCGCGCATCATCGACGTGACGCCGAGCCGGATCTCCGACGCGCTGGCCGACGGGGCGATCGCGATCGTCGCCGGGTTCCAGGGCGTCAGCCAGGACAGCAAGGAGATCACCACGCTCGGGCGCGGTGGCACGGACACGACCGCGGTGGCGCTGGCCGCCGCGCTCAAGGCCGACGTCTGCGAGATCTACACCGATGTGGACGGCGTGTTCACCGCCGACCCCCGCATCGTGCCCAACGCCAAGCGGCTCGAGACCATCACCTACGAGGAGATGCTCGAGATGGCCGCGTGCGGCGCGAAGGTGCTGATGCTGCGCTGCGTCGAGTACGCGCGCCGCTACAGCGTCCCCGTGCACGTCCGCTCTTCGTTCAGCAACAAGCCAGGGACCATCGTGTCCGGGTCAGTGGAGGACCATCCCGTGGAACAGGCGATGATCACCGGTGTCGCGCACGACCGGTCGGAGGCCAAGGTCACCGTGACCGCCGTGCCCGACCACCCCGGCGTGGCGGCCAAGATCTTCCGCGTCGTGGCGCAGGCCGAGATCGACATCGACATGGTCGTGCAGAACATCTCGCGCGCCGCCGACGGCCGCACCGACATCACGTTCACGCTGCCCAAGGACGACGGCCCGCGCGCCGTCGAGGCGCTGAACAAGTCGCGCGACGAGATCGGCTTCGAGCAGGTCCTCTACGACGACCACGTCGGCAAGGTGTCGCTGATCGGGGCCGGGATGCGGTCGCACCCCGGTGTGACGGCGACGTTCTGCGAGGCGCTGGCCACGGCGGGGGTGAACATCGAGATCATCTCCACGTCGGAGATCCGGATCTCGGTGATCTGCCGGGACACGCAGCTCGACGACGCGGTCCGCGCGCTGCACGACGCGTTCGAACTCGGTGGGGACGAAGAGGCAGTGGTGTACGCGGGGAGCGGACGATGAGCGGACCTGTCCTGGCGCTGGTGGGCGCGACCGGTGCCGTCGGCACCGTGATGATCGACATCATGGACCGCCGCGCGAGCGTGCCGTGGAGCGAGGTCCGGCTGATCGCCTCGGCGCGGTCGGCGGGGAAGAAGCTCACCGTCCGCGGTGAGGAGCTGACGGTCGTCGCGCTGTCGCCCGAGGCGTTCGACGGCGTCGACATCGCCATGTTCGACGTGCCGGACGAGGTCTCCGCGGAGTGGGCGCCGATCGCGGCGTCGCGCGGGGCCGTCGCGGTGGACAACTCCGGCGCGTTCCGGATGGACCCCGAGGTGCCCCTGGTGGTGCCCGAGGTCAACGCGGACCAGATCGCCAACCGTCCCAAGGGGATCATCGCGAACCCCAACTGCACGACGCTGTCGATGATGGCGGCGCTGGGGGCGCTGCACCGCGAGTTCGAGCTGAGGGAACTCGTGGTGTCGTCATACCAGGCGGCCTCCGGTGGCGGGCAGGCCGCGATCGACCGCCTGTACGCCGAGCTGGAGGCGTTGGCGGGCAAGGAGGTCGGGGTTCGGGTCGGTGACGTGCGCGAGGTCCTCGACGCGGCCGGGCTGCCCGTGTCGGACTCGCCGTTCCCGGCTCCGCTGGTGCAGAACGTGATCCCGTGGGCCGGGTCGCTGAAGGACGACGGGTGGACCAGCGAGGAGCTGAAGGTCCGCAACGAGTCCCGCAAGATCCTCGGCATCCCGGACCTGAAGGTGTCGGCGACCTGCGTGCGGGTGCCGGTCGTGACGACGCACTCGTTGGCGGTGCACGCGGTGTTCGCGCGCGAGGTCACCGTCGAGGCGGCGCACAAGATCCTGGCCGAGCAGCCGACGATCGTGCTGGTGGACGACCCGGCCGAGCTGAAGTTCCCCACGCCGGTCGACACGGTCGGGGAGGACCCGACGTTCGTGGGGCGGGTTCGGCAGGCGCTGGACTTCCCGAACACGCTGGACTTCTTCGTGTGCGGCGACAACCTGCGCAAGGGCGCGGCGCTGAACACGTACGAGATCGCCGAAGGGCTGGCCGAGCGGCTGTAGCGGTGCGGTGACGGGGGCGTGGTCGGCGGGTGCGTCGGCCACGCCCCTTTCGCCGTTCGTTGAGTAGCGTCTGCGGGTATGGCTGAGGCAGTGCTCGGTGTGGACCTGGGAACCACCGCGACGAAGGTGATCGCGGTCGATCGGAGTGCTCGGGTGCTGTTCAGCGCCGAGCACGGCTATCCGTTGCACACCACCCCCTCCGGGGAGGCGACGCACGACCCGCTCCAGGTGGTGGAGGCGGCCTTCCTGGCGTTGCGGGAGGTCGCTGCGTGGTGCGTGTCGTCGGACGTCGACGTGGTGGCGCTGTCGTTGACGGGGGCGATGCACACGCTGCTCGCCCTGGACGCGGACGGTTCGCCGCTCACCGGGTCGTTGAGCTGGGCGGACAACCGGGCGGTCGAGGAGACGGCGCTGCTGCGCGGGACCGAGGAGGGCGCGCTGCTGCACCAGGTGACGGGGACGCCCATCCACCCGTTCGCGCCGCTGTCGAAGTTGGCGTGGTTCACGCGGCACTCGCCCGAACTGGCCCGCGGCGCCCGGTGGTGCGGGTTGAAGGACTTCGTCGGGTACCGGTTGACGGGGCGGCTGGCCACGGAGCACTCGTCGGCGTCCGGCACCGGGTTGATGGACATCCACCGGTTGGCGTGGCACCCCGGTTCGCTGGCGTTCGCGGGGATCCGGGCCGAGCAGCTGCCGGAGTTGCTGGCCCCCGTCGACTCGCTGCCGCTGACGGCGGACGTGCTGGGGATCCGGCCCGGTACCCCGGTGGTCATGGGGGGCGGCGACGGGCCGCTGGCCAACCTCGGTGTGGGGGCCGTGGTTCCCGGCGTGGCGGCGTTGTCGTTGGGGACCAGCGGGGCCCTGCGGGTCGTTCGCGATCAGCCCGGTGTGGACGAACGCGGGCGGGTGTTCTGCTACGGGATCGCGGAGGGCCTGTGGGTGCTGGGGGGCGCGGTCAGCAACGGTGGGGTGGTCGCGCAGTGGGCCGCCGAGACGTTCGGCGTCGAGGTGGGGGCCTTGTTGGACGAGGCCGCGGAGGTGCCCGTGGGAGCCGGTGGGGTGCTGGCGCTGCCCTACCTGCTGGCTGAGCGGGCCCCCTGGTGGGACCCGGACCCCCGCGCTTCGCTGATCGGGGTGCGGCGGGAGCACGGTCGGGCCGAGATCACCCGCGCCCTGGTGGAGGGGGTGGGGCAGCAGTTGGCTCTGGTGCTGGACGCGGTGCGGTCCACGGGGGCCGGGGTGGAGACGGTCCGGGTCACCGGCGGGGCGTTCCGGAGTGAGCTGTGGGCCGTGGTGCTGGCTTCGGCGTTGGGGATGCCGTTGGAGCTGGCCGACGACAGCGAGGGGTCCGGGGTGGGCGCCGCCCTGGTGGGGTGGAGGGCCTTGGGGGTGTTGCCGTCGTTGACGGCGGCGGCTGAGTTGATCGTTCCCGCTCGGACCATCGCTCCTGATGGTGAGGCCGTGAAGTACTACGCGCGGGCTCGGCCTCTGGTGGAGAAGGCCTATTCGGCTTTGCGGGAGTTGCACGCGGAGTTGGTTCGGTGAGGTGGGGGTAGGGGTTCCGCCGGTCCCAGCGGTGGTGGCCGATGCGACTCGGGGACCCCTCGATGTGACCC
>NZ_DASUSQ010000073.1:0-38133 GCF_036375055.1 Umezawaea sp.
CCCGGTGGTGAGCGGCGCCGTCGGGCGCCGCTCACCACGGGACCGGTCAGGAGATCTCGACCGTGGTGGTCGTGTACGCGAGCGCTCCGGACGAGTCGGTGGCGCGGACCCTGATCGCGTACGTGCCGGGCTCGGCGTAGGTGTAGTCGATGTCCTGCATGGAGTCGGCCGGGCCGGTGGTGTAGGAGGTGTCGTCCCAGTCGACGCGCAGCCTCGTCACGTCGTAGCCGTTGGTGAAGGTGGTGTGCACCACGACGGTGCGCGGGCCGCTCAGCGACGCGGTCGCGGTGACCGTCAGCGGTCCGACCGACGGGACGACGACGATCGACCCCGTCGACACCACCTCCAGGCCCGTGGTCGTGCGGGCGGTCTGGGTGATCCGGTACGTGCCGGGCTCGGCGTACGGGTGCAGGAGGGTGTCGCACGGCCCGGTGGCCACCTGGTCGTCACCGAAGTCCGTCTCGCACAGGAACTCCGCCTGCTGGGCGCTGCGGTAGACGCCCCTGATCCTCACGTCGCCACCGACCGGCGCCTGGGTCGACCCGACCGAGAACGACCTGGTGGTCACCTGGTCGGGCTCGGCGGCGGCAGGTGCCGCCGTGCCGACGACGGCCACGGCCACAGCGGCCACCAGAACAGCGAACTTCATGGTTCCCCCCAAAGTGTCCACCCCGGAAGTGCCTCCCCCGAGGCCCCCGCCCTGTGCGGGCGAGGACGAACGGTAGTGGATCAGGGCCCGGTGGATGAAGGTGCCGAGGGGCGCGTCACCCGGATGGCTCGGCGACGTGGACTGCGACCCCGGCCGCGCGCAGCCGGTCGAGTTCGGCCGCCGGGGCCCCGGTGTCGGTGACCACGTGCGCGATGCGGTCCGGCGCGACGGTCTGGACCATCGTGTCGACGCCGATCTTCGTGTGGTCGGCCAGGACCGCCACGTCGTCGGCGATGGCCGCCATGGCCCGGTCGACCCCGGCGACCGCGGTGTTCGGCGTGGACAGGCCGTGGCTCGCGGACAGACCGTTGCCGGACAGGAACGCGCGCTGCACGCGCAGCCCGCTGATCCCCTGCTCGGCGGTGCTGCCGACCAGCGCGAAGATCGCTCCCCTCAGGACCCCGCCGGGCAGGATCACCTCGACGCCGGTGCTCCGCGCGAGGGCTTGGGCGACCAGCAGGGAGTTGGTCACGACGGTCAGCCGGGGCACCCTGGCGAGGCGGCGGGCCAGGGCCTGGGTCGTGGTGCCCGCTCCGACGACGATCGCGTCACCCGGCGACACCAGGTCGGCGGCGAGGTCGGCGATGGCCGCCTTGGCCGCGCCCGCCACGCCCGCCTTCTCCGAGTGGCTGGGCTCGTAGGCGGGGCCGTCGGTGGCGACCGCGCCGCCGCGCCCGCGCACCAGCAGCCCCTCGGTGTCGAGGAACCGCAGGTCGCGGCGGACGGTGACCTCGCTGGCCCCGACGATCCTGGCCAGCTCGCGCAGCGACACGGCCCCGTTGGTGCGGACCAGTTCGAGGATCACCTGGCGACGTTCGGCGGCGAACACGGCCACAGGATAGGTCGTTCCTGATCGGAACTGATCGTTCGGGAGCCGATCGAACGCCACTTCCGATCAATCCCTGGTGCCCGACGACCGTCTCCGGGTACATCTCGTGGACCGGTCACCGGTGATCGGAACGAGGGAGGCACACGTATGGAGGGCGGAATCGATCGCCGCAGCCTGCTGCGCGGAGTGGGGGCGGTGGGCTGCGCGGCAGTGCTGCCCGGCCTGCTCGGCACCGCGACGGCGGCGGCGCAACCGGGCGCGACCCCGTTCGACCTGCACTTCGAGGTCACCCACAAGTTCCGGCCGTTCGACCTCATCGCACCGAGGTTCACCCAGTACGACAGCGCGATCGGCGCCCTGACCACCCTGGGCACCCTGATCTCCACCGGTGTGCGGCCGAGGGCCCCGTTCGGGTCGGTGCTGGTGGAGGTGCAGGGCGTCGACGGTCCCGGTGCCGTGGTCGCCGGTCTGGCGGGCGGCGGCACGTCCGTGCTGGGCACGGTGGACCCGTCGGCCGGGCGCGCGACCATCGAGGTCACGGCGGGCGGCACGACCACGGTGGTGAAGACGGCCGAGGTGCGGGTGTCCGGCGCGTTCCGGATGGCCGTGGTGGTCAACGAGAACGCGGTGACCGTCCTGGTGGACACCACCGGCACGGGCACCGCGTGGCAGCCGGTCGTGACGGAGCGCGACCGCGTCCGCGCGCTGGTCGACCTGCGCGTGCCCGCCGTGCTCGGCAAGCTCGACTACTCCTACGGCGGTCGCGGCACCGGCTCGGTCCGCCTCGGCCGGGTGCGGGCGGGCTACTACGGCCAGGCCGGGGTGCGGGACCCGCACGTCGTGCAGCACGCCGACGGCAAGCCGTACATCCGCGACGGCAAGCTCTACCTGACGATGACCAACGCCGGGCTGGGCTTCTTCCAGCAGGCGCACTGGGCGGTGTGGACGCTCGACCTGGCCGACCCGTCCAAGCTGGAGCAGGTCGCGGTGCTGTTCTTCGCCCGAGACGGCGTGGTGGTGGGCGACCACGCGGGCCAGATCGTCTACGACGACCGCACCCGCCGGTTCATCCTGCTCATGAGTTCCTGGGGCGACTTCGACTTCCGCGGCGTGCACGTCCGCCACACGACCACGACCGCGAACGTCCTGTCCGGCGTCCACGTCCTGTCCACCGAACGCCTGGCGCTGCCGACGTCCGTCAGCTCGTGGGACCCCGCGCTGACCCGCGTCGACGGCCGGTGGCGGCTCGCGTTCGTGGAGAGCGAGGCCCAGCAGCCGTCGTTCATCTTCCACCCGGCCCTGGCGGTGGGCCCGCCGGGCGCCGACTACGCCGACTCGCTGAGCCTGGTCGGCGCGGACACGACCGTCGACCAGACCGAGGGCACGATCATCCAGCGGGTGGGCCGCCAGTGGTACGTGTTCGCCAGCGACGGCGACGCCCGCGAGTACCCGGTGTACGACCTGGCGATGCGCAAGCTCGGCACGCTCGACGCGCCCTACGGCACCAACATCCCGCACCCGGTCCTGCTGCCCGTGGGCCGCGACTGGGTGATGATCACGTTCGACGGCACCCAGTACGCCGAGTCCGTCCTGGGCTACGGCGGCCACGGTGACCTGGTGGTCATGCGGTCCACGGGATGAGGCACCGGTGCGCCGCCCCGGTGCCGGGGCGGCGCACCGGGACGGCCGCGGCCCGCGGCAGGGCGGTCAGGCACGCGGGGTAGTCGTCGCACCCGGTGGCCGCGCCGCGCCGATCGCCGACGGCGGTGCCGGTGGCACCGCCGCTCCGACGAACTCCCCGGTGAATTCGCGCATCACGCACCTCCTTCGACCGAACGATGATGAAGGAGCGGATGCCTCGTCGCGACGCGACGACCGGATCCCGTTGTTCTCGCACATTTATCAGCGTGGCCTCCGGACCGCGTCACTCACATTTTCCGCGACTTTCGCGAGCGGAGGGTGACCAGGAGGAGAGCGCCGCCGAGGAGGAGCAGCACGCCGATCGCGAGCGCGGACCCCAGTCCGCTGCTCACCCCGGTGCTGGCAAGGCCGGACGAGTAGTAGCCCGATTCCGAATCGTCGGTCCACACCCGCTCACCCGAACCGGCGCCCTTTCGGCCCGCGAGGGCGCTGTCGGTCGTGGAGGTGCCCGACGCGGTCCACGAGGTGGTCGAGGACCCGGTCGTCGCCTCCAGCGCGGCCGTGGTGCCCGAGGTCGTCGAGCCGGTCGTGGTCGGCGTCGTCGTGGTCGTGGACTCCTCCGTGGTGGAGGGCGTCGTGGTGGTCGTCGTCCCGTCCGTGGTCTTCCCGTCCGTCGTCGTGGTCGAGTCGGTGGTGGTCGAGTCGGTCGTGGGTCGGGTGGTGGTCGTGGTGTCCGTCGTCGACGTGTCCGTGGTCGTGGTGTCCGTCGTCGACGTGTCCGTGGTCGTCGTCGTTTCCTCGGTCGTGGTGGTGGTCCCACCCGTGGTCGTCGTGGTCTCGTCCGTCGTCGACGTGTCCGTCGTCGTGGTCGTCGGCTCCGTCGTCGTGGTCGTCGGCTCGGTCGTGGTGGTGGTCGGCTCGGTCGTGGACGTGTCAGTGGTGGACGTGTCGGTCGTGGTGGTCGTCTCGTCCGTGGTCGTGGTCGTGTCCGTGGTGGTCGTCGTCGGTTCCGCGGTGGTCGTGGTGTCGTCGGTGGTCGTCGTCGTCACGTCGGTCGTGGTGGTCGTGATCGGCGTCAGGTCGCACCCCGGCACCGTGAACACGTTGTCGTCCAACGAGACCTGCCCGTTGCGCGCCAGCGCCCGCCCTTCGACGACCGCGCCCGTGTTCACGGTGATCGAGGTCAGCGCGAGGACGCTCCCGATGAACGACGAGTTGGTGCCGAGGGTCGCGGAGCTGCCGACCTGCCAGTAGACGTTGCACGGCTGGGCGCCGTTGACCAGGTCGATGCTGCTGGCCGACGCGGTGATCAGGGTGGAGGCGATCTGGAAGATGAAGACCGAGCTCGGGTCGTTCTGGCCGTCGAGCGTCAGGGTCCCGCTCAGCGACAGCGGGCCGGTCGACTTGTAGACCCCGCCCGGCAGCACCTGCCCCACCAGGTCGTCCGAGACGCTCGCGGTCGGCGCCCGGCCCGCGGCGTCGTCGTAGGCGATCACCAGGTCGGACTGCGCCTGTGCGGCCACCGCGTTGCCCGCGTTCGTCGCCCCGCCCACGAGCCCCGGCGGGAAGCCGGTGATGGCCGTGCCGGGACTGACGCCGAGGTCACCGCCGAGGATCGTGTCGCCGGTGTTGGTGACCGTCACACCCCCCAGCACCGAGTAGCTCGCCGCGGTGCCGAGCGGCACGGGCGCCTCCGCGGCTGACGCGGTCGTCTGGCCCGCCAGCAGCCCCACCACCACGAGGGTGCTCGCCGCGGTGACGAGCCCGCCCGCGACGCTCCACCGCCTGCGGTCGAATCGTCCGGTCCGAACTGGATCGCCGTTCATCCAATGGCCTTCCCACTTTTGTCAAGAATGTGATCACGGGGAACAAGGCGAAGCGTGCACCGTGCATTCGAACTGTACGCGGAACAACCAGACCGGACTCGATCACGAATGAATCATGAAAGCGAGCAGCGGAAAACCAGAGGAGAAAAAGAGTTCTCACACGGGCTGATCCGGTAACGCTCACCGTCGACTTTCCGATGGGGAGGCTCCCACCTTCGACAAAAGGCCACCGGAAGACCGGTATCCGCCGTTCTAAACTTGTAATTCACCCACAGGAGCCCCAAAACCACAAATACACTCGATCGGGTGATTCGCGAATGTGGTGTCGTCAACGAGTGCCGAATCGATGCTCATCGGTGGTCCGCCACCACGGACGGGCAGGTCGGGTACCGGAACTCCGAAGCCGCGCGGGCCACCCGGTCGCGGCGCCGTCCGGGCACCTCATCGGCACGCCGTGCGTCCCGGCCGGTGTCCCCGTCGTCGACCACGAGCGCCCTCACGGCCCGACCTCGGCCACGTACCGGTAGCCGACCCCGCGCACGGTGGTGATCATCCCGGCCTCGCCGGTCGCGCTGAGCTTGCGCCTCAGGTTGGACATGTGGACGTCGACGGCGTGGTCGTCGGCCAGCCACGAGCCGCCCCACACGCGTTCCCGGAGCTGCTCGCGCGTGTGCACCTGGCGCGCGTTCTCCATCAGCGCGGCCAGCAGGTCGAACTCGATCCTCGTCAGCACCACGACCTCACCCGCCACCCTGACCTCCCTGGCCTCCAGGTCGATCTCGACCGGGCCCGGCTCCACCGCGGTGGCTCCCACCAGGTCGCGCGGGCGGCGGAGCACGGCCTGGACCCTGGCCAGCAGCTCCCGCGGCGAGAACGGCTTCGTCAGGTAGTCGTCGGCCCCGACGGACAGCCCGATGAGCTTGTCCTCCTCCTCGGCGCGGCAGGTCAGCATGAGCACGTAGGAGTTGGAGAACCGCCGCAGCCTCCGGCAGACCTCGACCCCGTCCGGACCTGGCAGGCCCAGGTCGAGCAGCACCACGTCGGGCCGCCAGTCCCGCGCGGCGACCAGGGCTAGGTCGCCGTCGCCCACGGACCGCACGTCGAGGCCTGCGTCCGCGAGCGCCAGCTCGATCAGGTAGCTGATCTCGGGGTCGTCCTCGACGACCAGGACCTTCGCGGGCTCGCTCATCCCCGCCATTGTGCGCGTTCCGGCGCGGACCGCCACCGAGGACTCGGAGATCACCGCGGTCCGATCTCGACGGCCGTCCTCGTGGGAGCGGCAGCTCCTCCAGCGCCCCTGGTGGGCGTCCGGGGAACCTCAAGTTATCCGCAAGCACTCGCCGCACCCCGTCCGCCGCCCGGATCCGCGCCTAACGTCGGGCTGTCACCACGTCCGTCGCAAGAGGAGCCCGCCGTGAAGAAGCACGCCGCGTCCACGTTCGTCCTGGTGTTCCTGACCGCCGCGCTGATCGGCGTGGTCGGTCCGCCGGGAACGGCCGCCGCGCAGGAGCCCACCGCCCCCGGCACCGCCCGCTACGAGGAGTTGAGCCGGTCCGCCGCGCGCGCCAGCGAGGACGTGCTGACCGCCCGGCAGGTCCTCGCCGACACGCGGGTGGCGCTGGACGAGGCGACCGGCGCGGCGGACCGGTCGCGGGTCCTCGCCGACGAGGCCGCCCAGGCGCTCACCCTCGCCACCGAAGCGGCCGACCGGGCGCAGCGCGTGGAGGCCGGGCTGCGGGCCGAGATCGACCACATCGTGGAGATCTCCTTCAAGGGGCTGCGGCTGAACGGTCTGGCGGCGATCTTCAGCAGCGACTCGCCCGAGGAGTTCCTCGACGCCGCGATGATCATGGACGTGTACGCCGAGCGGCACGGTGACCTCGTCTCCGCTGCCGCCACCGCCTCGACCGACGCCGCGGTGGCCAGGGGCGAGGCGGACGCGGCCCGCACCAGCGCGGCGGAAGCCAGCCTGGCCGCCGACGACGCCCTCGGCACCGCGCGGCGGCTCACCGACGAGGCGGCCGAGGCCGCGCGCGGTGCGGAACTGCGCCAGGAGCGGCTGGACGGCGAGGTGGCGGAGGTGCGTCGGGCCCTCGACCAGCTGGCGGGTGCCGACCGGGCCCTGCTGAGCGGCACCGGTCCGGCCGTCGACGTCCCGGCGGCCGGGAGCGCCGGGGGCGACGCCGTGCGCTTCGCGCTGACCCAGCTCGGCAAGCCGTACGTCTGGGGCGCGGTCGGGCCGGACACCTACGACTGCTCGGGTCTCGTCATGACGGCGTTCCGGTCGGCGGGCGTGGCCGTCCCCCGCACCACCTACACCCAGGCCCTGATCGGCACGCCGGTGCGGCGTGACCAGGTCCGGGCGGGCGACCTGGTGCTGTACCACGACTCGCTGAGCCACGTCGCCATGGTGGTCGACGGAACCATGGCCGTGCACGCGCCGACCGCGGGCGAGCCGGTGAAGGTGAGCCCGATCAACGCGATCGGCCCCATCGCGACCATCCGGCGGATCGGCGGCTAGCACGGGGTCGGTCGACGCACGACCGGGGCCCGGCCCGTGGACCCGACCTCCACCTGGACCGCCTGTCCCCCGAGGACACCGCGCCGCCGAACCGCGACCGTCCGGACCGGGTGGGCGGGCAACCCGCGGGACCCGTGCGGCGTGGAGGGAGCAGGAGCGGTCACGGGTGGGAGGTTCGATGGCTGTCGCGGTGCGCGTGCTCGTCGCGCTGTCGGTGATCGCGCAGGTGGCCGCCGTCGCGGCGGCCCGGCACGCGGACGCCGCGTACCGGGACGGCCGGTACGAGGAGCTGTCGCGAACGTCCCTGGTGAGCCTCGCGGCCCTCGCGGTGCTGGCGCTCGTGGGGTTGACGACGAGCGCGGTGTCGGCGTTCTGGCTGTGGGAGGAACGCGGCCGGTGGGCGTGGCTGTGCTGGGCGGCGGGTCCGCTCTGCCTGGCCGCGCAGGGCTTCGCGTTCTTCGGGCAGCGCACGGTCGTGTACCTGGTCCTCCTCGTGCTGCACGTCGTGTCCGGACTGGCGCTGGCCGCGGCGTTCCGGCCTCCGGCGGCGCGCTCCAGTTGAGACGGCCGCGGAACGCGGTCGGTTGACCACGGTGAGCCACTGCCCCTAGCGTCGTGGGAAAGCGCGTTCCCTCACCGAGGAGGAGCACGTGTACCAGCCGGTCCTCGACGCCGTCTCGGGTTCGCTCGGCCTGACGGCGCTGTTCGCCGCACTGCCGCTGGTCACGTTGTTCGTGCTGCTGGGCGTCGTGCGGATGAGAGCGTGGCTCGCGGCGCTGCTGTCGCTGCTGATCGCCCTGCTGGTCGCGGTCGTCGCCTACCCCATGCCGGTCGGCCAGGCGCTGCTCGCGGCGTCGGAGGGCGCGGCGTTCGGGTTCTTCCCGATCCTGTGGATCGTGGTCAACGCGATCTGGGTGTACAACATGACCGTCCACACCGGGCACTTCGACGTGCTGCGGCGGTCGTTCGCCCGCGTCAGCGACGACCAGCGGATCCAGGGCGTGATCATCGCGTTCTGCTTCGGGGCGCTGCTCGAAGCGCTCGCCGGGTTCGGCACACCGGTCGCGATCACCAGCGTCATGTTGGTGGCGCTGGGTTTCCGGCCGTTGAAGGCGGCGACCGTCGCGCTCGTCGCGAACACGGCGCCGGTCGCGTTCGGCGCGCTGGCCGTGCCGATCACGACGCTGGCGACGGTCACCGGGCTCCCGGTGCAGGACCTGGCGTCGATGGTCGGCAGGCAGACGCCGCTGCTGGGCGTGTTCGTGCCGATGGCGCTGGTGCTGATCATCGACGGGCCGCGCGGGGTGCGGCGCACGCTGCCCGCGACGGTCGTCTGCGGTGTCACGTTCGCGCTCGCGCAGTTCGCCACCGCCAACTACTTCAGCGTCCCGCTCACCGACATCGTCGCCGCGCTGGTGAGCGCCGCGGCGACCGTGCTGCTGCTGCGGGTGTGGCGGCCGGTGGACACCTACGTCGAGGCGGTCGCGCCCGGCGGCGCGGGGTCGTCGGCGGAACCGGCGCCGGAGCGGGACTCCCCCGCGGAGGTGTTCCGGGCGTACGCCCCGTACGGCGTGATCATCGCCGTGTTCGCCCTCGCGCAGATCCCCTTCGTCAAGAGCGCGCTCGCAGGCGTCACCCGGACGTTCTCCTGGCCCGGCCTGCACCTGCTGACGGCGAACGGGAAACCGTCCACCCTGCCGGTGTTCAAGGTCGACTGGCTCGCCTCCGGCGGAACGCTGCTGATCATCGCCGGGCTCATCACGATGCCGCTGATCGGCATCGGCGCGCGCCGGGCGTGGAGCACCTACCTGGCGACCTACCGGCAGCTGGCGGCGGCGATCGTCACGGTGATGGCCGTGCTCGCGCTGGCGTACGTGATGAACGCGAGCGGCCAGACGGCGACGCTCGGCACGTGGATGGCGGGCGCGGGCGCGTTCTTCGCGGTGCTGTCGCCGATCCTCGGCTGGATCGGGGTGGCCGTGACCGGCTCGGACACGTCGTCGAACTCGCTGTTCGGCGCGCTCCAGGTCGCCGCGGCGCAGCAGGCCGGGCTGAGCACGACGCTGATGGCGGCGGCCAACTCGTCCGGCGGCGTGCTGGGCAAGATGATCAGCCCGCAGAACCTCGCCATCGCGGCGGCGGCGGTCGGCGTGTCCGGGAAGGAGGGGGACCTGTTCCGCAAGGTCCTCCTGTGGAGCATCGGCTTCCTGGCGCTGATGTGCGCCCTGGTCTACCTCCAGTCCACGCCCGTGCTGTCGTGGATGGTGCCGTAGCGGCTACTCCAGGACGTACCGGACGTTCGGACCCGTCGCCTCCCGCTCGATCGTCACCACCATGCGGTCGCTCACGAGCAGCGCGTCGTCGTGCACGAGCGCCGCGCCGTACCCGTCGAACGTCAACCGGTCGCTGCGCAACCCGACCGCACCCGGCACGACGTGCAGCAGGGCCGCCACCTCCGGCGACATCGACTGCGGCGTGATCGTCTCGGTGGCGCGCGCGGGCACCGCGCCGCAGCGCTCGGCCAGCAGCCCGTACAGCGACTCGACGCGGAAGTCCGCGTCCAGCAGGGCCGAGCCGAGCGACTCCGGCACGCGGGACGTCTGGTGCACCACGGGGTTCGGGCCGACCAGGCGCAGCCGTTCGACCTCCAGCACGCGGTCGCCCTCCGCGAGGCCGAGGCGGGCGGCGATCCGCGGGGTGGCCTCGACGACCTCCGCGCGCAGCAGCGTCGTGTCCATCGCGATGCCCTGGCCGCGCAGGTCGTCGACGATGCTGCCCAGACCCGTCGCCACGTAGGGGACCCGGTTGATCCGCACGTACGTGCCCTTGCCGGGGATCTGCTCGACGACGCCCTGCGCTTCCAGGGCCTGCAACGCCTGCCTCAGCGTCATCAGGCTCACGCCGTACTGGCTGCTCAGGTCGCGCTGGGACGGCAGCGGCCCACCCGCGCGGAACTCGGCTCGCCCGATCCGGCGCAGCAGGTCGCGTTCGATGATCACGTACTTCGGCGTGGCGACGGCCTTCGTGAGCTGGTGCTCGGTGTCCCGCCGCGGGTTCGCCATGCTGCCCGTCCTCCTGGTCCGTCCCACGTGGATCACCGTGGGAGACGGTATCCGCCGGGACGGCCCGCGTCATCCGCGGGCCCGGTCCAGTGCCGCGCGGAACCCGCCGACCAGCTCGCCGACGCCCGCCGGGCCGCCGCCCTCGGCCACGCGGCGCATCACCGGCGCCCCGATGATCACGCCGTCGGCCACGCCCGCGACCCTCTCGGCGTTCTCCGCCGTGGACACGCCGACGCCGATCAGGACCGGCTTGTCCGTGACGTCCTTGAGCCGCCGCGCCATGGCGCGGGCCGAGTCCGTCGGGGCCGCCCGCTCCCCCGTCACGCCCATCACGCCCATGCCGTAGACGAACCCCGTGCTGCGCGCGCACAGCTCCGCCAGCCGGTCGGCCGGTGTGCTGGGCGCGGCGATCAGCACCGCCGCCACGCCGTGCGCGGCGGCGTCGGCCTCCCACGACACCGACTCCTCCAGCGGCAGGTCCGGCAGGATGGCGCCACCGACCCCGCTCTCGACCAGCAGCCGGGCGAACTCGCGCTGCCCGTGCTGGAGCACGAGGTTGTAGTAGGTCATGGCGATCAGCGGCACGTCGCGCCGGTACGCGGCGAGGTCGCGCAGCACGGACCCTGGCGTCGTGCCGCGCTCCAGCGACCGGACGGACGCGGCCTGGATCACCGGGCCGTCGATCACCGGGTCGCTGAACGGGATGCCGATCTCCACGGCGTCCGCGCCCGCGTCGACCGCGGCGTGCACGAGGTCGACCCAGTCGTCGGACACGCCCCCGGTGACGTAGGGGACCAGCAGCTTGCGGGTGGTTCCGCGCAGGTGGGCTTCGAGCGTGGTGGGGTACGCCGTCGTCGTCATGCCGTGCCGCCCTTGCCGAGGAGGGTGATGACCTGGTGCATGTCCTTGTCGCCCCGGCCGGAGAGGTTGACCAGCACGGTCGAGCCGAGCGGGACCTCCCGGCCCGCCTCGCGCAGCAGGTAGGCGAACGCGTGCGCGGACTCCAGCGCGGGGATGAGGCCTTCGAGCCTGCTCAGCTCCCGCACGGCGACGACCACCTCGTCGTCGGTGACGGACGGGTAGGTGGCGCGGCCGATCTCGGCGAGGTGGGAGTGCTCCGGTCCGATGCCGGGGTAGTCCAGGCCCGCGGAGATCGAGTGAGCCTCCAGGACCTGACCGGGGCCGTCCTGGAGCAGCATGCTCCTGGCCCCGTGCACGACGCCGACGCGGCCCGCGCCGACGGCCGCGCCACCGGCGGCCTCCACGCCGATCAGGGCGGCACCGGTGTCGGCGAACCCGGCGAAGATCCCGGCCGCGTTGGAGCCGCCGCCGACGCAGGCGACCACGTGCGTCGGGTCGGCGCCGTCGAGCAGTTCCCGGCACTGGGCGAGCGACTCGTCGCCGATGACCCGCTGGAACTCGCGCACCATCCACGGGTACGGGTGCGGCCCGAGGACCGAGCCCATGCAGTAGTAGGTCGTGTCGACGGAGGCCACCCAGTCGCGCAGGGCGTCGTTGACGGCGTCCTTGAGCGTCCGGCTGCCCGAGGAGACCGGCCGGACCTCCGCGCCGAGCAGCTCCATCCGGAAGACGTTGAGCTGCTGGCGCTCCACGTCGACCTCGCCCATGTAGACCACGCACTCCAGGCCGAACAGGGCGCACGCGGTCGCGGTCGCGACGCCGTGCTGCCCGGCGCCGGTCTCGGCGATCACCCTGGTCTTGCCCGTGCGCTTGGCCAGCAGCGCCTGGCCCAGCACGTTGTTGATCTTGTGTGAGCCGGTGTGGTTGAGGTCTTCGCGCTTGGCCAGCACCCGGATGCCGAGTTCCTCGGAGAGCCTGCGGCACTCGGTGACCGGCGACGGCCTGCCCACGTAGTGCCTGAGGTAGCCGTCCAGCTCACCCCGGAACGCCGGGTCGGCCCAGGCCTCGGTGAACGCCCGCTCCAGCTCCAGGCAGGCGGGCACGATCGGCTCCGGCACGAACAGGCCGCCGAATTCGCCGAATCGCCCCGCCACGGGATTCCCCATGAAGGGTGTGGTCACGGACATGCCGATCCTCCGGACACGAGTGAGAATGGTTCACCACTGAACAGGAAGACCGTCGGCCAATGGCACAACGACCCGTCCGGCGCGCGCCCCACCTGGCACAACACCCACCTGCCCCGACTGGCTCGCGATCCATGCTCGCTCACGGGATCCACTGTTGTCAACCACAGTTCTAGATCGGTGAAAATGCTCCTCCCATTGTCAACCCGACCGTTCCGCGGCGCCGCACCCCCAGTGAGCGGCGCCGCGGAACGGTCGACGATCGGGACTCAGCGACCGCCGCCGGACAGGACGGTCACCCTGTTCGGTCCGCCGTTGTCGACCCCGGTCCTGACCGGGGCGACGACCCGCCCGGTGCAGCGCGTGCCGTTCTCGCGGACGAACTCCACGGTGTGCCTCTCGGTGGGGAACGGTGCTCCGCCGTCGGCGGGACCGTGCCCACCACGTTCGTCCCAAGATCGGGAACGAACCTAGGATGAACCTGGAATCGCCTGATGGGAGTACGTGGTCTTGCCGCTGGAGTTCGGTCTGCTCGGTGATGTCGAGGTGCGCCTGGACGGGCGGGTCGTCGACGTCGGTCACGTCCGGCGGCGCTGCGTGCTGGTGGCCCTGCTCGTGGAGGAGGGCCGACCCGTCCCGGTCGACCGGCTGCTCGACCGCGTCTGGGGCGAACGGGCTCCGCAGCGGGCGCGGGACACGCTCTACGGCTACGTGTCGAAGCTGCGCCGCCTGCTGGACGTCGACATCGACCGGCAGCCCGGCGGCTACCAGCTCGCGGTCGACCCGGACACCGTCGACCTGCTGCGCTTCCGGTCGCTCGTGCGGCAGGCGCGCGACACCTCCGACGACGAGCGCGCGCTGGTCCTGCTGGACGACGCGCTCGCGCTGTGGCGCGGCCAGGCGCTGGCCGGGCTGGAGTCGCCGTGGCTGGACGCGCTGCGCGACACCCTGCACGCCGAGCGCGAGGCGGCCGAACTCGACCGCTACGACGCGGCCCTGCGCTGCGGCCGGCACGCGGCGGTGCTGCCGGACCTGCGCGCGGCGACCGCCGACCGCCCGCTCGACGAGCGCCTCGCCGCGCGGCTGATGCTGGCCCTGCACCGCAGCGGGGGCTCGTCCGAGGCGCTGCGGCACTACGAGCACGTGCGGCGCCACCTCGCCGAGGAGCTGGGGGCCGACCCCGGAGCGCCGCTGCGCGAGCTGCACCAGGGCATCCTCCAGGCGGACCCGACCCTCGTCGCCGCCGAGACGCGGGCGGTGCCTCGGCAGCTGCCCGCGCGGCAGCGGTGGTTCACCGGCCGGGAGGGCGAGCTGGCCGCGCTGGACGCGGCCGAACCGGCGGGCACGGTGCTGATCACCGCGATCGGCGGCACCGGCGGGATCGGCAAGACCGCGCTGGCCGTGCAGTGGGCGCACCGGCGCGCGGACGACTTCCCGGACGGCCAGCTCTACGTCGACCTGCGCGGGTTCGACCCGTCCGGCGAACCGCTGGCGCCGACGGTGGCCGTGCGCGGCTTCCTCGAAGCGCTCGGCGAGGACCCGGCGGCCGTCCCGGCCGACCTGGACGCGCAGACCGGTCGGTACCGCGGCCTGGTGTCGGGCAAGCGGCTGCTCGTGGTCCTGGACAACGCCCGCGACACCGAGCAGGTCCGCCCGCTGCTGCCGGGCAGCCCGACGTGCGCGGTGGTCGTCACCAGCCGCCTGCGCCTGCCGGGCCTGCTGACCTCGCACGGCGCCCGGTCGCTCTCGCTGGACGTGCTCGGCGACCGCGAGGCCCACGCCTTCCTCACGGCCAGGCTCGGGGCCGACCGCGTCGCCGCCGAGCCCGACGTGGTGTCCGCGCTGGTCGGGTGGTGCGGCGGCCTCCCGCTGGCGCTGGGCATCGTGGCGGCCCGCGCGGCGCTGGACCCGGACTTCCCGCTCGCGGTGCTCGCCGACGAGCTGCGCGAGTGCTCCGACCGGCTGGACGCGCTGGACGCGGGTGAGATCGGCGCGAGCCTGCGGGCGGTGTTCTCCTGGTCGGTCGACGCGCTGCGCCCCGAGGCGGCCGAGGTGTTCGCCCTGCTGGGCCTCTCGCCGTCATCCGACATCGGTCTGCCCGCCACCGCCGCGCTCACGGGGCTGCCCACCGGCCGGGCGCGGCTCCTGCTGCGGGACCTGGAGAACGCGCACCTCGTGCAGCAGCACGTGCCGGGCCGCTACCGGACGCACGACCTGGTCGGCCTGTACGCCGCCGACCTCGCCCCGCGGGCCGGGCGCGGGGCCGCGCTGCGCAGGCTGGTCGGGTTCCACGTCGGCACCGCGCGGGCGGCGGCGCTGGTGCTGGAGCCGCACAAGCCCCTGCCCGAGGCGGAGCGGGTCGAGGGCTGCCGCCCGCTGGCGTTCGAGGACGGCGCCGCGGCGATGCGGTGGTTCGACACCGAGCACGAGGGTCTGCTGGCGGTGCAGCGGCTCGCCGCCGAGCACGGGTGGCACGAGGACGCCTGGACGCTGGCCAGGACGATGAACAACTACCACCTGCGGCGCGGGCGCTCGGCGGACGACGTGGCGGCGTGGCGGGTGGGGCTCGCCTCGGCCGAGCGGATGGGCGACGCCTCCAAGCAGGCCACCGCGCACCTGTGCCTCGGGGTGGACCTCGTCGAGGTGTCGGCCTCCGAGCAGGGGCACGAGCACCTGCGGCGCTGCCTGGAACTCCTGCGGGAGGGCGACGACCCCGGCCCCCTCGCGAGCGCGCACCGGGCGAACGCGTGGGCGCTGGAGTTCGAGGGCGACTTCGAGGGCGCGCTGGCCCACTCGCTGAGCGCGCTGGAGGGGTTCCGCGCGACCGGTTCCCGGACGCGGGTCGCCGAGTCGCTCAACGAGGTCGGCTGGCGCTACGCGTGCCTCGGGCGGTACGCCGAGGCGCGGCAGTTCTGCGCGGAGGGCATGGCGCTCAACCGCGAACTGGGGCACCGGGAGGGCGTGGCCGCCACGCTGGACAGCCTCGCCCACATCGCCCACCACGACGGCAGGCAGGCCGACGCGGTCGCGCACTACCACGAGGCGCTGGCCCTGTACCGGGAGCTGGACTACAGCACCGAGGAGGCCACCGTCCTGCACCACCTCGGCGACGTGCACGCCGTGACGGGCGAGGACGGCCTGGCGCGGGAGATGTGGGCGAAGGCCCTGGCGCTGTACGAGGTCCAGGGCCGCACCGCCGACGTGGAGGCCGTGTCGGAGCGGTTGCGGGCCTAGCACCCCGGCTCGGGACGGCGGTGTCCCGAGCCGGGCACCGGTCACCCGGCGAACGCCGTGATCGCGGGCAGCGCCGTGCCGGACCAGTCGAACAGGGCCTGGTTGTCCCACCCGTCACCGGAGTTCGGGTTGTCGGGGTCCCAGCCGTTGCCGGGCACGGCGGTCCAGGTCGGCTCCCAGTAGACGACGCCGAGCCCCCTCGGCACGGCCCGCACGACGGCGAGCACGTCGCGGAAGTTCGCGAGCTGCCCCTCCGAGGTGGCGGGGTAGCCGGGGACCAGCAGGGACGGGTCGCTGAAGGCGTTCCGCTCGAAGTCGGCGTCGGCCATGGTGAACGGGTAGGCGGTCTCGGCCACCAGCACGTCCCTGCCGTAGCGGGCGGTCACGTCGAACAGCGTCCGCTGGAGCTCGCCGAGCGTGCCGTGCCAGTAGCCGTAGTAGGACAGGGCGATGACGTCGAACGGCACGCCCCTGGACACGGCGTTGTCGAACCACCACCGCACGTCCGCGCCGCGGGCGCCGTTGGCGACGTGCAGCACGACCCTGGTCGACGGCGACACGGCCTTCACCGCGCCGGCACCGCTGGTGAGCAGCCGGGCGAGCTGGTCCCAGTTGTCGATCGACCCCTCGGGCCACAGCATCCCCGAGTTGGTCTCGTTGCCGACCTGCGCCATGTCCGCCGTCGTCCCCTGCGCCTTCAAGGCGTTCAGCACGTCGAAGGTGTGGTCGTAGACGGCCTTCGACAGCCCGGCGACGTCGTAGGACGCCCACGCGGCGGGCTTGTGCTGCTTGCCGGGGTCGGCCCAGGTGTCGGAGTAGTGGAAGTCGATCAGCAGCCCGAGGCCGAGCGCCTTGACCCGCCTGGCCATCGCGAGCACGTCGTCCCTGTCGTTGTAGCCGTCCGCCGGGTTCACCCACACCTTGAGCCGGACGTAGGTGGCGCCGTTGGCCTTCAGGATCGCCAGGGCGTCCTGCCGCGCGCCCGACGCGGTGCGGTAGACGGCGCCGTGGTCCTCGCCCTTCTTCAGGCTCGACACGTCGCCGCCGCGGATCGCGAGCGACGCGCGCCCGGCGGTGAAGCGGACGTCGTCGAAGTTCGCCCACGTCCCGGCCTTCCCCCTCGACACCAGGGCGATCGTGCAGCGGCCGGTGGTGACCTGTGCGGACACCACGAGGTCGATCCACAGCGCGCCCGCGCTGATCGGCAGGGACGCGCGCTGCTCGGCGCCGCCGCAGTCCCGCAGGGCGATGTGGGACGTGCCGCCGGAGCGCACCCACACCCGCAGCGTGTGCCAGCCGTTCGACACGCCCGTCAGGGTCTGGCGGGTCTCGACCTCGTAGGCCGAGGCAGAGTAGTGGGACAGCCGGTAGGAGCCCGAGCGGCCACCGGCCTCGGTGAACGACGCGCCGAGCGTGCCGCCGGTCGTCCACCCGGCGGGGGTGGCCGTGCCCCCGTCGGCCTCGAACCCCGCGTTGGTCGGGGTCGCGGCGGCGCTCGCGGTGGCGGGTGACAGGCCCGTCGCCAACACCAGCGCCGTGACCACGGCGAGCAGTCGTCGTGGTGAGTTCATGGTCGTCCCTCCTGAACCTCAGGTCACGCGCACCACGGCCACACCGCCGGGTGCGACGAGCAGGTCCGGGCCGCAGGTCCGCCCGGAGAGCAGTTCCGTGCCGCGGGCGTCGACGCGCACCGCGTGGTCGTTGTGGTTGACGACGAACAGGTACTCGGCGTCGGCGCCCGCGCGCCGGACGACCTCCACGTCGGCCGGCAGGTCCACGCGCGGGTCGATCCCCGCGTCCACGCACGCGTCGTGCAGGACCGGGCCCAGCGCGGCGGTGTCCATCCTCGTCGAGACGTACCAGGCGATCCCGGCGCCGAACCGGTGGCGCGTGACGGCCGGACCGCCCGCGCTCGGTCCGTCGACGTACCGGACGACGGACTCCGCGCCGGTGAGCAGCACCTCCTCCGCCCACGTGTCGGCGTGCGCTCCGCCGTCGAGCAGCACCCGCTCCCCCGCGCGCAGCGGCAGGACCTCCTCCACCTCCACGCCGAGCACCTCGCGCAGCGCGCCGGGAAAGGGGCCGGGGTGGACGGTGTCGTTGGCGTCGACGATGCCGGAGAAGTACGACACCACCAGGGTTCCGCCGCCGCGCACGTACTCGGTCAGCACCGCGGCGGCGGCCGGGGTCGTGAGGTACAGCGAGGGCACGACGACGAGCGGGTAGCCGTCGAGACCGGTCCCCGGCCGGACGAAGTCGACGGTGAGGTGGGCGTCCCAGAGCAGTTCGTAGAACGCGCCGACGCGGTCGCGGTAGTCCAGTTCGGACGACGGCCGCCAGTCGAGTTCCAGCGCCCACCACGACTCCCAGTCCCACAGCACCGCCACGTCGGCGAGCACCAGGCTGCCGCGCAGCTCCTCCAGCCCGGCGAGGTGGCCGCCGAGCCGGACGACGTCGTGCCACACCCGGCTGCGGGTGCCCGAGTGGGGCAGCATGGCCGAGTGGAACTTCTCCGCGCCGAAGCGGGAAGCGCGCCACTGGAAGAACATCACCGCGTCGGCTCCCCTGGCGACGTGGGTGACGCTGTTGCGCACCATCTCCCCCGGCCGCTTGGCGACGTTGCGCGGCTGCCAGTTCACCGCGCTGGTGGAGTGCTCCATGAGCATCCACGGCCGCCCGCCCGCCACCGAGCGGGTGAGGTCGGCCGACATCGCCAGGTCGACGTGGTTCCGGTCGGCCTCGGCGGTCAGGTAGTGGTCGTTGGCCACCACGTCGACCTCGGACGCCCAGCGCCAGTAGTCGATGGACTTGCAGTTGGTGGTCATGAAGTTGGTGGTGACGGGGACACCGGGCGACCGCTCGTGCAGGACGTCGCGCTCGGCGCGGAAGCAGTCCAGCAGCTCGTCGGAGCAGAAGCGCAGGAAGTCCAGCCGCTGCGCGGGGTTCACCGTCGTGCCGCTGGTGCGCGGCGGCTCGACCTCCTCCCACTCGCCGTAGCGCTGGCCCCAGAAGGTGGTGCCCCACGCGGAGTTCAGCGTCGCGAGGTCGCCGTGCCGCCGCCGCAGCCACCGGCGGAACGCGGCGGCCGACTCCGGGCAGTAGCAGGAGCCCACGGGGGCGCCGTACTCGTTGTGCACGTGCCACATCGCCAGCGCGGGGTGCTCGGCGTACCGCTCGGCCAGTGCCGTGGTGATGCCCAGCGCCGCGGCCCGGTAGGCGGGCGCGCTCGGGCAGAACGTCGCCCGTGAGCCGAGTTCGAGCACGACGCCGTTGTGGTCGACCGGCCGGACGTCGGGGTGCGCGCGGTAGAGCCACGCGGGTGGCGCGACCGTCGGGGTCGCCAGGTTCGCCCCGATCCCCGCGCCGTTCAGCAGGTCGAGCAGGCGGTCGAGCCAGCCGAAGTCGTGCTCGCCGGGCCGGGGTTCGAGCAGCGCCCAGGAGTGGATGCCGACGCTGACCAGGTTGACCCCGGCCCGCCGCATCAGCTCGACGTCCTCCAGCCACACGTGCTCGGGCCACTGCTCGGGGTTGTAGTCGCCGCCGAACACCATCCCGTCGATCCCGACGGGCGTCGGCGGGGCGTCCGCCCGGAGGCCCGGCACGGCCCGCCCTCGCACCACACTGCCCATGAAATCTCCAGGTTTTGGGAACGTTCACAGTTGGTTTACCAGGCTACTTCCCTGTTGCAGAGCCGCGTCAAGCGGTTGACAGGACGCACCTGGGCGCAACTACTGTGCACGTTCACAGCGCTCGTCCTCGCCGGTGCAGTCGCTGGCGACGCTGACCCGACCGGAGACCCCATGCGACTCGACATCGCCAGGAAGGCCGTGGCGGCAGGCCTCGGCCTCGCCCTGCTGGCAGGCTGCGGGAGCAGCGGAGGCCAGGACCCCGAAGGTCCCACCGAGCTGAGCTTCTGGGCCTGGGCGCCCAACATCGAGAAGGTCGTCGACCGGTGGAACGCCTCCCACCCCGACCGCAAGGTCGTGATGAGCAAGCAGGCCCAGGGCGACGACCTGGTCACCAAGCTGCTCACCAGCGCCAAGGCGGGCAGCGGGCCGGACCTGGCGCAGGTCGAGTTCCAGGCGCTGCCCACGCTCGTGAGCAACGACGTGCTGGCCGACGTCTCCGCCGACGCGGCGGCGGTGGAGGGCGAGTTCCCCGAGGGCGTGTGGCAGCAGGTCACGCTGGGGGGCGACGGCGTGTACGCGATCCCGCAGGACTCCGGGCCGATGATGTTCTACTACCGCGCCGACCTGTTCCAGCAGTACGGCCTGACCGTCCCCACGACCTGGGACGAGTACGCGCGGACGGCCAGGACCCTGCGGTCCAGGGCACCCGACAGGTTCCTCGGCACGTTCTCCTCCAACGACCCCGGCTGGTTCGCGGGCCTCGCGCAGCAGGCGGGCGGCTCGTGGTGGAGCATCGACGGCGACACCTGGAGGGTCTCGATCGACGACGCGGCCACGAGGAAGGTCGCCGCGTACTGGAGCGGCCTGGTCGCCGAGGGCGCGGTCGACAAGACCCCGATGTACACGCCGGAGTGGAACAAGGCCCTCAACGACGGCACCCAGATCGGCTGGGTCAGCGCCGTGTGGGCGCCCGGCGTGCTCGCGGGCAACGCGGGGGGCACCCTCGGCCGGTGGGCCATGGCTCCCCTGCCGCAGTGGGACGCCGCGTCGCCGCGCACCGGCAACTGGGGCGGGTCGACCACGGCGGTGATGTCGGCGTCGACGAAGCGGAAGGCCGCCGCGGAGTTCGCGATCTGGCTCAACACCGACCCGGAGGCGGTCGCCGCGCTGGTGACCGACAGCGGGGTCTACCCCGCGGCGACCAAGGCCCAGACCGGGTCGGCGCTGGAGCAGCCACCCGCGTTCTTCCCGGCGCAGGAGGACTTCTACCCCACCGCCCAGAAGATCGCCTCGACCGCCGCGAGCTTCACCTGGGGACCGAACGTCAACGTCGCCTACACCGCGTACAAGAACGCCTTCGGCGCCGCGATCACCGCCGGGACCGACCTGGTGCCCGCGCTCTCGGAGGTGCAGCGGGCGACGATCGACGACATGCGGGCCAGCGGGTTCAAGGTCGGCTGACCGGTGCCCTCCACGACGTCCCGCCGACGGCGGGCGGGAGCGGCGACGCCCTACCTGTTCGTCGCCCCCGCGGTGGTCCTGTTCCTGCTGGTGCTCGCGCTCCCCATCGCGTACACCGTCTACCTGAGCCTGTTCCGGACCGAGGTGAGCGGGCTCGGGCTCGGCAGGGGCAGCCGCAGGGAGGTCTTCGCCGGGCTCGGCAACTACGCGCGCACCCTCACCGACTCGGAGATGGGGGCGGGCGCGCTGCGCGTGCTCGGGTACGGCGCGCTGCTCGTGCCGACGATGCTGCTGCTGGCGCTGGTGTTCGCGCTGCTGCTGGACGAGGACCGCGTACGGGCGCGCGGCTTCTCCCGCATCGCGATCTTCCTGCCGTACGCGGTCCCCGGCGTGATCGCGACGCTGCTGTGGGGGTTCCTGTACCTGCCGTCCACGAGCCCGTTCGCGCAACTGCTGGACGAGCTGTCGCTGCCGGAGGTGGACCTGCTGTCGCCGACGGGGATCTACTTCGCGCTGGCCAACATCGCCGTGTGGGGAGGCGTGGGCTACAACACGATCGTCCTCCACACGGCGCTGCGGTCGATCCCGCGCGACCTCTACGAGGCGGCGCGGATCGACGGCTGCTCGGCGTGGCAGGTCGCGCTGCGGATCAAGGTCCCGCTCGTCGCGCCCGCGCTCGTGCTGACGACGCTGTTCTCCGTCGTCGCGACGCTCCAGGTGTTCGCGGAGCCGACCACGTTGGCGCCGCTGACCAACTCGCTGTCGCGCACGTGGAGCCCGCTGATGAAGGTCTACCAGGACGCGTTCGCCCGCGGCGACGTCCACTCCGCCGCGGCGGCCTCCGTGGTCATCGCCGCGGTGATGTTCGTGCTGTCCTCCGGTCTGCTGCGGATCACCCGGTCGCGGGCGTTCGGCGGTGAGCGGTGAGGCGCGCGCTCGGCGCGCTGCCCACGCTCGTGCTGCTGGTCGGCGCCGCCTACTGCCTCCTGCCGGTCGCGTGGGTCGTGGTGGCCTCGACCAAGAGCGGCGGCGAGCTGTTCTCCACGTCCACGTTCTCGCCGGGCACGGCCGCCCTGGCCAACCTGGGCGACCTGTCGTCCTACCGGGACGGTCTGTTCTGGCGCTGGATGGCGAACTCCGCGCTCTACGCGGGCGTCGGCGCGCTGCTGTCGGCCGCGCTGTCCGGGCTCACCGGGTACGCGCTGGCGAAGTTCGCCTTCCGCGGACGCTCGCTGGTGTTCAACGCCCTGATCGCCGGGGTGCTGGTCCCGTCGGTCGTGCTGGCCGTCCCCCAGTACCTGCTGATCTCCGAGGTCGGGCTGGCCGACACCCACCTGTCGGTGCTGGTGCCCAGCGTGCTCAGCCCGTACGGGATCTACCTGGCCCGGATCTACGCGGCGGCGGCCGTGCCGGACGACGTCGTGGAGGCCGCCCGCACCGACGGGGCGGGCGAGGGCCGGATCCTGTGGTCGGTCGCGGCGCCGATGATGGTGCCCGGACTGGTCACCGTGTTCCTGTTCCAGTTCGTCGCGATCTGGAACAACTTCCTGCTGCCGTTCATCATGCTCGGCGACGACGGGAAGTTCCCGGTGACGCTCGGGCTGTACACGATGCTCAACCAGGGCAACACCACGCCCGCCCTCTACACCCTCGCCATCGTCGGCTCGCTCGTGTCGGTGCTGCCTCTGATCGCGCTGTTCCTCACGCTCCAGCGATACTGGCGCGTGGACCTGCTCTCCGGAGCGGTGAAGGCGTGAAGGGAAGTGGGCCATGACCGGCAGGCTGGGCAAGAGCAGGGCGCGACCCACCATCCACGACGTGGCCGCCGAGGCAGGCGTGTCCAGGGGCACGGTGTCGCGCGCGCTCAACGGTGGCCGCAACGTCAGCCCGGTGGCGCTGGAGGCCGTGCTGGCGGCGGTGCGCAAGACCGGGTACGTGGCGAACTCCGCGGCGCGCAGCCTGGTGACGCAGCGGGCGCACTCGATCGCGTTCGTCCTCACCGAACCGCAGAGCAGGCTGTTCGAGGACCCGAACTTCAGCATCCTGCTCCAGGCGTGCACGCAGGAGCTGGCCGAGCACGACCTGCCGCTGCTGCTGATGACGGCCAGCAGCGACGTCGAGCGCAAGCGCACCAGCCGGTTCCTCGCCGCGGGCCACGTCGACGGCGTGCTGCTGGTGTCGTCGCACACCGGCAACCCGCTGGTCGACGAGCTGGTCCAGTTCGACATCCCGGTCGTGACCTGCGGCAAGCCACTGGGCCACGAGGGCGTGGTCGCCTACGCCGCCGCGGACGACCGGGCGGGTGCCAGGTCGATGGTGCGCCACCTGCGGGAGCGCGGCAGGACCAGGATCGCGACGATCACCGGCCCGCTCGACACCCCCGGCGGGGTGGAGCGGCTGGCGGGCTACCGCGACGTCCTCGGCGCCGACGCCGCGCCCGCGCTGATCGCGCACGGCGACTACACCCGTGCGGGCGGCGAGGCGGCCATGGCCGAGCTGCTGGCGAAGGCGCCGGACCTCGACGCGGTGTTCGTCGCGTCCGACCTCATGGCGGCGGGCGCGCTCACCGTGCTCCAGGACGCGGGCCTGCGGGTGCCGAGGGACGTGGCGTTGGGCGGTTTCGACGACTCCGGCATCGCCTCGACGACCCGGCCCGCGCTCACGACCGTGCGGCAGCCGTTCGAGCGGATCACCCGCGAGATGGTGCGCCTGCTGCTGGACCTGGTCGCGGGCCTGCCGCCCGCCGCGGCGCTGCTGCCGACCGAGCTGGTGGTCCGCGACTCGACCTGACGGCACGCCGACCCCGCGATGCTCCCGCTCCACCCACCCGGACGCCTGCTGGAGGTGACCGACCAGCTCGTCGCCGAACCGGCGGACCTAGGGGACCAGCACGAGCTTGCCGACGACCTCGCGCGCTTCGAGCCTGCGGTGGGCGTCGGCGGCCCCGGCCAGCGGCATCGTGGTCACCACGGGGTTCACCGCCCCGCGCCCCACCAGGTCCACGAGGTGGGCCAGGTCGGTGCGGAACGCGGCGGGGTCCCTGTTCGCCCTCGCCGCGACCTGGTAGTTGACCACCTTCGGACCGGGCTCGACCTTCGCGCGCGCCAACGCCGCCACGGCGCGTGCCAGACCACCGACCTTCGACAGGTCCGCGGCGACGGCGAAGCTCATGCCGTACGACACCACCACCCCACCCCGGCCGGTGGCCCGTCGGCTGGCGGCCAGCGACGGCCCGCCGACGGCGTCGAAGGTGGCGTCCACCGGCTCCGGCACCGCGGCCTGGTCGGCGACCACCGCGACACCGCGGGCCTCCAGCACCGCGCGACGGCTCGCGGACGCGGTGCCGAACACCCGGATCCCCCGTCCCGCGGCCAGTTCGGTCAGCGCGGACCCGATTCCTCCCGCGGCCCCGAGCACCAGGATCGAGCCGCCCGTCTCGACGCGGGCCACGCGGTGCAGCATCTGCCACGCGGTCAGGTAGTTCAGGACGAGGGCGGTGACCGCGGCGGCGTCCAGACCGTCCGGAACGGGCACCGCCAACGCCGCCCTCGCCACCGCGTGGGTCGCGTACCCGCCGGTGACCGTCAACGCCGCCACCCGCTGCCCGACCGCGACCCCGTCCACCCCGTGCCCGACGGCCGAGACGCGCCCGACCACGTCGTAGCCCGGCACCACCGGCAGCGTGCCGGGGAACCGGCCCTGCCGGAGCTGGACGTCACCGAACGCCACCCCGGCGGCCTCCACCGCGATGACGACCTCGCCCGTTCCGGGCACGGGCACCGCCACCCGTTCCAGGAGGAGCGCGTCTGGGCCGCCTGGACGGCGAACAACGATCCGCGTCATCTGGTCCACCGTCGGAATACTTGACTTACTCATTGATACAGTCAAGCACATGTCGCACCGAGGTCGTCACCGGAGCCCGACCCGGCACCGCCGAGGACCCGCGTCACCCCGGATGACGACGCACCGGGCCCGCCCGCAGGTCCGGCTCCCGCCGTGGAGCGGGGTGGTGGACGCGCACGGGGACGCGGGTCGGACCTGGTCGGGGGTGTTCGGCGTCGTGGGCCGCGCGGCGGCCGGGATCGCGGAGCACCGCGTAGGCCGCCAGCACGTCGGCCAGGCGAGCGGCGTCCCCCGTGTCGTCGCCGGTGTCGGGGTGCAGGGCGCGGACCAGCACGCGGTACGCCTCGGTCACCTGCGCGGGGGTCGCGTCGCGCGGCACCCCCAGCACCCCGTACGGGTCCGGCGGTGGCGGACGGTGCCACCCCGACACGGTCAGGCGCCCTTCCGCGACGTGCCCGGCCCGGACGGGTCGGCCCCCCGGTGGACCTCCAGGTGGCTCAGCGCGGCGTAGACGTCCCGCGCCGCCCGCTGGGCGTCCTCCAGCGCGTGGCGCAGCTCGGCGAGACCGCGGCACGCGCGGGCGATCTGGTCGGCGGGAGCGCCGTCGTCGGCGAGCACCGAGTACCGGTGCGGGCCGGCGCCGATCCGCGACGCCAGCGCGGCGGCGAGGTCGCCGAGCGTCCCGAACAGGTGGATCATCTGCCAGCTCTCCCGGCTCATGACCACGGGGTCGGGTGTCCGTTCGGGGTCGAGGTGGGCGCGGATCGACCGCTCGGCGGCGCGCGTGGCGTCGGCGAGCGCCGTGGCCAGGACGCCTGCCCTGGTGCGCGTCCTGGGGTGGGACCGGTTCATCTCTGCACTCCACGCCAGTCGGTTCGTCCTGTTCTGCTCCGGGGGTCGGGGGGTCGGGGGGACGGGCCGCGGGGTGCGGCCACGACGAGGGGCGCCGCGCGGTGGCGTCACGAGACGCGGTGCGGGTGTCGTCCGCCGAGCGGACACCCGCGAAGTGGTGGGCGGTCGCCCCCTCGTCGAGCACGCGAACCTCGATGTCGGTCGGCATCACCTCCTGTTCGAACGCCTCACACCGGCGGGGGCGACCGCTCCCGCTCGCCGATCAGGTCGTCGTGGTCGTCGCTCCCCGCGGGCGCGGGCGGCTCGGCGGGTCGACGGCCGCGCGGGGGCGAGGGGCGCGGGCGCCGCCGCGGGGCGGGCGCGCCGAAGTTGGCTGACACGATCGCGGCGAACTCCTCGCGGACCCAGGCGGGTTCGGCGGACAGGACGTCGGCGAACCCGCCCCGGACCGAGCGCTCGTCGCGACGGGCAGTGGTGTGCGAGCTGTCGCCTTCCACGTCAACCTCCCGTGGCACGGGCGGGAACCCCGTCGAACGGCCCTCCGCCGCGCGGGCGGAGGGACCCGTTCGCCGTCGGGGATCAGGCGTTGATCTGCTTGGCGTCCTCGCGCTCGGCCGCGCCCGCGATGGCGATCTTGCGGGGCTTCGCCCTCTCCAGCACCGGGATGCGCAGCGTGAGCACGCCCGCCTCGTAGTTCGCCGTGATGCGATCGGTGTCGAGGGTGTCGCCGAGGAACAGCTGGCGGGAGAACACGCCCAGCGGACGTTCGGCGACCTGCATCTCGACGTCGTCGCCGTGAGCGGTCGGACGCCGCTCGGCCTTGATCGTCAGGACGTTCCGCTCGACGTCCAGGTCGATGGCGTCGGGCGACACACCCGGCAGGTCGAACGCCACGACGAACTCGTCGCCGTCGCGGTAGGCGTCCAGCGGCATCGTCGCGGGCCGCGACCACGTGCCCGGCCTGCCGAACACCTGCTGCGCCAGCCGGTCCAGCTCCCGGAACGGGTCAGTGCGCATCAACATCCGGCACCTCCTCGAATGTCTGTCGTCTGCTGTCAACGCGCACGTACTTTCTACCATGTCGTCCGAACGATGACAACAGCAATGTCATCGTTCGGACGACATTTTTTTGGAGCGCCGGGAGACCGCGGCTCAGGCCGACCCGAACCCCCGGCGGAGCGGACGCGCGGGCGGGAGGTCCTCCTCCTCGGGGTCCGCGAGCCGGTCGTACGCGGCGAGCCACCCCGTGGCGCGGTAGTCGCCGCGGCGGGTGAACACCGCGACCCCGGCGTCGGCGTCGGACTCCGGGTCGCGCGGGTTGTCGACGTCCGTGGTCGCCTTCGTCACCACGGCGGGCCCCCTGACCCTGCCCCGCCAGGCGATGGCGACCGCGCCCGCGATCCCGGACACCACCGCCCCGGTCTCCCCCTCGACGATCCGCGCGCCCGTGACGCGGTCGCGCAGCAGCGCCGTGTACCCGGCCTGGTCGAGTTCGCAGCCGGTCGGCGGCACACCGGGGTTCCAGTCCGGCGCGCGCAGCCCGGACCCCACCGCCGACCGCCACATCACCGGGACGACGTCCTTCGCGCGGGCACGGGTGGCCATCTGCTCGCACAGCCACAGCAGCCGTCCGGCGCCGCGCCGGGGCACCAGGTGCCGCCACCGGACCCGCTGGTCCAGGTCGGCGGCGACGATCGCGATCCACGGGTGCACCGTGCCCAGCACGCCCTGGGCCGCCAGCCACGCCAGGTAGCGCGGCGCCTGTTCCATCACCGGGTAGATCGTGGCCAGCGGGATGCCCGCCACGACCCGGCGCGGCGCGCGGAACAGGTGCGGTGAGCGGGCGGTGACCAGCAGCGCGGCCCACGCGAGGTCGCCCGGCGCGGTCGACGCGGAGGACCCCAGGCCCTTGATGGACGTGGTGTGGGTGATCCGGGAGGTCCGGCCGCCCGCCTTGATGGCGGTCGCGACGGCCGGGCGCACCGCCTCGGCGACCGGCACCCCGGCCAGTTCCGGCACGGCCACCGCCAGCACCAGGCTCAGCGCCTCCTCGGCGGAGTCCGGGTCGCTCGGCACCGGCAGCAGGCCGAGCGTGCGGCGCAGCCGCTGGCCCGTGTAGGTCGAGACCATCATCCGGGCGGTCATCCGCCCGAGTTCGGTGGTGGCCAGCACGAGGTCGTCGCCGCGCCGGACCCCGGTGAGGTACCCCTCCTCGACCAGGAAGTCCACCGCCGCCTGCACCGGTTCCAGGTCGTCGTCACCCTGCGCGTGGGCGAGGGTTTCCACCCACCACGCCTGCGCGTCGGCCAGCGTGGTGATGCGGGCCTGGAGGACCTCGGCGAGCACGTGGTCGGCGAGGCTGTCGTAGATCCGCGAGTACACCGAGTACCCGGCGACCAGTCGGGTCTGCCACGCCGCCCGTTCGGTCTCCTCGGTCAGCAGGTACGACCAGCCCTGCGTCTCCCCCGCGCCGATGCGGCCCGCGCGGCCGAACATCTGCTGCACGGTCGAGGTGTCCATCGGCTCGCCGCCGATCTTGGTGTCCCGCACGACCACCGCCCGCGCGGGCAGGTTGACGCCCGCGGCGACGGTGGAGGTCGCCACGAGCACGTCCGCCTCCCGCGCCCGGAACGCGCGCTCGGCGGCGTGCTTGTGCTCGTAGTCGGCGTAGTGCATCCGCACCCCGACCGACGCGCACACCTCCGTCAGCGCCTCGACGTCGTCGGCGGCGGCCGTGTGCACCGGGGCGCCGCGGGAGGCGGCGACCGCCATCGCGGTCGACCGGACGTTGCGCTTGGACCCGCAGAACACCAGCACGCTGCCCGATTCGGCGGTGTGCCGCTCGGTCAGCTCCACCACGGCCTGCTCGCGCATCCGGCCGCCGGCGGTGAAGCTCGTGCTCGCGGGGATCACCGGTAGCTGCCACGTCACCCGCGACGGCCGCCACGCCGTCGTCACCAGCGTGGCCTGCAACCACTCGGCGACCTCGGCGGCGTTCGACACGGTCGCGGACAGGCCCACGATCCGCACCGGCGACTCCGCGCCCCGCACCCGCGCCAGCAGCGCCTCCAGCAGCGCGCCGCGGCCGGGGCTGCCGAGCAGGTGGATCTCGTCGACCACCAGGCACCCGACCTCACCGAGCGCGGCCTGCAACGACCCGGTCCGGCAGATCGCCTCGAACTTCTCCGTGGTGGCCACCCACAGGTCGGCCTCGCGAACCTTCTCCACGTCGACCGCGTACTCGCCGGACAGCCTTTCGACGCGCAACCCGTTGCGGCGCCACGCTTCCAGCTCGGTGTTCAGCTCGTCGGTCAGCGACCGCTGCGGCACCAGCCACGCGGCCTTGCGCCCGTCCTGGAGGATCGACCGCAGCGCGGCGAGCTTCCCGATCGTGGTCTTGCCCGCCCCCGTCGGCGCGGCGACCAGCAGGTGCTCGTCGGTGTCCAGGATGTGCGGCGCCGCCTGGCTCTGCGCCGGGTTGAGCAGCGGGAAGGACAGGAACGGCAACCACTCCGCGGGCACGAGGTGCTCCGCGGGCATCGAGTCGGGCACGGTCGCGGGGTCGACCGGCTCGTGCAGGTCCCACAGCACCTCGAACGCCAGCAGCGCCGCGAGCGCCCCGTCACCGCCGACCGGGTCGCACCGGTCCGGCACGAGCCCGCCCACCTCGGACAGCCACGCCGAGGCCACGACCGGCGCGAGCCCGCCGGTCGGCCCGACCGAGGAGACCAGTTCCTCCTCGATCCAGTGCGGCACCGACCGGAACGCCACCTCGGCCTGCTTCAACCGCTCCCGCAGGCGATCGAACCGGGGGTGCTCGGGCAGCACCACGCGGACGTCGGCGGTCGGCGGCAGCTCCGGCAGCTCCAGGTGCGGGTCGACGGTCTTGCGCCACCAGACCAGCCGGTGCTCGGTCGACTCCACCAGCGCGGGCGGCAGGACCGGGATGGACGCGGCGGGCGCGGCGGCGACCGCGGTCGAGCCGGTGAGGATCGACCGGATCCGCGCGGCCATGACGGTGGTCGACACCCGCCGCCGCGCGGGGGTGGGCGCTTCCCCAAGGGGCGCAACGGGTTCCGGCTCGACAGGCTCCGACTCGACGGGCTCCGGGGTCGACCGGGGAGGGACCGCGGGGCCGGACTCCCGCCGTGCGGGAGGCGCGCCCTCGGCGTCATCGGGTGCAGGCCGAGCCGCGGCACGCTCCCCTGGAGCGGGCCGCACACCAGGCTCCGGCCCGGCCGCGGCGCGCTCCCCAGCCACGGGCGGCACACCAGGCTCCGGCCGAGCCGCGGCGCGCGTGCGGGGAGCGGGTCGCACGTCCTGGCCGCCGGACTCCGGCTGAGCCGCGGGAGGCGTCGCGCTGTCGGGACCCGACCGGCGCCGTGCCGGGGGTGCGCTCCCGACCGGCGGGGACGGACGGTGTTCGCGGGGCTCGGGACGTTCGAGCGCCGCGAGCTGGGCCTCCTCGCGCAGCCTGCGGGCCACCGACTCCGGCCGCAGTTCCCCGAGCACCGCCCGCTGCGAGAGCTGCAACTCCCGCACCGTGAACGAGGCCGGGCAGGCGGGGCACACGACCGCGGCCTGGAGCTGCTGCCGCCCCTTGTGCGGGTGCGCCCGGTACATGCCGTGCAGCTGCCCGCCGCACCTCGGGCACGTGCGCTCGATCGGCATCGGCGAGTGCTGCCACCCCGGCTCCGCGTAGCGGGCCGTCGCGGGTTCCGGCCGCACACCCCACCGCGCGTGGGCGACGCCGGCGACCGACGTGTCGTTCGACGCCTGGCTCACCTGTCCCCTTCCGCCGCGGCAGCTCGATGCTATGCCAACCGGGCTACCGGGGCCGGGGGCCCGTTCGCTCGTCGAGCGGTTCACGGACCGCGTCGGGGTGGCCCGCGTGACGCGCGGTCTCCTTGACCGCGCGCGGGGCGATCCGGCGCACGGCGGTGATCTCCTCGCCGAGCGGGGACGGGTGGCCGCCCACCGGACGCGGCGACAGCGGCGTGGCGGTGGGGGCGGCGTTCGACCGGCCGCGCTGGTCCCGGAAGGCGAGGACCTCCGACGGTGGTCGGGTGGTGCGCGGCGGGGTGTTCTCGCCCCTCCCCGGCAGGGGTGCCGCGGAGCCGGTGAGAACCTCCTGGAACCAGTGCCGCCCGGCGTGGCCGAGGTGGTCGACCGGACCGAGCGGCGTCCAGCCGGGGGGCGGCACGGCCGTGGTCAGCGCCTCCTCGTCGAGGCCGTCCGCGATCGCGGGCACACCGGCGCGCCGCGCCTCCAGGAACAGCGGCAACGCCGCCTTCTCCCCGTCCTCCACCCGATCCACGCTCCCTCGGTCGCCGAGGGAGCGGACGCTAACAGGGGGGTCCGACAAGAATCGGTTCCCGGTGACGACGACCTCCCAGTCGCCCGTGACCCGACCCTGGTCCTGGGCCACGGCGCGGTGCACGCGGCCGTCGCCCTGCTGGCCGACCTCCCGCGCCGGGACGCCGGTCGGCGCGCCGTCACCGCCGGGGCGGGCCGGCCACGCGGACGGCGAGCGCGTCGAGCACGAGGTCGAGGCCGAAGCGGTACTCGGCCTCGTGGTGGCAGACGGCCAGGTGGCGGGCGGACTCGGTGACGCGGGGCAGTCCGGTCGCCACCAGCGCGGCCTCGCGGGTCTCGTCCGGCGGCCCCGACCCGATCTCGCGGAGCAGCGTGCCGATGACGTAGGCGAGCAGGGTGCGCGACGCGTGGACGGCCTGCTCGGGGTCGAACCCGGCCCTGGCCAGCACGTCCAGGGCGGCCTCGGTCACCGGGACGGCCGGGTACCCGAGCTGGCGGGCCAGGCTCAGCGTCGCCGTGCGCGGGTGGGCCAGGGCCGCCGCGCGGAAGGCGTCGGCCAGCGCGCGGGCGTCGGCGCGCCAGTCCTCCGTGGACGGCGGCAGCGCGAGGTCGGCGAAGACGACCTCGGCGATGGCGTCGAGCACGTCGTCCTTGTTGGCCACGTGGTTGTAGAGCGACATGGCCTCGACGCCGAGTTCCGCGGCGAGCTTGCGCATGCTCAGCGCGTCGACCCCGTGCCGCTCCACCAGCGCCAACGCTCCCGCGACGACCCGCTCGCGGTTCAGCGGCTCGCGTCTTCCCGTGCTCATCGGCGCATCTCCACGTTGACAAGCTTACGGCGTAAGTGGAACCCTGGTGATACTTACAGCGTAAGTCACCAAGGAGTCGACACCGTGCTCACCGACACCCTGCGCGCCACGCGGGAGAAGATCGTCCTCGACCACTTCCACGACGAGGTCGCCCAGCAGTGGGACGACGTCCTCTCGACGTTCCCCCACCCTCGCTACGAGGTGATCGCCACCGGCGCCGTGCACGACGGCGCCGAGGCGGTGCGCGGCTACTACGCCGACACCCGCACCGCGTTCCCCGACCAGCACCACGAGCTGATCCGGCTGCGGCACGGCGACGACGCCGTCATCTGCGAGTTCTACCTGCTGGGCACGCACCTCGGGCCGTTCGGCTCGATCCCGGCCACGGGGAGCACGTTCAAGGTGCGGATGACCGCGTACTTCATCTTCGAGGACGACGTGCTGGTCTGCGAGCGGATCTACTTCGACGTCCTGACGATGCTCAAGCAACTCCTGGGCGGCCTCGACTACAGGAAGCCGAAGAACTGGCTGCTCGTGGTGAAGGCCCTCCTCGGCGCGCGCAAGGAGCTCAGGTGACGCTGCCAGACGCCTCCGACCTGTCCGGGATCGGCACGCCGGTCGACACCTTCGCGGGCCTGGCCGCCGTCGGCGGCGGTTTCGGCGCGAAGCTCGCGTGGGTCCGCACCAGGGCCGACGACTTCCGCCGCGAGTTCGCCTCCAGCGGCACCCCCGACCGGATCACCACGTGCGACCTGGTCACCCTCCCCTACCCCACCAGGTTCGGCCTGTTCCGCGCCGCGCTGTCCCCCGCCCCGTTCCTGACGATCACCAACCGGATGCTGGTGATCCGCTGGACCGAGACCGACGGTCGCGTGCGGACGCTGCTGTTCGAGCCGAGCGACGTGGAACTGGGCCGCAACACCCCGTACTTCGCCGCGCTGGCCAAGAAGACGCCCTCCGTGCTGGAGCGCCTCCTGGTCACCGGCAACCCCTCCGTCGGCGACCACCTGGCCCGGCTCGGCATCCGCCCCGAGGACGTCGACTACCTGGTGTTCGACCACCTGCACACGCAGGACCTGCGCCGCTGGGTCGGCACCACCGCGGACCAGCCCGACCTCGGCGGCCCCGTGACGCCGTTCTTCCCCAACGCCAGGCTGGTCGTGCAGCGCGACGAGGTCGCCGCCATGCGCGCCCTGCACCCCCTGCAACGCCCGTGGTACCAGGCCGAGCACTTCGCCGACCTCCGCCCCGAGGCGATCCTCGCGGTCGACGGCGGGGTCCTGCTGGGGCCCGGCGTGGCCGTGGTCCCCACGCCCGGCCACGTGTTCGGCAACCAGACCCTGATGCTCAACACCGACACGGGGATCTGGGCGAGCAGCGAGAACGCCATCGCCACCGAGTGCCTCACCCCGGAGCACAGCAGGCTCCCCGGCGTGCGCCGGTGGACGCGGGACTGGCAGCAGGAGGTGGTGCTGAACGCCAACACCCTGGAGACCACCGCGGACCAGTACAACTCGCTCATCCTGGAGAAGTCCGTCGTGGACCGCTCCCAGGCGGACTCGCGCTTCCTCCAGTTCTTCCCGTCGAGCGAGCTGACCGCCCACTGGATCAGCCCCGGCACCCGCCCCACCTTCACGCACGGGGCGATCAGCCACGGCTAGCGGTGCGACACGCGACGTCGGCCGGGTCGTGGGTCCGGGTTCGGACGGTGAGTCGGGCCGCGCGGCGAACTCGGCCTGGACCCGGTTCACCAGGGATCCGCGGGTGGGCAGGAGCAGGCGCGGGGTCTCCCGGCTGATCGCCGCGGTCGAGCAGGTGCGTTCGCCACCTGGACGACGACCAGGTGGCGAACGAGGTGATGCCCCGGTCGGCGGGAGACCACCGACCCCCCGCTCGTCGAACGCGTGGATCACGCCGCACACGCGACTGTCCTCGACCCGCGTCACCGAGGTCGTGTCCCGGACCGCCCGACCCCGACCGGACATCAACACCACGACCGCCCGACGCAGCTTCACCGGGTTCTTCGCGGTCCGGCTGATCCGCGCCGGCTCCCGACCGCCCTCCACCGACAGCGGACGGACGCACGCTTCCGGACGACGAGCCACAAGCACCTCCCGAGCTGACGTGCGGGAGCAGCCCGCACGTCAGCTCGGAAGACCCGGTCACCGGTCACCCCTCCGAGACGCACCACTGGCGCGGGACCGCTCTTGACCGGTGCAGGACAGGAATCCAGCGGTCCCTGGACACGTCGCCAGGGAACGTGGTCTGATCGACACCATGGATTTACAACGTTGCAAATCCTGGCGGCGCAGCCGTCCGGCCAGGATCACCTCCCTCGCCCTGACCGCACTCCTCCTCGGCGGCGTCGCCCCGGCAGCTCCCACGGCGGGCGCCGCCCCGGCGATCCCCGACTACTCCACGGCCGAAGGCGGCAACCCGTTCGTCGACGGCTGGTACGCCGACCCCGACGTGGCCGTCTACGGCGGCAGGTACTGGGTGTACCCGACGGCCTCGCGCCCGTACTCCGAGCAGACGTACCTGGACGCCTTCTCGTCGACCGACCTGGTCCACTGGACCAAGCACCCCGACATCCTGACCACCGCGAGCGTCTCCTGGGCGAACCGGGCGGTCTGGGCTCCCGCCCCGATCGAACGGGACGGGAAGTACTTCCTGTACTTCGGCGCCAACGACATCCAGAGCAACGCCGAGTCGGGCGGCATCGGGGTGGCCGTGGCGGACAAGCCGGAGGGCCCGTACGTCGACGCGATCGGCGCTCCCCTGGTGGGACAGTTCGTCAACGGCGCGCAGCCGATCGACCAGGACGTGTTCATCGACTCCGACGGGCAGGCCTACCTGTACTACGGCGGCTGGGGCCACGCGAACGTCGCGAAGCTCAACCGCGACATGACCAGCCTCGGCACGTTCCCCGACGGGAGCACGTTCAAGGAGATCACGCCCGAGAACTACACCGAGGGCCCGCAGATGTTCAAGCGGGGCGGCAAGTACTACCTCATGTGGTCCGAGGACGGCTGGACCGGCCCGAACTACTCGGTGTCGTACGCGATCTCCGACTCCCCGCTCGGGCCGTTCGCCAAGATCGACAGGGTGCTGGCGCAGGACCCGGCCGTGGCGAAGGGCTCCGGGCACAACTCGGTGATCAACGTCCCCGGCACGGACACCTGGTACATCCTCTACCACCGCCGCCCGCTGAGCCGGTCGGGCGCGAACGACCGGCAGCTCGCCTACGACCGGATGTCGTTCAACGCCGACGGCACGATCCAGCCGGTGACGATGAAGGTGCGCGACGACTTCCGCGACGACAACGCCCTCGGCTGGGCGACCTACGGCGGGTCGTGGTCCGCGGCGGGCGGTCGGTACGCCACGACGTCCTCCTACGGCGGGAAGGCGTTGCTGGACACCAACTTCGGCAACTTCGTCCAGGACGTGGACGTCACGCCCGCGTCGGCGTCGGGTGACTCCGGGGTCGTGTTCCGGGCCACCCAGCCCGCCGTCGGCACGGACTCCTACCGCGGCTACTACGCCGGGGTGAGCGGATCGGGCCGCGTGGTGCTCGGCAAGGCCGCGAACAACTGGACGCCGCTGGCGTCGGCGGCGCTGACCGTCCGGCCCGGCACCCGCTACCACCTGCGGGTCGAAGCGGTCGGGTCGTCGATCAAGGTGTTCGTGGACGACATGACCACGCCGAAGATCAGCGTGACGGACACGACCTACACCAGCGGCGCGAACGGGGTGCGCGTGTTCGCCACGGGCGCGGCGTTCGACAACGTGGCCATCGCCAAGAGGTAGCCGCCGCGCGCCGGGACCGGTTCGGGTGAACCGGTCCCGGCGCCGGTCGAGCCGCGCTCAGCCCCGCGTGTAGCGGCCGGGGGGAACCTGGGACGGGCGTCCGACCCACCGGAGGTGGCCACGATGATCTGCTGGGACCGTCTCGGCGACGACGTCGTCATCGGCGTCCTGGAGGGCGGCGAACCCGCCGCGCTCCGCGACCTGTTCACCAGGGTGCGCGACCTCGTGGCGCCGGAGCACGCGGCCACGTCGACCGATCCCGCGCTGGCGCGGATCCTCCAGGTCCGCCGCGCCCGCGAGCACGGCGAACCCCCGCTGTGGCCGGACGACGAGGTGTTCGACACCGCGCGCACCATGCTGGACCTCGCGCTCTCCACCATCCCGGACGAGGGCGCCGTGGCCGTGCTCCCGTCGTTCAACCACGTGTTCGCGTGGCTGTGGGCGATCACGGACGTGACCGCCGCGAGCCCGCGGGACGCCCGGTGGCTGGGCGACGTCGCCAGGGCTCTGCACGCCACCGCGAGCGCCGAGCGGGCGCACCGCGTCGACCACTTCTGGTGAGACCCGCTCCCGGAGTTCAGAGACCCGGTCCGGTGACGTCCACCCCGTGCTCGGTGAAGCGGATCCGGTAGACCGCGGGCATCGGCATCGCGTGGACGAACGCGTGGTCCACCCCCGCCACCCCGAACCCGACCAGTGCCCTGGAGACGAACGTGCCGTGGCTGCCGACGACCACGGGTCCGGCCCCGGTCCGCTCCGCGAGCGACGTGAGGGCCGCCGTCGCGCGAGCGGTGAACCGGTGGAGGCTCTCCCCACCCGGCCGGGCGAACCCCGGATCGGCCCAGCTCTCGATGTAGTGGCGCACGAAGTCGGGGGTCGGTTCGAGTCCGGAGTCCCACTCCCGCAGGTCGTGCTCCGTCCGGACCGCCACGCCCACCGACCGGGCGAAGGGCTCGACCGTCTGGACGGCCCGCAGGTACGGGCTGGACGCGACGAGGCCGGGCTCGATGTCGGCGAGTTCGGTGACCAGTTCCTCGGCCTGCGCCAGGCCTGCCGCGGTCAACGGCCTGCGGTACTCGTCCGGCCCGCCGGGGCGGGGGACGCACGACCGGGCGTGCCGGACCAGGACGATGTCGACTCCCACCGCTCCAGTGTGCCAGCGCCCCCGCCGTCCGTCCGGCGGACCAGCGGTCCCCTCCACGCGGCACCGCGGAGGACGCCGACCAGCCGCGGAGATGCCGCGGTGCCGTTCGGCGACGCGCCGAAGCCCGTCGTCGACGGGACGGCGCTCGTCGGGTGCGCGTCGGCGAGCCCGGGTGGGCGGAGACGGCGGCTCGCCGCTCCCCCGGCCGTCCGCGCTCACGCCCGCAGAGCGGGGTGCGCGGAGGTCCGACCCGGAACGACCGGTGGCGAACCGGCCCCAACAGGGCTGCCCGTCACCGGTGTCCGGCGCCCGGTCAGGACGTTCACCCCCACGGAGGTTCCCCCATGCCCGCGGCAACCGCAGGCTTGTTCCGCAAGTACATACGGCCACGAGGTCCTCGTCCTCAAGGCCGACCCCGTCGCGGGCGCGGTCATGATCGCACCGCTCAGCTCGGCCGAGCCAGGGGCAGGCGAGCCCCGCGTCCAGGTGAAGACCTGGTGGAGCGACCACTGGGTGCTGCTCGGCGAGTCGGACGTGGTCGGCGCGACCGACCTGGAGAACTCCTGGACCGGCCCGGACCGGCTGGCGGGCAACCAGCTCGACGCCGTGCTGAGGGAGTACCACCGGACCGTCGTGTGACGGGCGCGCCGGGCGGCCGGCGGGCACGCCGACCGCCCGGCGCTGCGGCGTTCAGGTGACGGACGGGCACGCTGGTGCCCACTCCAGGTGGCCCGGTTCACTCGAACGTGGGTCTTCGTCGCTGCCTGGATCGTTCAACCGACTTCCGCTCCTTGCCCCGTGGAAGAACGCGGCGATACAGTCTGTTAGGAAAGTTTCCTAACTATCTCTGCCTCGTTCCGCCGCGCCAGGCTCGAAGGAGCGCCCCGTGCACCTACCACCACGCCGAACCCTGCCCAGGGTCGCGGCGGTCACCGCGACGGCCCTGGCACTGTCCTCCGCGGTCGCCACCCCGGCGAGCGCGGCCGATGTCCTGCTCTCCCAGGGAAAACCGGTCGTCACGTCCACCACGGAGAGCAGTTCGCTCGGCGGCGCCAAGGCCGTCGACGGCAGCACCACCACCCGGTGGGCGAGCGCCGTGAGCGCCGATCCCCAGTGGCTGCGCGTCGACCTCGGCCAACCGTCCACGGTGAACAGGGTGAAGCTGGACTGGGAGGCCGCCCACGCCACGAAGTACCGGCTGGAGGTCTCCGACGACGGCGTCCGCTTCACCACGATCGCGACGGTGGACGACGGGGACGGCGGCACCGACGACCTGCCCGGCCTGGCCGCGCACGGCCGGTACCTGCGCGTCGTGGGGACCACCCGCGCCACGAAGTACGGCTACTCCCTCTGGGAGGTCAAGGCGTACGGCTCGGCCGACTCGACCGGTGACACCCTGGCGCCG
>NZ_DASUSQ010000074.1:0-17946 GCF_036375055.1 Umezawaea sp.
CACGCGAGGGATGGTGTCATACGGCACCGACAATCAGCGCACGAGCAGCGACCGCATGGGTGGGCGGTCCGCGACGACGACCCCGGACGTGTCCGGCAGCCACTCGTCGGCCACCTGCACGAACTGCGTCAGCTCACCCGCGTGCGACGGCAGCATCCCGCACCGCGCCAGTGCGGTCCCCAGGATCTGCCGCGCCATCAGGCCCAGCGCGCGCAGCGGCTGGTTGCGGTGCTTGCGCACACCCAGGTTGACCTGCGCGATCCCGTTCAGCCCGACGATGCCGTGCGCGTCGAGCAGCAGCCCGATCTCCACGCCGTACCCGGACGCGAACGGCACCGACTCCAGCAGCTGCCGCGTCCCCGCGTACTCGCCGCCGAGCGGCTGGATCACGCCGGTCAGCTCGGGCCGCAGCGTCGACAGCAGCGGCCGCGCCATCAGCTCGGTCACCCGGCCGCCACCCGAACCCGAGGCACCCTCGGCCGTCAGCGGCCGCCGGTAGAACCCCTTGACCAGGTGCACGTCCGGGTCCAGCAGCATCGGGCCGAGCAGCCTCGGCACGAACTCCGGATCGGGGTCGACGAGGTCGGAGTCGAGGAACACCAGCAGGTCACCGGTGGTCGCGGCCAGGGACCGCCACAGGACCTCGCCCTTGCCGGGCACCGGTTCCAGCTCGGGCAGGACGTCGGAGCGGCGCACCACGCGGGCACCCGCGGCGAGCGACACCTCGACCGTGCGGTCGGCCGACCCCGAGTCGACGACCACGAGCTCGTCGACCAGTGATCCGAGGAGTGGCCGGACCGACGCGATCACGTCGGCGACCGTCGCCTCCTCGTCCAGCGCGGGCAGCACGACGCTGACCGTGCGGGAACCCTTGGCCGCCACCAGTTCCTCGACCGTCCACGAAGGACTCTGCCAGGTCCGCTCCGCGAACCACGTGCGCGCGTCGGCGTGCATCACGCCAGGGCCCGCAGGCATCGGACGGGCGGGCGGGTGCCCCGGATACTCGCCACCATCTCGACCACCTTCCTGGTTCTGGCCACCTCGTGCGCGCGGAACACCCGCGCGCCGGCCATTGCCGCAACAGATGTCGCCGCCAGCGTCCCTTCCACCCGGTCGGTCACCGCCGCACCCAGGGTCTCGCCGATGAAATCCTTGTTGGACAACGCCATCAGCACCGGCCAGCCGGTGTCCACCAGCTCGTCGAGCCGCCGCAGCAGCTCCAGACCGTGCCACGTGTTCTTGCCGAAGTCGTGCGTCGGGTCGATCAGCACGCCCTCGCGCGGGACGCCCAGCGCCACCACGCGTTCGGCCCGCTCCACCAGTTCCGCCACGACGGAGGCGACGACGTCGGTGTAGCGGGGACGGTGGGGGTCGGTGCGCGGGGTGAGCCCGCCGGTGTGGGAGCAGACGATGCCGACGCCGAACTCGGCGGCGACCTCGGCGAGCTTCGGGTCGGCGCCCGCCCACGTGTCGTTGAGCAGGTCGGCACCCGCGCGGCACACCTCGCGACCCACCTCGTGGCGCCAGGTGTCGACGCTGATCACCAGGTCCGGGTAGCGGGACCGGACCCGTGCGACGAACGGGACGACGCGGCGGGTCTCCTCCGCCGCGTCGACGACCTCGCCCTTCGACCCCGCGCGGACGCCGCCGATGTCGACGAGGTCCGCGCCCTCCGCCACCGCCCGGTCCACGGCGGCCAGCGCGGCGTCGTCGGCGAAGGTCGCACCGCCGTCGTAGAAGGAATCCCTGGTCCGGTTGACGATCGCCATCACCAGCGCGCGGTCGTCCGGGGTCCCGCGTGTACCGAATCGCACTCGCTTCACAAGGGCCGATGGTGCCACGCGCCGGTTAAAAGTGAACTGGATCACAGGTATTGCTACTTCTCAGTAGGAACTGTTTACTCACCAGTAACTCACACGTGATCCAGGTCACGGACCAACGGGAGGATCTCGTGCGCCGATCACTCGTCCTGTTCTTGACGACGCTGCTCGCCCTGGGCCTGCTCACCCCTGTCGCGCAGGCCGCCGGGTTCAGCACCGCGTACCGGACCATCCCCGGCGCGGGCGGCACGCCCATCCGCGCCTTCGTGATCGAGCCGACCGGCCGCGGCAGCGGCCCGTTCCCCCTGCTGGTGCTGCCGTCGAGCTGGGGCGTCAACAACATCGAGTACGTGGGCGCCGCCGCGAAGTTCGCCTACGAGTCCGGGTACGTCGTGGTCAGCTACACCAGCCGCGGCTTCTACGACTCCGGCGGCGAGATCGACGTCGCCGGTCCGGACACCGTCGCGGACGTGAGCAAGGTGATCGACTGGGCGGTCGGCAACGCCAGGGGCGACGCGGGCAGGGTCGGCGTCGCGGGCATCTCCTACGGCGCCGGGCAGGCCCTGCTGGCCGCGGCCGCCGACCGGCGGATCAAGGCCGTCGCGGCCCTCAGCACGTGGACCGACCTGGCCCGCTCGCTCTACCCGAACGAGACCGTGAACAGCCAGGCCGTCGAACTCCTGCTGGCCGCGGGCAACCTCGTCGGGCGTCCGGGCCCGGTGCTGCGGCAGGCGGAGACCGCTTACCGCAACGGCCGGTTCAACGAGGTCGTGCCGATCTCCGAGTCGCGGTCGGCGGCGAACAAGATCGCCGCGATCAACGCCAACGGCGCCGCCGTGATGATCGGGAACGCCTGGAACGACGGCATCTTCGCACCGGGTCAGGTCACCGACCTGTTCGCGAAGCTCACCGGCCCGAAGCGGCTGATGCTCTCGCCGGGCGACCACGCGACCGCCGAGCTGTTCGGCGCGGCGGGCCTGCCGAACGAGATCTGGTCGTCGGTCGACCGCTGGTTCGACAAGCACGTGCGCGGCGTGGACAACGGCGTCGACCGCGAGAACCCGGTCAACCTGAAGCCGAACAACGGGGGTGGCTGGCGCTCGTTCCCCAGTTGGTCGGCGGCGACGGCCGCGCAGGACACCCTGTACCTGACCGGCCCGTCCTGGGGCACCGGCTCGCTGGCGACCACGGCCGCCACGGGCTGGCAGAACCGCATCGCCGCGGGCTGGCCGACCGTCGCCGACAGCGGGACGATCCTGCTCAGCGGCCTGCTCCAGGGTTTCTTCACCATCCCCACCGGGGTGTCGATGCCGCTGGTGGACCGCAACGCCGCCGCCGTCTGGTGGGGTCCGGCGTACTCGCGGACCACCACCGTCAGCGGGGCGCCGAAGCTGCACGCCACGGTCACCCCGAGCGCTCCGACCACGACGCTGTACGCCTACCTGTACGACATCGGCTCGCTCGGCGTCGGCTCGCTCGTCACGCACAAGCCGATCACCCTGCGCAACGCGGCACCCGGCGTGGCGAGGACCGTCGACCTCGAACTGGAACCGGTGGTGTGGGACGTCGCGGCGGGCCACCGGCTGGTGCTGGTCGTCGACACCGTCGACCCGCGCTACCTCAGCGAGAGCACGCTCGGCTCCACCGTCACGTTCAGCTCCCCGGCGGCGGACCCGTCCTGGCTCCGGGTCCCTCGCGGATGAGCCTCTCGTCGGACGGCAGGGCCACCGAGCCCCTGCCGTCCGGCGGGCTCGTCCGAGCCAGCTCCAACGCCACGTCCACCTGGTCGGAGTGGTGCAGCCCGGCCACCGCGTCCAGGTCGAACCACTCGGCCCGGTCCGACGACCCACCGACCTCGTACCGCAGCTGGCCGCCGACCACACGGGCCTCGTAGATGATCCGCAGCCCGTGGAAGTCGACCTCGCCCCCTGGCCGGTCGAACAGCCTGCGGACCGTGTGCACACCGAGCAGCCGCTGCACCTCGATCGAGTACCCGGTCTCCTCGTCGACCTCGCGGATCACCGCCTCGTACGGGTCCTCGCCGTGGTCGATGCCCCCACCGGGCAGCGTCCACCGCTTCCCGCTGGGCCCGACCCACCGGGAGAGCAGGATCTGCCCGTCCCGGACGCACAGCGCGTAAGCGGCGACCCTGAGCTGCTTGGTGATCTCCACGAACACCATCCTGACAGCAGGTGGCAGGGATCGGTGCTTGGATCCGCAACATGACCACCACGCCACACCGGGCAACCCGCGACCAGGTCCTCGCCTACCGCGTGGCAGCACACCAGTTCTCCCGCGAAACGGACACCCTGGACGTCTTCGACCTGGGCGTGCAGGATTCGGAACGCTCAGCGGTGGCAGCGCTGGCGGCCCGCCTGCCCACCGCACCGGACCTCGCGAAGTACACGACGACGTGGTCGACGAGAGGCGCCCCGCACCTGCACCGCCCAGCGGACGTGCCGACCCTGGCGGCGAAGCTGTGGCCGCTGAGCGACGACGACGCGACAACCAGGATGTCCCGCCCACGCGGCGTGACCAGAGGGCGAGAAGCCCTCACCGCGGTGGCCAACGCCCTGCGCCAGGTGGTCACCGCCCCGATGTCGAAGGGCGAAGCAAGCCGCCTGATCACCCCGCTGGTCCCACAGGACCTGACAGCGTGGTGCAGGGGCTGCGACACCACCCACGTACAAGACCCGATCTTCCGCCTGGCGGTCCTACCAGCAGGCCTGATCTTCGACACGAAGCAGAAGGCAGTCACCTTCACCCCGATGCCGGACAGACCAGAGGTCCCGCGGGAGACGAAGAACTTCACCGACCTGCTGCTGGCCTACCTGCGCCTACACGGCCCGGCAACCCCAGCAGAGGTGGCGAGCTACTTCGGCACCACAACCACGGAAATAAAAAACATCTGGCCACAAGACCTAGTGGAAATCACGACAGAAGGTAAACAAACCTGGATCCCAAAACCCCAGCTACAAGCACTGCTAAACCCACCAGAGCCAAACCTGACCAGGCTGCTACCACCACTAGACCCCTACCTACAGGCAAGAGACCGCAACCTACTGGTACCGGACAAGGAGCACCAGAAGGAAGTCTGGAGAATCCTGGGCAGACGCGGCGCCATCATGGTAGACGGAGAAATAACAGGAACCTGGCAAGCAAAGGCAACAGGAAAAACCCTAACGATAACCCTGAACCCCTTCACGACCCCACCACCGCAAAAAGCAACAACAGAGGAAGCGAACCACCTGGCAAAATCCCGCAACCTCACAACAGCAAAAATCAACTAACCCACCAAAACGCAAAGCAAAACCACGCCTCCCGAAACCGAGGCCGATCTTACTCGGGGGATGTGCCCTGCACCAGCAGATCGGGCAGGCCGCCGCCTCTGCCCGCAAGCCCGATCAAGGGCAAATCGAGGGGTCCCCGAGTCACATCGGCCGCCCCGCTGGAACCAGCAGCCATCCGATCCGATGGGACTCGCAGCCACCCGCTCCCCTCCGAACCGACAACCCACCTCACCCGGAAATAACCCGAACAGGCGACCCAGCCGCAAAAGCAAGAATATCCTCGACAGCCTCACGAAAATAAACCGAGTAGTTCCCATCAGTCACATACCCGATATGAGGAGTGGCCAGCACGTTGGGCAACCGCCGCAACACGTGTCCCGCGGGCAACGGCTCCTCCTCGAACACGTCCAACCCGGCCCCGGCGATCCGCCCACCCACCAGGGCCTCGACCAAAGCCGCCTGATCCACAAGGCCGGCCCGAGAGGTGTTCACGAAGAACGCGGAAGGCTTCAACAACCCCAACACCGAAGCGTCCACCACACCCCGAGTGCGCTCACTGAGAACCAGGTGCACGGACAACACATCACTGCGACCGGCCAACTCCTCCAACGAGCCTGCCAACCGCACCCCCTCGGCGGCGGTCCGCTCCGCGGTCAGGTTCGCGCTCCACGCCGCCACGGACATCCCGAACGCCCGTGCGACCCGACCGACCTGCACACCGATCTTCCCGAACCCCAGCAACCCCAACGTCTTCCCGGCCAACCCGGTACCCACCGTGCTCTGCCACGGCCCGTCCGCCCGGAACGCCGAGTTCTCCACCACGACGTGCCGAGCCAGCCCCAGGATCAACGCCCACGTCAACTCCACCGGCGGCCCGGACGTACTGCCGGTCCCGCACACGACCACCCCGGCCGCCGCGGCGGCCCCCAGGTCGATCGACGCGTTCCGCATCCCGCTGGTCACCAGCAACCGCAGCGAGGGCAACCGCGAGAAGAGGTCGGCGTCGAACGGCGTCCGCTCGCGCATGACCACCACGACCTCGACGTCCCGCAACGCCGACACCAACGCGTCACGGGAGGAGAAGTGCTCCCGGTGCACGGTCAGCTCGACCGACGACCAGTCGGCGAGCCCGGCGGCGACACCCTGGTAGTCGTCCAGCACCGCGCAACGGAGTCTCATCCACCCATGGTGCCGGTCCCCGACGACCGGCACCCACCGAGAACCCTCAGTTGTCCACGATCCCCACGGCCCCGAGCACGGCCTGCAACCCGTCCTCGGCGATGTCGTGGTCCGTCTCCAGCACGGCCGTCACCGACGTCACGTCAGCCGACAGCCCGGCCGCCTTCGCCCACTCCACCACCGCGACGGCCAACGCCGCGGCCCTCTCGGGCAGCGTCTCGGCCAGCTCCTCCGGATCGGGCGCGGGCAGCCCCTCGGCCGCCGCCGCTTCCGCGTAGGCGACCTCCCCGAACACCCACTCCCACTGCTCCTGACCGCCGTCCCAGCCGGTCACCACGCACATGTCGCTGTCGGCCACGGTCGCCGAGATCGCCGCGCCGGTCCCGACGAGCTGCACCAGCGGCTCCTCGTCCAGGACCGGGAACTCCCACCACTGCCAGCCCTCGACGGCGTCCAACCTGTAGCCGTCGTCCAGTTCTTCGTCATCCCCGCGCCGCACGACGTAGGACGCCCACTTGCCCATCGGTATGAATCTCCTCAGTTCGCGCAGGCGTCCAACGCCGTCGCCACGTCTCCGGTGATCGTCAACGAGTCCATCGCGGCCCGCGACACGAACCCGCGACCGCTCAACTCGCGGACCCAGTCGAACAGACCCCGGTAGTGGTCGTCGACGTCCAGCACCACGACCGGTTTGGTGTGCATGGACAGCACCCGTGATGTCCACATCTCGAAAAGCTCCTCGCACGTCCCGATCCCGCCGGGCAGGGCGAGGAACGCGTCCCCGTGCGCCTCCATCAGGGCCTTGCGCTCGCGCATGGTGTCGACCACGACCAGCTCGTCCGCGTGGTCGTCGGCCAGCTCCGTCCCGACGAGCCCCTTCGGGATGACGCCCAGCGTCCGGGCCCCGCCCCCACGAGCGGCGCGGGCGACCTCGCCCATCATCGACACGCTGCTGCCGCCCCAGGTGAGCGACCAGCCGCGAGCCGCGATGGAGGTGCCAACCTCGGCCGCCAGCTCCAGGTAGCTCGCGGGCACGTCGCGCCGCGATCCGCAGTAGACGGTGACCCTGGTCGGCATCAGTGCGCCTCGTCCCAGGCCTTGTGGGCCTCCTGCACGACCCGCACGGCGTCGTCGATGTCGTCGGTGAGGTGCAGCAGCGCCAGGTCCTTGTCGCCGACCTTCCCGCTGGGCAGCACCGAGTTCTGGATCCAGTCGTACAGGCCCTGCCAGTAGGACCGTCCGAAGAGGACGACCGGAAACTTGGTGACCTTCTTGGTCTGCACCAGGGTCAGCGCCTCGAACAGCTCGTCCAGCGTGCCGAACCCGCCCGGCAGGCAGATGAACGCCTGCGAGTACTTGATGAACATCGTCTTGCGGACGAAGAAGTACCGGAAGTTGACCCCGAGGTCGACCCACGGGTTGAGCCCCTGCTCGAACGGCAGCTCGATGCCGAGCCCGACGGAGAACCCGCCCGCCTCGGAGCACCCGCGGTTGACCGCCTCCATCACGCCGGGGCCGCCACCGGTGATCGCCGCGAACCCGGCGGTCGCCAGCGCGCCGCCCAGTTCGCGGCCGATCTCGTACTCGGGGTGGTCGCGCGGCGTGCGCGCGGACCCGAACACCGTCACGGCGCTGGGCACCTCGGCGAGCGCGCCGAAGCCCTCGACGAACTCCGCCTGGATGCGCAGCACCCGCCACGGGTCGGTGTGCACCCAGTCCGACGGCCCGCGCGAGTCGAGCAGCCGCTGGTCGGTGGTGGTCAGCTCGACGCGCTGGGAACGGCGCAGCGTCACGGGACCGCGCTGCCGCTCCTTGGGGTGCTCGTCGACACCGTTGTTGTCAGTCATCGGCGGGATTCTAGGTCAGGAACACCACCGGGTGACCTACTCAGGTGAGGAACCGGCGGAGCACGTCGACGCACCCGGTGATCTGCCCGACCGGCACGTTCTCCTGCTGCGTGTGGGCCAGCGTCGGGTCGCCGGGCCCGAAGTTCACCGCGGGCAGCCCGAGGGCCGCGAACCGCGCCACGTCCGTCCACCCGAGCTTCGCCACGGGCGTTCCCCCGGTGGCCGCGACCAGCTCCTGGGCGACGGGCGAGGACAGACCGGGCAGTGCGCCCGCCGCGACGTCCGTGACGACGACGTCGAAACCGTCGAACACCTCGCGCAGGTGCGCCTCCGCGTCGGCGGGCGAGCGGTCGGGGGCGAACCGGTGGTTCACCGTCAGCACGCACGAGTCCGGCACGACGTTGCCCGCGACGCCACCGGCGATCTTCACCGCCTGGAGCCCCTCGCGGTACGTGCAGCCGTCGATGTCGACGACGCGGGACTCGTAGGACTCCAGCCGCCGCAACGCCTCCCCGACCGCGTGGATCGCGTTGACGCCCATCCAGCCGCGGGCGGTGTGCGCGCGGGCGCCGGTCGTGCGGACCTCGATCCGCATCGTCCCCTGGCACCCGGCCTCGACCACGCCGTTGGACGGCTCGCACACGATCGCGAGGTCGCCCACCAGCCACTCGGGCATCTCGCGCTCGATGCGCCCGAGGGCGTTGCGGCTGGCCTCGACCTCCTCGCAGTCGTAGAACACGAACGTCAGGTCGTAGCGGGGTTCCACGGCGGTGGCGGCGAGGTTCAGCATCACCGCGTCGCCGCCCTTCATGTCGACGGTGCCGCACCCGTGCAGGACGTCGCCCTCGCGCCTGCTGGGCAGGTTGTCGTTGATCGGCACGGTGTCCAGGTGCCCGGCGAGCACCACCCGGCCCGGCAGCCCGAGGTTCGTGCGCGCCAGCACCGAGTTGCCCGTCCGCACCACCTCCAGGTGCGGGGCCTGTGCTCGCAGCGAGCGTTCGACGAGGTCGGCCAGCTCGGCCTCCTCGCCCGACACGCTGGGGATGTCGACCAGCCACGCGGTCAGGTCAACGGGGTCGGCGGAGAGGTGCAGGGTGTCGGCCACGGCGAGCACGTTACCGTTGGCAGCCGTGAGCACCGCAAACACGACCGGCGCGTACGGCGTCGGACTGGCAACCGTCACGCCCGAGGGCACCGTCCTGGACACCTGGTTCCCGGCGCCGAAGCTCGGGGACCCGCCGTCGGTCGGCACGCAGCTCCTGTCGTCCGTCGACGTCGCGGGCGCCCTCGGCGAGGAGGCCGCCCACCTGCTCGGCGAGGACCAGGAGCGGGGTGTCGAGGTCATCGGCGTCCAGGTCTCCATCGCCTCGCTGGCCGACGCGCCCACCGACACCTACGACGTCTACCTCCGCCTGCACCTGCTGTCGACGCGGCTCGTGCGGCCGCACGGCCTCAGCCTGGACGGCCAGTTCGGTCTGCTGAACAACGTCGTGTGGACCAACTTCGGCCCGTGCGCGGTGGAGGGCTTCGAGCAGACCCGCCTCCGCCTGCGGTCCCGCGGCGCCGTCACGGTCCACGGCGTCGACAAGTTCCCCCGGCTCGTCGACTACGTCGTCCCGAGCGGCGTGCGGATCGCCGACGCGGACCGCGTCCGGCTCGGCGCGCACCTCGCGTCCGGCACGACCGTGATGCACGAGGGTTTCGTGAACTTCAACGCGGGCACGCTCGGCGCGTCCATGGTCGAGGGCCGCATCTCGGCCGGTGTCGTCGTGGGCGACGGCTCCGACGTCGGCGGCGGCGCGTCGATCATGGGCACGCTGTCCGGTGGCGGCAAGGAGGTCATCTCCATCGGCGAGCGCTGCCTGATCGGCGCCAACGGCGGCATCGGCATCTCGCTCGGCGACGACTGCGTGGTCGAGGCAGGCCTCTACATCACCGCGGGCACCAAGGTGTCCACGGCCGACGGCGAGGTCGTGAAGGCCGGGCAGCTGTCGGGCGTCTCCGGGCTGCTGTTCATCCGCGACTCGGTGTCCGGCGCGGTGAAGGTGCTGCCCCGCAAGGGCAACGGCGTCGAGCTGAACGCGGCGCTGCACGCGAACGACTGACCGGCGGACGCGGTCGTCCCGACCGGGACGACCGCGTCACGTCCTGCGCACCGCTCCGGTGAACCCGGCGACGAACAGCGTGGCGAACGCCCACGCCAGCGCCTTCAGCACCCAGCTCGCCACGGTGAGGACCGTTCCCCACCCGGTGCCGGTCGGCTCGCACCTCGCCCTCGCCCCGCCGGTGATGAGCGGTGCGCCCGCGTCCAACCCGAAGCCGATCCGGTCGATCAGCGCGCAGCCCTCCACCGGTGCCGCCGCCTGGCTCCGGACCTTCGCCAGTCCGCCCCAGCCGCCCAGGTACCCGGCCGCCGCTCCGGCGACCAGCAGGACGAGGAACAGGCCGAGCAGCGCGCGCCACGGTTGGTAGCCGTACCCGAGCGTCAGGCCGGTCAGCCTCGCCCACCCGCGTTCGAGCGCGCCGGTCAGGGCGTGCCGGTCGATCTGGTCCCGGCGCTGGGCCATGAGGACCCGCCGTGCGCTGCTGTCGTGCCCGGCGGCGCGTTCGGCGGCGGCCAGGTGCTGGTAGGGCTGGGCCGCGTACTCCGGCGTCCCGGTGCGCAGCACCTCCAGCCACTCGGCCGTGGTGACCCCCTGGGGCACGCCGGTGTGGGTGAGGCCGTTCACGGCCAGCCGAGGTCCCGGAGCGCCGCTGTTCCCGATGTGCCGCGGGGTGACGCGGAAGGCTCCGCCGACGGTGACGTCCGAGAGGTCGACGGTGGCGTCGGAGCCGGCGCCCACCGCCCAGAAGCAGTTGGTGAAGGTGAGCGAACGACCGAGCCGGGCCTGCGACATCCGCACGGCGGGACCGCTGCCGTTGGTCAGCTCCACGATGTCGAACACCACCTCCCCGTCGATCCTGGCCGAGGTGAGGGCGACGGTGCCCTGGCCGCCCGCGCCGACGAAGTCCACGTCCACGTCGAGGGCCAGCGCACCGCCCAGCCTCAGGTGGCCCGCGCCGAGCGCCGGACCCGATCCGTTGCGCACGGTGGCCCGCGAGAACTCCAGCCCACCTCCGATCCGCGCGTGCCGCAGGACGACGGCCCCGGTCTCACCGCTCCCGCGAGCGGTGAAACCGTCCCGGAGGAGGACCTGCCCGTCGACGACGACGCTCTCGGCGAACAGGGCCGGGCCCGAATCGTTGCGCACCGTGCCCGTGCACTCCAGGGTGGTCAGCTCAGCGCCCATCAACCCGACCGCACCACGGGGGCCGCTGCCGGTGGCGGTGAACCCGTCGCGCAGGAGGAGAGGTCCCTCGGCCTCCAGCGAATCGGCGTGCAGCGCGGGGCCCCCGCTGTTGTGCAGGACCGCTCCGCCGCAGTCGATCCCGCCCCCGATCCGGGCTCCTTGGAGGTTGATCGCCGCGTGGGGGCCGTGAGCCGTCGCGGTGAACCCCTCGCGCATGTCCACCGGGCCGTCGACCCGCATGGTCGAACCGTCGAGGGCCGAACCGCTGTGGCTCCTCAGCGTCGCACCGTTGAGGTTGAGCTCGCCACCGATCCGGGCCTCGCGGAGGAACAGCGCGCGCTCGCCGTGTCCGATGATCGTCGTGCCCCTGAGGACGAGGATCGGTGTGCGGAGCTGCCTGGCGATGAACGCGAGGTGGGTGGGGTGCTCGATCAGGCAGTCGGTCATCCGCAGCGGGCCGAGGTCGGCGTACCGCGCCTCGACACCCCGGTCGAGCAGGCACTCCGTGAGGCGGATCGCGACCCGGCTGGTCACGTTCATGAGGTCGAGCCTGCCGTCGATCCGGGCACCGCGGAGGTCGATGCCGTGCGGGTCCGGCTCCGGGGCGAGGCGGCCCAGCAGGACGTCGCGGATGACGTGCGAGCGGATCGTCCTGGTCTCGCCCCAGGAACGCATGGCGGTCTCGTCGGCAGGGCCGTCGGACAGGTCGAACGCCTCACCGCGTTCGACGGACTCGACGAGGGATCGTTCGAGGGCGTTCAGCGGGGTGGTCGAGGGCACAACAACCCATCGGCGACGCGGCCGCGAGCGTTAGGGCGGAGCGGGAGGGCCGTTCTCGGCCCTCCCGACGGTCACGCCAGGCGGTCGACGGCCGCGGCGATCCGCTCGTCCGGCGCGGTCAGCGCGATCCGCACGTGCCGGTCCCCGCCCGGCCCGTAGAACGTGCCGGGAGCGGCCAGGATGCCGCGTTCGGCGAGCCAGGCGACGGTGTCCCACGAGTTCTCGCCGCGGGTGGACCACAGGTACAGCCCGGCTTCGGAGTGGTCGACGGTGAACCCGGCGGCGCGCAGCGCGGGCAGCAGCACGGCTCGGCGGGCGGCGTAGCGGTCGCGCTGGGCGGTCACGTGCTCGTCGTCGGAGAGGGCCGCCGTCATCGCCGCCTGCACCGGCCTCGGCATGATCATCCCGGCGTGCTTGCGCAGTTCCAGCAGCTCGGCCACCAGCGCGGGATCGCCTGCGACGAACCCGGCCCGGTACCCGGCGAGGCTGGACGACTTCGACAGCGAGTGCACGGCCAGCAGCCCGTCCAGCGAACCGCCGGACACCGCGGGGTCGAGCACGGACACCGGGGTGGCGTCCCACGACAGGGCCAGGTAGCACTCGTCGGAGGCCACCACCGCACCGACGGCGCGGGCGGCCTCGACCGCGGCGGCCATCGCCGGCGCGGACAGCACCCGGCCGGTCGGGTTCGACGGCGAGTTCAGCCACACCAGCGACGTGCCCGCGGGGGGCGCCTCGCCGTCGGCGAGGCGCACCACCGAGGCACCGGCCAGCAGCGCGCCGACCTCGTACGTCGGGTACGCCAGCTCCGGGATGGCCACCACGTCGCCCGCGCCGAGACCCAGCAGCGTCGGCAGCCAGCCGACCAGCTCCTTCGAGCCGATCGTGGGCAGCACGGCGGCGGGGTCGAGCCCCACCAGGCCGTAGCGGCGCGCCAGCGAGCCCACGGCCGCCGAACGCAGCTCGGGGGTGCCGTGGGTGGTCGGGTATCCCGGCTGGTCCGCCACGGAACTGAGCGCGGTCTGGATCAGCGGCGGCACCGGGTCGACCGGGGTACCGATGGAGAGGTCGACCACGCCACCGGGGTGGGTGCGCGCCGCGGCGGCGTGATCGGCCAGCGAATCCCAGGGGAAGTCCGGCAGCACCGGACCCCTGCGCGTCCTCGTCACTCGGCGGAGGCCTGCGGGGGGAGAGCCTTGATCCAGTCCGGGTCGGCGCTGGTCTTGCCGACCTTGGAGGCGCCACCGGGCGAGCCGAGCGCGTCGAAGAAGTCCACGTTCGCCTTGGTGTAGTCCTTCCACTCGTCGGGGACGTCGTCCTCGTAGTAGATGGCCTCCACCGGGCACACCGGCTCGCAGGCGCCGCAGTCAACGCACTCGTCCGGGTGGATGTAGAGCATCCGGTCGCCTTCGTAGATGCAGTCGACGGGGCATTCCTCGATGCATGCCTTGTCGAGCAAGTCCACGCACGGCTGGGCGATCACATAGGTCACTGCGGTTCTCCTGCTCTTCCTGGTACACCGCGCAAGCCGCAGACTACGCGGCGAACTCGGCCAACTCGTGGTGAGGCTTGCCTTAGCGAGCCCGCGCTCGGCTCCGCGAAAACCAGTTTCCCGCACCGGGGAGGATGGTGGGGTGGATCCGGTCTTCGAGGTCGAACTGCGGTGTGCCGACGCGTGGCCCGCACAGGTCGAGGAACGGCTCGGCGACTGGAGGCTGCGCGCGGCGGGCGGCTTCACTGGCCGGGCCAACAGCACGCTGACCAGCGGCGACCCCGGCGTTCCCGTGCCGGAGGCGCTGCACCGGGCGGTCGTCTTCGCCAAGGCCAACGGCATCGGGCCGACCGCTCACGTCGTGAGTGATTCACGGCACGAAGATGCCGTCCGATCCGCCGGATGGGTGGTCGACGAGGGCCATCCGGGCGGTGCCGAGTCGGGGGTGCTGGTCGGTTCGCTCGCCGGTTTCCGGGGTGCGGAGGTGGCCGGGGTTTCGGTTTCCGACGTACCCGTTCCCGGATGGTGGGAGCTGGTGGCCTCGGGGACGCCGACCGACGCCCAGCGGCACGTGCTGGCCTCCGGGACCGGCACCGGGTTCGGGGTCGTCGAGCGGGACGGCGAGGTCGTCGCGGCCGTGCGCGGCGCCGTCGTCGGCGACCTGCTGCACATCGCCCGGCTCGCGGTGCGGCCGTCCCACCGGCGGCGGGGGCTGGCTCGGGGTCTGCTGGTGGGGTTGGCCGCGTGGGGCGCGGAGAGGGGCGCGGTGCGGTGCGCGCTCCAGGTGGCCGCGCACAACACGGCCGCCTGGGAGCTGTACGAGTCGCTGGGGTGCGTGGAGCACCACCGGTACCGCTACTGGGTGCCCGCCTAGCGGGGCTACCGGGTCCTGGCTCCCTTCGGCACGTGGTTGCGGCCCATCGACGCGCCCACGGCTACGGCGCCGGGCAGCGCGCCGCCCGCCAGCAGGGCCAGGCTGCGCCAGTCGTTGGGGAGCATCACGTCGCCGCCGGGGCCGAACAGGCCCAGCACCACGAGGGTCGTGAGCCACACCAGCAGCGGCGAGCTGGACACCAGCAGGCCGCGCTGGAGGTCCGAGGCCCACAGCACCAGCAGCGGTGTCGTGACGATCGCCACCACCACCGCCACCGGGAACGGCCAGTCCGCGCCCACCTGGGGCAGCAGGGTGCCGTCGAACCGGAGCGGGAGGTAGAACAGCTCCAGCACCGCCAGCACCAGGGATTCGACCCAGAGCATGGGCAGCACCCACCGCCCCGGCTTGCGGTCACCGCTCACCCGTCACCCCAGTCCACCGAACAGGTCTGCCTCGGCGCCCTCGCCGGAACCCCTGGCCAGCACGTAGAACTCGCCCCGCACGACCGGCTGGGCGATGCCGTTGGACAGCGCGTAGCTGGCCCCTCCCGCGCCGTCCTGCCACACGCTCACCTGCGTCGAGTGCGCCCGCAGCGCGCGCAGCTTCGCAGACAGGTGCTGGGAGACGTCGACGGTGGTGGTGATGATCGCGTCGTCGGTGACGGGCAGTTCGCCCGGCTCCGGCAGGCGGAACGGGAGGTCGGCCAGGTCCGCGAGCGCGGCGGCGCCCTGCTCCGTGGCGTCGCGGGAGGTGACGGCGTAGAAGACGCGGGCGACGTCCGGGACGGCGGCGGTGGCGGCCATGGTGATCTCGTGCGCGCGGATGTGGTCGGGGTGGCCGTAGCCGCCGAACGCGTCGTAGGTGACGACGACGTGCGGCTTCACCTGGCGGAGCACGTCGACCAGCGCCGAGACCTGCTCGTCGAGCGAACCCCGGACGAACGCCCTCGGGTGCTCGTTGGACGGCACGCCCACCATGCCGGAGTCGCGCCAGCGGCCGATGCCGCCCAGGAACCGGTGGTCGGTGACGCCCAGGGCGGCGCAGGCGGAGCGGAGTTCGGCGACCCGGTACCCGCCGAGCTGGTCGGCGGCGTCGGCGGCGAGTTCGCGCAGCCCGGCCGGGATGATCTCGCCCTCCTCGCCGAGGGTGCACGTGACGACGGTGACGTGGGCGCCGGTCGCCGCGTATCTCGCGATCGTGCCGCCCGTCCACAGGCTTTCGTCATCCGGGTGCGCGTGTACCAGCAACAACCGCGGTGGGGAGGTGAGCGTCACCGGATCAGAGTAGAGGCACTTGCGCACGGTCACAGGACGGCACCACCCCGGAATGCCGTCAGGGCCACCATAGCGCTGCCGTGGTGGCCCTGGCGGAACCCGGGGTGGAGCGGTCGATCAGCCCAGGAGCGAGCGCTCCTCGGCGAAGTGGCACGCGGACAGCGTGCCGTCGCCCGCCCCGCGGCGCTCCAGCTTCGGCTCCTCGACGGCGCAGATGTCCTGCGCCTTCCAGCAGCGCGTGCGGAACCGGCAGCCCGACGGGGGGTTGACCGGGCTGGGCACGTCGCCGGTGAGCACGATCCGCTGGCGCCTGCGCTCCAGCTTGGGGTCGGGCACCGGCACCGCGGACAGCAGCGCCTGCGTGTAGGGGTGCATCGGCCGCGCGTAGATGTCCTCGCGGTCACCGAGTTCGATGATCTTGCCGAGGTACATCACCGCGACGCGGTCCGAGATGTGCCGGACCACCGACAGGTCGTGCGCGACGAACAGGTAGGCCAGGCCCAGCCGTTCCTGGAGCTCCTCCAGGAGGTTGACCACACCGGCCTGCACGGACACGTCCAGCGCGGACACCGGCTCGTCCAGCACGACCAGCTTCGGGTTGAGCGCGAGCGCCCGTGCGATGCCGATGCGCTGCCGCTGTCCGCCCGAGAACTCGTGGGCGTAGCGGTTGCGGTGCTCCGGGTTCAGGCCGACGAGCTCCATCAGCTCGTTGACCCGGTGCTGGATGTCCGCCCCGTCGGCGCCGTGGATCTTGAACGGCTCCGAGATGATGTTGTTGATCTGCCAGCGCGGGTTCAGCGACGCGTAGGGGTCCTGGAACACGATCTGCATGTCCCTGCGGACGCCCTGGAGCGCCTTGCCGCGGAGCTTGGTCAGCTCCTTGCCCTCGAACTTCACCGACCCGGAGGTCGGCTTGTGCAGCTGGAGGATCGCGCGGCCCGACGTGGACTTGCCGCAGCCGGACTCGCCGACCAGCCCCAGCGTCTCGCCGGGGTACAGGTCGAACGAGATGCCGGACACGGCCTGGACCTGGCCCACGGTGCGCGGGATGATCCCGCCGCCGCGGACCGGGAACGACTTGACCAGGTCGTTGACCTCGAGCAGGGGCGTCTTGCCCGCGTTCTTGGCCGCGGAGGAGGGTTTCACCGCGGTCAGGACGCTGGGCCCGTCGGTCGGGGTCGTCATGACGTCGGGTTCTCCTCTTCTTCCTGCATCCGGGCTTCCACCACGTCGACGTCCTCGACGATGGGCATGTCCGGGTCGGCGACGAGGAGCGAGGCGGGGTTCTCGACCACGCCGATCTCGTCCGTCGCGAACAGCTTCTGCGGGTCCACGAGGGTGGCCAGGTGCGCGGACCGGTGGCAGCGGGAGAAGTGCCCGGCGCGATCGGTCTCCAGCAGTTCCGGCTCCACCTCGCGGCATTCGTCGACCGCCAGCGGGCAGCGCGGGGAAAACGCGCAGCCGGGCGGCAGGTTCATCAGCGAGGGCGGCGCGCCCTTGATGGGCGTGAGCCGCTTGCCGAGCAGGCTCGGGTTCGGGATCGACCCCAGCAGGCCGACGGTGTAGGGCATCCGCTGGGCTTCGAAGACCTCGTCCACGCCGCCCTGCTCGACGACCGTGCCGCCGTACATGACCTGCACGCGGTCCACCATGCCCGCCACGACGCCGAGGTCGTGGGTGATCACGATGATGCCCGCGTTCGTCTCGTCCCTGATCCGCAGCAGCGTGTCCAGGATCTGCGCCTGCACGGTGACGTCCAGCGCGGTCGTGGGCTCGTCGGCCACGATCACGTCGGGGTCGTTGATGATCGCCATCGCGATCATCACGCGCTGCCGCATGCCGCCGGAGAACTCGTGCGGGTAGTTGCCGAGCCGCTCCTTCGGCCGCGGGATGCCGACCAGGTCGAGCATCTCGGCCGCGCGGGCCAGCGCGACGCGCTTGGGCACCGCCTCGTGCGAGCGCACCGCCTCGGCGAGCTGGTCGCCGATCGAGTACACGGGGTTCAGCGCCGTCCTCGGGTCCTGGAAGATCATCGCGACCCTGCGGCCCCGGATCGACCGCTGCGCGGCCGCGGACATCTTGAGGACGTCCTGGCCCTCG
>NZ_DASUSQ010000075.1:0-63186 GCF_036375055.1 Umezawaea sp.
GAGCCGGGAGCGGGCTCGGACCTCGCCTCCGTCAGCACGAGCGCGGTGCTCGACGGCGACGAGTGGGTGGTCACCGGCCAGAAGGTGTGGACGTCGCTGGCGCACGTGGCCGACTGGTGCTTCGCCCTGGTGCGCACGGAACCGGGGTCCGAGCGGCACCGGGGGCTGTCCTACCTGCTCGTGCCGATGCGCCAGGCGGGCGTGGAGGTGCGGCCGATCCGGCAGCTCACCGGCACGTCCGAGTTCAACGAGGTGTTCTTCGACGGGGCCCGCACGGCGAGGGAGAACGTCGTCGGGGAGGTCGGCGACGGGTGGCGGATCGCCGTGGCCACCCTGGGTTTCGAACGCGGCGTCGCGACGCTGGGCCAGCAGGTCGGCTTCCGCCGCCAGCTCGACGGGATCGCCGAGCTGGCCGGGCCCGACTGCGACCCGGTGCTGCGCGACCGGCTGACGAGGGCGTGGATCGGGCTGCACGTCATGCGCTCGCACGCCCTCCGCACGCTGGAGGGGCCGCCCGGTCCGGAGTCGTCGGTGGCGAAGCTGTTCTGGGCCGGGTGGCACCGCTCGCTCGGCGAACTGGCGATGGACGTGCTCGGCGCCCGCTCGATGGTCGCCCCCGGCGGCCTGGACGAGTGGCAGCGGCTGTTCCTGTTCAGCCGGGCGGACACGATCTACGGCGGGTCGGACGAGGTCCAGCGCGACGTCGTCGCCGAGCGGATCCTCGGCCTGCCCAGGGAGGCGCGCCCGTGACGCCCGTCCGCCCGCCCGGCCACGCCCTGCTCGCGGACAAGGTCGTCGTCGTGACGGCCGCGGCGGGCACCGGCATCGGCTCGGCCACCGCCGAGCGCTGCCTGGACGAGGGCGCGACCGTGGTGGTCAGCGACTGGCACGAGCGGCGCCTCGGCGAGACCCGCGACCGGCTGGCGGCCGAGCACGGCGACCGGGTCTGGTCCGCGGTCTGCGACGTCACCGACGAGGGCCAGGTCCGAGCGCTGGTCGCGGGCGCGGTGGAGCGGTACGGCCGGATCGACGTGATGGTCAACAACGCCGGGCTCGGCGGCGAGAAGTCCGTGCTGGACATGACCGACGACGAGTGGTCGCGGGTGCTGGACGTGACGCTCGGCGGCACGTTCCGCTGCACCAGGGCCGTGCTCAAGCAGATGGCCGCCCAGGGCGGCGGCGGGGCCGTGGTCAACAACGCGTCGGTGATCGGGTGGCGGGCGCAGGCCGGGCAGGCGCACTACGCCGCCGCGAAGGCGGGCGTCATGGCGTTCACCCGGTGCGCGGCGATCGACGTCGCACCGCTCGGGATCAGGGTGAACGCGGTCGCGCCGAGCCTCGCGATGCACCCGTTCCTGAGCAGGGTGACGAGCGAGGAGCTGCTGACCGAGCTGACCGGTCGCGAGGCGTTCGGGCGCGCCGCCGAGCCGTGGGAGGTGGCGAATGTGATCGTGTTCCTCGCCAGCGACTACTCCTCGTACCTCACGGGCGAGGTCGTGTCGGTGAGCAGCCAGCACCCGTGAGAGTCGTGGAGGTACCGGGATGAGTCGATCCGTGCGCAGGGCGGAGCTGCTCGCGTTGGCGGCCGACCTGTTCGCCCAACGGGGGTTCGTGCCGACGACGGTGCGGGACATCGCGGACGCGGCGGGCATCCTGTCCGGCAGCCTCTACCACCACTTCGACTCCAAGGAGTCGATGGTCGACGAGATCCTCCGGACGTTCCTCGACGAGCTGTTCGCGAGGTACCGGGAGATCGTGGACGCCGACCTCGGTCCGCGCGCGACGCTGGACGCCGTGGTCGTCGCGTCGTTCGAGGCCATCGACCACCGGCACGCCGAGGTCGCGATCTACCAGAACGAGTCCAAGCACCTGGTCCAGTTCGAGCGGTTCTCCTACCTGCGCGACCGCGGCGCGGAGTTCCGCAAGCTGTGGACCGTGCTCCTGGAGGACGGCGTCCGTGCGGGTGACTTCCGCTCGGACCTCGACGTCGACCTGGTGTACAGGTTCATCCGGGACACCGTGTGGGTGGCGGTGCGCTGGTACCGGCCCGGCGGCGGGCTGTCCGCGGGGGCCGTCGCCGAGCAGTACCTGGGCATCCTGCTGGACGGCATCTCGACTCGGCGCAGGAGGAACACCAAGAGGTAGAGGAGGAGTGCGTGTCCGAGGCGTACATCATCGAGGCCGTGCGCACCCCGGTCGGCCGACGCGGGGGAGCCCTGAGCCACCTGCACCCGGCGGACCTGGGCGCTCACGTGATCACCGCGCTGCTCGACCGCGTGGACGTCGACCCGACCGACGTGGACGACGTCGTCTTCGGCTGCGTCGACACCATCGGGCCGCAGGCGGGCGACATCGCCAGGACGGCGTGGCTGGCCGCCGGGTTCCCGGAGCAGGTGCCGGGGGTGACCGTCGACCGGCAGTGCGGGGCCAGCCAGCAGGCGCTGCACTTCGCCGCGCAGGCGGTGATGAGCGGCACCGCGGACCTCGTCGTCGCGGGCGGCGTGCAGAGCATGAGCCGCATCCCGATCGGCGCGTCGATGACCACGGGCGTCCAGTACGGCTTCGAGGACCCGTACAGCGGCTGCCGGGGGTGGGAGCACCGCTACGGCGACGAGGAGATCTCCCAGTTCCGCGCGGCCGACCTGATCGCCACGCGCTGGGACCTGTCCCGCGAGGTGATGGAGGAGTTCGCCTGCACCAGCCACCTGCGCGCCGTGACCGCGATCAAGGAGGGCCGGTTCGACCGCGAGATCGCGCCGGTCGACGGTGTCGCGCACGACGAGTGCCCGAGGACGGACACCAGCGTGGAGAAGATGGCGACGCTGAAGCCGTTGCGCGAGGGCGGCCGGACCACCGCCGCGCTGGCCAGCCAGATCTCCGACGGCGCGAGCGCGGTGCTCGTCGCCTCCGAGCGCGCCGTCCGCGAACACCGCCTGACCCCGAGGGCGCGGGTGCACCACCTGTCGGCCCGCGGCTCCGACCCGGTCTACATGCTGACCGGACCCATCAGGGCGACGCGGTACGCCCTGGACCGCGCGGGCATGGACATCACCGACATCGACCTGTTCGAGGTGAACGAGGCGTTCGCGAGCGTGGTCCTCGCGTGGGCCGGGGAGACCGGCGCCGACCTCGACCGGGTCAACGTCAACGGCGGGGCCATCGCCCTCGGCCACCCGATCGGAGCGACCGGCACGAAGCTCTGCACCACCCTCGTCCACGAACTCGAACGCACCGGAGGCCGGTTCGGGCTCCAGACGATGTGCGAGGGCGGAGGCCAGGCCAACGTGACGATCGTGGAGCGCCTCGGCTGACACCGGCTGGTCGTCACCAGGACTTCTCACCGCCGACCACCGCTCGTCACTTCGGCTCAACCCCGCGCGGTCAGCCTCGTCCGGCGCCGCCCGCGCCCACGGACGAGGAGACACGATGAAGCGCCGTTCCCTGCTGAAGGCCGCCGCCGCGGGATCAGGACTGGCCCTGCTGCCGGTGAACCTGCGCCGCGCGCTCGCGGTGGAGGCACCCGAGGGCGGGCTGGACGCCGTCGAGCACGTCGTGGTGTTCATGCAGGAGAACCGGTCGTTCGACCACTACTTCGGCACGCTGCGCGGTGTGCGCGGCTTCAACGACCCGGCCGCCATCAGGCTGCCCGGCGGCGGCTCGGTGTTCCGCCAGCCCCACGGCAGCGGGTACCTGCTGCCCTACCGCGTGGGCGACGAGTTCATGTCCGGCACGCCCCACGGCTGGGCCGACGGCCACCGCGCGTGGAACGACGGCCGCTTCGACCAGTGGGTCGCGCAGAAGGGCGTGCGCACCATGACCCACCTGGACCGCGCGGGCCTGCCGTTCTACCACGCCCTCGCCGACGCGTTCACGATCTGCGACGCCTACCACTGCTCCGAGGCCGGACCCACCAACCCCAACCGCTTCTACCTGTTCTCCGGGACCATCGGCTACGAGCCCGGCACCGCGAAGCGGGCCATCGGCAACGACGGCTGGCAGAACCCCGGCCACACCGGCTACACGTGGACCAGCTACGCCGAGCGCCTCCAGCAGGCCGGTCGGAGCTGGCGGGTCTACCAGGAGTGGGACAACTACGGCGACAACTCCCTCGACTACTTCGCCTCGTTCCTCGCCGTCGGGCGCAAGGCGCTGGCCGCCACCAGGGATTCCGCGGGCAAGCCCTACGGGAAGCTGGAGTACTTCTACTACGACGTCGCGTCGGCGTCGGCCGCCCGGCGCGAGGAGCTGCTGGCGCAGCTCGACAGGGGCGTCGCGGCGCTGTCGGCGGCCGACCGGTCGCTGTACGACCGCGGCCTGGCGCGGGAGCGCACGGGACGGCTGGCGTCGGCGTTCCGCGCCGACGTCGCGGGCGGGCGGCTGCCCGCCGTGTCGTGGGTCGTGGCCCCGGAGTCGCGGAGCGAACACCCCGACTGGGGGCCCAACACCGGGGCCGACCTGGTGAAGCAGGTGCTCGACGCGCTCGCCGCCGACCCGGAGGTGTGGCGCAAGACGGTGTTCCTGCTCAACTACGACGAGAACGACGGCTTCTTCGACCACGTCCCGCAGCCCGCGCCGCCGGTGTCCCCGTCGCAGGGCCTCTCGACCGCGCCGGTCGCCGACGAGGTCTACGACGGCTGGCCCATCGGCCTCGGCCAGCGCGTGCCGCTGCTGGTCGTGTCGCCGTGGAGCCGGGGCGGGAAGGTCTGCTCGGAGGTGTTCGACCACACCTCCGTCCTCCGGCTGCTGGAACGCTGGACCGGCGTGGCCGAACCGAACATCTCCCCGTGGCGGCGCGCGGTGTGCGGCGACCTCACCTCCGCGCTGGACCTGTCCGGCACCGGCGGCTACCCGGCGCTGCCCGCGCCCGTGCCCACCTCGGGCCCGAGGCCCACCTCACCCACCCCGCCCGAGACCCAGGTCATGCCCGTGCAGGAGCCCGGCGTGCGCCCGGCCCGACCGCTGCCCTACGTGCTGTCGGCGTCGGGACGGGTCACCGCGGAGAAGTTCTGGATCGACTTCGCCTCGGCAGGCACGGCGGGCGCGCACTTCTACGTCCACGCGGGCGCCTTCCGCACCGACGGCCCGTGGCGCTACACCGTCGGGGCGGGCCGCACGCTGACCGACTACTGGCAGGCGGGCACCCCGACCGGCGCCTACGACCTGACCGCCTCGGGCCCCAACGGTTTCCTCCGCCGCTTCGCGGGCAACCGGGTCACCGCCACGTCGGGCGGCCCGAACCCCGAGGTGACCCTCCGCTACGCCCCCGCCGACGCCCGCGTGTGGCTCACCATGACCAACACCGGCGGCGCCCCGTGCACCCTCACCGTCCGACCGGGCAACCGGGCGGGCGGCCCGTGGACCTACACCCTCGCACCCGGCGCCCGCACCGAGGACTGGTTCTCCGTCGGCGGGACGTCGGGCTGGTACGACCTGACCGCCACCGGTCCGGACGGATTCGCCCGCCGCTTCGCGGGCCACGTGGAGACCGGCGCGGAGAGCACGTCCGACCCGGTGATGGGGTCCGGGGTGCTCGCCGGGACCTCGCGGGTGGACGCCGCTGAGGTGCGCGTGGACCTCGGTGCGGCGCGGACCGTGACGGCGGTGGCCTGCGAGCCGCGGCAGGCCGGGCCGTACGAGGTGCACGTGAGCGCCGACGGCACGTCGTGGGGGAGTCCGGTGGCGACCGGCGCGTTCACCGGCGCGGTGGGCACGACGGTGCGCCTGTGGCCGGTGGGCACGCGGTACGTGCGGGTGCGGGCGGCGCTGACCGGAGCGACCGCGCTGGGCTGGTGATCACGCCGAAAGTTCCCCTGGCTCCTGGGGAAACCACTGCACCGAGTGGTCTGCCGGTCGGAATCGTCGTACCCCCGCAATAGGGTCTGCGGCACCGACCGGGCCGGGGCGTGCGCGGGGATCGGCGTTGTCCGTCCTCTGTGGATGCTCGATCGACGCGGCTCGGATCGGGGTGGTTCTCGGAGAAGTGTTCACCGATGTGGCATAGGAGCGATGTTGAGTACGTCTGCGTTCAGCCTTCCCGCCGAGTGGCAGCCGCACGTGCACGTGCGGCGTGGCGGCGGGGTGCCTGCCGGTGCCGTGGTCGAGGCCGGTGCGGTGGAGGAGGTTCGGGCGGCGCTGGCCGAGAAGCTGCCGGTGGTCGAGGAGGTGCTGGCCGAGGCGACGAGCGATCAGGAGCTGGTCGTCGCCGCCCGTGCCCACCTGGCCGGTGAGGTGTCGCCGCTGGGCGCCGCCGTGGTGGCGGTGCTGCTGGGGTCCGGGCCTCGGCTGGCGGACGCGCTGGTGGTGGAGCACGGGTTGTCGTTCGCCGCGCGGGCCGTCGTCGAGATGCGCTGCGTCGAGGTGTACCGGCCCGGCTACCCGAACACGGCGACCCACCTGCGGCGGGTGCCGATGAACAGCGACGTCGGCGTCGGGACGGCGCGGCGGTTGCGGGCGCTGCTCGCGTCGGCGTCCGAGGAGGAGCACGACGCCGCGATGCGGGCGGCCGGGTCGCACCGCACCGACCCGCGGTCGATGGTGGCCGCCGCGTACCTCTTCCCGACCAGGCGGGACTGGGTCGACGAGGCGTTCGAGGAGGCCGAACGGGTGGACCTCACCTCGTACCCGCGCTTGCTGGTGCACGCGTCGCTGATCTACTCGGCGAGCACGGTCGCCCAGGTGGAACGGGCGCTGACCCTTCGGGCCGTGGGGCGGTACCTGAGGAGCAAGGACGGGTTGTACACCCTGGTCGACGGCGTCGGCCCCGACGCGATGCCCGCTCTCGCGGTGCTGCTGGACCCGAGCCCGGAGCTGGACAGCGGCATCAGGGACCTGGTCCTGGAGACGCTGGCCGTGTTCCCGACCGCGGGCACGGTCGACGCGCTGCTGGCCCGCCTCGACGTGAAACGGGTGCTGCCCGCCGTGCTCGACCTGGCCCGCCGTCACCCCGTGGTGGCGCTGGAGCGGTTCGCCGCGTCCGAGGACGCGCGGGTCCGGCCGCTGCTGGAGCGCCACCTCAAGGGCCACCCCGACCTGGCCGACCGCGTCGACCTCCCCGAGGCCGCTCGGGCGGTCCTGGAGACCATGGTGGTCCTGGACGTGGCGCCCGCGGACGCGCTGCCCACCGTGCTCGTGGATCCGCCGTGGGTGGTGGAGGCCGTGCCCGTGGAACCGCTGGTGGTCACGGGGCTCAAGGCGGTGGACCACCAGGCGGTGGAGTGGGAGCCCGATGAGCGGGACCGGTACGCGGGCACGGGCAACAGCCACTACGACACCGTCGACTGGGCTCCGACTATCGAGGAGTTCCGGGCTGGCGGTCTCTACAGCGTCCGCCAGGTCAACCTGTTCATGCACGGACCGGTGGAGGAGCTCCGCCCGCTGCTGCCCGGCTGGGACGTCGGGGCGCTGTCCCTCGGCGCCTACCACGGCAAGTGGCTCCTGGCCCGCTTCGGGGCCGACGCGATCCCGAGCGCGCTGACCATCGCGACGCTGGCGCGGGAGGACAAGGGCGAGGTGGTGGCGCCGGTGGTGTCGCTGAAGACGGCCCGGCTGGTCGCGAAGTGGCTGGTGAAGCTCAAGTCCGCCAAGGAGTTCGCCCCGACGTGGCTCCGACGGCACGCCGAGCGCGCGGCCCGGTTCCTGGTGCCCGACGCGGTGGGCAAGCCGGGTGCGGCCCGCCAGGCGGCGGAGGCGGCGCTGCGCGTCATCCCGGAGCAGGCCAGGGCCGCGGCGCGCGAGTACGGGCCCGAGGCCGAGAAGGCCGTCGAGGCCGTGCTCGCGACCGTGCCGCCGGTGGTGGCGCCGAAGTTCGGCGAGTGGCTCGTCCCGGTCGTGCTGCCCCCGGTCCTGCTGCGCGGGACGGAGCTGGCGCTGTCCGCGGAAGCCGTCGGCAACCTGCTCGTCCTGCTGGCGTTGAGCACGCCGGACGACGGGCACGCCGAGGTGAAGGCCGTGCGCGAGGCGTTCGACGAGGCATCGCTGGCGCGGTTCTCGTGGGAGCTGTTCGAGCTGTGGCGGACGAACGGGATGCCCGCCAAGGAGGGGTGGGTGCTGACGTCGCTCGGGCTGCTGGGCGACGACGGGACGGCACGGGCGTTGGAGCCGCTCATCCGCGCGTGGCCGGGGGAGGCGCAGCACGCGCGGGCGGTGGTCGGGCTGGACGTGCTGGCCGAGATCGGCACCGACACGGCGTTGGGCGTGCTCAACAGCATCGCGCAGCGGGTGAGGTTCGACGGGATCAAGTACCGGGCGCGGGAGAAGATCGAGGAGGTCGCCGCCGGGATGGGGCTGACCGCCGAGGAGCTGAGCGACCGGCTGGTGCCGGACTTCGACCTGGACGACGCGTCGACGACGACGGTCGACTACGGCACGCGGCGGTTCACGATCGGGTTCGACGAGCAGCTCAAGCCGTTCGTGCTGGACGAGACGGGCAGGCGGCTCAAGGCCCTGCCGAAGCCGGGCGCGAAGGACGACCCCGAGGTGGCGCCCGCGGAGCACAAGCGGTTCGGGCAGCTGAAGAAGGACGTGCGGACGATCGCGGGCGACCAGGTCGTCAGGCTGGAGCGGTCGATGGTGGCGGAACGCCGGTGGCCCGCGGCCGAGTTCCGGTCGCTGCTGGTCGCGCACCCGTTGCTGCGGCACCTGGTCCGGCGGCTGGTGTGGGTGACGGACGCCGGGAGTTCGTTCCGGGTGGCCGAGGACGGGTCGTTCGCGGACGTGCGCGACGACACCTTCGCCCTGCCGGACGACGCCCTCGTCGGGGTGGCGCACCCGGTGCACCTGGGCGACGCCGTGGCGGCGTGGGCGGAGGTGTTCGCCGACTACGAGATCCTGCAACCGTTCGCCCAGCTCGGGCGCCCGGTGCACCGGTTCACCGAGGCCGAGCTGTCGTCGCGTGAACTGGACAGGGTCAAGGGCCTCCAGGTGGAGGCGGGCAGGCTGTTGCGGCTGACCAAGGGCGAGTGGGAGCGCGGCACGCCGATGGACGCCGGGATCGAGAACGAGATCACCCGTCCGCTGCCCGGCCGCGGCTCGATCGAGGTCCTCCTGGATCCGGGGCTGGTGATCGGTGAGCCGCACGAGTCCGGACCGCAGCTCCTGCGCGAGGTCCGCCTGATCGGGAGCGCGCGCACCTTCGCCGAACTCGACCCGGTCACCGCGTCGGAGGTGCTGGCCGAACTGGCCACCCTGACGGACTGACCCGTGCCACCGGGACGCGGTGCGCCCACCCGCGGGCGCACCGCGTCCCGGTGGCGTCGAGCGAACCCGCGACCCGGTCGAGCCCTCGGATGAGCGCGGTCGAGCACGGTGATCCCGGTGCGGTGTCGGTCGTCCGTCGCGGGAACGGCGTGAGGTGGCGGGAGCTGGTACCACTCCGCCGAGGAGCACGGCCGAGCCCCCGGCCGGTTGGGCCGGTGACCCGCTGGGCGGCCGGGGACGACCCGGCCGCCCAGCGCCGTCACGAGCAGGCGCGGGTGAACGTCGTGATCGTCCCGGCGGAGTCGTCGTGCACCGCGACCACCCCGTCGTCGGTGATCACGGGCCTGCCGAAGGTGCCGTCCTGGTTGGCCACGAGGGTGTCCGCGAGCACGCCGCCGTCCCAGACGCCCAGCGCGTACCCCTTGTCGGCGGTCCGGTACGTGCCCACCGTGAGGGTGCCGGAGTCGACCACCGTCTCCGTGGCGCGCACCCCGAGCCTGCGGACCACCTGCCCGTCGAGGTCCCACTCCACGGTCGTGTACGCGCGGTTCTCGTACAGCTCACCGGAGACGCGGCCGTTGCGGAAGGCGTCGACGTAGGTGGTCCGCACCGCGAGCCTCGTCAGAGCGCCGTCGGGGTGGCGCACGAAGTGGGCGGTCTCGGCGCCCTCCGCGAACAGCAGGATCCGGCCCTGCTCGTCGACGTCGATCGGACTCACGTAGGAGTAGAGGGCCGGGTCGGGGTTGACCACCACCGGCGTGCCGGGAGTGGCGGCGGGCCACAGGACGAGGTCGAAGGTGTCCCCGATCCCGCTCGCCATGCCGACCACGTCACCCGCGTCGTTGATGGCCTTGCCCCAGGACGTCCGGTAGCCCGACGGCGTCGGCAGCCGCTCGAACCGGCCGCCGCGGTGGACGAAGGCGCCGTCGCGGAAGGTCTCCACGTACGTGTACCCGACCGCCACCCCCGAGGAGTTCACGTCCGTCAGCTGCGTCTGCCTGCCGAGGGCCTGACCGAGGTTCTCGACCTGGCCACCGTGCCAGCGGACCGCGTCGGTCGTGGACCCGCTGCCGACGAACCAGCCGCCGTTCGCCGCCCCCGTCACGTAGCCGCGGGTGCTCCCGGCGGGCAGCGGCAGCGCGCCCCGCGTCCACGTGCACCCCGCCGCGGCCGCGGTCCCCGTGACGGCCGTCGTCAGACCCGCGACCGCCAGTGCGACGGCCAGCACCGCTTTCCCCCTGCGCTTCATCGTCTCCCCCTCGAACGGTGCTTCGCCCCACGACCGGGGCGGAGCCAGGGTCGACGCTACCGCTCCACGCTCGTCCACCAGCGGGAATCGGAATTGTCGGACCCCCGCGACGAGGTCCGCGCGGACCGACCCCGTCACACCGTCCGGTTGAGCCCGTGGACGATCGCCGTGGCCTGCTCGACCACACCGGTGATCAGCTCCTCGCACGTCGGCAGGTCGTCGAGCAGCCCGACGACCTGCCCGGACGCGAGCACGCCCGCGTCGGTGCGCCCGTCGACCAACCCTGACCGCAGCAGCATCGGCGTGTTCGCGGCCATCACGACCTGCGACCAGCGCAGGTCCCGGCCGTGCCTCATCGCCAGGCCCTCGCGGACCATCGCGGGCCAGGACAGCCCGGTGTGCGCGCGGAACCTGGCCGCGTTGGCGAGCGCCCGCAGCAGCCCGCCGACGCGGCCGGAGCGCTCCAGCCGGTCGACGAGGTCCGTGCGCAGCACCCGGTGCGGCAGGCCGTCGACCCGCGTCGTCACGACCGTTCCGTCCAGGCCGCGCTCCAGGTACGCCCGCTTCACCGCGTCCGGGACCGTGCTCTCCCTGGTCAGCAGGAACCGCGTGCCCATGGCGACGCCCGCCGCGCCGTAGGCGAGCGCCGCGGCCAGACCCCGGCCGTCGAAGAACCCGCCCGCCGCGACCACCGGGATGTCCACGGCGTCGACCACGGACGGCAGCAGCAACGTCGTGGCCACGCCGCCGGTGTGCCCGCCGCCCTCACCGCCCTGCACGATCACGGCGTGGGCGCCCCAGGCGGCGACCTTCTCGGCGTGCCTGGCCGCCCCGACGGACGGGATGACGACCACCCCCGCGTCGGCCAGCCTGGCGATCAGCTCCGGCTCGGGGGCGAGCGCGAACGAGGCGACCCGGACCCCGTGGCGGATCAGCAGGTCGACCCGGTCCGCCGCGTCGACCGCGTCCGCGCGCAGGTTCACGCCGAACGGGTGCGCGGTGCGCCCCCTGGTCTCCGCGATGGCGGCGTCGAGTTCCCGCAGCCCCATCGTGGCCGACGCGAGGATGCCCAGCCCGCCCGCCTCGGCCGTCGCGGCGACCAGGCGGGGCCCGGCCACCCAGCCCATCCCGGTCTGCACCACCGGGTGCCGCACGCCGACCAGCTCGGTGAACGCGGTCCTCACGACGGCACCTCCCGCTCCCGCGCGCCGCCGGGGTCGAGCACGGTGCGCAGCAGCTCCAGCTCCACGTCCGTCGGCCGCCTGGTCTCCTCCACCTCGTCGTGCTCCAGCGGGAACGAGGTCAGGCGCAGCACGTCGGCCACCTCCACGCCGGGGTGCACGGACACCAGCCGCATCGAGCGGTCCGGGGTGTCGAAGTCGAGGACGGCGAGGTTCGTGACGACCTGGTGCACGTCGTGGAACGGGCCCACGGCGTGGTCGTGGCCGACGCCCGACACCACGTCCACGGCGTCGACGAACACGCGGGGGCCGTGCCGGGGGACCCAGTAGCTCGTGCGGTGGTTGGCGGTGTTGCCGGGCGCGCCGCGGAACCCGAGGAGCTGGCGGGTGGGCTTGGCGTGGTCGCCGATGCAGGAGATGTTCTGGTTGCCGTGGCGGTCGATCTGGTTCGCGCCCATCACGACGTGCCTGCGGCCGTGCGCCACGACGTCGAACACGCGCCGGTACGGCAGCCAGCCCTCCACCGCGGACTCCGGGTCGAGCAGGAACGCCTCGCCGTCGGACAGCAGCAGGTCGGGCTCGGACGTCAGCCTGGCCAGCCGGGCGCCGAGCGACGGCAGCAGGCCCATGGGGCTGGCCAGGACCTCGCCCGCACCGAGGAACAGGTCCGCGCACGCCACCGCGCAGACCTCCGCCCTGGTGGCCGTCACAGCGCCGCCCCCAGGTAGTCGGCCTCGGTGCCGGACAGGTACCGGTCGACGAAGCCCGGCCAGCGCTCCGGATCGGCGGCCGACTCGGCGTAGAGCCGCTGGAACGCCTCGTCGCGGCCGTAGTCCGGCACGCAGCTGGTGAAGTGGGCGCCGTTCGGCGTCTCCACGACCCCGTCGACCATCATCCGGTTCAGCAGCAGCGACTGCACCGGTCCGGAGGCGGTCAGGTCGCGGGTCTCGACGATCCGCTCGCACGACACGTACCGGCGGCGCGCGGCCAGGCAGAACAGGTCGTCGAAGTACGGGTCGGGGCCGAGGTACTGGGCGTTGCCGTGCCGGTCGGCGCGGTTGAGGTGGACGAGCGCGGCGTCCAGGCGCAGCGCGGGCATCGCGACCAGCTCCTCACCGTCGTAGGGGGAGCGGACCGTGCGGAGTTCGGGAGCCAGCCGCAGCACGTCCGAACCGAGCCCGGCCCTGATGGGCAGGAACGGCAGCCGGTGGCCCGCCGCCCGCAGGCCGCACTGGAACATCCCCTCGTCGAGTTCCAGCACGTCGATCCCGCCCGTCTCGCGGACCCGGCGGAACCACGGGTCGTAGGCGATCGTGTCGAGCGAGACGAACCCGTAGACGAGCTTGCGGACCTTGCCCGCCGCGCAGAGCAGGCCCACGTCGGGGCCGCCGTAGGAGACGACCGTCAGGTCCCGCAGCGGTGACCGCAGGAGGGCGCGGACCAGGGCCATCGGTTTGCGCCGCGACCCCCAGCCCCCGATGCCGACGGTCATGCCGTCGGCCAGTTCGGCGACGACCTCGTCGGCCGTCATCCGCTTGTCCCGCATGGGTTCCTCCCGCTGTCAGCGAGCCTTGCCGTCCAGGAACGCCCGTCGCGCCTCGTCCGCCGCGCCGGTGAGGTCGAGTTCGTAGGTGAAGCCCTGCTCGAACCGGTAGTCGCGGCGCACGGGCTGCGCGTCGATGCCGTTGATCGCCTCCTTGGCGCGGCGGATGACCCTGGTGTCCTTCCTCGCGATCTCCCGCGCCAGCGCGAGCGCCGCCGCGTCCAGCTCCTCGCGGGGGACGACCTGGTACACGCCGCCGTGGTGGTGCAGCTCGGCCGCGCCGATCGAGCGGGCCGTGTAGTAGAGCGCGCGCATCAGGTGCTGCGGCACCAGCCTGGACAGGTGGGTCGCCGCGCCCAGCGCCCCGCGGTCCACCTCCGGCAGGCCGAACGTGGCGTCGTCCGACGCGACCACCACGTCGGCGTTGCCGACCAGCCCGATGCCGCCGCCCAGGCAGAAGCCGTGCACGGCGGCGATGACCGGCACCGCGCAGTCGTAGACCGCGCCGAACGCCGCGGCGCACCCCCGGTTGACGGCCAGGACCGCCTGGCGGTCCTCGGACCGCTGGATCTCCTTGATGTCCACGCCCGCGCAGAACCCCCGACCCTGCGCCCTCAGCACGACCACGTGCGTGGCGGGGTCGTCGCCCGCGTCGCGCACGGCGTCGGCCAGCGCGAACCAGCCCCCGGACGGCACGGCGTTGACCGGGGGGAAGTCGAGGGTGACGACGGTGACGCCGCCTTCGGTGTGGCTGCTGGAGATTCCCATCGCGCCGCCTTCCGAACCAAGCGATTGCTTGGTAACTTACCAGTGCTCGGGCGGCCGGGATAGGGTCGGAGGTGCGCGTGGGGTTCGACCTCGACGGAGCGGTGGTCCTGGTCACCGGTGGGGTTCGCGGTGTCGGCGCCGGGATCAGCCGGGCGTTCCTGAAGGCCGGGGCCGTGGTCGTCGCGTGCGCCCGGCGGGCTCCGGACGCGGCCGTGCCCGGCGTCGAGTTCCTGCCCTGCGACGTGCGCGACCCCGAGTTGGTGCGGCGGCTGGTGGCGGAGGTCGTGGAGCGGCACGCGCGGTTGGACGTGGTGGTGAACAACGCGGGCGGGGCGCCGTTCGCGCTGGCGGCCGACGCCTCACCCGCGTTCCACCGGAAGGTCGTCGAGCTGAACCTGGTCGCTCCGCTGCTGGTGTCGCAGGTCGCCAACGAGGTGATGCAGAGGCAGGAGAGCGGTGGCAGCATCGTGATGGTGGGCAGCGTCAGCGGTCGGCGGCCGTCGCCCGGCACCGCCGCGTACGGGGCGGCCAAGGCCGGGCTGGACGGCCTCGCGGCCAGTCTCGCGGTCGAGTGGGCACCGAAGGTCAGGGTGAACTCCCTGGCCGTCGGGATGGTGCGCACCGAGTCGTCGCACCTGCACTACGGCGACGCCGCCGGGGTCGCCGCCGTGGGGCGGACCGTGCCGCTGGGCAGGCTCGCCGAGCCGGACGAGGTGGGCGGGTGCGCGGTGTTCCTGGCCTCGCCGTCGGCGTCCTACGTGACCGGGGCCAGCCTCCTGGTGCACGGCGGGGGAGAGGTGCCCGCGTACCTCGGGGCGGCGGCGACATGAGCCTGTGCGCCGATCGGGTCGTGGTCGTCACCGGGGCCGGGCGGGGGATCGGCCGCGCCCACGCGCTCGCGTTCGCCGCGGCCGGGGCGCGGGTGGTGGTCAACGACGTGTCCGCCGAGGCCGCGCACGCCGTGGCGGCGGAGATCGGGTCCCGCGCGGTCGTCAACACCGACGACGTCGCGGACTGGGACGGCGCGGGCAGGCTCGTGCGCACGGCCCTGGAGTCGTTCGGCGGGCTCGACGTGCTGGTCAACAACGCCGGGTTCCTGCGCGACCGGATGCTGGTCACGATGTCCGAGCAGGAGTGGGACGACGTGGTGCGCGTGCACCTCAAGGGGCACTTCGCACCGCTGCGCCACGCCGCCGCGTACTGGCGCGCCGTGGCCAAGGCGGGCGGCGCGGTGGACGGGCGCGTGGTGAACACCAGTTCCGGGGCCGGGCTGCTGGGCAGCGTGGGGCAGGGGAACTACTCGGCGGCCAAGGCGGGCATCGCGGGCCTGACCCTGGTGGCCGCCGCCGAACTGGGGCGGTACGGCGTGACCGTGAACGCCATCGCCCCGGCCGCCCGCACCCGGATGACGGAGTCGACGTTCGCCTCGACCATGGCCGCGCCCGAGAGCGGGTTCGACGCGATGGCGCCGGAGAACGTGGCACCGCTGGTGGTGTGGCTGGGGAGCGCGGAGTCCGCGGACGTGACCGGGCGGGTGTTCGAGGTCGACGGCGGCCGGATAGCGGTGGCCCAGGGGTGGCGGCACGGGCCCGAGGTCGACAAGGGAGCCCGCTGGGAGCCCGCCGAACTGGGACCGGTGGTCCGGCGGCTGCTGAGCGGGCAGACGGCCGAGCCGGTCTACGGCGCCTGACCCGCGACGCCCAGGGGACCGACCGGCGTGAACCCGTGGCCGGGGCGTCGGCGGTGCTTGGCCCGAGACGCCTGCGGAGTCGGCCGGCGTGAACCTGTGGCCGGGGCGTCGGCGGTGCTTGGCTCGCGGTGCCTGCGGAGTCGGCCGGCGTGAACCCGTGGCCGGGGCGGCCTGCGGCGCCTGGCCTGCGACACCCGACGAGCCGACCGGGCAGGGGTCAGAGGCGTTCGATGATCGTGCCGGTGGAGAGGGCCCCTCCCGCGCACATCGTGATCAGCGCCGTGGTCGCGTCCCTGCGCTCCAGCTCGTGCAGCGCCGTGGTGATCAGCCGGGTCCCGGTGCTGCCCACCGGGTGCCCCAGCGCTATCGCGCCGCCGTTCACGTTCACCCGGTCGAGGTCCGGCTTGTGCACGGCCGTCCAGGACAGCACGACCGACGCGAACGCCTCGTTGACCTCGAAGAGGTCCAGGTCACCGATCTTCATGCCGCTGCGCTCCAGCACGCGGGAGGTGGCGGCGATCGGTCCGTCCAGGTGGTAGTACGGCTCCGCGCCCACCAGGCACTGGGCGACGATCCGCGCCCTCGGGCGCAGCCCGTGCGCCCTGGCCCAGTCCTCGTCGACCAGCAGCACGGCCGACGCGCCGTCGGAGATCTGCGAGGACGTGCCCGCCGTGTGCACGCCGTCCTCCAGGACGGGCTTGAGCGAGGCCAGCGACTCCAGCCGGGTCTCCCGCAGTCCCTGGTCGCGGTCGACCGTGCCGCCGTCCACCTCCACGGGCACCACCTCGCGGGTGAACCGGCCCTCCTCCCACGCCCGCGCCGCCCTCACCTGCGAGCGCACGCCGAACCGGTCGACCTCCTCGCGGCCGAGCCCCCGCCGGACGGCGATCCGCTCCGCCGCCACGAACTGGTTCGGCAGGTCGATCGACCAGCTGTCCGGCCGCGGCTTCCCGGCGTCGCCGCCGGTGTTGCTGCGCAGCGGGACCCGGCTCATCGCCTCCACGCCGCAGGCCACGCCGACGTCGATGGCGCCCGCGGCGATGAGGCCCGCGACCAGGTGGGTCGACTGCTGCGCGGAGCCGCACTGGCAGTCGACGGTCGTGCACCCCGTCCCCCGCGGCAGGCCCGCGTGCAGCCAGGCCGTCCTGGTGATGTTGTTGGACTGTTCACCCGCCTGGGTGACGGTGCCGCCGATGACCTGCTCGACCACGTCCGCGTCCACCCCCGCACGGGTGACGACGGCGCGCTGGGCCGCGCCCAGGAGTTCGGCGGCGTGCAGACCGGCGAGCCATCCGCCACGCTTGCCGATGGGGGTGCGAACCGCCTCCACGATCACCGGATGACCCACGTCGAACTCCTCTCGCCGCGCCACGCTGAAGTTAGAACACGTTCTTGATCTGGGCAAGGATGCCCCGTTGAGGGCTTCAATATCGCAGGTGGCTGTGCTTGAATCGAATAGAACGTGTTACATATCTGGGTGTAGGAGGTAGCTGTGACCGGACCCCGCATACCCGCAGGCTTCGACTTCACCGACCCCGATATGTACGCGACCCGGATCCCGGTGGAGGAGTTCGCCGAGCTGAGGCGGACCGCGCCGGTGTGGTGGAACCCCCAGCCCACCGACCGGGGCGGCTTCGACGACGACGGCTACTGGGTCGTGTCGCGGCACGCGGAGGTCAAGGAGGTGTCGCGCAACAGCGACCTCTACTCCAGCTGGGAGAACACCGCGATCATCCGGTTCGAGGACGGCATGACGCGCGACCGGATCGAGATGCAGCGGCTGGTGCTGCTGAACATGGACCCGCCCGTGCACACGAAGCTGCGCGGCATCGTGTCGCGCGGGTTCACCCCCAGGGCGATCGGCAACCTGCGCGACGCGCTCAACGCCAGGGCGGGCCGGATCGTCGAGACCGCGCTGGCCAAGGGCAGCGGCGACTTCGTCACGGACGTCGCCTGCGAGCTGCCGCTCCAGGCCATCGCGGAGCTGATCGGCATCCCGCAGACCGACCGGCGCAAGATCTTCGACTGGTCGAACGAGATGATCTCCTACGACGACCCCGAGTACGACCGCGACCCGATGGCCGCCGCCACCGAGCTGCTCGGCTACGCCTGGACGATGGCGGAGGACCGCAGGGGCTGCCCGATGGACGACATCGTGACCAAGCTCGTCCAGGCCGACGTGGACGGGGTCGGGCTCGCCTCCGACGAGTTCGGCTTCTTCGTGCTGCTGCTGGCCGTCGCGGGCAACGAGACCACGCGCAACGCCATCACGCACGGCATGAAGGCGTTCCTGGACCACCCCGACCAGTGGGAGCTGTTCAAGGCCGAGCGCCCCAAGACCGCCGCCGACGAGGTCGTGCGCTTCGCGACGCCGGTGATGTCGTTCCAGCGCACGGCTTTGGCCGACACCGAACTCGGCGGCGTGCCGATCCGGAAGGGTCAGCGGGTGGGCCTGTTCTACAGCTCCGCCAACTTCGACGAGACCGTGTTCGACCACCCCGAGCGCTTCGACATCACCCGCGACCCGAACCCGCACCTGGGGTTCGGCGGCAGCGGCGCGCACTTCTGCCTCGGCGCCAACCTCGCCCGGCTGGAGATCGACCTCATCTTCAACGCGATCGCGGACCACATGCCGGACATCCGCCAGGCCGCCGAGCCGCGCAGGCTGCGGTCCGGGTGGCTCAACGGGATCAAGGAGTTCCAGGTCCACTACTCGTGACGCGCGGAGGAACGGCCCGGTGCCCGCTCGGGGCGCCGGGCCGTTCCCGCGTCCGGGGTCAGACCTGCCGGATCGTGGCCATCGCGCGGTCGACCTCCCAGAACGCGCGCATCGACCGGATCAGGCCGTCGGGACCCACCCGGTAGACGAACACCCCGTCGGTGTCGATCCGGCTGCCACCGGGCAGGAACGCGCTGATCGTGCCGACGTTCGCGACCTCGTGGCCGGTGGCGAACGAGTCGTGGACGGCGAACTCGAACCGCTCGGCCAGCGCGATGGCGAGGTCCCAGAACGCCGAGAGGCCCTCCCGGCCGTGGTGGCCCTTGCCCTCCGGGTCGAACATCGACGGGCCCACCGGGTCCTCCACCACGGCGTCGTCGGCGAACAGCGCCAGCCACTCGTCCTTGGCCCCCTTGACCACCGCTTCCATCGACCGCCACGACGCGGTGCGCGCCGGGTGCTCGACCTCCGATGCGGTCCAGGTGATCGCGTCCACCAACATGCCGCCCACTCCTCACATCCGGCTGATGACCTCGTCGGCGAACCGCCGCAGGCCGTCCTTCTTCGCCGCCAGCGCGCCGTCGAACCCCACGCCGTAGAACAGCCAGGGGACGACGATCGCGTCCGTCACGCCGATCTCGGCCTGCTGCCGGTAGCCGTCGAGGCCGAACCGGTCGATGCAGACGGCCTGGATCTCGTACGGCTCGTCGGCGCGCCCGTACTCGGTCCGCAGCACGGCCAGCTTGTCGATCACGGACCGGAGGTCGTCGAACTTGATCATCGCCGACGTCCAGCCGTCGCCGACCCGCGCCGCCCGGCGCAGCGCCACGGGGGTGTGGCCGCCGACGTAGAACGGCACCGGGTCCGCGGGCGCCGGGCTCATCCGCAGCCGGTCGAAGTCGAAGAACTCCCCGTGGTGCTCGACCATGCCGCCGCCGAGCACGAGCTTCAGCACCTCGATCATCTCGTCGGCCCGCCTGCCGCGGCCCTCGTAGGGCGCGCCGCACCACTCGAACTCCTCCGGCGCCCACCCGATCCCGACGCCGAGCCCGAAGCGGCCACCGGTCAGGTTCGCCACCGAGCCGACCTGGCGGGCCAGCAGCAGCGGGTTGCGCGACCCGAGCTTGAGCACCTGGGTGTAGAAGCGGATCCGCTCGGTGACCGCGCCCATCGCCGCGGCGGCCACCATCGGGTCGACCCAGGGCGTCTCCTCGTTCCACATCCGCGAGCCGTCCGGCGTGTACGGGTACTCGGCGGACACCTTCTCCGAGAAGAACAGGGAGTCCGGCAGCGCCACCGAGTCGTAGCCGCACTCCTCGGCCGTCCTGGCCAGCTCGGTCAACTGGTCCAGCGGACTCATCGCGATGCCCACGCTGAACTTCATCGCACACCTGCCCTCTCCGAGCCGACGACCCACATCGCGAAGAACTGGGAACCGCCGCCGTAGGCGTGCCCCAGCGCCGTGCGCGCCCCGTCGACCTGGTGGTCGCCCGCGCGGCCCATCACCTGCCTCGCCGCCTCGGCGAACCGGAGCATCCCGGACGCGCCGATCGGGTTCGACGACAGCACGCCACCGCTCGGGTTCACCGGGAGCCGTCCGCCGATCTCGGTCTCGCCCGCCTCGGTGAGCTTCCAGCCCTGGCCCTCGTCGGTGAACCCGAGGTTCTCCAGCCACATCGGCTCGAACCAGGAGAACGGCACGTAGATCTCGGCGACGTCCACCTGCGCCAGCGGGTTGGTGATCCCGGCCTGCTTCCACAGCGCCGCGGCGGCGTCCCGGCCCGCCCGTGGGTTGACCTGGTCGCGCCCGGCGAACGTCGTCGGCTCGGTGCGCAGGGCCGTGGCGTGGATCCACGCCGCCGCACCGCTGGTCGGCTCGTCGGACAGGACGATCGCGCACGCGCCGTCCGACGACGGGCACGTCTCGTCGTAGCGGATCGGGTCCCACAGCATCTTCGACGCCCGCACCGACTCCAGCGTGATGTCCGGCTGGCGCAGGTGCGCGTGCGGGTTGCGGGAGCCGTTGCGCCGGTCCTTCACCGCGACCATCGCGCCGACGTGCTCCGGCGCGCCGGAGCGGCGGATGTAGGAGCGCACGTGCGGCGCGAAGTAGCCGCCCGCTCCCGCGTGCACCGGCATGGTGAACGGGATCGGCACGGACAGCGCCCACATCGCGTTGGACTCCGACTGCTTCTCGAACGCCACGGCCAGCACCCGCCGGTGCACCCCGGCCTGCACGAGGCTCGCCGCCACGTTCGCCGTGGTGCCGCCGACGGAGCCCGCGGTGTGCACGCGCAGCAGCGGTTTCCCGCCCGCGCCCAGCGCGTCCGCCAGGAACAGCTCGGGCATCATCACGCCCTCGAACAGGTCCGGCGCCTTGCCGACCACGACGGCGTCGATGTCGCCCCAGTCCACGCCCGCGTCGGCCATCGCGCGGTCGACGGCCTCGCGGCACAGCCCGGCCATGGACACGTCCAGTCGCTTCGCGGCGTGGTGGGTCTGGCCGGTGCCGACCACGGCCGCCTGCTGCCCGGCCATCAGTCCCGTCCCTCCATCACGCAGACCAGGTTCTGCTGGAGCAGCGGTCCGCTGGTGGCGTGCCCCAGCACGCGTTCGGCCTCCCCGTCCAGCACCCGCCGCGCGGCCTCGCCGATCCGCGCCAGTCCGGCGGCGAACATCGGGTTGCCGACGAGCGTGCCGCCCGAGGGGTTGACCCTGACCTCGTCGCCGAGCCCGAGCGCTTGGCGCAGCAGGATCTCCTGGTGGCTGAACGGCGCGTGCAGCTCCGCCACCGCGACCCCGTCGGCGCCCGCGGCCTTCCCCGCCGCCACGGTGGACGGCGAGGTGGTGAGGTCGCGCCCGCCCAGGCTCGGCGAGTCGACCCGGTGGTCGATGCCGGTGATCCACGCCGGTCGCTCGCACAGCTCGCGGGCCCGGTCGCCGGACGCCAGCACGATCGTCGCCGCCCCGTCGGTGATCGGGGCGCAGTCGTGCGCCCGCAGCGGGTCCGCCAGGTAGGGCGCGGCGAGCAGGTCGTCGACGTCGACCTCGCCGGAGAACTGGGCCAGGGGGTTCGCCCGCGCGTCCGACCGGCTGCGGGCGGCGACCTCGGCCATGGCGCGCTCGCTCCACAGCCCGCCCTCGATGCCCAGCCTGGCCTGGATGCCCGCCAACCCGATCGAGTCGGGCCACAGCGGCGTCACCAGGTAGGGGTCGAGCTGGAGGGCCAGCACCCGGCGCAGGTGTCCGGCGGAGGACTTGCCGAAGCCGTAGACCAGCGCGGTGTCGACCTCGCCGGTGAGGATCTTCACCCACGCCTCGTAGAGCGCCCAGGCGGCGTCCATCTCCACGTGCGACTCGACGATCGGCGGGAACGCGCCGATCGCGTCCACCGCGGACACGAACGAGAACGCCCGCCCCGCCAGGTAGTCCGACGACCCCGAGCACCAGAACCCGATGTCCGGTGTGGACAGTCCGAGCCCGCCCAGCACCTCCTGGAAGATCGGCACCAGCATCTCGACACCGTTGGTGGTTCCGGTCGTCCTGCGCACGCAGGGCGTCTGGGCGAAGCCGACGACCGCGACGTCCGGCATGGGCCGACCTCCTCTCGTCACAGGTGCTGCGAATAGGTGTCGTACGGCGCGTCCGGCTCGCCGGTGGGGCGGAAGTGGTCGATGTTCTGCAACGTCGGCCCCCACTCCTCCCTCGGTTTCCACACGGCCTCGACGCGCATCCCCATCCGCACCTCGTCGGCGGCGCAGCCGAGCACGAGGTGCAGGAACGCGATGTCCGCGCCGTCCAGCAGCACGTAGGCCGCCACGTACGGCGGCGTGATCCGCTGCCCGAGGAACGGCACGTTGACGATGCAGAAGGTCGTCACCGTCCCGCGGTCGGTCAGCTCCACCTCGTCGGTGGTCGGCACGCCGTCGGTCGGGCACGCGGGCCTGGGCGGCAGGTAGACCTTGCCGCAGGCCGGGCAGCGCTGGCCGAGCAGCCTGCCCTCGGCCAGGCCGCGCAGGAAGGAGCTCTCCTCCGCCGACGCGGTGTGCCGGTAGTGCAGCCGCACCGGGCTGGTGATCATGGTGACCGGCTCGCCGTCGTCGGCCAGCGGCTCCGGCGCCGGTTCGTCGGACGGTTCGAAGCACGCGATGTCCGTGACGGCCCCGACCCGCTCCTCCGCCCACCGCACCCGGACGCGCATCCCCGTCCGCATCCGGTCGGGCGACCCGGCGTCCACGGCGTGCAGCAGCGCGGTGTCCGCCCCGTCGAGCTGGACCAGCGCCCAGGCGAACGGCCGGTCGAGCGGCTGGCCCTCCAGCGGTTCGGCCGCCCACGACCAGCTCCGCACGACACCGGTCGACGCCACGTCGACCACCTCGGTCAGGGGTTCGGCGGTCACCGGGTCGTACTCGGCGGGCGGTACGTGCACGCGCCCGTCCGAGCCGCGCACACCGGTCACCCGCCGCTGCCGGAGCGCCGTCATGAACCGGCCCAGCGTGGGGCCGAGCGAGCGCGTGTAGTCGAAGCCAACCTCTAGTGGAGCGCTGAGCGGCTTGGTCACGAATCAAAGTGAAACAGGTTCTCGATTTCGTGGCAAGATGCCAGGTGACCGAGGAGGTTCGGCATGAGGGTGGGGCTACAGCTCGGGTACTGGGGCGCGCAGCCCCCCGGTGACGCGGCGGCGTTGGTGAAGGCGGCCGAGGAGGCCGGTTTCGACGCGGTGTTCGCCGCGGAGGCCTGGGGGTCGGACGCGTTCACGCCGCTCGCCTGGTGGGGGTCGTCCACCTCGCGGGTGCGGCTGGGCACGTCCGTGGTGCAGATGTCGGCGCGCACGCCCGCGGCCTGCGCGATGCACGCGCTGACCCTGGACCACCTGTCCGGCGGCCGGTTCGTGCTCGGTCTCGGCGTGTCCGGGCCGCAGGTCGTCGAGGGCTGGTACGGGGCGCCGTTCGGCAAGCCCCTGGCCAGGACCAGGGAGTACGTGTCGATCATCCGGCAGGTGCTCGCGCGCGAGCGGCCGGTGAGCAACGCGGGCCCGCACTACCCGTTGCCCTACCAGGGGCCCGGCGCACTCGGGCTCGGCAAGCCGCTGCGGCCCATCACCCACCCGCTGCGCGCCGACCTGCCGATCTGGCTCGGCGCCGAGGGTCCGCGCAACGTCGCGCTCGCCGCCGAGATCGCCGACGGCTGGCTCGCGATCTACTACGCGCCCAGGCTCGCCCCGATGTACGACGAGTGGCTCGCGGAGGGGTTCGCGAAGCCCGGCGCGCGGCGGACCAGGCGGGACTTCGAGATCGCCGCCACGTGCCAGGTCGTGGTGACCGACGACCCGGTCGGCGTCCGGGCGCGGATCAAGCCCGTGATGGCGCTCTACCTGGGCGGGATGGGCGCGCCGGGGATGAACTTCCACGCGGAGCTGTTCTCCCGCATGGGGTACCGCGAGGTGGTCGACGACGTCGGGCGGCTGTTCGCGGCAGGCCGCAAGGAGGAGGCGGCGCTGGCGGTGCCGGACGAGCTGATCGCCGAGATCTCGATCGTCGGCACGGCCGAGCAGGTGCGAGCCGACCTCGCCGGGTGGAGCGCGGCCGGGGTGTCGACGGTGATCGTGGGCTGCCGCGACGTGGCGTCGATCCAGGCCGTCGCGGACGCTTGCCAACTAGTGAAACACGTTCTAATTTGAGGTGAGGTAGCCGCGAGGACGGGAGTGCTCACGTGACCTCCGAGGGACTGTGGAACATCGCCGCGGCGGACCCCGACCGGTGCGCGCTGGTCGACCCCGCGGGCCGCGGGACCACCTACCGCGACCTGGCGGCGACCGCCGACCGGTACGGGCGCGGGTTGCAGGCCATGGGGCTGCGACCGGGCGACAGCGTCGTGCTGATGCTCCCCAACAGCGCCGAGCTGGTCGCGGTCTACTTCGCCGCGGTGCAGACCGGCCTGTACGTCGTCATGGTCAACTGGCACCTCGTCGGCCCCGAGGTCGCCTACCTCGTGCGGGACAGCGGCGCCAAGGCGTTCGTCGCGCACGAGCGGTTCGCCGACGTCGCGGCCGACGCCGCCGCGCGGGCCGAACTCGCGCCGGACGCGTGCTTCGCCGTCGGCGACGTCCCCGGCTTCCGGCCGTTGAGCGAGCTGGGGGAGGGCGAACCGGCGATCCGCCCCGACGTCCGCACCACGGGGTCGCCGATGCTCTACACCTCGGGCACCACCGGCCGCCCCAAGGGCGTGCGCAGGCCGCTGACCGGAGCCGACCCCGACGTGGTCCCGCCGTCGGCCGCCTGGTTCTTCGGCATCTTCGGCCTCAAGCCGTTCGACTCGCACGTGCACCTGTGCGGGTCGCCGATGTACCACACGGCGGTGCTGAACTTCGTCGTCATCTCGATCCAGCTCGGGCACACCGCGGTCCTGATGGACCACTGGGACCCCGAGGAGATGCTGCGGCTGATCGAGCGCCACCGCGTGACCCACAGCCACATGGTGCCGACCCAGTTCCACCGCCTGCTGGCCCTGCCCGACGACGTCCGGTCCCGCTACGACCTCTCGTCGCTGCGCGTGATGATCCACGGCGCGGCCCCGTGCCCGATCGAGGTCAAGCGCCGGATGCTCGACTGGTGGGGGCCGGTCGTGACCGAGTACTACGCGGCCACCGAGGGCGGCGGCACCGCGATCAGCGCCGAGGAGTGGCTGCGCAAACCGGGGTCGGTCGGCCTGCCGTGGCCGTCGTCGGTGGTCCAGATCTTCGACGAGGACGGCAACGAGCTGCCCGCCGGTGAGCGCGGCCTGGTCTACATGCGGATGGGCACGGCCACCTTCGAGTACCACCGGGACGAGGAGAAGACCCGCTCCTCGCGGCTGGGCGACCTGTTCACGCTGGGGGACGTCGGGTACCTCGACGAGGACGGCTACCTGTTCCTCTGCGACCGCAAGAGCGACCTGATCATCTCCGGTGGGGTCAACATCTACCCGGCCGAGATCGAGGGCGAGCTGGCGTGCCACCCCGAGGTCGCCGACGTCGCGGTGTTCGGCGTGCCGCACCCGGACTGGGGCGAGGAGATCAAGGCCGTCGTCCAGCCCGTGCGGCCCGGTGCCGAGTTCACCGAGGACCTGCTCGCGTTCGCGGCGCGGCGGCTGGCGAAGTTCAAGCTGCCGCGCACCGTCGACTACGTCGAGGAGCTGCCGCGCGACCCCAACGGCAAGCTGTACAAGCGCAGGCTGCGCGACCCGTACTGGACGAAGACCCGTGGCCGCGACCGGGTCAGGATGACGCGGGCCGAGGTCGACGGGTTCCTCCTGGAGCAGCGCACGCTGGTCGTCGCGAGCCTGGGCAGGTCCGGGGTGCCGCACCTCGCGCCCATGTGGTTCGCGGTGCTGGACGGCGACATCGTGTTCTGCACCGACCGCTCCTCGCAGAAGGTCGTGAACCTGCGCCGCGACCCCAGGATGAGCGCGCTGGTCGAGGCCGGCGAGGCGTACGAGGAGCTGCGCGGAGTGTTCCTGGAGGGCACGGCCGAGGTCTCCGACGACCCGGCCGACGTGGCCCGCGTCGTGGACGCCGTCGTGGCCCGCACCATCGGCCCGGTCGACGACGCGAGCGGCGAGGGGGTGCGCCGCGCGATGGCCAAGCGCGTGGCGGTGACCTTCCGGCCGACCCGCGTCGCGAGCTGGGACCACCGCAAGGCCTTCCCCGCCACCACGTCACCGGAGCGCTGACCCGTGCCCCCACCCGAAGGACCGCCCACCCGCCGCCAGGTCCTCGCCGGGGCGGGCCTCACGCTGGCCGCCTGCCTGGTCGGCGGCGTCCCCGCCGACGCGAGCGCCGAGGTCGACGCGAGCGCCCCGCCGCTGGGGGAGTACGACGTGGTCGTCGTCGGTTCCGGCGCGGCCGGGATGACCGCCGCGCTGACGGCCGCGAAGCGCGGGCTGAGCTGCGTGGTGGTCGAGAAGGCCGCGACCTTCGGCGGTTCGGCCGCGAGGTCCGGCGCGGGCATCTGGGTCCCCAACAACGAGGTGCTGCTGGCGGCGGGCGTTCCGGACACCCCGCAGAAGGCGAGCGCCTACCTCGCCGCCGTGGTCGGCGCGGGCGTGCCCGCCGCGCGCAGGCAGGCCTTCCTGGCCCACGGTCCGGCCATGATCTCGTTCGTCGTCCGCAACAGCCCGCTGCGGTTCCGGTGGATGGAGGGCTACAGCGACTACTACCCGGAACTGCCGGGAGGCCTGCCGAACGGCCGGTCGATCGAACCGGACCAGTTGGACGGCAACGTCCTCGGCTCGGAGCTGGCGAACCTGAACCCGCCGTACCTGGCGACGCCCGCGGGCATGGTGGTGTTCGGCGCCGACTACAAGTGGCTGGCCCTGTCCCTGGTGAACGCCAAGGGGCTCGCGGTCGCGACGGCGGCGCTGGCCAGGGGGACCAGGGCGGCGCTGCTGGGCCAGAAACCCCTCACGATGGGGCAGGCGCTGGCGGGCGGCCTGCGCGCGGGCCTGATGGCCGCGAACGTCCCGGTCTGGCTCAACACCCCGTTGGTGGACCTGAACGTCGAGGGCGGCGCGGTCACCGGTGTGGTGGTGCGCAAGGACGGCGCCCAGGGCCTGATCAGGGCCAGGCGGGGCGTCATCGTGGGCTCCGGCGGGTTCGAGCACAACGCGGCCATGCGCGCCCAGTACCAGCGGCAGCCGATCGGAACCCAGTGGTCGGTGGGCGCCAGGGAGAACACCGGCGACGGCCACCGCGCGGGCGAGCGCGCGGGCGCGGCCCTGGACCTGATGGACGACGCGTGGTGGGGCCCGGCGATCCCCACCCCCGACTCGCCCTACTTCTGCCTCGCCGAACGCACCCTGCCCGGCGGCCTGATCATCGACCAGGCGGGGCAGCGCTACGTCAACGAGGCCGCCCCGTACGGCGACGTCGTGCACGTCATGTACGACCGGAACCCCGCCACCCCGTGCATCCCGTCGTGGCTGGTCGTCGACCAGAACTACCGCAACCGCTACCTGTTCGCCGACATCGCGCCCACCCTGCCGCTGCCGGACTCCTGGTACCGGTCGGGTGCGGTGGTGAAGAACTGGAGCCTGGAGGGTCTGGCCACGGCGATCGGCGTCCCGCCTGCCGCGATGAAGGCCACGGTGAGCAGGTTCAACGGGTTCGCGAGAACGGGCCAGGACACCGACTTCCGCCGCGGCGACAGCGCCTACGACCACTACTACACCGACCCCGCCGTGATCCCCAACTCCTGCCTGGCACCGCTGTGGGCGCCGCCGTACTACGCGTTCAAGATCGTCCCCGGCGACCTGGGCACGAAGGGCGGGATGCGCACGGACGCCCGCGCACGGGTGCTGCGGCCGGACGACACGGTGATCCCCGGCCTGTACGCGGCGGGCAACGCCAGCGCCGCCGTCATGGGCCGCAGCTACGCGGGCGCGGGCTCGACCATCGGTCCGGCCATGACCTTCGGGTACGTCGCGGCGAACGACATCGCGGATCGTTCTGCGGGGTGAGTGTTCGGCGTGTGGTTCTGGTGCGGTCGAGAGGGAGTTCCAGCGTGGTCGGCCGCGACCGCGAGTTCCGGCGTGGGTGGCCGATGTGACCTGGGGCCCCTCTTTTTGGCGCTAGTCGGGCCGAAACGGCAGGTGGAAAGCTTGCCGCCCGACCAATTCCAGCGCCAAGAACCCCAAGTCGCATCGGCCGCGGTCCAGGGCCGTGGCCGCCGGTTCCCTCGTGGTCGGGTGCTGTGCTTCCGGTTCCGTCGTGGGTCCGGTGGTGTGGCTTCCGGTTCTGTCGCGGTCCAGGGCCGTGGTCGCCGGTTCCGTCGTGGTCGGGTGCTGTGGCTTCCGGCCTGTGGTGGTCGGGTGCTGTGCCTGCCGGTTCCGTCGTGGCCACGCCCCTGTCGGGCATTCCTCGCGTGACCCCAGCCTCACGGGTCTCAGATTCCGCGGAAGTCCGGTCGGCGCTTGGCCGCGAATGCCACCGGCCCCTCCTTGGCGTCCTGGCTGCGGAACACCTCCACCCCCAACCGGGCGTCCACCTTGAAGGCCTCCTCCTCGGGCATCCCCTCGGTCTCCCGCATCGTCCGCAGGATCGCCGCGACGGCCAGCGGCCCGTTCGCGGCGATCAGCGACGCCAGCTCCATCGCCTTGTCCAGCGCCGTCCCGTCGGGCACGACGTGCCCGATCAACCCGATCCGCAGCGCCTCGGGCGCCAGGATGTGCCGTCCGGTCAACAACAACTCCGCCGCGACGGTGTACGGGATCTGCCGGGGCAGCCGCACCGCGGACCCGCCCAGCGGGAACAGCCCCCACCTGGCCTCCGACACGCCGAACCGGGCGCTCTCCCCGGCGACCCGGATGTCGGTCGCCTGGAGGATCTCCGTCCCGCCCGCCACGGCGGGCCCCTCCACCGCCGCGATCAGCGGCTTCGTCAGCCGCCGCCCCTTCAGCAGGGGTTCGATCACCGACAGGTCGGCGTCGCCGAAGCTGTCACCGGGGTGCTTGCGGTTCATGGCCTTCAGGTCGGCCCCGGCGCAGAACGCGCCACCCGCACCGGTCAGCACGCACGCCCGGATGGCCGGATCGGAGTCCACCCGGTCCCACGCCGAGAGCATGAGCTCCATCATCGGCCCGGACAGCGCGTTGCGCGCCTCCGGCCGGTTCATCGTGACGACCAGGACGGGGCCCACCCGCTCGACGAGGCAATGCGGTTCCTCAGCTACCTGCGACGTCATCTCCGAGGGCCTCCTGGATCGAGTCTGACCGCCTGGGGGATTGTCCACAACGATAACACGTTCTACTTTCGCGACATGGCCCTCAACGTCGCAGATCTCGTCGAGCACGCCGTTGACATCGTTCCGGATCGCGTCGCACTCCTCTGCGGCGAGCGGAAGGCAACCTACGCGCAGCTCGAAGAGCGCGCGAACCGTTTGGCCCACCACCTGGCTTTGAACGGTGTGGGCCCCGGCTCGCACGTCGGCCTGTACGCGCGCAACTCCATCGAACTGGTGGAGGCCATGATCGCCGTGTACAAGCTGAGGGCCGTGGCGATCAACGTGAACTACCGCTACACCAAGAACGAGTTGCAGTACTTGTTTGACCAGTCGGACCTCGTCGCGCTGGTGCACGAGCGCCGCTACTCCGACCTCGTGGCGCAGGTGCTGCCGACGGTGCCCCGGCTGCGGCACGCCGTGGTGATCGACGACGAGTCGGACGCCGACGCCTCCGGCCACGGCGGTGTGGACTACGAGACGGCGCTGGCGGGGGCCTCGCCCGAGCGGGACTTCGAGCAGCGCAGCGGGGACGACCTCTACATCCTCTACACCGGCGGCACCACCGGGATGCCCAAGGGCGTGATGTGGCGGCACGAGGACGTCTGGCGGGTGCTCGGCGGCGGCATCGACTTCGTCACCGGCGAGCACGTCACCGACGAGTGGCACCAGGCCCGGCAGGGAAAGGACTACGGGCTGGTCCGGCTCTGCCTGCCCCCGATGATCCACGGCGCCGCGCAGTGGGCCGTGCTCGGCGCGCTGTTCTCCGGGAGCACCGTCGTGCTCGTGCCCAAGTTCGACCCGGCCGAGGTGTGGCGGGCGGTCGAGCGGCACGGCGTCCAGGTGGCCGTGATCGTCGGCGACGCCATGGCCAGGCCCATGATCGAGGAGTTCCGCTCCGGCCGGTACGACGCCTCCTCCCTCGGCATCATCAACAGCAGCGCCGCGCTGTTCTCGCACACCGTCAAGGAGCAGTACCTGGAGGCGCTGCCGCACGTGACGCTGCTGGAGTCGATCGGCGCGTCCGAGACCGGCTCCACCGGCATCGGGGCGGTGTCCAAGCAGGTCCGGAAGACCGACGGCACGAGGGTGAAGCTCAACGACGACACCATCGTCATCGACGACGACGGGCGTCGGCTCGCGCCGGAGACCGGGGTCGTCGGCAGGCTCGCCCGCGGCGGCAACGTCCCGCTGGGCTACTACAAGGACCCCGAGAAGACCGCCGCGATGTTCCAGGAGGTCGACGGCAAGCGGTACACCGTGCCGGGCGACTACGCGCGGTTCGAGGCCGACGGCACGATCACGTTGCTGGGCAGGGGGAACACGTGCGTCAACACCGGAGGGGAGAAGGTCTTCCCCGAGGAGGTGGAGGCCGCGCTGAAGTCCCACCCCGACGTCTTCGACGCGCTGGTCATCGGCGTGCCCGACGAGCGGCTCGGGCAGCGGGTCGGCGCGCTGGTGCAGCCGCGGCCGGGCCGCGCGCCCGACCTGTCCGAACTGGACACCCACGTGCGGCGGGAGATCGCGGGCTACAAGGTGCCCCGGAGCGTGTGGCTGGTGGACGAGATCGCGAGGCTCCCCAGCGGCAAACCCGACTACCAGTGGGCCAAGCGCCACGCCGACGACCACGCGACGGCATCGCTGCCGGGCTGAGGAGGATCCATGCGCACGCCCCTGTGCGACACGCTGGGCATCGAACACCCCGTCCTCGGCTTCACGCCGTCCGAGCACGTGGCGGCGGCCATCAGCCGCGCGGGCGGGCTCGGCGTGCTCGGGTGCGTGCGCTTCAACGACGCCGCCGACCTCGACCGCGCGCTGACGTGGATGGACGAGAACACCGACGGCAGGCCCTACGGCGTGGACATCGTGATGCCCGCGACCGTGCCGACCGAGGGCACGTCCTTCGACCTCGACGAGCTCATCCCGCAGGGGCACCGCGACTTCGTGCGGCGGACGCTCCAGAAGCTCGGCGTGCCCCCGCTGCCCGCCGACGAGGAGTCCGGCGCGGGCGTGCTCGGCTGGCTGCACTCCGTGGCGCGGTCCCACGTGGACGTGGCGCTGGAGCACCCCGTCCGGCTCGTCGCGAACGCGCTCGGCTCGCCGCCGGACGACGTGGTCGAGCGGGTGCACGAGCACGGGATCCCCGTGGCCGCGCTCGCGGGCAGGAGCGAGCACGCGAGCAGGCACGTGGACAACGGCGTCGACATCGTGGTGGCGCAGGGCTACGAGGCGGGCGGTCACACCGGCGAGGTCGCCTCGATGGTCCTCGTCCCGGAGATCGTCGACGCCGTCGGCGACCGGGTGCCGGTGCTCGCCGCGGGCGGCATCGGCTCCGGCCGCCAGATGGCCGCCGCGCTCGCGCTGGGCGCCTCCGGGGTGTGGATGGGCTCGTACTGGCTCACCACCGCCGAGTACGCGCTGACGGGGCAGGGCTCCGCCACCCAGCGCGCGCTGCTGGCCGCCGGGTCGAGCGACACCGTGCGCACCCGGATCTACACCGGGAAACCGGCCCGCCTGCTCAAGACCAGGTGGACGCAGGCGTGGGCGGAGGCGGACGCCCCCGCGCCGCTGCCGATGCCCTTGCAGAACCTGCTGGTCAGCGAGGCGCACCAGCGCATCGCGAGGTCCGACGACCCCGAGGTGGTCTCCATGCCGGTCGGCCAGGTCGTCGGGCGGATGAACGAGGTGCGCCCGGTCGCCGAGGTCATGGCGACGCTGCTGCGCGAGGCCGACGAGGCGGTCGACCGGCTGGGCAAGCTGCGCTGAGGCGTGACGCGGGGCCCCTGGTCACGCCGGGTGCGCGGCCAGGGCCGCCCCGATCCCGCGCAGGTGCGCGGTCGCGCCGCCCAGGTCGAACTCCACGCGCTTGGCGGCGGTGAAGTACCGGTGCAGGCCGTGCTCGACGTCGATGCCCTGTCCTCCGTGGACGTGCACGGCCGTGTGCGCCACCCGGTGCCCCGCGTCGGCCGCCCAGAACTTGGCCGTGGCGACCTCCGTGTCGCACGGCAGGTCCGAGGCGAGCCGCCAGGCCGCCTGCCACAGCGTCAGCCGGATCGCGGCCACGTCGACGAACGCGTCGGCCAGCCGCTGCGACACCGCCTGGAAGCTGCCGATCGGCCGGTCGAACTGCACGCGGGTGCGGGCGTGCTCGGCGGTCAGCTCCAGCGCCCGCTCGGTGATCCCGAGCTGGAGCGCGCACAGCCCGACCGTGGCGCGCGCGACCAGCCACCGCGCTGTCCCGTCGCCCGGTGAGCCGAGCAGCCGGTCCTCGCCCAGCCGCACGCCCGCCAGTTCGAGCCACGCGGTGTCGTCGCCGTCCACGACCCGCTGCCCGGCCACCGTCACGCGCTCGTCGTGCGGGTCGACCAGGAACACCGCCGTGCCCCGCGAGGTCGTCGCGGGGACGAGGAACAGGTCCGCCACCGCACCCCACGGCACGGTGGTCTTCGCACCGGTCAGCGTCCACCCGTCCGGCCCGTGCTCGGCGGTGGTGGCGGGGGTGCCCGTGCCGTCGTCCAGCTCCTCCACGAGCGCCGCGGTCGGCAGCAGCTCCCCGGCGGCGGTCGGCTTCGCCCACGCCTCCCGCTGCTCGGCGGTGCCGAACGCGGCCAGCGCGGACGCGGCCACCGCGATCGACGGCAGGTACGGCACGGGCGCGACCGCGCGGCCCAGTTCGACCAGGACGCCGCACTGCTCCAGCAGCCCGAACCCGCCGCCGCCCACGTCCTCGGGCAGCGCGGCGGACAGCACCCCGGCCTCGGCGAGGTCCGCCCAGAGCGCGCGGTCGACGTGGCCGGGGGAGGCCTCGACCTGGCGCAGCCGGGCCGCGGTCACGTGGTCGGCCAGGATGTCGCGGGCCAGGCCCGCCAGTTCGAGCGTCGCCTCGGTCGGTGTGAAGTCCATGCGGTCCTCCCGGTCAGCGCGGGGCGGCGGGCAGGCCGAGGCCGACCCTCGCGATGATGTCCCGCTGGATCTCGTTGGTGCCGCCGCCGAAGGTGAGGATCAGCGACGACCGGTGCATCCGCTCGACCCGGCCGCGCAGCAGCGCCCCCGGCGACCCGGCGCGCACGACGCCGTGCGCGCCCAGCACCTCCATCAGCAGCCGGTACGCCTCGGTCGCGAACTCGGTGCCGAACACCTTCGTCGCCGACGCCTCCGCCGGGTTCGGCGCCCGCTCGGCGTCGGTCGCGATCTTCCAGTTCAGCAGCTTCAGGTACTCGGTCTTCGCGTGCACGCGGGCCAGGTGCAGCCGCACCCACTCCTGGTCGACCACGCGGTCGCCGGTGCCGGGCAGCGTGGTCGACCGCGCCCACTCCCGCACCTCCTGGAGCGCGGTTTGCAGGGGCGCGGCCGAGCTGAGCGCCACGCGCTCGTGGTTGAGCTGGTTGGTGATGAGCTTCCAGCCCTCGTTCTCCGCGCCGACCCGGTTCGCCACGGGCACGCGCACGTCCTGGTAGTAGGTGGCGCTGGTGGTCGGCCCGGCCATCGTGCGCACGGGCGTCCAGGAGAAGCCGGGGGAGTCGGTCGGCACGACCACCATGCTCAACCCCTTGTGCCGCGGCGCCTCCGGGTCCGTGCGGCAGGCCAGCCACACGTGGTCGGCGTACTGCACGAGGCTGGTCCACATCTTCTGCCCGGTGATCACGTACTCGTCGCCGTCGCGGACGGCGCGGGTGCGCAGCGCGGCCAGGTCGGTGCCCGCCTCGGGCTCGGAGTAGCCGATGGCGAAGTGGGTCTCGCCGCGCGCGATCCCCGGCAGGTAGCGGGCCTTCTGCTCGGGCGTGCCGAAGGCCATGATCGTCGGCCCGATCGAGTTGATCGTCAGGAACGGCACCGGCGCGCCCGCGACGGCCGCCTCGTCCACGAAGATCAGCTGCTCGATCGTGGGACGGCCGCGCCCGCCGTGCTCCTCGGGCCACCCGAGGGTGAGCCAGCCGTCGTGCCCCATCCGGCGGACGGTGTCCTTGTACGTCGCGGAATCGCCGTAGTCGCCGTCGCCCGAGGTGAGGGCCTCCCGGCGCTCCGGGGTCATCAGCGCGGCGAAGTAGCTCCGCAGTTCCCGGCGCAGGTCCTCCTGCTCGGGCGTGTACCCGATGTGCATGCGTCCTCCGCTGGCTCGGGATGCGAAGCGACCACTACTCTAGAACGAGTTCTAGTTCAGTGTGAAGGGCTCAGGGGAGGTAGTCGTGAAGGTCAGCGTCGACCCGGTGCTGTGCGAGGCGAACGGCGTCTGCGTCGGGGTCCTCCCGGACGTCTTCGACCTCGACGACGACGAGGTGTTGCAGGTGCGACCCGGTGATCTGGCCGAGGGGGAGGTGGAACCGGCCAGGAGGGCGGTCGCGGCGTGCCCGCGCAACGCCCTGCGGCTCGCCGAGTAGGGCGCACACGGATGGACCTTGTGATGAATGAGAACAGATTCTAGTGTGCCCTGTATCCAGCTCAGCCGTGAACTCGACGAGGAGTGATACCGGTGAAGGCAGCCGTGCTGAACCAGATCGGCGACGACAAGCTCGAACTCCGCGACGACGTGACCACCACGGCACCGGGCCCCGACGAGGTCCGCATCAGGGTCAGGGCGTGCGGGATCTGCCACAGCGACCTCTCCGCGATGAACGGCACCCTGCCCGCGCTCGCCCCCGGCGTCGTCGGCCACGAGGGCGCGGGCGAGATCGTCGAGGTCGGCAGCGCGGTGACCTCGCTCGCCGTCGGCGACCACGTCGTGGTGACGTTCGTGCCGCCCTGCGGGACCTGCCGCAACTGCGTCAGCGGCGAGACGCACCTGTGCATCGTGCACGCCATGGCGGCGTTCACCTCCCCGCGCTTCCTGGTCGGCGGCAACCCGGCCTTCGGCTACGCCGGGCTCGGCACGTTCGCGGAGGAACTGGTCGTGCCCGCCGCCGGAGCGATCAGGATCGACGACGACGTGCCGTTCGAGATCGCCGCGCTGATCGCCTGCGGCGTGATCACCGGCGTGGGCGCGGTCCTCAACACCGCCAAGGTCGAGGCGGGGTCCGACGTCGTGGTCATCGGCTGCGGCGGTGTCGGCGTCTCGGTCATCCAGGGCGCGCGGCTCGCGGGCGCGGCCCGGATCATCGCGGTGGACCCGGTGGTGGAGAAGCACGAGGTGGCCAAGCACTTCGGCGCGACGCACGCCACCACCCCCGAGGGCCTCGCCGAGCTGAACCAGTCGCTGGTGGGCGGCATGGGCTTCGACTACGGCTTCGACGTCGTCGGCCTGCCCGCCACCATCCGGTCGGCGTGGGACGTCACCCGGCGCGGCGGCCACGTCGTGATCGTGGGCGCGGGCCGGGCCGACGCGATGGTCGAGTTCAGCGCGCAGGAGCTGTTCCTGCACGACAAGACCCTGCACGGGTCGTTCTACGGCACGGCGAACGTCCGCCGGGACGTGCCGCGCCTGGTGGCGCTGTGGCGCGCGGGACGGCTCGACGTGGAGTCCATGATCAGCAAGCGGATCCGCCTGGAGGACGTCAACGAGGGGCTCCAGGTGCTGCGCGGCGGTGGCGCCTCCGTCCGCCAGGTCATCATCTTCGACTAGGAGGGCGTCCACCGTGGACCTCGCGGGCAAGGTGGCGGTCGTGACCGGCGCGGGCGCCGGGCTCGGCCGGGCGGAGGCGCTGGCGCTGGCCCGTGCGGGCGCGGACGTCGTCCTCAACGACCTCCCCGGCGCGGCGGACACCGTCGTGGAGGAGGTCGAGCGGCTCGGCGCCAAGGCCGTCGTGGTCGAGGGCGACGTCGGCGACCGGGCCACCGCGGACGGTCTGCTCGCGGCGGCCGTCGAGCACTTCGGCGGCCTGCACGTCGTGGTGAACAACGCGGGCGTGCTGCGGGACCGGATGCTGTTCAGCACCTCCGACGACGACTGGGACCTGGTGCTGCGGGTGCACCTGCGCGGCCACTTCCTCGTGTCCCGCGCGGCGGCGACCTACTGGCGGGCCCGCGCCAAGGAGACGGGCGGACCGGTGTACGGGCGGGTCGTGAACACCTCGTCGGAGGCGTTCCTGCTCGGCCCGGCCGGTCAGCCGAACTACGCGGCGGCCAAGGCGGGGATCGTCGCGCTGACCCTGTCGACCGCGCAGGGTCTGGCCCGCTACGGCGTCCGCGCCAACGCGATCTGCCCGCGCGCCCGCACCGCCATGACCGAGCACGTCTTCGGCGAGGGGCCCCGCGACGGCGTCGACCCCCTCGCGCCGGAGCACGTCGGGGCGTTCGTCGCGCACCTCGCCTCCCCGGCCGCCGACGCGATCAGCGGCCAGGTCTTCGTCGTGCACGGGGGCGTGATCGCGCTGATGGCCCCGCCCACCGTGGAGCGGCGGTTCGACTCGACCGAGGACCTCGCCGCCCACTTCGCGGCCAGGGACCCCCGGCGGACGTTCGCCTGCACCGAGACGCTTTCCCTGTCCTGATCCCGCGTTCGAGGAGGAGCAGTGGTGTTCACCGTAGGACCGCACCGGGAGACGCTCGGGTTGAAGGACGGTCAGCTCCTGGTCGGCGGCGAGTTCCGCTCGGCGGCCGACGGCCGGACGTGGACGCACCACCACCCCGCCACCGCCGAGGTGGTCGGGCGGTTCGCCGTCGCCTCCGAGCAGGACGTGGACGACGCCGTGCGCGCCGCCCGCCGCGCGTTCGACGACGGCCCGTGGCCGAGGTGCGGCGCGGGGCAGCGGGTCAAGGTGCTGCACCGGTACGGCGAGCTGCTGCGGGAGCACGCCGACGAGCTGCGCGGCCTCCAGGCGCTCGACAACGGCGTGCCGCTGTCGTTCGGGCAGGTCTACGGCACGTCGGTGGCCATCGCCGCGGACATCTTCGACCACCACGCGGGCTGGATCGACAAGGTCGGCGGCGAGACCCTGCCGCCGTACCAGGGCGGCGACCACCTGGCGATGACGTTCCGGGAGCCGGTCGGCGTCGTCGCGGCCGTGCTGCCGTGGAACGCGCCGTTCGTGCTCTTCGCGCAGAAGCTCGCGCCCGCGCTCGCCGCGGGCTGCACGGTCGTCGTCAAACCCTCGGAGTACGCGTCGTTCTGCGTGATCCGCATGGTCGAGCTGCTGATCGAGGCGGGCCTGCCGGACGGCGTCGTCAACCTCGTCACCGGGCCGGGGGAGCCGACCGGGGCGGCGCTGGTCGGCCACCCGCTCGTCGACAAGATCAGCTTCACCGGCAGCCGGTCGGTCGGCGGGCTCGTCGTCGAGGCGTCCGCCGGGACGACCAAGCGCGTGTCGCTCGAACTGGGCGGCAAGAGCCCGGCGCTGGTGTTCCCCGACGCCCAGAACGTCGGCCTGGCCGCGATGACGTGCATGGGCATGGTGACGATGGGCCTGTCCGGTCAGGCGTGCGTGGCGCACACCAGGGCGCTGGTGCACCGGAGCGTGCTCGACGAGTTCCTGGCCTCCGCCGAGGTGCTCGCGGGCGTGGTCACCTTCGGCGACCCGTTCGACCCCGCCGTGATGGCCAGCCCGCTGATCAACCGGCGGCAGCTCGACCGCGTGCTCGGCTACATCGAGAAGGGCCAGGAGGAGGGCGCTCGCCTGGTCACCGGCGGCAAGCGCCTGGACGGCGACTACGCGGACGGCAACTTCGTCGCCCCGACGATCTTCGCCGACGTGCGCAACGACATGACCGTGGCCCGCGAGGAGATCTTCGGCCCGGTGCTCGCGGTCGTGCCGTTCGACGACGAGGACGAGGCGGTCCGGATCGCCAACGACACCGAGTACGGCCTGGGCGCGGGCATCTACACCAACGACGTCCGCCGCGCGTTCCGCGTCGCCAGGCGGCTGCGCGCCGGGATGATCGGCGTCAACGGCTTCCAGCTCGAACCGCACGTGCCCTTCGGCGGCTACAAGCAGTCCGGGCTCGGGCGGGAGGGCGGCCGGAGCGCCTACGAGGCCTACACCGAGCTGAAGACCGTGATGATGCCGTTGACCGACGAGCTGATGTGACCGTGGGCAGGTTGGACGGCAAGGTCGCGATCATCACCGGCGCCGCGCGCGGCCAGGGCGCCGCCGCGGCCCGGCGGTTCACCGCCGAGGGCGCGCGGGTGGCGATCACCGACGTCCGCGACGAGGAGGGCGAGCGGCTCGCCGAAGAACTCGGCGGGTCCGCCCTCTACCGCCACCTGGACGTGTCCTCCGAGGACGACTGGTCGCGGGTCGTGGCGGAGACGACGGACGCCTGCGGCGAGATCACCGTGCTGGTGAACAACGCGGGCGTCCTGCACTTCTCCGCCGTCGACGAGACCTCGCTCGCCGACTACCAGCGGGTGGTCGCGATCAACCAGACCGGCACGTTCCTCGGGATGCGCGCGGTGGTCCCGTCGATGACGCGGGCGGGCGGCGGGTCGATCGTCAACGTGTCCTCCGTGGAGGGACTGGCCGGGATGCCCTACCTGGTCGCCTACACCGCCACCAAGTTCGCCATCCGCGGCATGACCAAGGTGGCCGCCGTGGAACTGGGGGAGCGCGGCATCCGGGTCAACTCCGTGCACCCCGGCGCGGTCGACACCCTCATGGTGAGCGACGCGCTCGGCGGACTGGTGGTCGACGTGGGGCGGATCGGCCGCAAGGTCGCGCTGCGCCGCGTCGGGCAGCCGGAGGACGTCGCGAACGTCGTGCTGTTCCTCGCCTCCGACGAGAGCTCCTACTGCACCGGGTCGGAGTTCGCCGTGGACGGCGGTGCCACCGCGACGCACGGGCTGGGCTGACGTCAGACCCGCACCGCCTCGGCGACGTGCCTGGCCATCAGGGCGTAGGTCGTGCGGGTCTCCTCGGTGTCGTCGATGTCGTACCCGTGGTCGGCCCCCGCGACGTCGTGGTGCTCGACCAGCGCGCCGACGGCCCGCAGCCGCCGCGCGTACCGCGCGCCCTCCTCCCGGAGCCGGTCGAGTTCGGCCGTGACGACGAGCGCGGGAGCGATCCCGGTCAGGTCGGCGGTGTCCGCCGGGTTGGCGGGCGACACCAGCGGGTCGGTGCGCGCGGACCGGTCCGGCACGTACGCGGTGTCGAAGACCTCGCCCATCCACGGGCGCAGCAGCGGCTTCGCGAGCGGCGACGGCTTGTCCGCGGGGCTGACGGCGAGGTCGAGCGGCGGGTAGTGCAGGACCTGGAGCGCGATCGGCGGCCCGCCCAGCTCCAGCGCCTGGCGCGCCACGGCCGCCGCGAGCCCGCCGCCCGCGCTCTGCCCGCCCACCGTCAGCCTCGCGCCGTCCCACCCGTGCTCGCCGCCGTGGTCCGCGACCCACCGGACGACGTCGAACGCCTGCCGCGCGGGCACCGGGAACCGGTGCCGCGGCGCCACGGCGTAGTCGACGTTGACGACGACCACCCCGGCCTCGGAGGCCAGGTACCGGCACAGCGGGTCGTCGAGCGTGATCCCGCGCATGACGTACCCGCCGCCGTGGAAGTTGACGTGCACCGCCGGGGCCGGGTCCCGGCCCGAGGGCAGGTAGACGACGGCGCGCGCCGGTCCGACGGCCGTCGGGACCGCGATCTCCCGCGTCCGCACCCGGTACTCGGGCAGCAGGCTCGCGGCGCGCCGGGCGATCGTGCCCGCGGCGAGCCGGTTCGCGCCCTGCATGAGCCTGGCCACGACGTCGGCCACCAGGGGCGTGCCGAGGATCGACATGGTTCCTCCATCGTGCGGTCTCATCCGACGGACGACGCCAATGTACGGGTGATCCCGCGCGCGGCGGTCTGGACCAGGGGTGCCAGCGCCGCCGGGTCCGCGCCGTCCGCCCGCACCACCAGCGACACCGCGGCCACGACCTCGTCGTCGGCGTCGCGGATCGGTGCCGCCACGGACAGCGCGTCCGTGGTGACCTGGCCGTCGCTGACGGCGTAGCCGTTGCGCCGCACGTCCGCCAGCACCTCCCGCAGCCGCACCGGGTCGGTCGTGGTCTTCGCGCTGTACCCGCGCAGCGGCGCCGACAGCATCTCCTCCTGCACCTCGGCGGGCGCGTGGGCGAGCAGCACCAGACCGACCCCGGTGGCGTGCAGCGCGAACCGGCCCCCGACGCGGGTCTTGACCGGCACGGCGTCGCGGCCCGCGATCCTCTCGACGAACACCAGCTCCAGCCCGGCCCGCACGGCGAGCTGGACGTTCTCGTGGGTGACCTCGTACAGGTCCTCCATGAACGGCATGGCCGCCTCGCGCAGACCGAGCCCGCGCGGGGCGAGGGACGCGACCTCCCACAGCCGCAGGCCGATGCGGAACCTGCTGTCCGGACCGCGTTCCAGCGCGCCCCACGCCACCAGCTCCATGGCGCGGCGGTGCGCCGTCGGCAGGGACACGTCCGCCCGCCGCGCCAGCTCCGTGAGGGTCAGGGCGTGCGCCTCGGGCGTGAACGCCTCCAGCAGGGCGAGCACCTTCGACGTGACCGACCGACCCGTCACAGGTCGAGGACCAGTCGGGAGCCGCGCGCGCGGGAGACGCAGATCATCATCGTGTCGCAGGCCTCCTTCTCCGCCTCGGTGAGCAGCGAGTCGCGGTGGTCGGGAACCCCGTCCAGGACGGGCGTCTCGCAGGTGCCGCACGTCCCCTCGCGGCACGACCACAGCACCGGCACCCCGGCCTCCTCGACCACGTCGAGCACCGACCTGTCCGGTGGCACGGCGAGGACCGTCCCCGACCGCGCCAGCTCGACCTCGAAGCCCGCCCGCCGGGACGAGGTCGGCGCGGGGGTGAACCGCTCGACGTGCAGCGCCCCCGGCGGCCTGCCCGCGCAGCGCCGCTCGACCTCGGCCAGCAGCGGTTCGGGACCGCAGCAGTAGACGGCGGTGTCCGGGTCGGGGTCGCGCAGCAGGGCGTCCAGGTCGAGCAGCCCCGTCTCGTCCTGCGGCCGGACGTCCACCCGGTCGCCGTACGCGCGGGACAGGTGCTCCCGGAACGCCATCGACGCCCGCGTCCGCCCGCCGTACACCAGCCGCCAGTCCGCCCCGAGCGCGTCGGCCGCCGCCACCATCGGCAGGAACGGCGTGATGCCGATGCCGCCCGCGACGAACAGGTAGCGCTTCGCCTCCACCAGCGCGAAGTGGTTGCGCGGACCCCGGACGCGCACCGCGTCGCCCGGCCGGAGCCGGTCGTGCACGTGGTCCGACCCGCCTCGGCCGTTCGGCTCGCGCAGCACCGCCACCCGCAGTTCCGACCGGTCGGCCGGGTCGCCGCACAGCGAGTACTGCCGCACCAGGTCCGGGCGCAGCACGAGGTCGACGTGCGCGCCCGGCTCCCAGGCGGGCACGTCGTCCCCGTCGCGGTGGCGCAGGCTCATCACGACCACCCCGGCCGCGACCTCCTCCCGGTGCGCCAGCAGGAGGTCGAACTCCTGCTCGGCGGCGGCCCGAGCCGTCATCGCGCGCTCACGGCCAGCGGTTGCCGCCGCGCGGGCGCGGACCCGGACTCGTGGCCCACCGGGTGGGCGAGCAGCCAGTCCCAGAGCACGACCGGGTCCTCGAAGTCGCGTTCGGCGCCGCAGTGGCACACGGCCACCAGCAGATCGGTGCCCAGCCGCCAGTGGACCCGGTGCACGGCGTCACCGCGCAGCACCGCGACCCGGCCGGTCATACCCGCGCCGCCCGCGCGCCCTCGGCCGCGTCGGCGGCCATCCGCTCGAGGAAGCGCCGGGCCGCCAGGCCGCCGGTGTCGATGTTGACCGACAGTTCCTGGTAGCCGTCGGGTTCCGCCTGGATCACCTTCTCCAGGATGTCGAGCGCGGTCACGTCCTGGAGCACCACCGTGCGGTTGCTCTCCGCCAGGAAGTCCGACACGCCCTGGTCGTCGAGGGCGAAGTCCCGCGCCACGGCCCAGAAGTCGTGCGTGCTGTGCTCGGTCTCCGGGGTGATGGCGTAGACGACCTCGACGTGGAAGCCGTTCGGGTCGGACCCGTCCTCCTCGGGCAGCACGCCCACCGGGGCCACCCGGCTGTGCAGCAGGTACAGGCACGGCGGCCGGTACTCGATGTCCTGCCAGCGGGTGATGCGGCCCTCGATGCCGGTGGACTTCGCGTAGAACGGCGGGCACGCGGCGTCGTCCATGTGCCTGCTGACGTAGATGGTCCGGTTGTCCTCGTCCACCTCGGTCGTGATCGGCGTCTCCGCCACCTCGGGCGTGCCGATGTACCCGCCGTGCAGGTAGGTCTCGTGCGACAGGTCGAGCAGGTTGTCCACCAGCAGCAGGTACCGGGCCGCCAGCGGCTCCATCCCGCACACCGTCGTGTACCCGGGGTCGACGAGCCAGGGCGCCCTGGGGATCAGCGCCTCGTCGGCCAGGTCGGGGGCGCCGATCCACACCCAGACGAACGAGTCCCGCTCCACCACGGGGTAGGCGGGCACCCGTGCGGTGCGGGGGATCCGGGCCTGGCCGGGGACGGCCACGCACGTGCCCGCCTTGTCGTAGGTGAAACCGTGGTAGCCGCAGATGATCGTGTCGCCGTCGAGCCTGCTCTCCGAGAGCGGGTAGCGCCGGTGCACGCACCGGTCGGCGAGCGCGACCACCTCCCCGGTCTCGGCCCGGTAGAGCACCAGCGGCTCACCGAGGACGGTCCTGGCGAAGAGCTCACGGCCGATCTCGTGTCCGTAGGCGGCCACGTACCACTGGTCGCGCACGAAGGCGGTCATCACAGCGCGGTCTCCCGTCCTGCCACGAGTGGACCGCCCGGAGGCCGTGGTGGTGACGTCCGGGGCGGCGCCCGCCGGGATGGCGGGTGTCCAGGACAGTGGAGCAGCGCGCCCGTCGCGGGAAGCCCGGTTTTCAGTGGGTGAAAGGGAATCCTCGTCGCGGTGCCGGGACGGGGCGGCCACCGTCGCGCGCGGGACGTCCGCGAGTTCCGCCGTGGTCGCCGCCCACCGGTTGCCGACGGAGGGGGAGCGGGCCCGCGACCGACTTTCCCCCTGGGTTAAAGACCTGGATCTTCCGCGCGCGCTTCCCTAGCGTCGCACGGGCCCGCGGGCGCAGTCGCGCGACCTGCCGCGACCGGGACGAGGACGGGGACGGCCATGTCCGAAGCTCTGGAGGCGATCGAGCGGCAGGCCCGCCGCGGCCCCGACAGCCCGGCACTCGTCGTCGGCGAGCAGGTGCTCACCTACCGGAGCCTGGTCGACACCGCCGCGGAACTCGCGGGCAGGCTGGTCGCCGCGGGGGTGGAGCCCGGCACCGCGGTCGTCCTGTTCCTGCCGCAGGGCGCCGCCGCGCTGGTCGGCGTGCTCGCCACGCTCCGGGCGGGCGCGTCCTTCGCGGTGGTCGACCCCGACCACCCCGCCGAGCGGCTCGACTCCGTCCTGGAGGTCGCCGACTGCGCCGCGATCGTCCACCTCGGTGCCGTCAGGGGGCCGCTGCGCGACGTGGAGCGCCCACCGCCGCTGGTCGAGTTCACCGCGCGGGGGCGGTCGCGACCGGACCGTCCGGTCGCCGCGGACGGCCGCCACCCGGCGTACCTCCTGCACACCCCGGTGCCCGCCGGACGACCGAAGACGATCGTGATCACCAGGTCGAACCTGGACGCCGCCATCACCGGCCACACCACCCTGTACGGACCGGCCCCGGTCGTCCTGCCCGCACTGCCCGTGTCCGACGACGGCGTGCTGGGCGCCCTCTTCGCCACCCTGGCGTCCGGCGGCACCCTCGTGCTGCCCGACGCGCGCGAACTGGCCGACCCGCGAGCCGTGGCAGCCCTGGCCACCCGCCACCGGACCACGCACCTGCTCACCACCCCGTCGTCGCACCACCGACTGCTCGACCGGGCCGACCTCCTCCCGGCCACCCTCGACCTGTGCCTGCTGCACGGCGAACCGGTCACCCCGGACCTGGTGGCACGACACCGCGCCTCCCTGCCCCGCACCCGCGTGACGACCGTCCACGGCCCCGCCGAGGCCACGATCGCCTGCCTCGCCCACGCGGTCACCGGCAGTCCGAAGTGGACGATCCCGCTGGGCAGGCCCTTGGCGGGCACGACGATCCTGGTGCTCGACCCCCACCTCCGCCCCGTACCGCCGGGAGAGGTCGGCGAGCTGTACGTGGGCGGCGCCGCGGTCGGCCCCGGCTACGCCTGCGACCCCGGCCGCACCGCGGAGCGCTTCGTCGCGAACCCCGCGGGCGACGGCACGACCGTCTACCGCACCGGCGACCTGGTCTCCGTCGACCCGACCGGGACCGTGGTGTTCCACGGCCGGGCGACCACCCCTATAAAGGCGGCTCCACCTGCGGAGGAGGCCGTGATCGCTCGGCCGCTCGGGTGACTTTCGGCGGTACCCCGAAGTCGTGTGGGCGCAGCTCGGCACGTGACGCAGGTCTCACGGGTGAACCTCTTCGTGTCCCTGTAGAGCAGCGCACGAGAGGACCGCACCGATCATGCGTCCATTCCGCCGCAGACCCGTCCGTTCCAGACGCACGACCGCCGCGGCCGTGGCGACCCTCGTGGTCGCCGCCACCGTGACGGCACTCCCGCCCACCGCCTCCGCCGCCGTGCCGACCGGCTTCACCGACACCCTCGCCATCGGCGGCCTCAGCAGCCCCACCGCCGTGTCCTTCGCCCCGGACGGCAAGGTCTTCATCGCCGAGAAGAGCGGCCTGGTCAAGGTCTTCGACTCCCTCTCGGACACCACGGCCACCGTCTTCGCCGACCTCCGCACGCAGACCCAGGACTTCTGGGACCGCGGTCTGCTCGGCCTCGCGGTCGACCCGCAGTTCCCCGCCCGCCCGTTCGTCTACGTCGCCTACACCTACGACGCCGTGCCCGGCGGCACCGCGCCGCGCTGGGGGGACGCCTGCCCGACCCCTCCCGGCGCCACCGACCAGGGCTGTGTCGTCACCAGCCGGGTCTCCAAGCTGACGATGGGCGCGGGCGGTGTGGCCACCGCCGAGCAGCCGCTGGTCACCGACTGGTGCCAGCAGTACCCCAGCCACTCCATCGGCACGGTCGCCTTCGGACCCGACGGCGGGCTGTACGTCGGCGGCGGTGACGGGGCGAGCTTCAACTTCACCGACTACGGCCAGGTCGGCAACCCCTGCGCCGACCCACCGTCGCCCGCGGGCACGAACCTCACCTCGCCCACGGCCCGCGGCGGCGCGCTGCGGTCGCAGTCGATCCGCCGCCCGGCGGGCGAGCCGGTCACCCTCGACGGCACGATCACGCGCATCGACCCGGACACCGGCGCGGGCCTGCCCGGCAACCCGTTCGCGGGCAGCGCCGACGCCAACGCCCGCCGCGTGATCGCCTCCGGCCTGCGCAACCAGTTCCGGTTCGCGTTCCGGCCCGGCACCGAGGAGCTGTGGGCCGGTGACGTCGGCTGGAACACCTGGGAGGAGATCAACCGGATCACCGACGTGAACGACGGCACGGCGGAGAACTTCGGCTGGCCCTGCTACGAGGGCGCCGCGCGCCAGGGCGGCTACGACGGCGCGAACCTCTCCCTGTGCGAGTCGCTCTACACCGGAGCGGGCCAGACCGCGCCGTACTACACCTACAACCACTCGGCGAAGGTCGTGTCGACCGACCCGTGCCCCACCGGCGGATCGTCGGTCTCCGGCATCGCGTTCGAGTCCACCAGCAACTACCCGGCGGCCTACGACGGCGCGCTGTTCTTCGCCGACAGCTCGCGCGGCTGCATCTGGGCGATGCAGACCACCGCGGGCCAGCCCGACCCCGCCAAGCTGGTGCCGTTCGTGACCGGCGTGAACGTCCCCGTGCAGATCACCACCGGTCCCGGTGGCGACCTGTTCTACCTCGCCCTCGGCGCGGGCCAACTGCGCCGGGTCGGCTACCCCGAGGGCAACCGCGCGCCGACCGCCGCCGCCACGGCCACCCCGTCCTCCGGCCCCGCGCCGCTGGCCGTGCAGTTCAGCGGCACCGGGTCGACCGACCCCGACGTCGGCGACACCCTGTCCTACGCGTGGGACCTCGACGGCGACGGCGCGTACGACGACTCCACGTCCGCCACCCCGACCCGCACCTACAGCACCCAGGGCACGGTCGTGGTGGGCCTGCGCGTCACCGACCAGGACGGCGCGTCCGGCACCACGACGGTCACCGTCACGGTCGGCACGCCGGTCGCGCAGGACCCGGTGCCGGTGATCGACGATCCGACCGCCGCGCTGCGCTGGGCCGTGGGCCAGAACGTCCCGTTCACGGGCCACGCGACCGACGCGCAGGACGGCACGCTGCCCGCGTCCGCGCTGCGCTGGCGGTTGAGCATCCAGCACTGCGCGAGCAGCGGCTCCTGCCACGAGCACGTCGTGCAGGACTGGGCGGGCGTGGCGTCGGGCTCGTTCACCGCGCCCGACCACGAGTACCCGTCCTACCTGGAGCTGTCGCTGACGGCCACCGACTCCTCCGGCCGCTCCGCCACCAGCAAGGTCAGGCTCGACCCGCGCACGGTCGCCCTGAGCTTCACGTCCTCCCCGAGCGGACTCCGGCTCAGCGTCGGCGGCACGGCGTCCACGACACCGTTCACCCGCACCGTGATCGTCGGGTCGAACAACTCGGTCAGCGCGCCGAGCCCCCAGTCCGGCCCGCTCGGGTTGCGCTTCCGCTTCAACCGGTGGTCCGACGGAGGCGCCCAGACGCACAACGTCGTCGCACCGGCGTCGGCCACGACGTACCGGGCGACCTACTCGCTCTGCGCCTGCTGACCACCCGGTGCGGGCGCGGGTCCCGATCCGCGCCCGCACCGGGTCACGCGTTGTCCGACCACCACTCCTGCCCGGTCCCGCCCAGCGTCGAGATCGGGTCGTAGTACGGGTAGCGGCGGTCCAGCGCCTCCGGGTCGGCCAGCTCGATGCCCGTCCGGTAGTTCTTCGTCCAGTAGGAGATCCCCAGCTCGCGGTCGTACTCGGCGAGCTGGTGCACCCACCTCTTGCCCACGTACGGCACGTCGCACACGATGCGCGGCGTCGCGTAGCCGGGCAGGTACCCCATGATCGCGTGCTGGAGGGCCTGCGCCTCCCACACCGCCACCCGCCAGTGCTCGGCGTTCGGGATCATGTCGCACATGTAGAAGTAGTACGGCAGGATGTTCGCCTCGCCCTGGAGCGCGAAGCACAGGTCCAGCAGGTCGTTCGGGGTGGCGTTGACGCCCTTCATGAGCACGCCCTGGTTGCGGACGTCGCGGACGCCGACCTCCAGCGCCGTGCGCGCGGCCTCGGCGACCAGCGGGGTCACCGACTGGGCGTGGTTCACGTGCGTGTGGATCGCCAGGTTGACGCCCCGGCGGGCCGCCGTGCGGGCCACGCGCTCCAGGCCCTCGACGACCCTGGGCTGCAACCAGTGCTGGGGGAGACCCGCCAGCGCCTTGGTGGCCAGGCGGACGTCGCGGACCGTGTCGATGTCGAGCAGCCGCATGAGGAACGACTCCAGCTGCGCCCACGGGACGTTGGCGACGTCACCGCCGGACACGACCACGTCGCGGACGCCGGGCGTGCGCTTGAGGTAGTCGACCATCTGGTCCTGGCGGTCGACCGGCTTGAGCAGCAGCTTGTGCTTCTGGACCGTGGGCGTGCTGTTGCCGACGAGGTCCATGCGGGTGCAGTGGCCGCAGTACTGGGGGCACGTCGACACCAGCTCGGCCAGCACCTTGGTGGGGTAGCGGTGGGTCAGGCCCTCCACCACCCACATCTCGGCCTCGTGCAGCGAGTCGCGCTCGGAGTGCGGGTGGCTCGGCCACACCGGGTCGCGGTCGGAGCGCACCGGCACCATGTAGCGGCGCACCGGGTCCGCGAGGAAGGCGTCCGTGAAGTCCTCCGGGGCCGCGTCCGGTGCCATGGTGTTCAGCATCTGGGGCGGCAGCAGCATCGACATCGTGGCCAGCTCGGCCTGGTCGGCGGCCAGGTCCTCGTAGAAGCGCTCGCTGAGCAGGTCGCCCGCGACCTTGCGGAGCTGCTTCGCGTTCTTCACGCAGTTCACGCGCTGCCACTGCGCGTCGCGCCACTGCGCGTCGGTGACGTGGCTCCAGCCGGGGAAGCGGCGCCAGTCGGGCTCGACCAGCTCCTTGCGCACGTAGGTGTACGGCTGGTGGTCGATGCCCTCGGACGCGGGCGCGACCTCGTGAAGCGCAGTCATACGTACCCCCTACGGGTTGGTTCGCGTAAAGATATCCTGACACAGCGCCAGTTGGACGTAAATATTGCGGCACGAGGGCGTGTTGACCGTGTTACACGTGTCAAGGGAGCGATTTGACCGACTTGTGCGTTGAGGGGACATGCGCGTCTTCCTGTTGCTGTTGGTCGGCATGGCCGTCGAGATCGGCACGCTCATCGCTGTCGGCGAGTCCGTGGGGGTGCTCGCCACCGTCGGGCTGCTGATCCTGGGCGGTGTCGTCGGCTCGATGCTGCTGCGCCGCGAGGGCGCCCGGACGATGGCGTCGTTCTCCGAGGCGCTGCGCACCCGGCGCGCGCCGCACCAGGAGGTCGCCGACGGCGTGCTGATCGCCGCCGCGGGCGCGCTGGTCATCCTGCCCGGCTTCGTCAGCGACGTCGCCGCGCTCTTCCTGCTGTTCCCGCCGACCCGCCGCCTCGTCAGCCGCCGCATCGCCCGCCGCTCCGAGGAGCGCGCCGCCACGGCCGTGCTCAACCACCAGTACGGCCGTCCGCGGACCGCGGGCGGCGTCGTCGTGGACGGGGCCGTGGTCGAGGGTGTCGTGGTCGACGTCGACCCCGAGCCGCGCCCGTCCGGCAGGCCCGAACTGGCCTAGCGCGGTGGCCGCGCTAGTCGGAGGCCGCCGTCGTCCGGAAGGTCCGCCGGTAGGCCAGCGGTGACACCCCGATCGCCGCGTGGAGGTGCTGCCGCAGGGACGTGCCGGTGGCGAAGCCGACCCGGCCCGCGATCTCGTCGACCGGGAGGTCGCTCGACTCCAGCAGTTCGCGGGCGCGGGCGAGGCGCTGCTGGATGACCCACCGGCCGGGGCTCAGGCCGACCTCGTCGGAGAAGCGGCGGGCGAAGGTGCGCGGGCTCATCCGCGCGTGCTCCGCCAGGTCGGCCAGGACGAGCGGCTCGTGCAGGTGCGCGAGCGCCCACTGCCGGGTCGCCGAGGTGCCGTCGTCCGGTGTCCGCGGGACCGGCGCCTCGATGTACTGCGCCTGGCCACCCTCCCTCGACGGGGGCACGACGCACCGGCGCGCCGCCCGGTTGGCGACCGCGCTGCCGTGGTCCTTGCGCAGGATGTGCAGGAACACGTCGATGCCGGAGGCGGCGCCCGCCGAGGTGAGGATGTCGCCGTCGTCGACGAACAGCACGTCCGGGTCCAGGTGGACCCGTGGGAAGTGGCTCCGGAAGAGGTCGGACGCCTGCCAGTGCGTGGTGGCGGATCGGCCGTCCAGCCGACCGGTGGCGGCGAGCACGAAGGCGCCGGTGCAGATGGACACGAGCCGGGTGCCGGGCCGGATCAGCCCGAGGGCCGCCGCGATCGGTCCCGGCAGCGCGGGCGCGGTGATCTCCGCCGCGCAGGGGGGTGGGCTGAAGGGCGCGATCACCACGGTGTCCGCGGTCCGCAGCACCTCGGGGCCGTGCTCGACGGCGATGGTGAAGTCGGCGGCCGTGGTCACCGGCAGACCGTCGACGGTGCAGGTCACCACCTCGTACAGCCCGTCGGTCGCGCCGAGGACGCGGCTCGGTATGCCGAGCTCGAACGGGTACACCCCGTCCAGGGCGAGGACGGCGACGCGGTGCGCGCGGGTCATGGGGTGGCTCCGGGGATCGCCGGCCAGTGGCACGATCTCATCGCAAGGTGACCATCATGCCATTGTCGTGATCAGGAGCCCTCGACAGGCTGGGACCATGACCGACCGGAACCCCACCATGAACGCCGTCAGCCAGGACGTCCTCGGCGACCCCGACGTCCTCCGGCTCGTCGAACGGCCGCGACCGGTGGCGGGCACGAGCGAGATCGTCGTCCGCGTCCACGCCGCGGGGGTGAACCCGACCGACTGGAAGCACCGCGCGGGCCTGCCGTGGATGACCGAGCCGGTCCCGGTCCTCGGCTGGGACGTCTCCGGCGTCGTCGTCGAGGTCGGCCACGGGGTCACCCTGTTCAAACCGGGCGACGAGGTGTTCGGCATGCTGCCCTACTCGCACGGCGCGGGCGCCTACGCCGACTACTCCAAGGCCACCGCCCGGTCGTTCACCCGCAAACCCGCGACCATCGACCACGTCCGGGCAGGCGCGCTGCCCCTCGCCGCGCTCACCGCCCACCAGGCGCTGGTCGACACCGCGAACGTCCGGCCGGGACAGCGGGTGCTGGTCCACGCCGCCGCGGGCGGGGTCGGCCACCTGGCCGTGCAGATCGCCAAGGCGCGCGGCGCGCACGTCATCGGCACGGCGAGCGCGGGCAGGCACGAGTGGCTGCGCGAACTCGGCGCCGACGAGCTGGTCGACCACCGGACGACGGACTTCGCGGACGTGGTCGACGACGTCGACGTGGTCCTGGACCCCCTCGCCGACGACGTGCGCACCCGTTCGCTCGGCGTCCTGCGCGAGGGCGGTGTGCTGATCACGCTCGTGGCGGGCAACGACTTCGCCTCGGCCGCGACGAGGGCCGCCGACCTGGGCGTTCGACTGGAGGGGCTGGTCGTCGAAGCCGACCACGCGGGCATGCGCGCCATCGCCGACCTCGTCGAGCGGGGCGCACTCCGACCGCACGTCGAGGCGACCTTCCCGCTCGCCGAGGCCGCCGAGGCGCACGTCCGCGGCGAGACCGGTCGCACCGCGGGGAAGCTGGTCCTGGTCGTGCGCGAATGAACGAAGCCGTGAGAGCGGCGGCGCCATCAGCGCGTTCAGGTCTAAAACGGACACGACCGGGGTACCCGTCAGCGCATGACGTTGTACGGAGTGCACGCCTCCCACGAACAGGTCCACCCGACCGAGTCCCTGTCCGCCGTCAAGCACGCCGAACAGGCCGGCTTCGACGCCGCCATGTGCTCCGACCACTTCTCGCCCTGGAGCGAACGCCAGGGCCAGTCCACGTTCGCCTGGTCCTGGCTCGGGTCCGCGCTGGAGGCGACCAGCCTGCCCTTCGGCGTGGTCAACGCTCCCGGCCAGCGCTACCACCCGGCGATCATCGCCCAGTCGATCGGCACGCTCGGCGCCATGTACCCCGGCCGCTTCTGGGCCGCGCTCGGCACCGGCGAGGCCAGCAACGAGCACATCACCGGCGAACTCTGGCCCCGCAAGGGCCTCCGGACCGCCCGCCTGCGCGAGTGCGTCGACATCATCCGCGCCCTCCTCGACGGCGAGGAGGTCAGCCACGACGGTCTGGTCACGGTCGACCGCGCCCGCGTGTGGACCCGCCCGGAGGAGCCGCCGCAGCTGATCGGCGCCGCCGTCAGCGTCGAGACCGCGCGCTGGTGCGCCGAGTGGGCCGACGGCCTCATCACCGTCAACGCCCCGGCCGAACACCTGCGCCGCATGGCCGACGCCTACCGCGACGCGGGCGGCAGGGGCAAGCTGCACCTCCAGGTCCACCTCAGCTGGGACCCTGACGAGGCCACGGCCACGCGGATCGCCCACGAGCAGTGGCGCAGCAACGTCTTCCCCCCACCCGTCTGCTGGGACCTCGACACCGCGGAGGCCTTCGACACCGCCTCCGCCGACGTCACCCCGGAGAAGGTCGCCGAGGTCGTCAACATCTCCTCCGACCTCGGCAGGCACGCCGCCTGGCTGCGCGAGTACGCCGACCTGGGCTTCGACGAGCTGTACCTGCACCACGTGGGCCAGGAGCTGGACCCGTTCATCGACGCCTTCGGCGCCAAGGTGCTGCCGGAGGTGAGGTCGTGAAGCTCACCCGCACCTCCGACGTCTGGTGGAAGAACGCCGTCGTCTACTGCCTCGACGTCGAGACCTACGCCGACTCGGACGGCGACGGCCACGGCGACTTCCGCGGCCTGACCCAGCGCATCGACCACCTCCACAAGCTGGGCGTCACCTGCCTGTGGCTCATGCCGTTCTACCCGTCACCCGACCGCGACGACGGCTACGACATCACCGACTTCTACGGCGTCGACCCCGGTCTGGGCACGCTGGGCGACTTCGTCGAGTTCATCCGGACCGCCCGCGACCGCGGCATGCGCGTGATCGCCGACCTGGTCGTCAACCACACCTCGGACCAGCACCCGTGGTTCCAGGACGCCCGCTCCAGCAAGGACTCCCGGAAGCGGGACTGGTACGTCTGGGCGGACGAGCCCCCGGCCGACGGCCCCCAGGGCGTCGTGTTCCCGGACCAGGAGACCAGCCTCTGGGAGTTCGACGAACCGACGGGCCAGTACTACCTGCACCGCTTCTACCGCCACCAGCCGGACCTCAACGTCGCCAACCCCGAGGTCCGCGACGAGATCGCCAAGGTCATGGGCTTCTGGATGGAGCTGGGCCTCTCCGGTTTCCGGGTGGACGCCGTCCCGTTCCTCCTGGAGACCGACGGCCAGGCCGACGCCGTGGACCTCCCGGACCCCCACGACTACCTCTGCGACCTGCGAGCCTTCCTCAACCGCCGCAACGGCGAGGGCGTCCTGCTCGGCGAGGTCAACCTCCCGTACGCGGACACCATGAAGTTCTTCGGCAACGCCGAGGGCGTGGGCGACGAGCTGACGATGTGCTTCGACTTCATCGGCATGCAGCAGATGTACCTCTCCCTGGCGCGCAAGGACGCGGGCGCGCTGGCCAAGGTCCTGACCGAACGCCCCACCCCGCCCAGGGACGCCCACTGGGCCACCTTCGTCCGCAACCACGACGAACTCACCCTGGACAAGCTCACCGACTACGAACGCAAAGAGGTCTTCGAAGCCTTCGGCCCGGACCAGAACATGCAGCTCTACGACCGGGGCCTGCGCAGGAGGCTCCCGTCGATGCTGGAGGGCGACCAGCGCAGGATCCGCATGGTCTACAGCCTCCTCTTCTCCCTGCCGGGCACCCCGGTCCTCTTCTACGGCGAAGAGATCGGCATGGCCGAAAACCTCGCGGCAGAGGGCAGGCTGGCGGTACGCACCCCCATGCAGTGGTCGGACGACCCCAACGGCGGCTTCTCCACAGCGGACAAGAAATCCCTGCCGGGCCCAGTGGTCACGGGGGAATTCGGCCCGAAGAACATCAACGTCCAATCGCAGCAACGCGACCAGACCTCACTGCTCAACTGGATCCGCCAACTCGTAGAGCGCTACCGAGACTGCCCGGAACTGGCCTGGGGCGACTTCCAGGTGCTCAAGACCGAAGACCCGGCAGCCTTCGCGCACAGGTGCGACGCGGACGGCACGGTAGCGGCAGTGCACAATTTCAGTGACAAAAAAACAACAGTCACCCTGCCGCTCGCGGGATTCACCACGGCCGAAGACCTCTTGGTGGTGAAAACCACGAAAATCCCCAAGAACGGCAACCTGAAGCTGACCCTGGAACCCTACGACTGCCGCTGGTTCCGTCTGACCGAGCAGTGAGCCACGGCTTTCCCTGAACCGGTGGCCGATTGTGCTCGGGGGAGGTGACCCCCGCACCCCTTGATCGGGCAGGCAGCCACCACCTGCCCCTCAGCCCGATCAAGGGGTCGCACCGAGGGGCCCCGAGTCGCATCGGCCACCACCGCTGGAACCGGCGGCCACCCGATTCGCCAGGACCGGCGGCCACCCGATCCCCGTCCACCGACCGTCACACCAACCGATACCCATGAGCAGGCCGATTGGACACCCCGTACCGGGGCTGAACCTCGGCCTTCCCGATGGCCACCAAGTGCTCCAGGTACCGCCGAGCGCTCACCCGCGAAACCCCGGCCCGATCCCCGACCTCCTGCGCGGACATATCCCCCTCGTTGGCCCGCAAGGCCTCGGTGACCAACCGCAGGGTCACCGCCGACAACCCCTTCGGCAAAGCCCCACCCCTGGGCTTGCGCTGCCCGGCGGCCAACAGTTGGTCCACGGCATCCTGATCGAGAACGGACTCCCGCCCCACCCGCAGGACCTCGGCCCGCTGGGCCAGGTAGGCGTTCATCCGCTCCAGGAAAGCCCCGCGGGTGAACGGCTTCACCAGGTAGTGGTCCACTCCTCGGGACATGGCTTGCCGCACGGTCTCCACCTCCCGAGCGGCGGTGATGGCGATGACGTCCACCTGGGCACCGGACCGCGCCCGCAACCGGGCCAACACCTCCAACCCGGAGATGTCGGGGAGGTGGATGTCCAACAGCACCAGATCCGGGTGCAGCTCCTCCACGGCCCGCAGGGCGTCCATCCCGCGATGCGCCTCACCGACCACCGTGAACTCCGGCAACGTGTCCAGGAACGCCCGGTGCACGGCCGCCACGGCGAAGTCGTCGTCGACCACCAGGGTGCGAACGGTGCTCATGCGCCGACCCCCACCAGGGCGGGGAGCCAGACGTCGAACGAGGCCCCGCCCAACTCGGACCGGCCCACCTCGACGCTGCCGGACCGCCGCGAGACCACCCGCGACACCAGCGCCAGCCCGATGCCCCGGCCGTGCGCCCGTCGCGGCTGTTTGGTTGTGACGCCCAAGGTGAAGATCCTCCCGCGTTCCGCTTCGTCGATGCCCGGCCCGTCGTCCTCGACGAGGATGCGGACCCCGTCGTCGTCGGACCGGACGAGCACGGTGACCGTGCCGCCCGACCCCGCCGCGTCGACGGCGTTGTCGACCAGATTGCCCAACACCGTCAGCGTGTCGTCACCCGCCTCCCTCGTGACCGACGAATCGGGGGAGAACCGGAACGACACGCCGTGCTCGTGGGCGGTGCCCGCCTTCGCCAGCAGCAGCGCCGCCAGCGCCGGGTCCGCCATCGCGCGGTCGACGGTCGCCGACGTGAGCGAGCCCGCGCCGCCGACGCGTTCGATGTAGCGCACGGCGTCGGCGGGCCGGTCGAGTTCCAGCAGGCCGCCGATCACGTGCAGGTGGTTGGAGAACTCGTGCGCCTGGGTCCGCAGCACCTCGGTCACGGTGCGCTGGCCGTCCAGTTCGCGCAGCGCGTCGTACAGCTCGGTGCGGTCGCGCAGGGTCAGCACGACGCCGACCGGGCGGCCCTGCGACTTGGCGGTCATGCGGTTGGCGACCAGCACGCGCTCACCGGCCAGGACCAACCGATCGGTCACGTCCTCGACCACCCTGGCCAGGTCCAGCAGGCCGCCGCGTTCCAGCACCTGCGCCGCGGGCAGCCCGGTGGGGTCTTCGCGCAGGTCCAGAAGCCGCATCGCCTCGTCGTTGACCAGCACGAGGTGGTCGCGGTCGTCGACCGCGACGACGCCCTCGCGGATGCCGTGCAGCATGGCGTCGCGGGTCTCCAGCAGCTGGGCGATCTCCGCGGGCTCCAGCCGGAACGTGCGCCGCCGGATCGTCTTGGTCACCATCGCGGCGCCGAGCGAGCCGATCAGCGCCGCCGCCGCGAGCCAGCCGATCAGCTCGGGCAGGTCGTCGGCGAAGTCGGCCGCCAGCTGGGTCTCCAGGATGCCGACCGACGCGATGCCGATGATCGTCCCGTCGGTGGCCCTGATCGGCACCTTCGCCCGCAGGGAGGTGCCCAGCGTTCCGGTCTCGGTGCCCACGAACACCTGGCCGGACAGCGCCGTGGACGGGTCCGTCGACACCTTCTGGCCGATCCGCGCGGGGTCCGGGTGGGCGTAGCGGTTGCCCGCGTTGTCGGTCACGACGACGTAGGTCACCCCGGACGCCTTGCGCAGCACCTCGGCGAGAGGCTGGATGATCTCGGCCGGGTGAGGCGCGTCGAACGCCTCGATCACGGACGGCAACCGTGCGACGCTCTCCGCCGTCGACAGCATCCGCCCCTTGTACGCCTCGCGGATCCGGTCGTTCTGGAGTTTCGCCGCGAGCAGACCGGCGGTGCACGTCGTGACCAGAACGATGACGACCTGGAGAGCCAGCAGGTAGACACCGAGGGAAAACGACCGTCGCATGGTGCGCATTCTGGCCCAATGCGCTTGTGAGCTGCTTCACGACCGTAACGACCAATACGACCGTTACTTCCAGTGGTGTATTCGTCACCGGACGAATGCCTACCCTCAGCCGCCACCGGGGCACGGAAGCCCCGGATACCCGGAAGGCGTACAACAATGTCGAGAATTCACACCCGTGGAGCGCGCACGGTGGCGGCCGCGACGATCGCGGTGAGTCTCGCGCTCGCGGGCTGTGGCGGCGCGAGCTCCTCCAGCTCGGTCGCGAAGCTGGAGATCATGGCCCCCGCGGATCCGGGCGGCGGCTGGGACCAGACCGCGCGGGCCATGCAGGCCAGCATCACCGGCGCGGATCTGGTCAAGTCCGTTCAGGTCAGCAACGTGGGCGGTGCCGGTGGCACGGTGGGCCTCCAGAAGCTGGCCAACGAGAAGTCCGACAGCTTCCTGATGATCACCGGTCTGGTGATGGTCGGCGCCGTCGAGACCAACGGTGTCGACAAGCGCCTGGAGGACGCGACCCCGATCGCCCGGCTCACCGCCGAGGACGAGGTCGTCGTGGTTCCCGCCGACTCGCCGTACCAGAAGATCGACGACCTGCTGGCCGACATCGCCGCCAAGGGCCAGGGCGTCTCGATCGCGGGCGGTTCCGCGGGCGGCACCGACCACATCCTCGCCGCGATGATGCTCAAGGCCAAGGGCATCGAGCCCGCGAAGCTCAACTACGTCCCGTTCTCCGGCGGTGGCGAGTCGCTCGCCGCGCTGCTGGGCAACAAGGTCAACGCGGGCATCTCCGGCGTCGGCGAGTACGCCGAGCAGATCAAGGCGGGCAAGCTCCGCGCGCTCGCGACCTCCGGCCCGAACGAGCACGCCGACCTCAAGGCCCCGACCCTCAAGGGCGCGGGCATGGCCGTCGAGCTGATCAACTGGCGCGGCGTGGTGGCCCCCGGCGGCATCTCCGTCGCCGCGAAGGACAACCTCGTCAAGCTGGTCACCGAGATGCACGACAGTGAGCAGTGGAAGGCGGAGCTGACCAAGAAGGGCTGGACCGACACCTTCCTGACCGGCCACGACTTCTCCAAGTTCCTCACGACCGAGATCAACACCATCCAGACCACGCTCAAGGAGATCGGGCTGGTGAAGTGACCGCTGTCGACACACCGACACCGGGCGCGGACCCGGTGCGCGGTCGGCAGATCGAGGAGTACGTCTTCGGTGGGCTGATCGTCGCACTGGGGATCTTCACGCTGGTCGAGGCGGGCACCATCCAGGTGCCCTCCTCGGCCAGCTCGGTCGGGCCCCGCGCGTTCCCCTACGCCGTCGGCTTCCTGCTCGTCGTGACCGGCTTGGCGGCCATCGTGGCCACCGCGCGCGGGAAGCTCGGCGAGCTGGAGGACGCGGAGGACGTGGACGCGAACGCGCGGACCGACTGGATGACCGTGGTGAAACTCCTGGCCTTCCTGGTCGCGCACCTCGTGCTGATCGACCTGGTCGGCTGGCCGGTCGCGGCGGCGCTGCTGTTCGCGGGCGCCGCCTGGACGTTGGGCGCACGACCGTGGTGGAAGGTGCTGCTGATCTCGGTGGTGCTCGCCGTGGTGATCCAGATCGTCTTCGCGTCCGGTCTCGGGCTCTCCCTGCCCGCCGGGATCTTTGAGGGAGTGCCACTCCTCGATGGATAACATCACGCTGCTGCTCGAAGGTTTCGCGACCGCGATGCAGCCGGAGTACCTGCTCTACGCGCTGCTCGGCGTCACGCTGGGCACCGCCGTCGGCGTGCTGCCGGGCATCGGCCCGGCGATGACGGTCGCACTGCTGCTGCCGTTGACCTACACGCTCGAACCGACCGCGGCGATCATCATCTTCGCGGGCATCTACTACGGCGGCATGTACGGCGGGTCGACCACGTCGATCCTGCTGAACACACCGGGCGAGTCGTCCTCGATCGTGACCGCGCTAGAGGGCAACAAGATGGCGAAAGCCGGGCGCGGAGCCGCCGCGCTCGCCACCGCGGCCATCGGGTCGTTCGTCGCGGGCACGATCGCCACGGTCCTGCTGACCGTGCTCGCGCCGACCATCGCGGACCTCGCGGTGACCCTCGGGCCACCCGACTACTTCGCGCTCATGGTCGTCGCGTTCATCACGGTCGCCGCGCTGCTGGGCTCCTCGGTCAGCCGGGGCCTCGCGGCGCTGGCGCTGGGCCTGTTCCTCGGCCTGGTCGGCACGGACACGCTGACCGGTCAGCCCCGGCTGACCCTCGGCCTGTCCACGCTGTCCGACGGCATCGACGTGGTCGTCGTCGCGGTCGGCGTGTTCGCCGTCGGCGAGGCGCTGTACGTGGCGTCGCGCCTGCGGCACGGGCCGGTCGAGGTGGTCCCGGTCGGCGGCAAGTGGATGACGAAGGAGTTCTGGTCCCGGTCGTGGAAGCCGTGGTTGCGCGGCACCGCCATCGGGTTCCCGATCGGCACCATCCCGGCCGGTGGCGCGGACGTCTCGACGTTCCTGTCCTACGCGGCCGAGAAGAAGCTCTCGAAGCGGCCCGAGGAGTTCGGCAAGGGCGCCATCGAGGGTGTCGCGGGACCGGAGGCGGCCAACAACGCGGCCGCGGCCGGTGTCCTCGTGCCGCTGCTGACGCTCGGCCTGCCGACCACGGCGACCGCGGCGGTCATCGTGGCGGCGTTCCAGAGCTACGGCATCCAGCCGGGACCGCTGCTGTTCACGAACAACTCGGCCCTGGTGTGGGCGCTCATCGCGAGCCTCTACATCGGCAACGTGATGCTCCTCGTGCTCAACCTCCCCCTGATCAAGATCTGGGTGAAGGTCCTGCAGATCCCGCGGCCGTACCTGTACGCGGGCATCCTGCTGTTCGCCGCGCTCGGCACCTACGCGGTGAACTTCGTCGTGCAGGACCTGATCGTGCTGCTGGTCATCGGCGTGATCGGGTTCTTCATGCGACGGCACGGCTACCCGATCGCGCCCGCCGTGGTGGGCATGATCCTGGGGCCGATGGCGGAGGAGCAGCTCCGCCGGACGTTGACGATCAGCCAGGGCGATCCCGTGGCCCTCGTCGACAGCACGTTCGCGATGGTCGCCTACAGCGTCCTCGCGCTCATCCTCGTCTCCGCGGCGGTGCTGAGGTTCCGCCGTGGCAGGGTGAAGGTCGCGGCATGATGATCTGATGCGATCGCCGCGGTGGACCTGGCCGGTGGTGACCCTCGTGGTCGCCACCGGCCTCTTCCTGTTCCTGGTGGGGGACGGGTGGGAGCTGGCCGACCAGAAGTCCAGCGTGCTCGGCATGGCCTTCGGCTGCGCGGGCCTGCTGCTGGCGCTCGCCCAGTGGTGGAGCGGACGCCGGACCGCGCCGGAACCACCCGACCTCGCCGCCGCCGTCCGCGCCCAGTGGCGGCAGGAGGAACGGGCGCGCGGCGTGCACGACCCGTACCCGCTGCCGGTCCGGTGGGACAACGCCCCACCGGAACTCGTGGACCACTGGCCAACGATCCACCGCGACCCGGACCGGGACGACCCGGTCGACCTCTCGGGCGCGCTGGACGACCTGGCCGAGGTCTACGCCGCCGTGCCGTCCGGACGGCTGGTGGTGCTCGGCGGACCGGGGTCGGGCAAGACGGTGGTCACGACCCGGTTCGTGCTCACCGCGGACACCGAGCGCGTCCCGGTGATCCTGCCCCTCGGGTCGTGGAACCCCGAGCAGGACCTGCGGTCCTGGCTGTCCGACGAGCTGGAGCGCCAGTACGGTCCCGAGGCCGCGGCGCTGGTCGCCGCCGAGCGCGTCCTCCCGGTGCTGGACGGCTTCGACGAGATCGCGCCGCACCTGCGCGACCGGGCGATCCGGGGGATCAACGCCTCCCTCGGCGCCGACGACCCGCTCGTGCTGACCAGCCGCGTGGCCGAGTACGCCGCCGCCGCGGACGTGGTCACCGGTGCCGCGGCGATCGTCCTGGCCGACCTCGACGCGGCCGACGTGGAGAAGTACCTGCGGCTGTCCACCAGGGGCGACAAGTGGGCACCCGTGCTCGACCGGCTGCTCCCGGTGCTGGGCACGCCGCTGATGACCACCCTGGCCCGCACGGTCTACGACACCGAGGACCCCGCCGAGCTGCTGGACGTCCCGGACCCCGAGGCCCACCTGCTCGGCCGGTACGTCCCCGTGCTCTACACCGAGCACCGCGACCGGCGGCACCTCCGCTTCCTCGCGGACTTCCTGGTTCGCCAGGACACCCACGACCTGGCCTGGTGGCGGCTGCCGAGCGCGGTGCGCGGGCGCCGGGTGCTGTTCGCCGCGGCCCTGGCGGCGCCGGTGCTGCTCGGCGCGGCGGTCAGCGGGTCCACCTCGGTCGCGGTGCTGCTGGTCGTCCTGCTCGGACCGATGATCAGCGGCCTGGGCACCGACCACCCACCGCTGCGCCTGCGCCCGACCCGGTGGTCCGGCGCCCCCGGCGCCGCGGCGGTCGGCCTCTGCGCGGGCGCGGGCGCGGGCCTGCTGCTGGGCCTGGCCCCGTGGACGGTCGTGCTGCTTGCCGCCGCCGTCGCGGCTCTCGCGGTCGCCACCGCCGTCGGCGCAGGCCCGGCCGACGGGACCGTGGGCGACCCGGACCGGCTGCTGCGGGTCGACCGCACCACGTCGCTGGTCACCGTGGTGAAGTTCGCCGTGCCGGTCGGGCTCGCGGTGGCGCTGCTCGGCGGGGGAGACGGCCCGAGGGCGCTCACCACCGCGCTGGCGATCGGCCTCGCCCAGACGGTCGCCTACCAGGCGTGGGGCCGGTTCGCCCTGGCCCGCGCCTACCTCGCCGCCACCGGGAGGCTGCCGTGGCGGCTCATGGCGTTCCTGCGCGAGGCCCACCGCCGGGGCGTGCTCCGGCAGGTCGGACCGGTCTACCAGTTCCGCCACGCCCGCCTCCGTGACCGGCTCGCGGAGGAGTACGGGCAGACTGAGCGGTCGTGACGACAACTCTTCTCCTCGGTGGCCGCGTCTACTCCTCCCAGGCGGCGACCGCCATGGCCGTCACCGACGGCACGATCGTGTGGATCGGCCAGGACACCGTCGGCCGCGCCCTGCACCCCGACGCGGAGGTCGTCCAGCTCGACGGGGCGTTCGTCGCGCCCGCGTTCGTCGACGCGCACGTGCACGCGACCTCGGCAGGCCTCCAGCTCACGGGCCTCGACCTGACCGGCTGCGCGTCGCTCGCCGAGTGCCTGGCCGCCGTCCGCGCCACCGACGAGCCGCTCGTCTGGGGCCACGGCTGGGACGAGACGACGTGGCCCGAGGGCCGCCCGCCCACCCGCGCCGAGCTGGACGAGGCCGCCGGGGGAGCGCGGGTGTACCTGTCGCGGATCGACGTGCACTCCGCGCTCGCGTCGACCGCGCTCGTGGACGCGGCACCCGGAGTCCGCGGGGCCGACGGCTGGTCGGAGGACGGGCCCCTGTCGCGGGCCGCGCACCACCACGTCCGCGCCGTCGCCAAGAACGCCATCCCGGCCGAGCGGCGCCGCGCGGCGCAGCGGGCGTTCCTGGCCCACGCCGCGAGCCGGGGCGTGGCCGCCGTGCACGAGTGCGCGGGCCCGGACATCTCCAGCACCGAGGACCTCGCCGACCTGCTCGCCATGACCGACGGTCCCAGGGTCGTCGGGTACTGGGGCGCGTTCGAGCCGATCGACCTCCCGGTCACCGGCCTCGCGGGCGACCTGTTCGTGGACGGCGCCCTCGGGTCCCGCACCGCCGCCCTGCACCAGCCCTACGACGACCGCCCGGACACCTCCGGCGCGCTCTACCACGACGCCGACGCCATCGCCGCGCACCTCGTGCGGTGCACCGGGGCCCAGCTCCAGGCCGGGTTCCACGTCATCGGCGACGCGGCGATGACCGCCGTGGTGCGGGGCTTCGAACTGGCCGCCGAGCAGGTCGGCGCGCCCGCCCTCGCGGCCCGGCGGCACCGGCTCGAACACGTCGAGATGATCACCGCCGACCAGGCGGAGGCCCTGGGCGCGTTCGGGGTCGTGGCGTCGGTCCAGCCGCTGTTCGACGCCGAGTGGGGCGGCCCCGAGGGCATGTACGCGCAGCGCCTCGGCGTGGAGCGCGGCACGGCGCTCAACCCGTTCGCCCAGCTCGCCTCGGCGGGGATGCTGCTGGCGCTCGGCTCGGACACCCCCGTGACGCCGGTCGACCCGTGGGCGGCCGTGCGCGCCGCCGTGCACCACCGCACGCCGGGGGCGGGGCTGTCGCCGAGGGCCGCGTTCACCGCGCACACCAGGGGCGGCTGGCGGGCGGCGGGCGTGGACGACGGCGTCACCGGCACCCTCCAGCCGGGCGCCCCCGCGACCTACGCCGTGTGGGACGCGGCCGACCTGGTCGTCGCCGGATCGGACTCGCGGGTCCAGCGGTGGTCGCTCGACCCGCGCTCCGGGGTGCCCGGCCTGCCGCCGCTGGAGCCCGGCTCGCCGCTGCCGACGTGTCTGCGGACCGTCCTCGACGGACGCGTCATCTACGACGCGGGCCGGATCGGCCAGGCGTGAAACTGGTCCGAACGGCCGCTGGACGTGGGCCGTTCGGACCAATATCACCTTCGTGATGGCCGAGCGTTGAACGCCGGTGCCGATTCCTGCGAATCCCTCCCTGAAGCCCGCGTGCGTGGGCTAGTGGGAAAGGAGCGGGCATGGCAGAAGCACCACCACTGACACGGCGGCGACGCACGAGGGGCGTGCTAGCGGCCGCCGGCGCCACGGTGTTGATCGCCGCCGTCGACGTCCTGGTGCCGGGTTCCTCGGTGGCGTCCAGCCACCGCGAGGCGCCGTTGATCTCCGCCGACCCGACGGTCGACAACACCGACCTGTACGCGTTCGTGGCAGGCGACCAGCCGGACTTCGTGACGATCATCGCGAACTACTCCGGCTTCCAGGAACCCAACGGCGGCCCCAACTTCTTCCCGTGGGCCCAGGATGCGCAGTACGACTTCAACATCGACAACGACGGTGACGCGAAGGCCGACATCGTCCTGCGCTGGCAGTTCCACAACGACGACCGTCGCAAGAACAACACGTTCTTGTACACCAACGGTGTCGTGGACTCGCTCGACGACGAGAACCTGTTGTTCCGCCAGCGCTACGACCTCGAGGCGATCTACGAGAACGGCCAGAAGGTCAAGCTCGTGAACAACGCCCCGGTCGCGCCGTCGCCCAACGGGCCCGCGTCGAT